>SVEB01000110.1 GCA_015057635.1 Lachnospiraceae bacterium | reverse complement strand
TATATTATTACAGGATGTTCCCATGCCGGCATCTGTAATATTGCAGAATATGCAAAAAGGGTAACCGGACATCAGGTCATTAAAGGCATTATTGGAGGATTTCATTTATTTGACGTAAATGAAAGTGTGCATAAGACGATTGCGTATATGAAGAAACATCAGATTCCGCACTTATATCCATGTCACTGTACTTCACTTCGTGTGAAGGCAGAGTTCTTGAAGGAAATGGAAATTGGAGAATGCGGAACCGGACTGAAACTGCATTGGGACTAAAATTCTTTCTTTTTTTTGCATTTCCGCTTCTAACGTGATAGAATAAAAGAAATGGAAAAACATACAGGAGATGTCCGTATGAGAATCCGTACCTATAATTATACAAAGAAAGAAGAAAGAATCATGAAATTAAACAGAAATGATTTATGCTGGTGTGGCAGCGGTGATAAATATAAGAACTGTCATTTAGCATTTGACGAGAGGTTAGCAGAGTTCGAACAGAAACATGTTATGCTTCCAACACGTGAAATGATCAAAAATAAGAAGCAGATCGAAGGTATCCGCAAGGCTTGCGAAGTAAACAATAAGGTGTTAGACAAAGTAAGTGAATACGTAAAAGAAGGTGTATCCACAGAAGAACTGAATAAGGTTGTTCATGAATATACATTAGAACTTGGCGGCACTCCAGCACCTCTTAACTATCATGGATATCCAAAGAGCGTATGTATTTCTTTAAATGACGTAGTTTGTCACGGTATTCCAAATGATAAGCAGATCTTAAAGAGCGGTGATATCTTAAATATTGACTGTACTACAATCGTAGATGGATATTTCGGTGATGCTTCCCGTATGTTTATGGTCGGGAAAGTAAGCGAAAAAGCGGAAAAACTTGTTCGTGTAGCAAAGGAATGCTTAGACCTGGCACTTGCAGAAGTGAAACCATGGGAGAGCTGTCTTGGCGATATCGGATATGTGATCAATAAACATGCCAGAGAAAACGGCTATACAATTGTTCGGGAAATCGGCGGACATGGCGTTGGCCTTGAGATGCATGAAGAGCCTTGGGTAAGCCATATCGGCAAGCGAGGAACCGATATCTTATTAGTTCCAGGCATGGTATTTACAATCGAACCAATGGTTAATATGGGAAAAGCCGGTGTTTATGAAGATGATAGCGATGGCTGGACAATTTATACAGATGATGGGCTTCCATCTGCACAGTGGGAATATACAATCTTAGTTACAGAAGATGGGGCAGAAGTACTGTCTAAGTAATTCTGTATCACATATGCTTATAAATCCAATAAGGAAAAAGCGTTATATGGCAGGAAAGGAAGCTCTTGATAATGTTTTCTTTTCCTGCTTTTTTATTTTTAAATTTGGAGGATACATAAAATGAACAAAAGAAGTCGCATGCTTGTTGTAATTGGCATGTTATCTGGCATGCTCTTATTAGGCGGATGCAAAAAACAGGAGGTAGTGAAAGAGGTTTCACCAATCCTTGTAACAATGGATGGAGTTTCCTTATATGTTGGAAATGGTACCATTCATGATCTATTAGATGCAGGTTTTCAAATTACGGCGGATGAGGAACTGAAGAAAGTGATAAAAGAAGATCAGTATCTGGATGCCAGAACTTATTTTTATGATTATTATGTTAGCAAAGAAGAAGAGATTTATGCAAAGTTCAGCTTCATCAACAGTCAGGAACAAGAAATCCCTTATACCGATGCAATCGTGTATTCGGTGAGCTTTTCCTTTAAAGACGGGGTTGCGAATCTTTCCCCAATCTATCATACCGAACATATGCTGGTTGATGGCGTTAATTTAAAAGGACTTACACCGGAAGAAACAGATGCAGCATTTAAAAGCAAGTATGAAACAAGTGAAGAGGTCCTTGCAGAGAGCGGCATTCTTCTAAAGAAAGTTTATACGAATGGAAATAACAAGGTTATGGTACAGTTTGATGCTACTACCATGACAGCGGAAAGTGTGATTGCAGAAGTTGATATTCAGTCATTTAAGTAAAATTAGGTTATAAAAATCAGCTAAAAACACCTTAAAGTATTGTAAAATATTGACTCGAAGTTTAAGATAGATATGTAACGTAATAAACATCTTAATAGGGAGGTTTAGTATGAGAAGAAAGTATCTATCTCTTCTGCTTGCATTTGCTATGTGCTTTACTTTTATACAGCCGATAAGCACATACGCAGCAGAAGCAACCACCACAGAGACAGCATGGTACCTGACAGATCTGCTAGAAGGAGATAATTATGGAATTTACCCTCTTAGCTGGTATAATGACGGGACCATGGAAGCAAATGTAACAAAAGATACGATGTCTGTTGTTGTAGACGCTATGTTTAACAAAGTACTTACAATCAGAGGTGCAAAAAAACTTACAAAGACCAGTCCTGTTCTGGCTGATGATATGACAGTGGAAGAGGTTTTAAAAACATTCTACATTGTTGTTTCGAATTTAAAGAATTATGGAAGCGTCGGACTGGAACAGAACAAGACAGGTGCAATCGCATATATGAAAGATCATAATATCTATCAGGGAGAAGCAGCTCTTGATGATATCTGCACGGTTGAAGTAGCATGTGCTTATGCAACAAGAATCATTAATTATATGTTTAATGAATTAGATGCTGCAAGCAAAGGCTTTTTATGGACGGTTAAAGACAGCGACACCACAGTTTATCTGTTAGGTTCTATTCATATCGCAAGTTCTGACATTTATCCATTTTCTAATCAGCTAAAAAATCTGTATGCGAATGCAGATCAGCTGGTAGTAGAAGTAGATTTATTTGATCAGCAGGGAATCGCTGATTACACCGCTCTTGTTGCTTATACAGACGGGACAACCTTAAAAGATCATGTGTCCAACGAGGTTTACCAGGAAGTATTGGCTGCAGCAGATAAAGTTGGTGTTTCAAAAGATATTATTGTATATTATAAGCCTTGGTTTTTACAATCTCTGCTTTTAAATGCTACTATGACATCTGGTGGAAGCGATGAGAGCAGTGATCAGGGATTATCTGCATCGAGCGGAATTGATATGTACTTTATGACCTTTAATGTGTTAAAAGGACTTCCGATTGATGAGGTGGAAGGATATTTAAAACAGGGTCAGATGTTAGATAGTTTCTCTCCAGAACTTCAGGAATATCTGTTAGCTTCCTCACTGGCAAGTCTGAATGCTGCCGCTAACACAGAAGGAGAAAATAGCTCGCAGGCATTGATTAAGGAGTGGCTTTCTGAATGGAAAGCAGGTGATGTAGTAGCCTTCACAACTACGTACCCTAAAGATAGCACGGTTTCAGAAGAAGAGTTTCCTGGGACGGCAGCAGAGTATCAGGAATATGTAAAACTGATGGCGGAATACACAGATAAGATGTTTACACAGAGAGATAAAGGAATGGCAGATTATATCGATAAACTGTTAAAGAATAACGGAGATAAGACGTATTTTATGGTGGTTGGCTCTGGTCACTATACTGGTGAGACAAGCGTTATCACTGCTCTGGAAGATATGGGATACACCGTTACCTATGCTTATTAAGGAAAATAGGATCAGGAGGCTTTCTATAGCAAGCTCCCTGTCTGAATAAAAAGGAATGCGTCATTTAAAATGGACCTTGTAGATTAGAAGCATATAAAAGATGTCTAATCTACAGGGTTATTTTATGTTCTGATGCTAGATGGACTTTTTATCCACCTAATAAATACAACTAACATTTTGATGAATAAGCAAGGAAATACAGCAGTATAAATTCGTCATTTTGTAATATTATGGTAATAAAATTCGCAATCGTATTGTAATATATTAACGATTAATATTGACAATACTCGAAAAAGATTTTACAATTTAAGTAAAACAATGGTGAATCCATATTAGAAACAAATGCAGTAAAGTATGAAGTTACACGTTATGGGGGGATTTCAATGAAAGAATCAAAGGAAGTCAATGTAAAAGGGCTGCTGAAAGTATTCAATGATCCGAAAAATAATCTGAACGTAGTAGCGGTTGATCATATCGATCTTCAGGTAAAGGCGGGCAGCTTAACAACCATATTAGGACCATCCGGATGCGGCAAGACAACAATTCTGCGCATGATTGCAGGATTTGAAAAACCGGATGAAGGAGAGATCTTTCTAGGTAAGGAACGAATGAATGATTTGACACCCCACAAAAGAGATATGTCCATGGTATTTCAAAGTTATTCTCTATTTCCCCATTATAATGTATTTGATAATGTTGCATACGGACTGAAGCTAAAACGGTATCCGAAAGATGAGATTCATGATAAAGTAATGAAGATGCTGGAACTTGTAGATCTTGCAGGAATGGAGAATCGAATGACGAATCAGCTGTCAGGAGGTGAGCAGCAAAGAGTTGCAATAGCAAGAGCTCTCGTAGTCGAGCCGGCGCTGTTGCTGTTTGATGAACCATTATCTGTACTTGATTCTAAACTAAGAGTATCGCTTCGTTCAGAAATTCGTTCCATTGTAAAAAAAGTTGGGATCACAACCCTATATGTAACAAACAATCAGGAAGAGGCATTAAGCATTTCCGATGATATAATTGTAATGAAAGCAGGAAAGATTGTTCAGACCGGAACACCACAGGATATCTATTATCGTCCAAATCACGAGTTTGTTGCCGGTTTTATCGGTGATACTAATTTCCTTACAGTGCGGGTTGTAAACAATGATGCAAGCAATACAACAGTGGACCTGTACGGTAAGAACATACGTATATATGACACCATACCACGGGTGCCGGGAAGCATTTGTACTATATTGTTACGGCCTGAATCCGTCAGTATATCCGAACATGGATTCCTCCCATGTGAAGTCTGCGACTCTTGTTTTATGGGTGACTATCAGCTCTATTTTGTAAAAATAGCGGATGAGATTATTAAGGTAAAAGAATATAATCCATATGCAAAACTAATCTATCAGAAAGGAGATCAGGCATTTCTTGATTTTACTGAGAACAGTCTTCATATTCTGAATTAAGAGCAGGCAGGGAGTACTTTATAAGTTAAGAGCAGCAGTGCTGAGGGCGCTCATGAATGCGGGTTATGTGATACATGAGCAGGCAAGGAAGACTGCTTTGTATTTAGTTGTCAGACAGGTAAGACATCTGTCCACAATCTAAATACAAAGCGGTCTTTTTGTTTGTTATGAGTTTTATATAGTACGTCTTATGACCATCCAGGCAGCGTATCTTTTTTTGATTACCGTTCTTATTTCGCAGGCTGTGTCCATTTTGTCACGATAAAAATATTAAAATTCCGTGAATTGTAGTGATTTTATTGGAGGAAACTGATATAATAAGCATAATTTCTAAGGAGGCATCGATGTTTGGCTACGTAACAATACACAAACCAGAATTAAAAGTAAGAGAATACGAAGCATATCGCGCCTACTACTGCGGTCTGTGTCATGTGTTAAAAGAACGGTATGGCCGTTTTGGACAGATGACACTTACTTATGATATGACCTTTTTAGTGATTTTTTTAAACTCCCTTTATGAGCAGAAGATGACAGAAGAATCGCATCGCTGTCTGGCTCATCCCACCAAAAAACATCTGATGTATCAGAATACGGTCACGGAATATGCCGCTGATATGAATATTGCGCTTACCTATCATAAGATGATGGATGACTGGAACGATGAAAGAAAAGTGACCAGACTGGCATATGCATCCTTCCTAAAAAGGGATTACAAAAGAATTGAAAAGCAGTATCCAAAGCAGTGTAAGGCGATTGAGACTGCTTTGCATGACCTCGCAGAATGCGAAAAGAAGGGCAGCATGAATTTAGATGAGGTATCCGGACATTTCGGTACGTTAATGAGCGCGCTGTTCCTATATAAAGAAGATGTATGGAAGAATACATTGCAGGAATTTGGATTCTATCTTGGAAAATATATTTATCTGATTGATGCATTTGAAGATGTAAAAGAAGATATTAAGCAAAACCATTATAATCCAATGAAAGAGCTTTATAAAAACCCTGATTTTAATCAAATGGCAGAGGAAATCCTGACTATGATGATGGCGGAATGCACGAAAGCATTTGAACGACTGCCAATCATACAGGATGCCGAATTATTAAGAAATATTCTGTATGCAGGCGTCTGGACTAAATTTGTGAAGATAGAGAAGAAAGACATGGAAGAACATACAGATTAATGGCAGTAAGAAAGGAACTTATACTATGACAGATCCATACCAGGTACTTGGAATTTCAAGAAATGCAAGCGATGATGAAGTAAAAAAGGCATACCGTGATTTAAGCCGCAAATATCACCCAGATTCCTATGTAGATAATCCGCTTGCTAATCTAGCGGAAGAAAAATTCAAGGAAGTGCAGGAAGCGTACGATCAGATTATGAATGAGCGTGCGAATGGCGGTTCTTACAGCCAGAACACATACGGAGGCGGTTCCAACAGCTACTATGATTACAGCAGTTCCGGCAACTCAAGAGAGATGGCGGAGGTTGTATCATTAATCAATGGAAGAAGATTTCATGAGGCGTTAAATTCTTTACAGAGAATGTCCGAACGAAGCTCCAGATGGTATTACTATTCAGCTGTAGCCAACGCAGGTCTTGGAAATAATTTTGAAGCGATGAACCAGGCAAGACAGGCATGTTCGATGGAACCAGGCAATGTAGAATATTCTAATTTCCTAAACCAGCTTCAGTGGGGGGGAAATATGTATCGCCAGAGAGGACAGAATTATGGAAGAACCTCGGATGCGGGCGATTTATGTTGTAACCTGTTAATTGCAGACACATGTTGTGAATGTATGGGAGGCGATCTCTGTTCATGCATATAGGCACGAAGAAAATGGCTACATTAGGCATTCTGTTATCTATGAATCAGATGCTTTTGATCTTCAGCTCATTTATTGAGCTTAGTACATTTTTCATACTGGCCCTGGCTGCTTATCTGGTTGGAGTAGCAGTGCAGGAGGCCGGCTATAAGCTAGGCAGTGCATTTTATGCGGCCAGCATACTGCTGGGATTTATTCTGACACCGAATAAATTATACTGGCTTACTTATATCGGATTTGGCACCTATATTATTTGTTTTGAAGGGGTACGAGAATTTTTGATTCGTCACCCAAGATATAAAAGGTTTCTGATTCCGTCAAAATATATTGTTTTTAATATCATGTATCTGCCATTATTATTTTTATTTCCGTCTCTTTTCTTTACCGGAAAGATTAATACAGTTACAATGATCCTTCTGATCGCAGGCGGACAGTTTGTTCTTTATATCTATGACAGAGCTTACTTTGTATTTGTTTATCAGTTATGGCGGGGATTAAAAAGAAAATTGCATTTATAGCCTTATCAGTAAGAGTAGGATCTGCCAATGAAAGCCGGCAGATTTCCCTACTCTTATCTGAAAGGCTTTTTTTTATGAAAAGCACATACTTTTTTGGATTTGCCGTATAAATATATACTGGGACATGTCATATGTGAGTGCAGTATCGATGGATACAAGATAACGATCAGATGAGCATAAGAATGCCGGAATAAGGGATACGTATCTGCATGATCAACAATTATGTACAAAAAAGAAAGAGAAAAGTTAAAGGCAAGGGTATAAGATGGATATACAAGAACTATATCATGAAATCAACGATATACTGGAAAATGACGAACAGCCGTCTGATAAGCTTGAAAAGCTTTCTTCCAAAGCGGCATTTATGGAGTTCCCATTTTCCATGCTAAACAGCTTAAAGAAGACAGAGCAGTCCAAGAATTATCATCCGGAAGGAACGGCATGGGTTCATACACTTATGGTTGTGGATGAGGCGGCTGCTATACGGCATCTGAGTGCCGATCCAAGGGTGTTTATGTGGGGCGCTTTTCTGCATGATATCGGAAAACCTGAGACAACCGCATATCGAAAGGGAAGAATTACGTCCTATGATCATGACCGTGTCGGTGCAGAGCTCTGTAAGAAGTTTTTTGAACCATTTCATGAGTCAGAGGAATTTGTATCACAGGTTACCAATCTAGTGCGTTTTCATATGCATATACTTTATGTAAATAAAGAACTCCCATTTTCTAAATTAAATGAGTTAAGAGAGACTGGCATGGAGAAGGAAATCGCGCTCATTGGATTCGCAGACCGAATGGGACGAGGCGGTGCAGATCTTGCTACGGAGAAAGCGGAGATTGAGAAATTCTATAAGATTGCATCTTCTCGAAACCAAAAAGGAAAAGGTAAAAAGTAAAACTTACACTTCACAATTGATGTTGGACTCAAATGTCTGAAACACCGGCAGGTAAGCTCAAAATCAATTGTGAAGTTTGAGCGGGAGCGTGAATGCCTTAGAAAGGGACAGCGAAAAGCTAAAGCCAATAGATAAAGATCGGAATACGAAAATCCCAAAAAGGAGATGTGCAGACCTGGTGAAGAGTATATGGAGGCTTATTAAAATAAGTATAGAAAAGAGTAAAAATAAAATCACACAAGTGCATAATAGAAAAACAGACGTACATAGACGGGATAAGCGGATGACAGCATGGTTTATTAGCGTGATCGTGTGCGGCATTATCGGTTACCCTACAGCGTCCGCAAGGGCAGCACAGAACGTATCAGATCAGGAGCCATATGCCTATACAAGTGACATGAGAGTATTTATAGGAGGGTATGGATACTACGGAGCAGTGACTATCGATGGAGAGTACTATATTCCTCTTTCTTTGTTCGGAGAACAGGGGTATGCCTTATATCCAGGGTTCACATGGTTTATGACAGAGAACGGCTATCAGATTGTATATGATGAAGCGGCATTTCCACCAGCAGGACAGCGTCGCCAGATTTCCTATCAATATCGTACGAAAGCAGGGATTTTGGTTGGAAAAGCAATTCCATCAAAAAAGCCGCTCCTGATTAAGACAATGGTAAGTGATCCGAAAAGTGATTTCTCAGAAAAATGGGATACCATTGAAAATGGCATCTGTCTGTTAGGTGGTATAATGCCTTATGTAAAAGCTTCTGCATTGGCATCTGTCACGAATATGCGTATTTATGAAGAGAAGAAGACAATGTATCTGTTTTATGAGGAAGGTGTGAGGACAAAACGGGTTTATGAAGAAGATCTGGTAGGCCTGTTATTAAAAGAGTTGGATGATGGAAATGATGATTTTGAATATTGGATTGCAAAGATTACATCCGGTTTAGAGCATCTTTCAAAATCAGATGACATGATAAAGTCATACTCTGTCTTATGTAATAAGATGATTCAGGCAGCAGAATGGTCAGAAGAATCATATGCATCCGTATTTCAGGTGATGTGTCTGAGAGTAGGGATTCCTTGTGATATTGTGCAGGGAATGAGAGAAGAGGAGTGGCATACCTGGAATCGGGTATGGATTGGAGATGAGTGGCTTTATATTGATGGAGAGGACTATCTTCTTTCGGCAGAGTCCTTTGCAAAGAATCACTGGTGGCCTGATGAGGACTGCACAAAAGATATGGAACAAGAGAAAGAAGAATCTTAATAATTGGCATGAAAAAAAGAACCGACATATAAGCCGGTTCTTTCTCTATGTTTTAATAACTCTTCTTTTGATAATTAAGCAACAGAAACGTTAACAGCCTGAGGACCGCGTGTACCTTCTGTGATATCAAATGTTACTGCCTGACCATCTTCTAAAGACTTGAAACCGTCTGCAGCGATGCCAGAGTAGTGAACGAATACGTCATTACCGCTTTCATCAGAAATGAAACCAAACCCCTTTGTACTATTGAACCATTTAACTGTACCTTTATGCATGAAAGATACCTCCTAATAAATAATAATTATATTTTACGATGCTCTAAAAAGATCGCACGTAATATGTTACCCTATTATAATGACAACTTTGCGAAACGTTAAGCAAATCAAATATTGTTTAGTAGGGCCTACATCTTAGCAGATATAACTCACGCTTAAATGTATCAAGGCTTAAAGCAAACTCAATAGTTGATAGGTTTAGCAGATGCTTGTTGTTAGGATTAAGAGTCTGCATTCACAAACTCATACGCAGCCTGCTGATACTAAGAGCAGCATTGAAGGGCAGCGCATCCTGCGAGCGTTTTTATTGAAGGAAAAAATTCACTACAATAAAAAATTCACATAATCCGTAAATCATCAATAAATAGATTGATTTACATATCATGTGAATCAATTATAACATCTAAAATACAAATTCATTATAAATGAAAAACGTGGAAATGTCAAGCTGATTTTGCCATATATTCTAATTTATAATAAAAGTGGTTTCGTAGATGTATTTGGTATTTTATAGCGGATTATTGTCCGTATCTTCCGAAGAAGGAACCATATTATTACCGGAATTTTTGAATTCATTGATTGTATCAATAAATTCCTGACCGTATTTTTCAAACTTCATGGCACCAACACCGTTGATCTCTAGCATTTCCTCTTCTGTAGTCGGAAGATAAGCAGCCATCTCCGTTAATGTCTTATCGTTAAAGATAATATATGCCGGAACCTTCTGGATGGACGCAAGTTTAGCACGAAGTGATTTCAATTCGGCAAAGAGTGCTTCGTTAACATCAAGAACAGCAGGAGCAGCGGATTTCTTATCTCTATATTCCACCACTTTCTTAGCAGCAGGCTTGATCTTCTTTTCTTCCTTCATCATCTTCATCATAATGGTCCGTTCTTTATTGAGAAGATAATGGGCATTCGGACCGAGTTTTAATATCGGATAATTGTCATTGGTCAGAATCAGGTATTCTGTCAGCAGAAGATGATTTACGACAAGGCGTACGGTTTTGTCACTTTCTTTCGGCAGTATGCCATAAGTGGATGCTTCATTCATTCTGAACTGCATGATCTTGCTGTTCTTTCCGCCGCGAATCGTATCAATAATAACATTGATACCATAACGTTCTCTTGATTCCGATACTGTTTTAACAAGAGCTTCGGAAATAGCCGTTACATCCTTTTCTTCGAAATTGGTTAGGCAGTTTGAACAGTTTCCACAGTATCCCTGACCATATTCACCAAAGTAGCGCAGAATGAATTCTCGCAGGCAATCATTCGTATAGCAGTAAAATGTCATCTGCTTTAACTTTTCATATTCATTCTCTCTGACTTTACGGCGAGAGAAGTCATCCAGTTCTTCGTTATCGTTGCCCAGATCAATCAGATACTGGTTTGTAACAACATCTTTCGGCGCATAAAGCAGTATACATTCTGCATTCGAACCATCTCTTCCGGCACGTCCTGCTTCCTGATAATAGCTTTCCAAGTTCTTAGGCATATTATAGTGGATGACAAAGTTTACATTGGACTTATCAATCCCCATACCAAACGCATTGGTAGCGACCATCAGATTGACTTTATCATAAATGAAGTCGTCCTGATTCTGGTTACGCTCTCTGTCACCAAGTCCGGCATGATATCTGGTAACTGCGAATCCTTCCATGCGAAGGCGGTCCGTCACTTCCTCTACTGTCTTTCTGGTGGAGCAGTAGATAATGCCGTTCTGATCTTTATGTTCCTTTAGATATGGAATCAGAAAACTGAACTTGTCCTTTTCTTTTCTGACTTCAAAAGACAGATTCTTGCGGTCAAATCCAGTGACAACCGTATGAGGATTGCGAAGACGGAGAATCTTAATAATATCGTTCTTAACAAGATCCGTAGCGGTTGCGGTAAACGCTGACACAATCGGGCGTTTTGGGAGCGAGTCGATAAACTCCGTGATTTTTAAATAACTTGGTCGAAAGTCCTGGCCCCATTGGGAAACGCAGTGCGCTTCATCGATCGCAATCATGGAAATCTCAGTATCTCTTGCAAATGCCTGAAATTCTTCTGTTAAAAGACGCTCCGGCGCAACATAAATGATCTTGTAAACCATCTGTCTTGCATAATCAAGTGCTTTGTAATACTGTCCCACTGTAAGTGAGCTGTTTAAATAGGCAGCATGAATACCAGCTTGGTTTAAAGCCTTAACCTGATCAATCATTAGGGAAATAAGAGGAGAGATGACTAATGTGACACCGGACATCATAAGAGCCGGGACTTGATAACAGATGGATTTTCCGGCACCCGTTGGCATAATGCCAAGAGCGTCTTCGCCATGGAGCAGGGAATTTATAATAGAAGACTGTCCAGCCCTGAAATCGTCATAACCAAAGTATCTTTTTAAGACCTCTTTTGCTTTTGTATCTGCACCATCCGTAAAAGATGGGTCATAGTTTCTTTCTTTCATCATAGATATCGGATACCCCCGTATTTCATTTCAAAGATAGTATATACCAATTTTGAGAGAAGGACAAGAAATGCATTGGAAATGTTATAGAAATCGTCAGATTGGATAATTCTGAATGCTTTTTCTGACATATAATCCAAATATGGGATTGATGCTATCTATCTTTTTGAAAAAGAAAAGATGCGTAGTCCATCGTGGCAAAGCTGCTTTGTTTTCAGATTTTATAAATAGTTTCGAATTATATATGATATTTTAATAGTAATATTTGACGATATTTGCTATAATAATTGATATTTGATACTATCAGATAATAATATCGTCTGTTATCTGAATGGTTAGGATAAATCATTTCCGAAGCTATCGGAGATTTATAGGGAGGTATAGATGAAAGAAAAAAAGACGCCTAGAAAGCCTCTGATTTTTTACTATGTGATTATTCTTATTGTGGTAATGCTTTTAAATGCATTTGTATTTCCATCCATAATGGATCGTTCCGTAACACACGTAGGTTATAATGACTTCTTAAAATGGGTTGACGAAGGACGAGTATCCGAAGTGGCAATGGAAGAAAACCAGATCACATTTATTGCAACAAATGAAGAAGGCAATGAAAAAGTATATAAAACAGGGATCTGGCCTGATGATGAACTGGTAGACAGACTATATGCAGCAAATGTTGTCTTTACAGCAAATATTCCAGTTGAAAGTTCCCCAATTCTGAACTTTATTTTAACATGGATTTTCCCAATTGCGATGTTCTTTGTTCTTGGACAGCTTATGACAAAGATGATGGGCAAACGAATGGGTGGATCCAATATGATGACATTCGGAAAAGCCAATGCAAAAGTCTATGTGGAAGCACAGACCGGAAAAACATTTAAAGATGTAGCGGGACAGGATGAAGCAAAGGAAGCGCTAAAGGAAATTGTAGATTTTCTTCATAATCCTGGGAAATATGCTGAAATCGGTGCCAAACTGCCAAAAGGAGCACTTCTTGTAGGACCTCCGGGTACCGGTAAGACGCTTTTAGCCAAGGCGGTTGCAGGTGAAGCACAGGTTCCGTTCTTTTCTATATCCGGTTCTGAATTTGTTGAGATGTTTGTCGGTATGGGTGCTGCAAAAGTCCGCGATTTATTTAAGCAGGCGAATGACAAAGCACCTTGTATCGTATTTATTGATGAAATTGATACAATCGGCAAGAAGCGCGATAATGGCGGTTTCAGCGGAAACGATGAACGTGAACAGACATTAAACCAGCTGTTAACGGAGATGGATGGATTTGACGGAAAGAAAGGGGTTGTGATTTTAGCGGCAACCAACAGACCAGAATCCTTAGATAAAGCACTTCTTCGTCCAGGCCGTTTTGATCGACGCATTCCGGTTGAACTTCCGGATCTGTTAGGGCGTGTTGCTATATTAAAAGTACATGGAAAACAGGTTCGTCTGGATGAAAATGTAGATTTTAATCAGATTGCACGTGCAACAGCCGGAGCATCCGGTGCAGATCTTGCCAATATGGTGAATGAAGCAGCACTTCGTGCAGTAAGAATGGGACGTGCTACAGTAAATCAGTCTGACTTAGAGGAAAGCGTGGAAGTCGTAATCGCAGGATACCAGAGAAAAGGATCCGCTATTACACAGAAGGAAAAACAGATCGTAGCATACCATGAGATCGGACATGCTTTAGTAGCGGCGAAACAGAAAGACAGTGCACCAGTCCATAAGATCACCATCATTCCTCGTACATCCGGTGCATTAGGATATACGATGCAGGTGGATGAGGACGAGCATATGCTGATGACAAAAGAAGAGGCACTGAATAAGATTGCAACTCTGACAGGAGGACGTGCCGCTGAAGAATTAATCTTCCAGACGATTACAACCGGCGCTTCTAATGATATTGAACAGGCTACAAAGCTTGCAAGAGCAATGGTAACCCGTTACGGTATGAGCACTCAGTTTGACATGGTAGCACTGGAAACCGTTACAAACCAGTATTTAGGCGGAGATGCCTCGTTAGCGTGTTCTGCCGAGACTTCTTCCCGTATTGATGAAGAAGTAATTCGTATTGTAAGAGAACAGCATGAAAAAGCAATAGAAATCTTAAAAGCGAATGCCGGAAAACTGAATGAGTTATCCATGTATCTGCTAGAGAAAGAAACCATTACCGGTGAGGAATTCTTAGAAATCTTAAATAGTTAGAAAAAAGGCCATGTCTGACGGGTATTCTCCTGTTGGGCATGGTCTTTTATATTCATGAGAAAGTTTTTACTTTCCTAAGGATATAAAACTTCCAAAAGGATGTGTACGATACATATGCTTCGACGCCACAAAGCAACATTATTTAGGAAAAATAAGATGTCCGGAGCTACTTTGTTTCATTTATGTTAAGGATAGCTTAAATCGCAAAAATATAGTTGACACATCTTTAATTCGTGCTACTATAAGAAAGGATAATATTACCATGCATTGCAACGAGTATTGTAAAAACATAAAAAAGGTGAGTGAATATTTTGGAAACCGATAATCTATATCGTGTTGAGAAAAAAGATTTAGAGAAATTAGAAGGGCTACTGACAGAGTGTTTTGAAAAAGATCCGCTATATGAAAAATTAATTCCGGATGTAGATATAAGAAAGCGGCTTTTACCGGAACTATTTAAATGTGATTTAGAAGAGTTCTTTCAGACTTGTGAGATTTATGCGGATAGCGAGGAATTAAACGGAATTATTGTTGTATCAGATGAGACAGAGTCTTATCATGTTTTAAGGGATTACATAGAAGAAATGACCGCGAATCTGAAGACGGATCGTTTCCTGATAAAAGAAGACAGTTCACTGAAGACACTATGGCATTTTATGCTGGGAAAAGATTACCTGAATTCCAAATGGACGGATGATATCCACGAAGATAAGCGGCTTCACGTAATTTATCTTGCCGTTCGCCCAAGTATGCAACACCATGGGATTTCAAGCCTTCTTATGAATGAGGTCCTTTCTTATGCGGATCAAAACGACATGCTTGTATCTCTTGAGACGCATAATGAAAAGAATGTAGAGCTGTATAAGCACTATGGATTCTCTTTATTTGAAATTGTAGAAAAACATTTTAATTTAAAACAGTATTGCATGGTACGTCGTAAGATATTGGCAGAAAGTGTATAGATCATTAGAATGGGCAGGCGCCCATTCTTTTTTTGATTCATTCAGGAGTTGTCTTTTTCTTTATTATTCATATTTTCTAAATTCTGAACACGTTTTCACGAGAGGTATGCAAAAAATGCATACTTCTTAGAATATATAGGACTTCTTTTATATAAAATGTCATAAAAAAGAAATAAAAAATACTGGAAATATATAGAAAATGTGAGATAATATAACTAGGTTGAGTTGAGGTATTAATGAGAACGTAAATTGGTAACGATGCCGGGAAGGTTTCTGATAAGTCTGTTGTGTATTGGGGATGACAGATTCTCTTTTTTTTCCATATTGGTAACGTTTCCAAACGGAATATCTCGACCGCTGACTATAATGAAAGAAAGAGGGATAATTGTTATGTGGAGAGCCAAAAAAGCGGTAGCATTAATTGTAACCTTACTGATGACAGCTTCTTTGTGTTCCGGATGTGGATCCAAGAAAGCAACGGAGATTTATTTCCTGAACTTCAAACCAGAGATCGCACAGGTATACGAGGACATCGCTAAGGACTATGAAGCAGAAACCGGAGTTAAGGTTAAGGTCGTGACAGCAGCATCTGGTACATATGAAGAGACATTAAGGTCAGAAGTGTCAAAATCAGATCCGCCTACAATCTTTCAGATTAATGGGCCAGTCGGATATCAGAACTGGAAAGATTACTGTGTAGATTTAAAGGATACCGATCTTTATGCACATCTGACTGATAAGAGTCTTGCAGTAACAGAGGGCGATGGTGTTTATGGTGTTCCATATGCAGTAGAAGGTTATGGTATTATTTATAATCAGGCAATCATGAACAAGTACTTTGAGATGGGCGGAGTTGTTTCATCCATGGATGAGATTAAAAATTTCGCAACATTAAAGAGTGTGGTAGAAGATATGCAGAGCAAGAAAGCAGATCTTGGAATTGATGGTGTGTTTGCTTCCACATCCATGGCATCCGGTGAACAGTGGAGATGGCAGACTCATTTAGCTAATCTGCCGTTATACTATGAATTCAAAGACAATACCGCTTATGATAGCACCGTATTGGCAGGTCTTGCAGCAAATGAGATCAACTTCTCTTATTCTGATAACTTCCGTAATGTATTTGATTTATACATCAATAACTCCTGCACGGATAAAGGCATGTTAAGTGGAAAATCTGTTGCTGACTCCATGGCAGAGTTTGCACTTGGCAAATGTGCAATGGTTCAGAATGGTAACTGGGCTTGGGCACAGATCAACGAAGTATCCGGCAATGTAGTAAGCGAAGATAATATTAAGTTTATGCCAATTTACACCGGAGTGGCAGGAGAAGAAAGTCAGGGATTATGTGTTGGTACCGAGAACTATTTCGCTATCAATAGCAAAGTATCGGAAGAGTTACAGAAAGCATCTGAAGATTTCTTATATTGGCTGTTCAGCTCCGAAAAAGGAAAAGATTATGTTGTAAATCAGCTTGGATTTATTTCTCCGTTTGATACCTTTACGGATAAAGAGAAGCCAAGTGATCCATTATCCAAAGAAGTTCTTGCATGGATGGAGAAAGATACCACATCTGTTGTATGGACATTCGCAGCATTCCCAAGTGAGGAATTTAAGAATCAGTTTGGTGATGCGCTTCTTGAATACACACAGGGCAATCAGGATTGGGATTATGTCGTATCTACTGTAAAGGATGCTTGGAAATCCGAAAAAGCTAACCAGTAACCAGTTTGGTTCATCACCTGGGTGCTACAAAATAGAGTGCCTATTTTGCAGCACCCTTTTTTAATGAGTTGGAAGTTCATAAAATTTTCCTGTCTTCTGAATAATTAAAAATTCCAAGGATTCAAATTCAAATCGAGAAAGGGGACATAAAGTGTGAACCGCAATCTGAAAAAATATTTTCCTCTGTTTGTACTGCCAACGCTGGCAGCCTTTACTATTGCTTTCTTAATTCCATTCCTGCTTGGAATCTATCTGTCTTTTACGAAGTTCACTACAGTGAACGATGCATCTTTTGTTGGTATTGATAATTATATAAAAGCATTTCAAAATCATGATTTTTTAAATGCACTTTGGTTTACGACACGATTTGTGGTGGTATCGGTGCTTACCATTAACATCTTTGCATTTGCGGTGGCATTATTGCTGACAAGAGGCAAGAGAGGCACCAATGTATTCCGAACCATATTCTTTATGCCAAACCTGATTGGCGGCATCGTGCTAGGATACATATGGAAACTGATTATTAACGGTATTCTTTACCGCTATGGTGTGACATTAACTTATTCTGAAAACTACGGCTTTTGGGGACTGGTCGTGCTGATGAATTGGCAGATGATCGGATATATGATGATTATTTATATTGCTGGCATTCAAAACGTTCCGGATGACTTAACAGAAGCGGCAAAGATCGACGGCGCATCTAAGTGGCAGCTTTTGCGTCACGTGACCCTTCCAATGGTGATGCCATCTATTACAATCTGTTTGTTCTTAACACTTTCTAACTCTTTCAAATTATTCGATCAAAACCTGGCGCTGACAGCAGGTGATCCATCCAAACGAAGCTCTATGCTGGCATTAGATATCTATGATACCTTTTATGGCAGGAACGGATGGGAGGGTGTCGGACAGGCAAAAGCAGTTGTGTTCTTCCTTATTGTGGCGGCAATCGCACTGCTTCAGCTGAAGATTACAAGGAAGAAGGAGGTTGAAAGCTGATGAAAGCAAAGCAAAAGGCGAGTGATATCATTATACTGATTATTCTATTTTGTCTGGCAGTATTGTTTTTGGCACCCATTTTTATTGTGCTTATGAATTCGTTTAAAGGAAAACTCTATATCAGTGACGCTCCATTTCAATTCCCAAGTCAGGAGACTTTTTCGGGACTGGAGAACTATATAGAAGGCATTAAGAAGATAAAATTTGTTTCTGCCTTTGGATGGTCTTTTCTCATCACAGTCGGATCTGTTCTGTTGATTATATTGCTTACCGCAATGACAGCCTGGTATATAACCCGTGTTAAGTCAAAAGTGACAAATGCACTTTATTATTTATTTGTATTCTCTATGATTGTTCCATTTCAGATGGTAATGTTTACGATGACAAAAGTGGCGAATATGACGCATCTGGATAATCCAATCGGTATTATGCTAATCTATCTGGGATTTGGCTCAGGGTTGTCAGTTTTTATGTTTTGTGGATTTGTGAAGTCCATACCGCTTGAGATAGAGGAAGCGTCCATTATAGATGGATGCAATCCGGTACAGACTTATTTTCAGGTGGTGCTTCCAATGCTGAAACCAATTGTTATAACGGTATCCATTCTAAATGTCATGTGGATTTGGAATGACTATTTGCTTCCATATCTGGTAATCGGACGTGATTATAAGACAATACCAATTGCAATTCAGTATCTGAAAGGCGGTTACGGTTCCATTGATATGGGGGCCATGATGGCTATGCTGGTGCTTGCAATCATTCCAATCGTTTTATTTTACCTGAGCTGTCAGAAATATATTATCAAAGGCGTTACAGCAGGTGCAGTAAAGGGATGATGGAAAGGAAGGAATCTGTATATGAGAGCGAGCGGAATATTATTACCAGTGAGTGCGCTTCCTGGAAAGTATGGAATAGGATGTTTTTCTAAGGAAGCGTATGAGTTTATCGACTTTTTAGAGAGAGCAGGACAGAAATACTGGCAGATTCTCCCACTTGGACCAACCGGCTATGGGGATTCGCCTTATCAGTCATTTTCTACTTTTGCGGGGAATCCGTATTATATTGATCTGGAGCGCCTGATTGAAGAGGGACTGCTCAAGAAAGAAGAGTGTGATTCTCTGAATTTTGGATCGGATCAGAGTCATATTGATTATGCCGCAATCTATGAGAATCGTTTTATGATTTTAAAGCAGGCATATCTTCGTTTCATTAAGAATATGCCGGACGATTATGAGGCTTTCAATCAGGAGAATGGCTTTTGGCTGAACGATTATGCTCTTTACATGGCAATCAAAAATTATTATCATGATAAAGGGATTGATGAATGGGATCAAAGGATTATAAAGCGTGATGCAGAGCGCATGAACTATTATTCCATTATCCTGCATGAACAGACAGAATTTTATCATTTTATTCAATATGAATTTTTTAAGCAATGGAGAGCTTTGAAGCAGTATGCGAATCAGAAGGGAATTCTCATTATTGGGGATCTGCCAATCTATGCAGCATATGACAGTGCGGATACGTGGAGCAATCCAAGGTTGTTTCAGTTAGATGAAGAGATGAAGCCGATTGCGGTTGCAGGATGTCCACCAGATGCATTCGCAAAGACCGGGCAGCTGTGGGGGAATCCATTATATGACTGGGAATATCACCAAAAGACAGGGTATGAATGGTGGATTAAGAGAATTCAGAACTGTTTTGCTCTATATGATGTATTGCGAATTGATCATTTTCGGGGATTTGATGGCTATTATTCTATTCCATATGGGCAAAAGGATGCTACAAATGGAGAATGGAAGGATGGTCCAGGCATGGAATTATTTGAGGCTTTAAAGAAAAGCCTTGGAGATAAGCCGATTATAGCAGAAGATTTGGGATATCTGACGGATCGGATTCGGGAGCTTGTAAGGAAAACGGGATATCCTGGGATGAAGGTGATACAGTTTGCGTTTGATTCAAGGGAAGAGAGTGATTACCTTCCTCATAATTATGAACATCACTGTGTGGTATATACAGGCACTCATGATAATGATACAATAAAAGGATGGTATCAGGCGATTTCAGAAGCAGACCGGAAGTTTTCCATTGATTATATGAACAATGCAGGGGCTGCAGAAGATGAGATCCCATGGGATTTTATTCGGCTTGCTGAGGCAAGTGTGGCGGAATTGTGTATCGTTCCTTTACAGGACTATCTTTCTAAGGGAAGTGAAGCAAGAATCAATATACCTTCTACGCTCGGTGGAAACTGGTGTTATCGCTTTGCAAAGGAAGAACTGACAGAAGAACTGGAAAAGAGAATACGGAAGATGGCAAAATTATACGGAAGACTTCCGGAAGGAAAATCGTTTTCGGAATAGTTGGATAAGATACAGGCAGAAGTACACAAACGACCGATTATATAAGAAAAGGAAGAAGGGAAAAGCATGGAAACCATTACAATAAAGGATATCGCGAGGATTTGCGGGGTAGGTGTCAGTACAGTATCCAGGGCTATGAACAATCATCCCGATATTAATGAAGAGACACGGGTTAAAGTTATGGAGGCAATTCAGGAATATCATTATATTCCAAATAACAGCGCAAGAAATCTGAAACGCTCTAATTCCAAAGCAATCGCAGTGCTGGTAAAAGGAATCAGCAATCCGTTTTTCAGCAAGATGATTAAGGTTTTTGAAGAGGAGATTTACAGCAGACGGTATTCGTTTATTCTGCAACAAGTGGAAGAAAGAGAAGATGAGATAGACGTCGCATTGTCTTTGGTCAAAGAAAAGAAGCCGCTTGGCATCATCTTTTTAGGTGGCTGTTTTTCTCACTCCCAAGAAAGGCTTCGTCAAGTAACCGTTCCATATGTTTTGTGCACGGTTGGGCTCATTCGAGAATGGGAAGCTGGAATCTGTTCCGTAGTATCGGTAGACGACTATAAGGAGAGCTATCGCATTGTGGATTTTCTATGCAAGCTGGGGCATAAACGGATTGCCATCATTACGGCTGAGATGGAAGAGGGAAGCATCGGATGGCAACGACATCTTGGGTATGAAAAGGCGCTAAAGGAACATGGAATCATACCGGACCCAGCTTTGCGGATGGTGATTCAGGATGACTCCAATCCTTATACAATGGAGAATGGTTATAGCATCACGAAGAAACTTCTAAATTCCGATGCATCATTCAGTGCATTATTTGCGGTCTCCGATAGTATTGCAATCGGTGCAATGCGGGCAATACATGAGAGTGGGAAACGAATTCCGGAAGATTACTCTGTAATCGGATTTGATGGACTGGATATCAGCTCTTATTACATACCAAGCCTGACGACATTAAAACAGCCTGCAGAAGAGATGGCACAATACTCCATCCGCCTTCTGTTTGATGTAATAAAGTCCAGAAAAGTACATCAGTTTCGTATCTTTTCTGGGACACTAATGATCGGGGAGTCTACTTCTTCTTTTCATGAAAAATAAAAACAGATGGTTATATATAAAACGAAATTTTCTTCAGTCTTAAAAAATGGAATATGGAATGATTATAAAAGGATGTAGTATTAAATGATGAATTACATCCTTTTTTGTATGCTTTTTCTCCTTGCAAAGCATACAAAATTTGGTTATATTGTGTGTAGATAGGGAAAAAAGATATAGAAAATTGTATAATATGCTATATGACTTAGAAAGGAGGTCTTCCGTTCATGGTTTTGTAACAGAAACGTAAACGAAAATATTGAGTATCGGAGATAGGGATTATGAATAATTTTATAGCGTATAAAGATGAGATAATCAGACTATGTAACGATGTGGAAAATCTGGCGACTGTATTCGATATAACGGATATCAGGCCGATATTGGATAATTGCAGGGAGCATCTTGATAAACTTCGGCTATGTGTTGTTGTGTGCGGAGATAATGGACGAGGAAAATCAAGTCTGTTAAGAACGTATCTTAGGGAAACAGATCTTAGCGTATTAAGCAAGGAACATACGAATAAATTCGTTACCATGTTCTGTTATGGGGAAGAAGAAGAAATTCAGGTATTTTATGACAAAGAAGATACGAAGATTAAACGCTCGTTTGTACATAAAGTGAAACGCGAAGAATTAGAAAGCTATATGGAACAGCTGGAATCGGATTCTCATATTACAATCCGGTTTCTTCATATTCAGACTCCGAATCAATCACTCAAGAACGGACTTGTATTTGTGGATACGCCAGGTATTCATTCATTTTATGGGTGCATGAATGAGCTTACCTATGGCTATCTTCATTACGCAGACCTGATGCTGTTTGTAGGAGATATCCTGACGCCGTTTAATGATGAGGAGATGAAGTTTTTATGCTCCGCTTATAAGCAGTGTGATAATGTGATTTTCCCTCTTACGAAGACGGAACAGCTTCAGCATTCGAAGGGGGTGCCGATGAACAACCGGAAACGGATTAAAGAAGCGACTCCAATTGCCTATCGGTCCATTAAGATTGTACCGGTGGCATGTCCGAAGCGTGTAAGCAAACTTCATAAGAAATCTCCGTCCAGGCAGCACAGCCGATTAGAAAAAGAAATTTGGGATTCTCTTTATAAGAAGCGCACCGAAGAGAACTTATTACCGGTCGCATATCGCATCATAGAACAGGTGGATCAGATGACCAGGTGCTTGAAGCGAAATCTTGAGTTTATAGCGGCTCCTATTGAAGTGCAACAGCAGATGCAGCAGCAGATGAAGAAACGTTTTAATTATGAGCGGAAACATACGGAACTGGCAAAAGAGGCACAGTCTATGATCAGTGAGAAATTTAGTGAACTAAATGAGCGGGTTTTGAAGCTGGTCGAAGAAAAGGAAAAAGAATTAAAGAATGAGGTTTTAACATTTCAGAAGGAATGTAATGCGCGTAAACTGAGCAGGGAGAATCGGATTTCTGAACTGGCTAGATTGGAATATAATCTTCATGATGAGATTGCAACGACAATTTTAAACGCAAAATCTATTATTGTGGAAGAGATCGCTGTTATTGAGACTGAAGCAAGAAAAGAGCTCCTATTTGATAAGGAAGAGGAGGGAAAGGAGATAGAAGAGGCCGCAGCGTCTAAAGATCCTTTAATGAGCCGATGTTCTCAAATCGCTATTAAGAATTTTGGATGTGGTTCTCTTGCCTTCCATTGCAATCAGGTTATCAATGAGACGATACAAATGATTTTAGGGGGGCCGAGCAAGATGATTGATTCATCTATCCAACTTGCAGGCAACTGTGGCTATATTGGAAAAAGCTCTATATCCATTCATGGCATGTTATTAAATTATAAGAATGACCTGATTGATGATGAGCAATTATATCAGGGACTTTTTAAATATTTGGAGAAAAAGAAAGAAGAGGTGATGGAGTCAATTTCTTTGTCTTTAAAGGAGGCACATATCTATCTTTTGAATGATTACAGCGCTATGATGAAACGGCATATCCGACATTTAGAATATTGTCTGAGTGATTTTAAGCAGACGCTTCAGATGGACGAGAATGCAAGGAAAAATAAAAAACAGGTGATTGAAGATACATTTGGGAAACTGGAAGAGTTTAAAAAGCGTGGAAGCGACCTTTTGAGTGAAGGAATCCGCTCATAGAAGAGCTACTTGTTTTATGGTGAAATATTCATGTTCTGATTGACAAAATGTCATACATTCGATACAATATCAATTGTATACAATTAAAAAAGAAGATTCTAGTGTATCAATTTTGAAAAAAAGAGATATGCTAATCATGATATTACAAATAGAGGAGAAGCTAACGATGGAAGAAAGATATGATATCGCGATTATCGGAACAGGACCAGCTGGTCTTTCCGCCGCACTGAATGCAAAAATCCGTAATAAGAAATTTATTTTATTTGGAAGCAATAATTTAAGCACAAAGTTGGAAAAGGCTCATAAAATAAATAATTATCTTGGTTTTTACGGCAAGAGTGGAGCTGAAATCGGCGAAGAGTTTAAAAAGCATATAGAAGCAATGGAGATTTCGATCACGGAAGATAAGATTAATAATATCTATGCAATGGGCGATTATTATGCACTTCTCGGAACAAACACCAATTATGAAGCAACTTCTATTATTCTTGCGACCGGTGTAAACTTTGGGAAACCATTTGAAGGAGAAGAACAGTACCTTGGACGCGGTGTTGGATATTGTGCTACCTGCGATGCTCCTTTATATAAAAACAAAGTAGTTACCATTGTAGCGTATAATAAGCATGAAGAAGCAGAAGCAAACTTTATTGCAACAATTGCATCTAAAGTGTACTATGTTCCAATGTATAAAGAGGAAGTAGAAGTGGATCCATCGATTGAAATTGTAAGAGATACACCAGTACAGATCGTAGGAGAGCAGTTTGTGACAAAACTTATCTTAAAAGAAAGAGAACTTGAAACAGACGGTATCTTTATCTTACGTGACAGTATATCTCCAGGCCAGTTAGTTCCAGGTCTTGCAATTGAAGAAAACCATGTTGCAGTAGACCGCAAGATGACAACCAATCTGCCTGGATGCTTTGCAGCAGGTGATATCGTGGGAACACCATATCAGTATATCAAGGCAGCAGGCGAAGGCAATATTGCAGCTTTATCCGCAGTGGCTTATGTGGATGAGATGAAGAAGAAAAATGCATAGTATATCATACTAAGGGCTTCCCGGTTTTTGTATCACTTGATAGAAAACCGGGAAGCTTTATGTTTTGGATAAGTTCAATGAATAATCCCGTACTCTTATAATAAAATAGAGTAAGGATAAATATAGGATGATTCGTGTGAACAAGAAAAAAGAGGCTGTTGTACTGCTTATTTTCGCACTGATATTCCTTTCAATCGCTCAATATATTGGTATTAAAAAGGAATTCGATGCACTTCCTTGGAGAAGCGTGTCGGCTGATAGCGGTTCGAATCTGGAGAATACGAAAGGTCAGACGGATAATTCCAATCAGATTATAGGGGAGATTGAACAGGATGTTCGGGACAATGAGGTGCTTACTCTGAGCGCTGTGTCTGCATGTCTTATGGATGCCGATAATGGCAGGGTATTATATGAGAAAGACGGATATTCTGAAAAAGCGATGGCAAGTACAACAAAAATCATGACTCTCATTGTGATATTAGAGAATGCACAGCTGGATGATATTGTGACGGTTTCATCTAATGCTTCTAAACAGCCTGATGTGCAGCTGAATATTATCACGGGAGAGCAGTACCGGTTAGGAGATCTGGTATATTCCCTGATGTTAGAATCTCATAATGATGTTGCAGTGGCATTGGCGGAACATGTAGGCGGTTCTGTTGAGACATTCTGCAACATGATGACAGAGAAGGCAAGAGCAATCGGTGCACTTCATACCCAGTTTAAAACACCGAATGGGCTGGATGCGGAAGGTCATTATACGACAGCATCCGATCTTGCGTTAATCAGCTGTTATGCTCTTAAAAATCAGAAATTCCGTGAGATTATCACACAGCAGACATATGAGTTTAAGGAACTGACAAAAGGAAGATCCTTTACGGTCAACAATAAGAACCGGTTTCTCTATTTGATGAAAGGTGCGATTGGAATCAAGACTGGTTATACGTCAAAAGCCGGATATTGTTTTGTAGGGGCACTGGAATCAGAAGGCAGAACGTATGTAAGCGTTGTATTAGGGTCTGGGTGGCCGCCTCATAAACAATATAAATGGGCGGATACACAGAAACTGATGAATTATGGTATGCAGAATTTTACATTTAAGAATGTGCAGAATGAATTGTTGGAGGAACAGCCTGAGTTTTCTGTGCCGCAGTCCATACCGGTAAAAGAAGGAGAGAAAAAAGAAGTGACCATTTACGCAGAATCACCAATTTTAAATGAATCTATTCTAATGTCGGAAACGGAAAACGTACGCGCCGTTGTTAACATTACAGATGAGATGGAGGCTCCGGTTGTGGAAGGACAGAAGGTTGGCAAAGTTTCTTACTATATTGACAATAATGTATATAAAGAAGTTCCGATCTATACTGCAGAGTCTGTGAGAAAGGTGACGTTCCCATTTGCGATAAAGGAACTTTTACATATCTGGTAGACTACAATGGGGGAAAGTTACAAAAGAGTTTTAAGAAACCGTAGTGAATTTAGAAAAAGTTTATAAAGTTTAATAAAGTGATAAGAATTGCTTGCAAATAGCCAACAAGAGGACTACAATCCTTTATGTTGGCTATTTTTGTCGTAAATAGTCCATTTTTTTTGTCTATAAGAAACGGGGATTCTCGTATAATTCTTATTCGTATGAAAGAATAGGACTATTACATAATTAACCATAAAAATTCATAAAAACAAGTTGGAGGAACTAAGATGGAGAAATTACAGCCCAAGCTATTCTCTGCAATGAAAGGCTACAATGGACAACAATTCATGAAGGATGCCATTGCAGGTGTTATCGTGGCAATCATTGCGCTTCCACTGTCCATCGCATTCGCTCTTGGCTGTGGTGTGAGCGCAGAAAAAGGTATTTATTCTGCAATTATTTCAAGTATTATTGTTGCTTTATTAGGCGGAAGCCGTGTGCAGATTACAGGTCCTACCGGAGCTTTTATTGTAATCACACAGAGCATTATTGCGAGCTACGGCTTAGACGGAATGATGATTGCAACCATTATGGCAGGCATTATGCTGATCTTAATGGGTATTTTCAGATTAGGAAAATTAATTAAGTTTATCCCTGCGCCAATTACAATCGGTTTTACCGGCGGTATCGCAGTTTCAATCTTTACACTGGAAGTAAAGGATTTTCTGGGACTTTCAATTGAAAAAATGCCAAGAAACTTCTTTAGCAAATGGGGAACTTATTTTAATCATTTAGGAGAAGCAGATTTGACTGCAATCCTTTTAGGCCTGTTATGTATTGTAATCTTAGTGGTATGGCCAAAGATCAATAGTGTTATTCCGAATTCTTTAATCGCGATTGTTGTTGGAACTTCCATTGCATACTTTGGTAATCTGGACGTTAAGACACTTGGTGAGATTCCAAAGTCACTTGGTCCTGTTTCCATTCCGGCATTATCAGTAGATGATATCTTTTCCCTGATTCAGCCGGCATTTACGATTGCAGTTCTTGTAGCAATGCAGGCACTTCTTTCTGCGGTTGTAACGGATGGAATTATCAATAGTAAGCATCGTGCCAGCATGGAACTGATTGCAGAAGGTGCTTCTAATATTGTACTTGGCTTATTTGGATGTATTCCGGCTACCGGTGGTGTAGCACGTTCAATCGCAAATGCAAAGAATGGCGGAAGAACACCGATCGCAGCTATTTTCCATGGAATCACGCTGTTCTTTTTCCTGATTGTGTGCATGCCATTAATTAAGATCGTGCCATTGTGCGTATTAGCGGCTATCTTAATTGTAGTTTCTTATAACATGTTTAATGTAAAAGCATTTTTAGCATATAAAAAAGCACCAAAGAGTGACGTGGCAGTCTTAATCGCTTCCTGCGTGCTTACATTCGCATTTGATCTTGTTCTTGCAATTGAAGTAGGCATGGTTTTAGCATGTGTTTTATTTATGAAGAGAATGTCGGATGTTACTAAGATTAAAGGCTGGAAATATATCACGGATGAAGTGGATGAAGAAAATGATCCGGAAAGGTTAAGCTTAAAAGCGGTTCCGCAACATACTCTTGTATATGAAGTGAGTGGACCAATGTTCTTTGGCGCGGCAGACAAGCTGGTGCAGCTGACAGATGAATTAACAGAAGATATTAAAGTAGTAGTAGTGCGTATGAGAGGTGTTCCAGCAATCGATGTTACTGCTATGAATTCCTTAAAGAATGTTCATCAAAAACTAGATAAGCAGAATGTTACCATGATATTCTCTCATGTCTTAGAGCAGCCATATCAGGCAATGAAGAAAGCCGGATTTGTTGAAAAAGTTGGTCACCAGAATATTTGTAGCAATATTGATGCTGCACTTGGAAGAGCATTTGAGCTTTGTGGAGAATAGCAGAGGACAAAATTATCAATGCTTTCGTGTTATAGAATTCTCATAACCAACGTACACTAAAATGAAAACGAAGCTTTTATGTGGAAATTGTTTCAAAATTGTGTATGTCATATAAAGAACAGATTATTGCAGTATTTTCTACATTCTAAGGCGTTTTAGAGTGCAGGGGATACTGCAAATTTTTCTTTTTTGGAAGAAGAAGATTTAAAATTTTATATATTTATCTAAAAAATTGCTACAATTCTTTTCAAAATGTGTTATAATAGAAAGATAGAGTTTTAAGTGGGGACAACCACAATTTTTATTTATTGGAAGGAGTAAGCATTATGCTACGATTATCAAGAACCGGAATACGAAATCTTGCAGCGAGTGATATCGTATATTCACGAGGCCTACAGTATTATAAGGGCAACCGGGTTGTAAATGCTGCTTTTTCTAAATCCTCAAAGCAATACCGATTTGTGGTAAAGGGAAGTTATAACTATAATGTTGTGCTTAGTGAGAATGAGGACGGGTCTTTTGAATATAACTGCAATTGTCCAGGTGCGCTAAAAGAAAAAGGAGCGTGCAAGCATGTTATTGCGGCGTTACTATTCTTATTAAAATATCAGGAGAAGTCCATGATGGAAAAACCGCAGACAGTGGAAGAGAAGAAAGCCTTCCAGGTACTCGATTATTTTTCCAATCAGGATGATACAAAACTGACAGGCGAGATTTTCCATATCGAGCCTACTATTACGATTCCATCTATCTTAAAAGGCGAAGAGGCAAGAGCATATCTGACACTTCATGCCGGAAGCAATAAGATGTATAAAGTGCAGTCCGTTAAAAAGTTCTTAACAGACTACCGTTCTGGTGAGAATATCGTATTAGGAAAAGATTTTAAATTTATCGCAGGTGAAAGTGAGTTTGATAAGGAATCTGAAAGATTAATCAATTACTTGCTGGAAGTATTGGAAATACAGGAAGCGATTGATAAAACATTTTACACAAGGCTGTTTAATAAATCTCAGATGATTCTGACACGAAATATGTTAATGAAAGTGATGCAGAATCTTCATAAAAATTCATTCCATCTAGAACTGTATACTCGAACATACGAAGATGTAAAGTTTTCCGACAGTAATCCGAATATCAAATACGATCTGGATGTGTTTGAAGACTCCATTCTTCTTGATTATAGAGAGAGAGAACCGGTTATTCCATTATCGGAAGGCGGCGAACTGATTTATCATAATGGCTTTGTTTACATGCCGAACAAAAAGTTTTTACGTAACTATGTTCCATTTTACAATACATTAGGGAAAGATAAGAAGGCTTTAGTATTCCGTGGGGAGAATAAGCAGCGCTTTTTAGAAGAAGTGCTCCCAAAACTTCATGATACAATGGATATTGAGATTCCAGAAAGCTTAAAGAGCCGTTATCTGAATCTGGATATGAAAGCAAGCATTTACTTTGATAAGTACAATGATGCTATTAAGGCAGAGCTTCATTTTAAATATGGTGATTATGAATTCAACTGTTTTGATGATCCGAGACCAGAATCTTATATTATCGTAAGACAGAAAGAAGCCGAGTATGAGGTGATGCGTCAGCTAGAACTTCTTGATTTCGAGCCACACAGCAGCTTCTATCTGTTAAAGAATGATAACAGTATTTTTGAATTCCTGACTGGTAAGATCGATGATCTAAATGCATATGCAGAATTATTCTATTCTGAATCCTTTAAGAAGATCGGCGTTCGTCCGACCGGAAACTTTAAAGTGGGTCTTCGTGTCAGCAACGATATTGATCTTCTGGAAATGGAAATCGGATATGAAGATATCCCGCAGGATGAGTTAAAGGATCTGTTCCGTTCCTTCCAGCTAAAGAAAAAGTACTATCGTTTAAAAGACGGAAGCTTCATTGATTTAGAAGATGAAAATATTGAGAAGGTATCTGAAATTTTAGATAATCTGAATGTAAATCCGAAGACAATGTCTGCAGAAGAGAGCATTAAGCTTTCTAAGAGCAGTGCTTTCTATCTGGAAGATGCGCTTCGTGATACGTCCTTCTTTGTTGAGAAAAATGAAGACTTTGATAAATTGATTGGAAAGATCTTGACTCCTGGATCCGTTGAATTTAATGTTCCGGCGGGAATTCAGGCAGAGCTTCGTCCTTATCAGGTTACTGGTTACAGATGGCTTAGAACGTTATCTGAAAATAGTCTTGGCGGTATCTTGGCCGATGATATGGGTCTTGGTAAGACACTCCAGTCTATCGTATATATCGCGAGCCGTCTGGAAGAAGATATTGAAGTGATTGAAAAAATCGATAATGATGACCGGGATAAGAAAGCAAAGATCATGCGTGCTTCGAAAATCACAAAAATGAAGCGTGAATCCGGCGGAAATGTAAACAATTTAAGAAAGTTCTTAATTGTATGTCCGACTTCTTTAGTATATAACTGGCAGGATGAATTCGAAAACTTTGCTCCTTATATCAAGACTTCTGTTATTTCCGGTAATCCGCAGGAGCGTCAGACTCAGATTGAAAATGTTGAGAATATCAATGTATTCATTACTTCGTATCCACTGATTCGTCGTGATATTACGCATTATCAGAATATTAAGTTTGATACTGTGTTTATTGATGAGGCACAGTTTATTAAAAATGCGGCTTCCTTAAATGCTCAGTCTGTAAAACAGCTGATAGCGGCGCATAAGTTTGCTTTAACCGGTACTCCGATTGAAAACTCCTTATCGGAACTTTGGTCAATCTTTGACTTTATCATGCCGAATTATCTGATGAGCCATTCAAAGTTTGTAAATCGCTTTGAAAAGCTGATCATGAAAGATGATAAGGAAGCATTAGAAAGCTTAAATCGTCGTATTCACCCATTTGTATTACGCCGTATGAAGAAAGACGTTCTGACAGAACTTCCGGATAAGATTGAAGAAAAGATCTTAACAGAAATGACAGACGAACAGCGTAAAGTATACCTGTCTTACATGGAAAGTGTTCGTAATGACGTATTTAGCGAAATCAATGCAAATGGTATTGAGAAGAGCCAGATGAAGATCTTAGCAGCGCTTACCCGTCTTCGTCAGATCTGCTGTCATCCATCTACATTTATTGATAACTACACCGGCGGCAGCGGTAAGTTAGAACTGTTAATGCAGGTAGTAGGGGATGCTATTGCAAATGAACATCGTATCCTGATCTTCTCTCAGTTTACTTCTATGTTAAAACTCATTGAAGAGGAGTTAAAGAAGAAAAATGTTGAGTACTTCTATTTAGAAGGATCTACTCCGATTGAAGAAAGAAATGATTACGTAAAACGCTTTAATGGCGGAGAGGGCAGTGTATTCCTGATTTCCTTAAAGGCAGGCGGAACCGGTCTTAATCTTACTGGTGCAGATACAGTTATTCATTATGATCCATGGTGGAATCCAGCGGTGGAAGAACAGGCTACCGACCGTGTATACCGTATTGGTCAGAAAAACAATGTTCATGTAATCAAACTGCTTACAAAGAATACAATCGAAGAGAAGATCTTCAAGCTTCAGAAGAAGAAGAAACAGCTTTCAGACGCGATTATTCAATCAAAAGAAGTGTTTATCAATACTCTTACAAAAGAGGAACTTGAAGATATCTTCCGATAGAATATAACAAGAAAATAAAGTAATACAGAAAAGCACTGCCGGAAGAGGATATGACGCTTCCGGGGGTGCTTTTGTTTTAAGGAGATTTGGGATGCTGTCAGTAAAAATGTTTTGTGATATTGTAGGGGTACCCTATAGTTCGCTTCGGTATTTTGAGCGGATTGGACTATTGAAACCGGCCCAGGATGAAAAAAATAATTATCGAGAGTATACACCGAAGGATGCATTTGTTGTGAATACATTTAAGTATTATCGGTCTCTGGGCTTTGAGGCGAAGGAAGTATTAGCAATTATGCAGCAAAGTACGAAAGAGAGTGTGGAAAAGAAACTGAATGAACAGGAGGGAAAGCTGATTCATCAGTTATTTTTGGTTAAGGAGCAGTTAGAAGCGATTACAAATTTAAAACGAAATTTTAATTTTTTACAACTTGGTGATGGGTATGAGGTTGTAACAAGAGAGGATATATATTTTTATTCGGCTTCCAGGAAAAATGAATTTAATGCTTCTGTGTATTCTGTATTCTCTAAATGGGTGGAACAGCTCCCTCTGACATTTTACTGCAAAAGGATTCACCAGGAGGAATGGAAACAGGGAAAGATTGAGAAGGGGCAGATGGATTACGGAATTGGGATACGATGCAGGGATGCTTATCTGCTTCCAAAAGAGGCACTTGACGATGTTGTGTTGATAAAGGGTGGCAGCTGTGCTGTGTTTTATTCTGCAGATTTAAATTACCCCGATAATGACTTGTATTACTTGAATTGGATTGAGAAGAAACTGTTCGAAGATGGTTATGAGATTTGTGGGGATATCTGTGTGGAAGGGGCTAAAGTAAAAGACGATCAGGGACATAAAGGTCAGATTTTGTTTATACCGGTAAATAAAGTACGAGAAGGCACCAAATAGTAACTTATGAGAAATGTATGAAAAAGGACTTGACCCTGTACCAGATGCAATGTTTATAATCAATCCTGCATTAGGCGTATCTTTCAGTTCCGGCACTTTAGCTGGTAGCATCATGGTCGACTCTGTTGCAGCAGCAACAGAATAATTGTTATTATTTGCTACTAATAATTTCTCAAAATTTCTTGACCTTGCACTAAGTGCAACCTTTATAATAGTGTCATATTGTCTTAGTTTTCAGTTTTGAAAATTAGTAGTATAACAGGCAATGTGCAGCAATAACTGATTGTTGCAATTAGGAGGTAAGAATGAATAAGAAATTATTAGCTACTATGTTAGCATTAACTATCGTATTAGGCGCTACAGGATGCTCTAAGTCTGATGACAAGGCTACATCTAACGATGGAGCAAATGATACAGCAGCAGTTTTCACAGCTGGTGAATACACAGCAGCTGGCGAAGGTAAGAACGGCGCTGTTAATGTAACAGTTAAGTTTGATGATTCCAAGATCGTATCTGTTGAAGTTGGCGATCACGCTGAAACAGCAGGTCTTGCTGATCCAGCAATCGAAGGCGTTCCAGCAGCTATCGTAGAAGGTCAGACTTTAAAAGTTGACGTTGTTTCTGGTGCTACTGTAACTTCTGAAGCAATCATCGCAGCAGTAGAAGACTGCATCACTCAGGCAGGCGCTAACGCAGCAGACTTCAAATAAGACTAGGAAAATCTTCTAGGGATGAGAGTGCCTCGGGCCTACGCAGAAAAGAAAGCGTGGCCGGAGGCACTTTTTCCACATGTTCGGACGCGTGAGCGGACAAAATAAGGTCCCATTCTTCGACTGTCAGATAGGAAAACACTGTCTGCTATTCAAAGAATGGGACCTTATTTTTAGGCATCGAAGCGGTCACTGTAGTATTCGTCGATGAGGTTGTCGAGGTATGCCTCATCGGTGACACCGAACTCTCTTTGGATTTCGGATTTTAGGACGTCGGTTAAATGGATGTAGTTTAGTTCGTCTGAGATGGATGGATCGCGAAGTTTTTCAAGGGTTTCCTTGGTTAAGTTCTGTTCCAGCCAGTTATTCAATGTTACATTCATCTTTTCTTCGGCTTCGGATTCTGCAGCGGCTTTTTTTGCGCGGGAAATAGAATTGATTCCGACAGCAATAAAGAAGATGAATACGGCACTCATTACAATTTCTGATACGATTCCATTGAAGATTGAAATGGTTCCAAGAAGATTGAGAACCATAAGAATACATCCGCCAATTCCAAAGAATAAGAAGGTAGCTGCTGTTGACTTGTAATCGCTATACTGCTCAGATTTCTTAACATAAGGAGCATTGGAACCCGCATGAGATAGCTTTTCTGCTTCCTGAGCATTATTTGAAAATGTCTCTGCCACTGTAGCATTTCTCGTATCATCTGTCTGTGCAACGTTACGAGCGGCTTCTCTTTTGGCTTCTTCTTCTACGACATAAAAGGCCTGGAACGCTTTTTTGGCATGTTTGACTTCGTTCTCAGGAACAAAGATCTTATATTCATCTGCTGTCTCAGGATCTTCAGATTGTTCCACTTTTCCGCTTAGTCCGGAATAGGAGAGATATTCGATGAACTTATGTGCAAGTGCTTCTTCTTCAACACTTAGTAAAAATACGTACTCCAATTCATCTGGAAGTTTGTCGACAAGCGGTTCCCCACAATCAGCACAAACAGTAACTCCTTCTTTATATTCATTTTTGCATTTTGGACACCAAGGCATAAGGTTCGACCTCCATACTGTTATTTTTGGTGAAAGAGCATGACTCATGCACTTTTTCTTTATTATATCATACCTACCGTCATATAGCCATAAAAAAGCGAAAACGGCAAAATAATAGGAAAAATAGTGAGTGGAATGAGAAAGGGATTCAGAATGGAAGCGAATATATCGCTGCCATTCTGAATCCCTCTATATTATCTTCTAGTTTGCTTTAAATAAGTGGTAAGCTTTTTTACCCTTCTTAACGAGAAGAGCGCCATCAGCATTGAAGTCGTCTTTTGTAAATTTACGTGTAAAGTCTGTTACTTTTACGTCATTTACAGATACGCCACCCTGTTCAATGTTTCTTCTTGCATCGGAACGGGATGTTGCCATCTTGCCATCCATTAATAAAGTGATTAAGTCGATCCCTTCTTCAAATACAGATGCATCGTAAGTAGTAGTAGGCATGTTTTCGGAAGTAACACCGCCTGCGAATAAAGAACGAGCAGCTTCCTGAGCTTTCTTCGCTTCTTCTTCACCGTGAACGATCTTAGTGATTTCATAAGCTAATACTTCTTTTGCATGGTTGATTTCAGCGCCTTCTAATGCACCAAGACGACGAACTTCATCCATTGGAAGGAATGTTAATAAGCCAAGACATTCTTCTACTTTCACATCTTCGATGTTTCTCCAGTACTGGTAGAATTCATATGGAGATGTCTTTGCAGGATCTAGCCATACAGCACCCTTCATAGTCTTGCCCATCTTAATGCCTTCACTTGTTGTTAAAAGCTTGAATGTGAGACCGTATGCAGGTTTTCCTTCTTTACGACGGATTAAGTCAACACCGCCAAGGATGTTAGACCACTGATCGTTACCACCAAGTTCTAACTTACAGTCATAACGTTTGTTTAATTCCCAGAAGTCATAAGACTGCATTAACATGTAGTTGAATTCGAAGAAAGTAAGACCTTTTTCCATTCTCTGTTTGTAACATTCTGCTGTAAGCATCTTGTTTACGGAGAAATGAACACCGATCTCACGTAAGAAATCTACATAATTTAAATTTAATAACCAGTCCGCATTGTTTGCGATGATGGCATTATCATTATCAAAATCAATAAATCTGCTTAACTGTTTGTAGAAACAGTCTGCGTTGTGCTGGATTTTTTCTTTTGTCATGATAGAACGCATATCAGATTTTCCGGATGGATCACCGATCATAGTAGTGCCGCCGCCTAATAAAGCGATCGGTCTATGACCTGCACGCTGCATGTGCATCATTGCCATAATAGTTAAGAAGTGACCAGCTGTTAAACTGTCTGCAGTTGCATCAAAGCCAATATAAAATGTTACTTTCTCATTCGCAAGTAATTCTCTGATTTCTTTTTCATGGGTAGTTTGTTCAATAAAACCACGTTCCAAGAGTACGTCATATACATTTTGTGACATATTCTTTTCCTCCTGTCTCAATAGTTAGTATTCATTACAGCTCGATTTATAGAACTGCTCAGACTAAAATCCATTATATATGATAAATAGGTAACTTTCAATCATTTTATGCGTAATTTTGGAATAGGCATAAAGGTTTTGGAACAAGCATAAGATAAAGCAAGACAGGCATGAAAGGGGTATTTCCATGTCAGATATTTTTAAGGAAGCAAATAATGAACATAAAAGAAATACAAAATATAAATATTTAAAAGGACTGCTGATTCGAATTATCTTAAGCTGCCTTCTTTTTCTTGCGCTTTACCTTTGCAGGCTCTTTGGTGTGGAAGTGTATGAATATAACACGGACAAAGTAATGGAAAAGGTAGCGGATAATACAGCAATTGAACGAATAGAAGATACGGTAGCAAACTGGATCAAGTAGATCAGATGATCTAAAATGTTGTAATAAGGAAAGTTTTTGGGAGTGAGAGGTAGAAATTAGAGTAATTTTATGAATTACATATTCAAAATCGTAAATTTATGGTATACTGGCTTTTGCGAAGAAAATAGATAGCATTATGTTTTAAAGAACATAGGAGAAATGAGTATATAAGGAGAATACGGATGTCAGATATATTTGCATTAAAAGGGGACATTGCGTTTAGTACGGATATCCAGACGATTGAAACAAGAGAAAATCATTATTTAGTATGTAAAGATGGAAAAGTAGAAGGAGTATTTGATAGATTACCGGAAGAATTCAAAGATATTCCGGTTACTGAATATAAGAACTCTATTATCATCCCAGGGCTTTCAGATCTTCATGTACATGCACCGCAGTATTCTTACCGCGGTCTGAATATGGATTTAGAGTTGCTAGAGTGGCTGAATACAAATACATTTCCGGAAGAATCCAAGTTCAAGGACTTAGAATATGCAAAGCGCTCTTATGAGATTTTTGTAGAAGACATGAGAAAAAGTGCGACTACAAGAGCGGTTGTATTCGCAACCATCCATACCGAAGCAACCAGACTTCTCATGGATCTGTTTGAAACAAGCGGCGTGAAAGCAATGGTCGGCAAGGTGAATATGGATCGGAATAGCCCGGAATACTTAATCGAGACTACAGAAGATTCTGCAAATGATACGTTAAACTGGATTTTAGAGACTGCTAATAAGTATCAGAATGTAAAACCAATCATTACTCCGAGATTTATTCCGACTTGTACCGATGAACTGATGGCAAAGCTTGGTGAGATTCAGCGTAAGACTAAGGTTCCAATGCAGTCCCATCTGTCTGAGAATTTAGATGAGATCGCATGGGTGAAGGAGTTATGTCCGGATGCAGAATTTTATGGGGATGCTTATGACAAACATGGCCTGTTTGGCGGCGAGTGTAAAACGGTCATGGCACACTGTGTTTATTCCACACCGGAAGAAGTGGAGCGCATGAAGGAACGTGGTGTTTATGTAGCCCACTGTCCACAGTCCAATATGAATGTGGCTTCGGGAATTTCACCGGTTAGACGTTTATTGGAAAGTGGCCTTAAAGTCGGGCTTGGATCAGATGTAGCAGGTGGATCTTCATTAAGCCTGTTCCGTGCGATGACGGATGCGATTCAGTGTTCCAAACTGTATTACCGTATCATGGATCAGTCCGCAAAGCAGCTTACCATTGAAGAGGCATTTTATATGGGAACCATGGGCGGCGGAGAGTTCTTTGGGAAAGTAGGTACCTTCTTAAAGGGATATGCATTTGACGTAGTCGTATTAAATGAAGAAGATCTGCCACATCCACAAGAATTCAATCTGAAACAGAGACTAGAACGTATGGTATATCTGTCTGATGATCGCCATATCACAGCAAAATATGTAGAAGGAAATAAGCTTTTTTAGATTAAAATGTTTTCTTCGGCTCATACTTATAGTTGTAGCCAGGGACAAGAATAAAAAGGGGGTGGATATATCCACTCCTTTTTGTTATAATGGGAAAGCATGATTTGAATTAATCGCATTTTAAAATAAGAAAGAGGTTCTTATGAGAAAATTAGCTTTATCAGATGAAATACTATTAACCATAGATAAACCGGCTCGTTATATCGGTAACGAAGTAAATATGGTTGTAAAAGATCCTAAGGAAGTAGACGTGCGCTTCTGTATGTGCTTCCCTGACGTATATGAAGTAGGTATGTCCCACCTGGGAATTCAGATACTATATGATATGTTTAATCAGAGAACAGACACATACTGTGAACGTGTTTATTCTCCATGGGTTGATCTTGACAAGATCATGAGAGAGCAGAATATCCCGCTTTTCGCATTAGAAAGCCAGGATCCAATTAAGGAATTTGATTTCCTTGGAATCACATTACAGTACGAAATGTGCTACACTAACATTCTTCAGGTGTTAGAACTTTCTCAGATTCCGCTTTATGCAAAAGATCGTACCGAAGATGATCCAATCGTAATCGGTGGCGGCCCATGTTCTTACAATCCAGAACCAATTGCAGATTTCTTTGACTTCTTCTATATCGGGGAAGGTGAAACTGTATATGATCAGGTAATTGAAGCATATAAGGCAAATAAGAAAGCCGGCGGCAGCCGTCAGGATTACTTAAAGCTTGTAGCACAGATTGAAGGTATGTATGTTCCTGCCTTCTATGATGTAACATACAAAGAAGACGGAACAATTGAAGCAATTACACCAAATAACGAAGTGGCTCCTGCAAAAGTATTAAAGCAGGTACAGATGGACTTAGCGAAGACTTTCTATCCAAAGAAACCACTTGTTCCTTATATTAAGGCAATTCAGGATCGTGTTGTATTAGAAATTCAGAGAGGCTGTATCAG
>SVEB01000109.1 GCA_015057635.1 Lachnospiraceae bacterium | reverse complement strand
TATTATATTTGTCATCTTGTTCCGTTACTGTTATTTAGGGTTGTAAGAATTTCTTCTTACAGTTCTATTTGTATTTGGATGCTAGTCCAAATTTTATTCTCAACGAATATCAAGGTTGTTTCACTGTTCAGTTATCAATGTGTCACTTATTTTCTAAGTATTTACTTTTCCAAGATCGCCACCCTGCATCGCAGTCAGCTCTTATATTTTATATGGTGTACTTTCATTTGTCAACAGCTTTTTTTACTTTTTTCAAAGTTTTTCTTCTTATTGTTACACGAAGCAACTGTTTTCATTTTAGTCATCCTGTTTTCTGTCGTTTCCGACAGCTCAATCAGTTTATCATGGTTAAATGGCTTTGTCAACGTCATTTCATCCCCTCTTTAGTAGTATATTATTCCTCCTTTTTTAATATTCTCCATATCCGATTTTTCTATACCTGTTGAGAACAAGATCGACTCCTCCCCAACAAAAAAGGAACCAATCTACAGACCCTCTCTGTCATTGATTCCTTCTTTTTTGAATACTGCTGCATATTCCTATTTAGAATGAGTGTTTCCTACTCTTCTGGTATTTCCGGTTCTACTGCATCAATATCCAGCGCATGCATTGTTCTGCGTTTTCTTCTTGCTTCCTCCGAAGCCGTTATCAGATATTCCTTAATACGGGATGCATTCTTAATATGTGATAACTTTAACTCTGGATGTGTCGTATCTCCTGTATAACAGGTAATGGTACCAAGACCAAAGATTCGTTCCATCATTGTTCTGGTCAAACGTACATCCTGCACTTTATACATATAAGCATCATCTTCTACTGTTGTCAAAAATCCGCTCTTAATATTGATTTTTTCTTCATAAATAGCATATGTCACAAAGCAAATTGGCAGCGCCAAAAACTTTGTTCTCTTCTTCTCAACGTACATTGCGTCCATCTTTCCACTCCCTTCCAGACATTCACCCTACAGAGTCTTATTATATAAATAAACATTACATCAAGCAAGCTTTTTTTCCATATTCCCATATGCATACTAATTCAACGAAACATTCTATGTTTCCTATTCTTTTATCTTAATAATAGCAGTCTGACTTTCTTTCGAAATGATCAGATTCATTCCTTTGTCCTTCGCATCTTTTGGCACGCTAAAAATAAGAATGCCAGTCTTTTTACTCTTTGCAGGCACCGTCATCTCCAAATAGCGAAGATCGGTATCAAAGAATGTAAAGAGCGGTTTTATAAAGCCGCCAGGGTTCACATCCAGCTGATACTGAATATTAGCACTTCCGAGAGAAAGCTTCTTCTCTGTCTTATAAGAGTTCTTAATCTCAAATTCCAAAACCAAGAGCTGCTCCCCTTTGTTCGGTTCTAATAAATAATATTCAGAAGAATAACTCTCCTGCAGGCTGTATGTTACATACTCAACAGAAATTCCGTTCACTCCAATCACTTCCGTGAAATCCGCATTTGCCTGCTGATTCCCATCTGTACTGTTTTCTGGTACGGTATTCCCAGCTGCTACTTCCTGCTTATTATCCGTTTCCTGCGTTTCCTGCTTTTCTTCCTCTGCCTGCTCCGGTGCCTGTTCCTCAACTTCCGGCTCCGGTTCTAAGAGTGCCTGATCATATTTCGTATCATGCTGAAGCAGAAGACCTGCCACATATTCCGCAATCTGATCTGTCTCCTTTTCTGTTAATTTATATGTACTTGCACATCCGGTCAATAATACTGTGCTCAAAATTGCCGTAACTAATACTATCTTCTTTTTCAAATGTATCCCTCCCGATTATCCTTTGCATCTTTTCCTGTCCCAGCGTAATATGGTAACATTCTGTTCTATACCTATAACTCTATCATATCACTTTTTCATTTTTCCTACAATTTCTAGTTCCATTTTTCCAGTTCAAAGAATCTCATCTTTTTATATCGGCAAAACTGTCTGTACTCCTTATAGCATTTTTTAAATATCCTGTACGAAGAGTTTTTCACTTTCTACTTGAAGAGTTTTTTAGCACCAGGAAAATCTTTAGAACTTTCCTATCAAAAAAACTGCCGCACTCAGATTCTTACCTGTTATGCAGCAGTCTTTCTTTTAATTTATCTTTGTATCAAGTTCAAACCAGAATTCCACACCATATTCGTGATTGATCACGCCACATTCCCGGTTATGGGATGTCATGATCGCCTTTACGATGGAAAGTCCAATTCCGCTTCCGCCGTATTCTCTTGTTCTTGCTTTATCTACCTTAAAGAATTTAATCCATACTTTATCCAGATCCTCTTTTGGAATATTTTCTCCGGTATTAAACACCGCAACCCTTACCACATCTTCCTTCTGGATACATTTCACTTCAATGATCCTTGCTCCGTCAATATGGTTGATCGCATTGCTGATATAATTCGTCACCACTTCTTCTATCATATACTCATCCGCCCATACATAGATTGGATCTTCTTCTGTAAAATGAATGGTGATATCCTTCTGTTTTACCAGGATATCAACTGAGCTTAATACCGAACGGATTAAAGATACGATATCGAATCGTTCAAACTCAACCTGGTTTGCCCCAGATTCAATCTGATTTAAAGAAAGCAGCTTCTTCACCATCTTATTCATTTTCATGGCTTCATCAATGATAACTTCACAATAGAAGTCCCTGCTTTCACTGTCATCGTTGATATTTTCCTTCAGTCCTTCCGCATAACCCTGAATCAGCGCAATCGGTGTCTTTAATTCATGTGTCACATTCGATAAGAATTCTTTTCTCATCTCATCAATCTGCACTTTTTTCTGAATATCAGATTCCAGTTCATTGTTGGCACTTTTTAATTCTGAAATGGTATGCTCTAGCCGGCTCGACAGAATATTAAAGCTATTCCCTAATTCCCCGATCTCATCCTCGGATGTAACCTTATACTTCGCATCAAAATCAAGTTCTGACATCTTCTTTGCAATTCCAGCCAGTTCAAGAATCGGTTTCGTAAATCTTCGGCTGATGATAAACATCACGAACGTTGCAATAATAGTTGCGATAATACCTACATATGCAAGGAACTTATTCGCAATCCCAACGCTCTCCTGAATGCTTTCTAAATTGGTACGGATAAATACCCAGTATCCATTATCAAGACGTCCGAACAAATCAATATAATTAAGTTTCAGTGCCCCATCATGCATCTGATAGATATTGAACCGATTATCCATACTATCTAATAGCTCAATCCTGCTTCCATCAAACTCACTGTACACACCATACATATAGCACTGAATGGAGGTAAGCATGCTTGCGACTTCCTGTCTCTTATAATTAGACTGATATACCGTTTCCAAACGTTCCGTAAAAATGTATACGCCGACTCCATTATCCGAACTAATCTTATCGGCTTCCTCTTCCTGTGTCTTATCAAATGTATGATTCACAATCTTAGCAACCAGCCTGTCCACCTCTTCGTATGTGACATGAAGAGTCTGCATCTTGCTATACTGATAATACTGCACCAAAAAAGTCTTATTGATAATCCAGCACATTAAAATTGTCGCAGCGATTGATATGGTTAAAATCAATGTCATACGAACTCGGATTGACTTTTTCATTCTTATTCTACCTCGAATTTGTAGCCCATGCCCCAGATTGTTTTAATATAATCCCCCTTGTCTCCCATCTTACTGCGGAGTTTCTTCACATGAGTATCAATCGTTCTGGCATCGCCGAAATAATCATAATTCCATACATTATTTAAAATCTTTTCTCGGGATAATGCGACCCCTTTGTTCTTAATAAAGTAACTTAATAATTCAAATTCCTTTACGGAAAGATCCACGTTCACCCCGTCAATCTTCACCTGATGAGCTGCCTTATCTACTAAAATACCGCCGATATCCAATACCTCTTCATCCTTCACCATTGTTCTGCGGATGATCGCTTCCACACGTGCTACTAAGATTTTCGGGCTAAATGGTTTGCTGATATATTCATCCACGCCAAGCTCGAATCCAAGCAGCTCATCTTTCTCATCACTCTTCGCAGTCAGCATGATGATCGGCACCTTGGAATACTGTCTGATTTCCCTGCAAACCTGCCAGCCATCCATCTTTGGCATCATGACATCTAATATAATTAACGCAATATCTTTCTGTTCAAAGAAAATATCGACCGCCTGTTCTCCATTTTCCGCTTCGATCACATCATAATTAGAACGAGATAAGAAATCCTTGACTAACTTTCTCATTCTGCTTTCATCATCTACTACTAATACTTTTAAACGGTCCATTTCCCACCTCCGTGTTTTTTAACATACTATCAGATATCTATGTAAAAATTGTGAACACTTTCTGCTAATTGTGTGACCAAACATGCATCTGCTACTCGATCCCCATTTCCTTTTCCTTTTGAGAAATAGCTGCTTCCCTTGCCACAAGATCCTCTTCCCATGCTGCATACTTATCCTGGATTGCGGACTCTGTATCGCTTAAAACAGAATTGTCACCAAGCAGAGCAATTGCAAACATAGCAATAATAATCACTCCAAAAAAGAAATTCATCATATGTGCATTCTTTAACTTCTGCTGATACAGCTCCACCCTCTGTTTTTGTCTTGTTTCTGCCGACACATTCCTTGTATCTGCACCCTTTTTCTTCTCTGCTACCTTTACCGGAATTGGAGGAATTTCTTTCTTATGCTCTGTCTGAAGAAGCTTTCTTTGCAACGCCTTCATAAACTCCATTCCTACCGGTGTCTGCAGCGATTCTTTCTCTGTCAGCTTTGCATACAGAGTCTTCACCGCCTGTGTATTGGTGAAGTCAGTCTTCGCTTTTATATAGGAAATAGCTTCTGCATCTTTTTTGGCTTCATTCATCTCTTCCGATGTCTCAAAACTATATCCGCTAAACACAAAACGTTGTTCCATTCGCATTCTGCCTTTCTTACTCTTATGTTACTCAAACCTGGCATCTTTTGTTTGATTCTTTATGTTCTGCTGTCAGAATGTCATTCCGTTCTGACCCATACCATATATCGTCATGCCGCGTTTCCTTTATTATACCACGCATGTCAAAAAAATTAGAGGCAACATTTTTGTTTTATCCACAAACAAAATGTCGCCTCTATTATCTGCTTAAAATCTTTATTCTCTTAAGATCCGTTGCTTTTAAATCAAACTTTGCATCTTCCTGCTATTCTTCTTCACCATACTGGTAAATACGGATTGTCTCAATCACAACATCCTTCACCGGACGGTCAGTCCCCTCCGCCGTCTTAACAGCAGCAACCGCATCCAAAACATCAAAACCATCCGTCATCTGTCCGAACACGGTATGATGGCCTTTTAACCATGGAGTGCCGCCATATGTCAGATAGCGTTCTAACTGTTTCGAAGTCATGCTGACCTCATATCCTTTTTCCACATAATCGGTTAAGGATAACTGATATCTCTCCTTCACTAGACTCTCTAAATTCTGTACGGATGCTGCATCTGCCTGAACAAAGAAAAACTGGCTTCCGTTTGTATCTGCACCTGCATTCGCCATGCATAACGCCCCCCGATAAGGCTGAAGGTCATCCGTGATCTCATCCTCAAACGCACTTCCCCATATGCTTTCACCACCGTTTCCTTCCCCGGTCGGATCCCCGCTCTGGATCATAAAGTCTTCAATCACACGGTGTACAAGAGTACCATCATAATATCCGTCTTTTGCGTGTGTCACAAAATTCTCCACTGCCTTTGGTGCATATTTTTCAAACAACTTTACCGTAATTGTCCCATAACCATCAATTACGATATCCGCCATCGTGTCCCCTTTTTTCGGTGCCTTAAACTGCGTGATTTTCTTTGCGCTTTCACTTAAGGTAGGTTCTCCGTCACTTTCCATTCCTACATTGGTGTTCCCCGTATTTTCTGTTTTCTTGCATCCGGCTAAAACCAACAGCATCATCGATAAGATGATTCCTAATTTTAATATCCTTTTCACACCTATGCTCCTATCCTTACTTTAACATTTTAACAATAAGCATCTTGTCTGATCTGGCATTCCATTTCTTTTGCCATCTTTCTGATAATACTACCATATTCTTTTCCGTGAATCAACTGGAAGCTATCTTGACAATTGCAAAAATTTATACTATACTAACCGTAACGTCTGACAATTACCAGGGGTTGTACTGGTTTCGACGGGGGTTTTGAAATTGCGGAAGCCATTCGTGGACTAGGACCACGTAAAAACTTAGAATTAAATATAAACGCAGACGAAAATTTAGCGTACGCTGCCTAGTGGCAGCTGTCGACCTTAGGCGTCCTGCCGCCTAAGACCTCGGCATCAAACTTGCAGGGCACTTTACTACCAAAGCTTTGAGGCAGTAAAAGAATCCATGAAGCTACTGAAGTCAATAGCCTGTCTACCGGCGATTGACGGAGGGAATGTTAAAAGATAGACTGTAATGGGAGATGCCGCCATGGAAGAGCTTTCGGACAGGGGTTCGATTCCCCTCAGCTCCACTAAGCTTAGTGGCAAACAGAAAAAAGAAGAAGCCCGGAATCAAATGATTCTGGGCTTCTTCTTTTTTCTATCTTTCTTTTTTCTGCTGTTCGATCTCTTCACAACAGGAAAACCAACTGCAGCAGCTGCAGATTTTCTTCCAGTCTCCTGTCTTAATCAGTCTGCTCTGAACCGTATCGGTGAATTCCTCATAGGAAAGAACCTGATGTTTCTCAAATCCACATTCTTTCATTACTTGTGAATCCAGCCATGCTACTTTCTCCTGTGTAAAGCAGGCTTTTCCATCTGAATTCGGACACTTGCTGCATACGGCATCTAAATCTTCTGTAATCTGTATCCGCTTCTTACCGCCTTTTAACACAGTTTGAAGTCCGTTCATATTCTCCACGAATTCTTCGGAGTATCCTTTTCCGATATAAAATGCAAAGCAAATGCCATGATGAGGCCGTATCTTATAATATTCCATGGGCATGAACTCTCTTCGTTATAATAATTGCTAACACGATCTTTACAAGGTCTGGAATGATAAATGGAATCACACACCAGGACAGAACGCTCATAATGCCAATTGCTCCGGATGTCTTCGTATAAAAGAATATAAACCATGCAGTGCCAAATGCATAACAGGCAAAAAGACCTGCCACCATTGCGAAAAACATGGTAACTGTGCTTCTTCCAAACTGTTTTATAAGCAGCCCGGTGATAAGAGCAGTGGCTAAAAATCCAATGATATATCCTCCCGCATTCCCCATCAATGCACCAATACCACCGTTAAATCCGGCAAAAACCGGAGCTCCTACTGCTCCAAGCAGAATATAGACAAGAACTGCAACCGTCCCGCGATACATTCCAAGCAGTCCGATTGTTACAAATACTGCAAATGTCTGCATCGTAAATGGAATGGTCGCAGGAATGCTGATCCAGGAACAGATGGCCATAATCGCCACAAATATGCCGATATAAGCAATATCCTTTGCTGAAAACCTGCCTTGTTTTACATTTGATGACCTTCGTACTGTTGTATCCATTTTTTTCCTCCTGTTTTTTCTTTTAGCATATCAAATTCGCTTTCTATTGTCAACCTTTTGTTTTGGTTCGGTTTACTATTTGATTTCCCTGTTCTCTTCTACTATTTTTCTCCCGCTTCCGTTACTACTGCTATTTCTACACATACCGCTCCCCCTATCTCTATCTCTATCTCTATCTCTATCTCTTCTTCTTTCCTTTCTCCCCCATTGTGCATATGTGATAAAATTTTGCTTTTGCTTTCTCCATCCTAATTGGTAGCATTCTTCGCTTATATCGTTTATAATGGAAGATCATAACAACATAGTATTATCTGCACAAAAAAACAAAGAGCAGTCCTGTTGCTCTTTGCAGATACATATGAATAAGGAGATTTTTTAATGAGTGATTTTTCAGTATTATTACCTAGTTTTCCAGAGCAGAGTTTCAATATCCTTGACTTTGGAGCAGTTGCCGGCGGCATCGTATCCAATACAGCTGCCATCAACCAGGCCGTAACTGCCTGCCATACTGCCGGTGGCGGAAAGGTTATCATTCCTGCCGGCATCTATCTGACCGGTCCGATTACCTTATTATCCAATGTAAACTTTCATGTAGAACGCGGCGCTCTTTTAATGTTTGATAAAAATGAAAAAGAATATCCCGTCATCCGCACGGATTACGAAGGACAGCCAAGACTTCGCGCGCTTTCCCCAATCCACGCTTTTGACGCAGAGAATATTGCGATTACCGGCGAAGGTACCATTGATGGTAATGGACATCTCTGGAGAATCGTAAAACATTTTAAAGTATCCGAAAAGAAATGGGATGCCTTATTAAAAGAAAGCAATCATGTGATCCCTACCAATGAAGGCGGTATCTGGTTCCCAACAAAAAGCGCATATGAAGGCTGCTTAGCAGGTGAACCGGATGTAAATGATCCGGATGCAATCAAAAAAGCTGCACCATATTATGATTATTACCGTCCGGTTATGGTGAACCTGGTTCGCTGTGACAAAGTGTTAATCGAAGGCGTTACCTTACAGAACTCTCCTGCATGGAATGTGCATCCGCTTCTTTGTACAAACTTAACGATCCGCAACGCTTCTATCCGTAATGACTGGGCTGCTCAGAACGGAGATGGCCTTGATTTAGAATCCTGTCAGTTTGTTGAGATTGACAATGTGAAGTTCGATGTTGGTGATGATGCGATCTGTATGAAATCCGGCAAGAATGCAGTAGCACGTGTCATTCCTGTTCCTACCAAGCATGTGCGCATCCATGATTGCGTTGTTTATCATGGTCATGGCGGCTTTGTTGTTGGTTCCGAGATGTCCCGCGGTGTATGCGACGTTACAATCTCTGACTGTACCTTTATTGGCACAGATGTTGGTATCCGCTTTAAAAGTGCGATTGGCCGTGGCGGCGTAGTAGAAGATATTACAATGCGCGATATCAATATGGTGAATATCGCAGAAGACGCCATCATTTTCACAATGGGCTATACTCTGTACCATATGGACCATCAGGCAAGCGATGAACCGGATCAGATCAATGCAGACGATATTCCGGAATTCAAGAATATTACAATCCAGAACGTGACCTGTACAAGAGCCGGACGTGCTCTTAAGGTAGAAGGATTAGAAGTTCTTCCAATCCACGACATTACCTTAGAAAACGTATCCATTCTTGCACAGAAAGGCTATACAATCAACAATGCCGAAAACATCCGTATGAAGAATGTAAGCATCACAAACGAGCTTAATCCATCCGAAACCATTCTGTTTGAAGATACCATTCTTAAGTCCGGCGACAACAGCGCATTTTAATAAAACAAATCTATTTTTCTTGCAGAGAAAACGATTCCTGTGGGAGAAAAAGCCAGGGTACAAAGAAGAGATATTGTCTTCTTTGCACCCTGGCTTTTTATTTGTTATGCGAATGATTCGCGCTCACCATGCACGCTTTCTATCTTAATTCTTGGATAATGTTTCTCGTAATAATTATAGATGTCGACACATTCTCTGCTGTGGAGACGATAGGATCTGTTATCCTGATCGCATAACAGTACATCGTATTTCGTCACATCTTTATTTTTCTGCTTTTTGGACTCCTCAAATGTAATCATCCGAATTTCACTGTTTGCTACTAGCATCGGAGTGAATCCACGAAAGAAGAATGTAATATCCTTTCCAATCACCACATCCCCCTGAAAATGAGTTCCCTTTTTATAATCCTGCTTCACCCAGTCAGATGGCCATTGTTTTATATCCAGCTGCTTCTTCATTTTTCTTAAATAAAATCCAGAGAAGGCAAGAACTAAAAACAATGCAGATACTGCTATCAATAGGATGCCAACTGTACTCCAGAATATAACCCCACCATTATTCCCAAACGGTTCATCGCTTACAAAAAGAACATAAACCGGAAGGCTTGTATTCTGAGACTGAAGAAATGCTTCATTCTCTGACAGGATACCATTTAATTCTGTCTTCAGGCCATCGTTCATTTTCGTAATCCCACCTTTAAAGTGAATTGCCGTTTCGGAATCATAATGCTGGAAAACTCCGCTCCTCGCTTCCTGCACTTCTGCAATATGCTCCATATATGTATCATCCGTCATCTTAATAACCAGATTGGAATCATTCTGTTCGGAATAAAACAGGAAATATCGAAAGGTCTTCCCGTTCTCTTCCTGATAGCTGGTATTCAGATATAACAGGCTTCCTTCGGTCGCAAGATCCACATAGGCACCTTGCATATTATCTTTCGCAACCATTTTATAATCTTCGGGACCTCTGATCAGCTTTAAAGCCGGACACGTAAATTCTACGATCAGATAAGCCGCAGCCAATAAAGGCAGTATACTGGCAAAAAGAATTCGTTTCATTGAAATCAATCTTAATCTGTAAAACATAACGCTTCCTCCTTTTTGTTTTATCCGTTATCCTATTTTGGTTCCTTCTTCATTTTCTAAAACTGGCTTTATTGTACAACTTTTCTGTTTTATTACAATACAATTTGCGCCAATGATGCTTTTTCCTGCGTCAATTAATCATATAAAATTTGATGCTTGCTAACAACACTTTTAATTTAGATTAAAAAGTCCTCTTCGATAAATAGTAACCGATCGAAGTGCTGTCTTCTTCTTGGAAAGATTCTTTCCATAACTCATCTCAACGTCAATGGTGACCTGAACCCCATTGTCTGATGCAAGGTCTCCGATTGGGATATAGACATAATACTCTACCCCCGTATCAAAGGTTCCCTGTGTGATTTTTGCATTATCTGCCTTTCGCCATATCTGATACGTCACATTCGATATTCCCGCTTTATATACATTCACATTTATCTTTTTGTTTAATACAATACTTCCTTCATCTAACTGAAAATAAATACGCTTGCAGACTTCCCCGTCATTTACATAAATCTCTTCACCATGAGCAGTTGTATTATCTGCAAAATCATAATTAACATATAGATACGCATCCTCATTACTGTCAAATGTCGCCTCATCATTTGTTACCATTACCTTTAATGGTCCTGCAGACGCATTATATGCTGCAATCATGGTATTTACAAATAATTTAACTTCTGTATCTGTAAGATTACCGGTATGCCCTACACCTGAATATGTAATATTCCCACGATTATAGATGTAATAATTATTTCTTGTATTATTCGGGGACTCTGCATATACATTTCCATCCAAACAATACCATACTACAATATCATCACTTTCCATATCCAGCTGATAATACTGCGCATGTGTTGTTGCTACAGAAAAATTATCCGGAATCTCATATGGATACTTTGTAATCTGGCCTTCATTCACCTTCGTTACTTTACTGGTATAGTACATTTTTTCATTTGCATTATATAGAAATCTGTATGCGGTCATATAAGTATATCCCATAAGTGTAGCATATGTTATTTTACAGTCCTGTGTGGTATTATTCCAAAATGCAATATCCTTATTGGAAGCGATCAGCTGGTCAATTGTAAGAACCGGTCCCGACTGATCCCTCGGATAAGCTTCCATAACACCGAATCGGTCCATACCAAGCTTATCTCTGAAATACTTATTGATATTGTATCCCCAGTTCCATGTCGTCTTCTTACCGCTAAGGCTGGAAAAGTTAGATGCATTTACAAAAGAAGTCGTATCATGGGTAAATAAGGTAGTCTTTCCTGCATCAATAAAGTTTTCAATCGCTTTTAACGCATTTTCAGAAGTAATATCCGAATATCCGTCTGAGAACCCAATAATAAGCATATTATAAGGCTCTAATACTGTATCATAATCTGTGCTTCCTGCTTCTGCGATTGCATGCTGAAACTGTGTCACACTCATTCTTGTAAAATGGACTTCAAAATCCTGCAAGTCCTTTGTGTATTGATAAAACTTTTTAGAGACCAGTGCCTCGCTAGAAGTGAGATTGGCACCTTCATTATTTTTTATGATTCCTTCAAATGTGCCATTATATTTTGCGATTTCATCATCTGTTGGCAAGTAAACCGTATTCGCACGATATATCTTATCTGCCGTAATCTGTAATACCTGCAGAACTTCTCTCTTATCAGATTTTACTGCACAGAAATCTGTTTCTATCACTCGTCTTCCCGTATCATCATTTGCTGTAATTTCTAACTTCCACGGCAGTACACCCACATATTCATCTATAACTCTTGACAGGCTGTAGATATGATTGCACTGTAACTTTGACGAATTAACTTTGCTCCCATCTGCTGCATCCAGAATGGTAAGTCCATTTAATAATTCTGTTTCCTCATCAAATCTTCCGTCTGCATTTGTATCGATATATAATTGCACCGTATAAGTAGTCTTTTCATCTACATCCTTATCCTCAATGTAAAACTGGTACTTTAATTTTTTTTCCTGCCCATTTGCATTAATATAGGTACTCTCATCAGACTGGTCATATACGGTAGGCTTGCTCTGCAATACCAGTGCCATCTTTGCTTTTTTCAATGCATCTGCAAATGTTTTATTCTTTGTCTTATTTTTTTCAAAATAGATTGTATTGCCTGCACTATAGGTCTTGGCAATCTCATATAAGTTTGTTGCCGTATCGACTTTCGTCGTATCCACTTCAGATTTCTCTCCATTAAGCAGTCCATCCGAGAATAAGACCGGATATCCCGCTTCTATATACTGAAGAATTTCTTCCTTTTTAACTCTTGTGATATCATTTCCAGGATATCTGGTATAGTATCCACTACTATTCTGTTTTTCCAACAGCCTATTATCCCAGCTTCCCAAGTCCGCTGTAACCCGCACTCTATTTCCCTCATGGTAATAAATATAGTTTTCAGGACGCGTATTGATTGTAATCCCATTCACTGTATTAGAGCCAATATAAATCAAATCATAGGTCGCATTTAGATCTACAATCTTTCCTACAAATTCATCCGTGGTCATTTGATCAACGGTGATTTCTCCTGTAAACTTAGGAATAATAGTTTTTATATAAGTCGTCCAGCTTTCTTTTGTTTTATATGCATTCTGAGGCTGCAGTTCCAGAATATGAATCGCTTTATCACAGACCTCTCCTCTTTCCTGCCCCGCATGAAGCAGATAGTAAATTGCATCTACAGGATGAATGGAACTCAATGTAACACTGCTTCCATCTGCCCTTTCAGACAGCCATGTAAAAGCATCTGTCATTCTGTCATTACTCCACAAGTTTCCTGTAGCAAAATCAGATGTCATGGTATTATCCCCATTGTAGCTAAATACATTATTTCTGATATTATGCGAACGAATTCCATTCATGTCATAATCAATATCATTTGCTTTACAATAATTATATACACCATAATAATCTGCACCTACATTAAATGGGATAAACGTATATTTTCCCCAATATGTCTCCTTCTGATTGTTCTCATTCAAAAATGCCCCTGTGGTCAGCTGTTTACCATAAGAATCTACTACTCCTTCCACAGCAACCGATACAATCTTGTTTGTCTTAACATACATCTCGTAGAAAGTCTCCGGATCCATCTGCTGCAGCATTAAATAAAGCTTATATACGTTATTGATACATGCATTCATATCAAATGTAGTAGCATAACTAGCATTCTTATATCTTCTTGTTATTTTGATTGGTTTACAATATTTATTCTTTTCCTCAAGACGTTTCTCATAGTATGCTTTATCATAAATTAATGGAACTTTATCCTCACCAATTGCTACCTTCTTAAAAATTCGAATAGTAGCCTCCCAGCTTAAATCATTTTGTAAAAAGGTAGTATTCTCTTTGCTTGGATTTGGGAATAACGCTGTATTTCTATATGTATTAAATAAATTAACAAAATCATTGTTATTAAAATAAGTAGAGGGAATAATCGCAATCAAATTCGCCTGCTCAATTAAGTCAAGACTATAGTTAAGTTGCTCTGGCGTAACAGTAACTACTCTAACCTGATACTGTTTGACATTAGCCTGTATGTTTTCTTCCGTATCAGGCGTCATATACTCGTCACTGTAAGCCAATCCAATACAATACTTTGCAAATAGGTCAAGATTGGAGTATACCGTGCTATTATTGACCGTACTCTTCCCGAATGCATTGATTTTCTCCAGCGTGCACCAATCATTTGAACTTACATTCTTAATAGCAACCGGCTCTTGTCCACTAACAAAGTATCCCATCAGAGCGTAACTTTCCACTGGTACAATTTCTAAGATCAGGAACGGATTTTCTTTCGTTCCCAATTCCTTAGTTGTGTCCTTCGATATGATCATTGGTGTTGGAGTAGGGGATGCTGCCGCCTTTTCATTGAGCTGTGCATTTGCCACTGTGGTATTATCGCCGTTCCTACTCTTGCCTAAATATCCAAAGCACACTGCACAGATCAGCAGAACTGCCAGTACAATTCTGATTCCTATCTTCTTTCTCATGTTTCCCCTCCTGCCGTCTCTTCTTGTTCATTTCTAGAGCTGATATTCTGACTGGTGATAAATGTCCTTCCATCGCATTCAAATGTCATGCTTAGCTGATATAGATAAGTCCCTGCTATCGCTTTCACATCAAAATCAGTAATGAATCTGGTAAGTAAGGATTCCTGATTATTAAGACAAGTCCCAATTACAGAATCAATCTCTATATTCAAGTCCTCTTCTTCCTTTGCAAACAACAGCTCATTTCTTTTCTTATTATGGATATAGAAATAATTACACTCCCCGCTTTCTCCCATTCCGCTGATGACTAATACTTTATACATCTCTCCCATATACATATAGCATGAGTTAAACTCTACCTTCTTTGATGCAATAATCCTCTCACCAATCTGATTTGATGTTACTTGGGATTCTAACTGGAGCGTAACCTCTGCATTGGATAACCGGTAGCTCTTAGTCGCAGCCACTAAGAAACCGAGCAATGCCAACAGTACAATAGAGGAAACCAGTATACTGACAATCAGCTCAATAAGAGTATATCCTTTGTTGTCCTCTGCCATCTTTCTCCTCCTTTATTGTACAAAGCATCTGCCTGTTTCTTTCACAAGCTTGATGCTAGCCGTATTTCTGCCTGTAATCTGAATAGTCTGATAAGTATAAGTTAAAAATGCCCCGGTACTCTTTGAGTACTTAAATTCTACCTTCGTGATATCCGCAGGTTCCGTCCCCATATTAACAGATGTGATTCCGTCTTCTTTTACCAGCGTGATTCCAAGCTGGGCTGTGCCTAAACGAATGCTATCTCCTTCTTTTTTTTCAGTCTCATTCTGATAATAATATGTAATATAATAACCATCCGCTTCCCTGCTTAACACAGCAGTGACGGTTTCCTTTGGACGGCTTAAGGACTCCAGCCTTGCCCGTTCTAATGCTGTAGTCAGACTCTTGGCAAATCCAATTGCATCCCCTCTTCGTATATTACTTATGCTGACTGCTGTTGCTGTACTTAAGATTCCCAGAATCAGCACAGTAATAATTAACTCGATAAGAGAAAAACCTAGATTCTTCTTCATGTCATTCCTCCTAATTTTTCTTCCAATTCTCATAAGAAATGACAATCTTAGCTTCTACCGATTCGCTATTGTCTATGATAACATCGCCTACAGACACATAGTCATAAAATAAATCACACAGTTTCAATCCATCATCCCATTCTACGGTATTGATAAGCTCTGTCACCATATCTCCTGCAGCAGTAATCGCAGCCTCATTATAAAAGTTAATATTCCCCTTAGTAATAATAAGGCCGCTAAAGTGACTATATACATTTACATCACCAGCCGTTATGATAATTCCTGCGCTAAGTGAAGAGTCAATCGTGACCGGATCTGTCTTCTTACTTACATATACTGTTTTGTCTCTATCTGCTTTCGTAATTCCCGTCTCTGGTATCCGGTCATAGCGGATTAGATTAGAAGCAAGTGAATCCGTACTTCCATAAGAATCATTTTTATCAAGACCGCTGCGTAGATTCCTGTATTGTTTGCTGCATTCTTCTTCTTTCATATAGATTGCATCATCATAGATACTTTTACTCCGTTCTGTAATGCTTACACCGTCTTCCGTAAAGGAGATTACATTTCCTGTATTGGTAAGCATCTCTCCTGCTGCATTAAATAAGATTCTTCCCGTATCCAACATTTCTGCTTCTTTCTCCACCCTTTTCTTATATGTGGAATAATATTCCGCAAAATAATCGCTCGCTGCATTGGCATCAATAAAATTAAGATATAGATAGTACATGGTCGGTGCCCCTGAAAATCGTACTGCAACTTCCTGATATGGTTTGTCCGGATTTACATACCCACTTAAATCCACACCTCCGTTATAAAAGCTCTTTAGTAGATTAATGCTCACTCCACTATCTTCTGTCCGAATCTTACTAAACTCCGCCTCTGTCATTGGATTATGTCCGATTCCTACAATACATTCTCCCGGCACTAGATATGCATTCTGAAATCCTTTATAGGAAATGGATTCTCCCTGCCCTACCTGTTTATAGTCTGCCTGTTCGCTCGTAGAACCATAGATGGACGGAACCGCCAAAAACGTCTTTCCTGCTACCCATAGCTTTGCTACATTTCTCAAGTCCAGGATTGCCCCTTTTGCATTTACATTGATCGCACTGCTCTCTTCTTCCCTCGTTCCACTGGATTGATAACCGTAATAATTTCCGCTTATGATCACTGCTCCATTGGATGCATTCAAAGTTAGATCGTCTGCTACATAACAATCCGCTTTTATATCCATATAGGTAAGATGTTCACTTGTCGATGTCGTAGATGCTGTCTCTAGACTGTTTACCCATAATTCACTCATCTTGCCATCCGTGCGATTTTTTAACTGAAAGCTGGCTTTATCATTTACAATGATATCTTTCGTAATAAACAGGTCTGCCTTCACACTCATTGTTTCCCGACTGGATATGGCTGTCCCATTAAGCACTACGCCTTTCCCTGCAAATACATTTCCTTCAATTGTATGTGCTGCTGTTGTGACATTCCGAATATACTGGTCTGCGATGATGGCATACTCTGTATAGAATACCCCGCGCCCTACCGTCTTGTTTGTTGATACTGTTGGAAAATCGATGCCAAGGTGAATATCTGTTGTGATCATAGTCTCATATCCAGTAGCATCTGTATAAATGAGAATGACATTTTTTAATACTACCTGATTATCCGCCTCATACTTCTGTACAATTGGGACAGCTGCAAGCCGGACACCAGGAGAGCTGACAAGCCCGCTGATATCTTCTCCATAGCGAAATACTCTTTCGCCTCCAGACGAGATAGTAAGCGCCTGATATAGTAGGTCTGCAAACTTCTCTGCCAGCTTCCCTGCCCGTTCCGGCGCTGCCGTTAACGAATAGGTAGTCAACATATATTCGTATGCTTCTTCCAGAGCATTATATGAGATTTCTTCCATAGCAGCTCCAAACTCCTCCAGTGCAGTCTCTGCTGTGTAGAAAGTATCTTTCTCTTCACTGCTTACCGCCTTCATCTGATAGTTTAAAAGTGCGACTGAAAGCATGGTGGTGCCGAGCACACCTACAAACGCCATGCATACCAGCACGAGCAGCAAGGTAGATCCGCGCTGATCTTCTTTCACTTGTTTCCATACTTTCATATGTATCACTCCTTTTTTAATATATTCTTTACTTACGAATAGAAGATGTCATGGATGAGACCAGATTGGATGTGCCCGCTTCATAGATATCTACCTGCACATCATAAATGCGACTTTCTTTTTCATAATTTCCGACTAACTCTGAGTTCTTTTTTATACCACCCACATAAAGGTTTTCCTGGCTGTAAAGCCTGATATGACCGGAGCTTGTGCCAGTAAGTATCACATTAAGCGGTGTATAAGATGCAGGCACTTCCTCCTCTTGCATTGCGACATACACATCCAGGTACTCTTCTGTTCCTAATTCCACTCCTGTCACCTGAATCTCCAGACTTTCTAAATTCCGATAGGAATGTGTAGCATTGGAAATGGTTTTATAAAGAGGATAAAACAGATAGATTCCCTTTAATGTTGTAAACTTTAAAGGCTCACTATATAACTGAAATTCCTGTTTTTTAGTTCCCTCACTCCAAAAATATCCGGCCTCTGCTTCTCCTGTATAACAGATTCCTCCACTCACTTCATAACTGGATTCTGATATCTTGTTAATGGTGATAGTAATCTTTCTTGCTATCTTTCCATTCATATCATCCTGCGTCTTATTCAATGGCCGTTCCGGAAATGGAAGAAGTACCGGCACCTCTCCTTTTTCATCTGCCTGCTGCTGTCTCCTCGCATTTTCCTCCTGTATTGCCTTGCATTCATCCGCCCATTTACTTGTATAATAAGAATCATGCAATTGATACAAAATTCTGCGGGCTCTTGTGTCATAATCATCCCTGCTAGTCAGAACGTACCCTTCATCTGTTTCTATAAATGTACGAAATGAAGAAAATGGATCAATAAGAGCATACTGATTAGCATTCAGCGCCTCTACCTTCGGCATCTGATAATTGTTTTGCTGTACTTCACTCGTACCAGCCCCGGTATACGGTGTGGAGTCATAACTGATCTTCACATCATATATACCGGTTCCTTGCTTCACTCCATTAATCTGAAAGAAATATTTCTGTTTATTGTCAATAAACTTATCTCCCACCACACAAGCATTTGCAGTGTCCCCTGATGAAATCTTATTACCACTCTCATTGATTTGATAATAGTCTCCTGTCAGTACATCTTGTCCTACTAAATAAAAATCCGTTTTTGCACCATAGAATTGCAGTGCCACCTGCTCAATTCCAAACTCCTTGACGGCTTCCATTATACTTGTGTTCAATGCCGTAGCATATTGAGCCTTCTTTGCTCTGATATTAGTCTGCTGGGCCACCAGAAAATTCTGCAGCAGCGGCATGACGATAATAGCAAGAATCAACATACTAACGATGACCTCCACCAGTGAGAACCCCTGGTTTCCCATCTTTTCCTTTGCTTTTCTCATACCAGCCACCTCTTTTCCTTATTAATTTGATGTACCAAAGATGTTCTTTTTCCCTGACGTTATCCCGTCTACTTTTGGATCTTCATACACCTTATCAGTTCCTGTCATTGCATACCAGTTCATTGATATCGTTCCCGTTAGATTTCCCGTCTCCTGATCAAAAGCGATGGACACATTCTCAATTGTAATACGCTCTTCATATTTCTGGATATAGTCTACCATCTTCTTAAACTGTTCATAATCTGCTTTATAGGTCAGGCTCACCTGTGTAGTACTAACCTCATAAACTCCACCGTCCGCATTTCTTGCACTGCCCGATGTAAAGAATATATCTGGCGCGCCAAAGGAAATATTATAAATTTTCGCCCCTGTGTTTTCTTCTAGGTCTATGATATAATCCGTCGTATTTTCAGGTGATGTCCCTGGACCATACGCATTTATAATATAACTGCAATCTTGTTTAAACTTTTCAAGTCCCTCCCGATATGTTACTTCATCCTGCTGCATCAGCCGATACTGCATAAGTTCTGTCTCCAGCACTGCGTTCTCTGTCTCTAATACCTTTGTCTTCTCTTTATTATTCTGATATCCAAACTGAAAAGAGAACATTAGCATGGCTACAATCACTAATAAAAAGAGAAGGCGTATTTCGCTTTGCTTTAATTTTTTCATTCTGTTACCCCCTCTGCATTCTGATCCGCCTGAATTCCATCTGGCATTGCATATGTACATTGAATCGAGAAACTTACCTCTTTGTTACCTGTCTCTCCGCCTTCACTCTCGCTCAGCCCGGATATATTAACTTCTCCTATATAGGATATCTCCTTTAATACTAATAAAAATTTCTCTGCTGTCTTCTTATCCGGCACAATAACTCCTAGCGAGAACTGATCTGATGTAGCGTTAAAAGAAGTGATAACAGCTGTAGATGGAAATTTCTCCTCCATCTGCGAAATAAGATCATTTAAATTTTCATTGCTGCTGTATGTAGAATCATGCATACTTTTTAACTCCTCATATGCTGCCTGATTCGCTTCGTACTCAAATTTCAGCTCGTCCAGATAGGAGAGCGATGCTATTTCTGCCTTCATCTCCTCGTTTGCCTTCTGTGCATCCTTATACTCACTTCTTGCGCTGAATATAAGAACTCCACATGCGAGAGCGGTTGCTGCCGTCAAGCCAATGTACTGTTTATAAAAACTTTTCTGCTCTTCCTTTTTCTCCTCCTGCGCGATTCGAAAATCTAACGGCGCGTACAGCGCACCGATACATGGAATGTACTCGCTTGTCAGGCACGGTTCCTGTTCCGCCTTATTAAAGCTTTTTGCTTCCTCCGCCTGTCTGACTATATTGGTTGTAATGCCAAATGCATTCTGCACTACCTTTTCAAACCCCTGAAACTGTACTTCCTGCCCTAATATGGTCACTTCCTCAACCAAGCTCTGATTATTGCGATTGCTGTAATACTCTACAACTCTGGTGATATTCCCAATAAAGATCTGAAGCATCTCGGTCAGATCTTTATGAATGCTCTGTCTTTTCTTTTCCTCTTCACTTAGGACTGATTCATCCTCTATGTATATAAAATCTTTTGAAAGATCAATTTTCTTAATAATGTTATAAATTCCTGCTGTACTTTCATTTCTGCAGTATGGGTTTTCTGCCAGGGAATATACCATGTTTTCAATTCCATAGTTTACGGTTCTCTGTAACTGCAGAACTCCCTTTTTCACGATTGTGACCAATGTATTATGTTCATTTACCTGAAGAACTAAGTTGGTATTGGTTTTAATATTGTTCTTAATCCACTGGTACAGTGCGTTTCCTTTGAAATCTAATGCGGTTATCGTGCCGCCAAGCAGCTCCGCTAAATTAAAATAGTTTCGTACCATATTGTTTGGTGCTGCATATACCATAAGGCGCATCTGTTTTTGCTCCTGCAGCTGTTCAATTACGGAATACTGGATTGCATAGTCTGATATATCCATAGGGAAGTACTGATTGACTTCTGCATCTACGACACTTCGGATATTTTTAGACTTTACGAGAGGGATAATGACTTCCCTGCTTAGAATCTTGCCTGAATTGATTGTGAAAATGATGTTTTGGTGACTGATCTCTTCCCGGGCCAGCTCTTCTTTCAGATAATCTGCGAACCCAGTCTTATCACGGATGTATCCGTCCTCCACCATATGCTCCGGTGTGTTAATGGTAACACATTTTAAAAGAGTCGGACGTTTTTTATTGTTCTGCAACTCGCAAATCCTGGTTTTGAATTCGCCGATCTCAATACTGACCACTTTACGCTTCATAGTTTTCCTCCTGCGTTTTTTAACCTTATTACTTTTCTCTGTAATAACTTATAGATATGGATGTCTTCTTTCCACGTATTATTTCTCTCCCTGCACTTTTGGAAGGCCGGGATATCATTTTTCAAATTTTACTTGTACTTTGTATTTATATTTATAAAAGGCACTCATTGCTTGGAATGAATGCCTTATATGATAAAAAATTGAAGATACCAGCTTATAATGGTATTTCCAAACCATGCCGCTGTTACCATTCCCATAGAAAGGTATGGCCCCATCGCTAATACTCTTCCGGCATGCATGCATTTCATACGAAAAATATGAATAACTGATCCATACAGACATCCGAAAAATAAAGCTAACACGGTTAACTTCCAGCCTAACAAGGCTCCTGCTGCGAACATAAGCTTGATATCCCCGCCACCAATGCCTTTTCTTTTAGTGAGGATATAAAGAAGCATTAAAAATCCGCTAACCAGGAATAAATCCATAAGCAAGGATATTAACGTACATCCGGATACAATCTCCCGGATCCCCCCCAACACAAGAAGATACACATTAATGCCAAATGGAATTTCAAATGTTCTGGCGTCAATGACGCTCAGGACTAAAAGTCCTGATATCATAAGACAATAGAGAATCGTCTCTATCTGGAAACCACAGAATGCGAAGGTTAAAACCCACAGCACCCCGTTCGCCAGTTCAATAAGCGGGTATTGAATCGACACTTTCTCCCCGCATTTTCTGCATCTGCCCCGCAGGATTACAAAAGAGAATATCGGAATCAGATCATACCACTTTAACTGATAGCCACAGGCCATACAGTGAGAGCGGGTGGTCACAATATTCTCTTTCTTGGGGATACGGTAGATACAGACGTTGAGGAAACTGCCGATGATAATACCGTAAAGGAAAATCATAAGATATACTACCATCACCTATACTAAATACCCTTCAACTATTTTATATTAGGATTCCGGTCTTCTGTTTCAGCAACACCATGACTTACTATTACTTGTCCTTTATCAGTAATAGTAACGGTAAATCCCTTATCATCATTTTTTGTCTTTGGCCATTCTCCATTCATCACTGTTACAATCTGTTCATGTGCTTTGCCAAGATTACTTTCTCCACTTAACGTTGTTCCATTTACTATAAATGTTGCTTTAGGATTCTCTGTGCTTGTAGACATAAATTCAGCTACAGCTATTGAAACTGCAGACTTTATAGTTGCAGCATTATTATCATCTACATTTGTTTTAGATGTTCCCACCCATTTCATTACCTGTGGTGCTAATGATACAGAAATAATCGCAATAATTAAAACAACTACAATTAATTCCACCAATGAAAACCCTTTATTGTCTTTTTTTCTTTTTTCCATTAAGTTTTTTCTCATACTATTCACCTTTCCTTATATTCATTAATTTTATGTATTAATCATCTCCATCCGCCCCTTCCCTTTCCCAGAGCCGCGACGAAGATTATTAATCGTTCCCCTAAGCTGTCACTGACAGCTTTTTTCATTCAGCTGAACCTACCAGCTTTACAACTGATCCAGTCCGCTATACATGCTGATCATCGGCTGATAGATCGCCAATACGATAAAACCGACGATTACTGCCATTATCAGTATAATGGCAGGTTCCAGAGCTGTGGTCAGTCCCTGAGTCTGAATTTCCACTTCATCCTCGTAATATTCCGCCACTTTATCAAGCATTCCTTCAATATTACCGGTCTCTTCCCCAATCTTTAGCATCTGATGCACCATTGGCGGGAATAATCCACACTCCTTGATCGGTTCGGAGATTGCGACACCCACTTCCGCTTCTTCCCTTGCCTTTCTTAAGGCATCCTGAAATAAAATATTGCTCATAGACCTAGAAGTGATATCGAGTGCTTGCGTAATCGAGATACCGGAACTTACTAACGTACTCATGGTTCTTGCAAAACTTGCGCTCGCGCTTTTTACTGCCATCTTTCCAAATACCGGCATCGAGATTTTCATCTTGCCATACAGATGCTTTCCGGCATCGGTTGCCCCTACTGCCTTAATAATGGCAAATGCAGCAACCGCTACTATTAAAACCGCATACCATTTTGCAATAAAGAAATCACTCATGACCACAACCATTCGGGTTGTAAACGGAAGCTCTGTCCCCATACTTTCAAACATGGATACGAACTGTGGGATTACGACCACAGACATGATAATGACTACAATGATTGCCACAAAGATCAATACGATCGGATAGATCATGGCTTTCTTTAATAAAGACTTTAGCTTGGCATCCTTTTCAAAATGCACTGCCATTCTGGAAAATGCATGATCTAAGCTTCCGCTCGCCTCTCCTGCCTCTACTAAGTTGATCAGGATGGAGGGGAAAACTTTTGGGTTGGCACGCATGCCGCTCGCTAATGTTTCTCCTTTTTCTACGGCAATTTTGGTATCTAAGATCGCCCGTTCAAAAATCTTATTCTCGGTCTGACTGGCTAACATCTCTAACGCATTCACAATCGTCACTCCGGCATTTAAGATACTGGTGAACTGACGACAAAATATGCTAAGCTCTCTTGGCTTGACCGGCTTTCCGATGGATATATTGATATCCTTTGTGAGCATATTCTGCTCGGTAACCTGAATCGGAATATATCCGTCATTTCGAAGGACTGCCCTTACCTTGGCTTCATCCACCGCTGTCATGGAACCTTTTTTCTCTCTGCCGTCTTTTGCAATGGCTATATAAGCAAAATCCGCCATTTCCCATCCTCCTTCCTAAAACAGCTTGTTCTGCAGGGACACGGTATCCTGAGCATATTGCAGTGCCCGTTCTGCATCAATTCTCTGCTTTAAATATAAATCGTAGATCGCATCATCCATGGTCTGCATGCCCAGACGCTTATTGGTCTGAATCATCGCATCGATCTGATGGGTCTTGGACTCACGGATCAGGTTTCGGATCGCCATATTGGCAAACAGCACTTCAAATGCCGCCACTCGTCCTCTTCCTTCCTGAGTTGGAATCAGCTGCTGTGAGATCACAGCTTCTAATACCGAGGCTAACTGAATGCGGATCTGCTGCTACTGGTGAGGCGGAAATACGTCAATCACACGGTTGATCGTATTGGCTGCCCCTGTTGTATGTAGGGTGGATAATACAAGATGCCCGGTCTCCGCTGCGGTGATCGCTATGGAAATGGTGTCTAGATCTCGCATTTCCCCGACTAAAATTACATCCGGATCTTCTCGAAGCGCTGCTCGCAATGCGCCTGCATAGCTCATGGAGTCAATACCGATCTCCCTCTGATTTACGACGGAATGTCTGTGATTATGCAGATACTCGATTGGATCTTCTAACGTAATAATATGTAAGTTGTGTTTGGAGTTAATTAAGTCAATGAGCGTCGCAAGTGTTGTGGACTTACCGCTTCCGGTCGGTCCTGTAACTAAGATCAGTCCTCTCTTCTTATCCACTAAGTCAAGCACTCTCTCCGGTATGCCAAGCTCCTCCGGTGTGGGAATGATCGTACCCACAAGACGGATGACTAACGCATAGGAACCACGCTGCCGAAACACGTTGACACGATACCTTCCAACCCCCGGTATCGCATAGGCGAAATCGACTTCTCCCTTTTCTTCAAATATCGCTCTTGCTCTTTCTGTAAATAAAGGTGCTATCATCTCTTCCGCATCCCGTGGCAGTACCTTCGGAAGCTCTAATCCAATCAGTTCACCATTTACACGGATTTTCGGCGGGATTCCCACCGTAATATGAAGATCCGATGCTTTTCTCTCTTTTGCAATTCGAAGCAATTCATCTATTGTAATCATACTCTGCCTTTCTGTACGTCCTCATCATTTGCATACACAATCTTGCGAAGCTCTTTGATGGATGTGACTCCTTCCAATACATATCTGGCGGCACTCATCTTAAGTGTCTGCATTCCTTCTAAAAGCGCTGTTTCTTCTATTTCCTCAATAGAAGCATTTTTTGTGATCTTGCGCTTTAGTTCATTTGTAACCGGCATGATCTCATATACACCGATTCTTCCTTTATAGCCGGTATCGTTGCACTCTGTACATCCTCTTGGCTCATAAATCGTAATATCCTCTTCATCGGGAATGCCGAGAAGCTGTTTTTCCAATGTATCTGCCTTTCTGCATGTCTTGCAGTGACATAGCCTTCTTACAAGGCGCTGTGCGATAACCCCCACCACGGAGTCCGCCAACAGATACGGCTCGATTCCCATATCCACCAGCCGAGTGATGGTGCTTGCTGCACTATTTGTATGTACTGTGCTTACAACTAAATGACCGGTGATGGATGCGGTAACCGCTATGCTTGCCGTCTCCACATCTCGGATTTCTCCGATCATAATGATATCCGGATCCTGACGCAGGATGGACCGCAGCGCCGATGCAAATGTTAGATCGGCTTTGGGGTTTACCTGTACCTGATTCACTCCGTCAATATTGGCTTCCACCGGATCCTCAACGGTAATGATATTTACCTCCGATGTGTTCAACTCACTGACTGCAGTGTAAAGCGTAGTCGACTTGCCGCTTCCGGTCGGTCCGGTTACTAATATAATGCCATGCGGATTTGCAAGCATCTTATCGAATTTCATTAACTCCTCATCCGAAAATCCTAACAACTTCTTATCCCTTGACAAAGTCATCTTGGAAGTAAGTCGCATAACGATTTTCTCTCCGAACACGGTTGGAAGAGCGGATACTCGCACATCGTATTCCATGCGGTCTACGATCTGCGTGATGCGGCCATCCTGCGGTCTTCTTTTTTCCGCTATATCCATGCCGCCAATGATTTTTACACGAGTCGTGATCGCTGCCAGCATATCGATCGGATAGGAGCCGATCTCTAACAGCACGCCATCCACGCGATACCGTACCCGTATTCTTGTTTCCAATGGTTCTATATGTATATCACTTGCCCGCTGTCTTACAGCCTGCTCAATAATGGTGCGGACCAGTTTGACAATCGGCGCATTGCTGTCCACCTCTGCCACTGTCTCTTCTGTTTTATTCTGTGTTTCCCGTTCTCTTGTATACTGCTCTGCTACCGCCTGTGCTTCCGCACTTCCGTAATAACGGTCTATCGTCGCTAAGATGTCCGTCATGGTAGCTACTACCGGCTGTATCTCCATATTCGTAATGATCGCCATATCATCCTGTGCAATATAGTCAAGCGGATCTGACATGGCTACATACAAAGTATTGCTCTGATCTTCCCGAAAGGCAAATGGCATCATCACATGCTTCTTTAAAATACTGCTGTCCGATATCAGTCTTAGAATGTCTTCCCGAATCCTCAGTCCGGCAAGCACAACAAAATCCAGTCCCAGCTGTTTTTGAATCGCAACCGCAATATCTTTTTCCTTTGTGAATCCCATCTCAATTAAGATCGTACCAAGTTTCTTTTTTTCAATCTTTTGTTTTTTCAGCGCTTCGTCTAACTGCTCGGAGGTAATGACATTTTCCTCAATCAGCATATCTCCAAGACGCTTTTTCTTTCGATTCAGATACGCTGAATTCGATATAGTTGCTGAACTTAGCATTTCTTACCTCGCCTCTTTTGTTGGGTATTTTTACCTATATTTTATCATACTCCTAATATTTTTCAACATTTATTTACATTATTTATCATTTTTAGGCTATTTATATAGTTTATATCGCTTTTATAACAATAAATTCTTCATTTTCCCAAAAAACGACTTTCTTAGTTAAAAGAAAAAGAAGAAGATGATACTCATCTGATCTTCTTCTCATTTTACTACTTTGAAATATTGCAATTTTGCTTCTTAATTTTTCAATGTCTTATAGTACTAATTTCCTATACGCATATACTACTATATTTATCCATAAAATGCAATAATTTCAATTATCTTTTCTTTACTCTTCATCAAACTGCACGGTTACATAGTATCCGCGGTCTGTTTCCTTAATATCGCTCACATCGCCTTCCAGGTGTTTTAACCTCTCACGAAATGGTATATTTCCTGACATCGCCACAGCCGGTTCAATTACATAATAGTAAATGGCATTCGGGAGCTGCGATTCTCGGATCTGTACATGATCTCCTACTTTAATCAGTCCATGGCGTTCCATCTTAAATTCCATCTCACGCATTGCCCTTACCCCTTTCCTCAGTACATTCTTTTCTTACCACTCGATAGTATACCATAAACTTATGAAAAAATGATGTCTTTATATAAATTTTCCCATTCCGGTCTCAATGGTTCCGCTTTCCCAAAAAACTAGAAAGGTACCTAGAAAAAGGCATCCTGCCATAAAGCTATGCAGGATGCCTTTTTCTCTTTTAAAAGAGTTTTTTAATCACTCTTTCCTTTTCATTATGTTTGCTTTTAAAGTCTTACTGCTCTCGTAAGCGGAATTTCATATACACCGGATTATGATCAGAATAAGCAAATCCTGTATCCACCACCTGATACTCCGTCATTTCTACATTAGAGGAAAGAATAAATCCGTCAACCATCGTAATAAAGTTTTCTCCCTTTACATACGGCTTATCTGCATTACGGCAGGATGGAGCAAGTGCAGACTGTTCTTTCCCAGAAAGTCTTCGTACGGCTAAGTCAAAGCCTTCGGGAAGAAATTCAACCGGGAATGGGCTTGCCCAGTTTTCATTGCTTTCATCCGTTCCAAATACCTCCGGAGAATTTCCAAGCAGATCCTGATTGAAATCCCCTCCGCACACAATATAGTTGCCGGCTTCTAAATCTGCCTGCAGATCTTTTGCTAACATCTTAATCTGCTGCTCCACAATGGAGATATCATCGGTATAAGCAGATAAATGTACATTATATAAACATAAGTATTTTCCATTCGCGACCGGAACCTTAGAAATTGTATAACAGCGGTCTAAATCTAAAAATTTATGCAAATTCTCTGAGATCGGAAGAGAACGACGAATGGAATACGCGATTTGTATGTTCGAGATTGTCGCCATCCCTGATAATGATTTACCATGAGGCTCTGTAAATGGATAGAACAGGTAAGCAGAGTCAAAGTTAATGCCGAATGCCGTGGAATAGCTGTCAAAGGAATCTAAGATCATATCATACTGATTCACATGATAGCTTCTGGTGGAATCTAAATCTACTTCCTGTAAGAATACAAAATCCGGATTCTTATTCTGAATAATCGAAATAGAGCCATTTGTGTTTTCTAATACGCTTTCCTTGCTAAATGCTCTGGAATGCTTTCCTCCATCCATGAAAAAGCTGTAATCATCAGAATATGCACCAAACCCAATATTATACGTCATGATGCTGTACTCTGTCTCCGTACTTACACTTTCCTTTACCTTCTCACCGCTTTGTGTTATGTCTATTGTCTGATTATCTTCGATACGGCTGTAAGAAAGCATCAGGTATGCCAGATATCCGATCACAGTGACTACCACGGCTGCTGCTGCGATTGCAGTTATTTTTATTGCTTTATGTTTCATTTTTTCCTCATTTCCGTAATTTTCTTTACAAAAAAGGGCAGAAGCCAAATCCCTCTGCCCTTTTTATTGTTTTTTATCCTAAGCTGTCGGCCTATTCCTGCATAGTAGCTACAAGAGCTGGAATCAGCTGTTTTTTACGGGATACAACACCTGGAAGCTGGAATCCGTTGTTTTCCATCTTAACTCCAAATGCATTTTCTACCGTATGCACTGCCTGATTGCCGATGCAGATTAATTCGGTTGATTCCTTGATGATGTTTGTCAGCATGAAGAAAATCATATCCACGCCATGTTCTGTGATCGCCTTTTCTAAATATGGAAGAAGACGTTCCTTCACATCCGTTAACTCATTTGCATTTAAAGAGGTGATCTGACCTACGCCAAATGTGATATCACCGGCTGTGAAGTTCTTGAAATCCTGATAGAATACTTCTTCTTCGGTCTTGCTCTTTAAATTGCTGCCTGCTGCAAACATATCTGCTGCAAACTGCTCTACATCAATTCCTGCGATCTTCGCAAGATGTTCCGCTGCCTCTCTGTCCATGAATGTACAGGTTGGTGAACGGTACATAAGCGTATCGGAGATGATTGCAGAGCATAATAGGCTTGCGATATGCTTTTCAATCTCAACGCCTGCTTCGCGGTACATCTGGTATACGATCGTTGCTGTACATCCGAGAGGCTGATTGCGGAAGAATACCGGTTTCATTGTCTCGATCGTACCAAGACGGTGATGATCGATGATTTCTAAGATTTCTGCATCTTCTATACCGTCTACCGCCTGGCTCATTTCATTGTGATCCACTAAGATCACTTCTTTACGTTGCATATTTAATAAGTTACGGCGGGAGATCATGCCACGGTAAATTCCCTTATGATCAAGCACTGGGAAATCACGGTTGCGGTTCTTCGCCATAACGCCTTTAATTTCTTCCACGAAATCATCGGTACGGAATGTGATCAGCTTGTCTCTCTTCATGAAGTGATTGATCGGCATACTCTGGTTGATCAGTCTTGCTACCGTATAGGTATCATGAGGTGTGCTGATCACCACGCATCCCTTGTCTTCCGCTAACTTCTTGATTGTCATGGATACTTTCGCACCTTCGCATACAATAATGCATGCTGCTTTCATTTCAATAGCACATAACTGGGATTCATAACGGTTTCCTAAGATAACAAGATCATTTTCCTCAATATAGCTTTCCATCAGATCTGGATTCGCAGCTGCGATTAATACCTTACCTTTATCGAAGTTTTTATCTCTGTCACCAACGATAAGCTCCGCATCTAATGTTTCTAAGATGTTTTCATAAGAAGTACTTGCTTCTGCTAAAATCTTACTGTCATAAACTTCCATATAAGAAGTTGTGATATCACCGATTGTGATAAGACCTTCCAGCTTTTCATTTTCTGTGATTGGAAGCGTTACTACGCCCTGTTCCTTCATCAGTGTCCAAGCTTTCTTTAATGAAATGTACTTGCTGACTCCGGGTGTCTGTCTGATTTCAATGTCTTTTACCTGTGTTCCTACATCTGCAATATAGTCTGGTGGTGTTACTCCAAAACGATCCAGCACATATTGCGTCTCCGCACTTATCTGGCCTGCTCTCTTTGGTACATACACATTTTCCGACGTCTTGTTTTTTAAGTTCGCATAACAGATCGCCGAACAAATGGAATCGGTATCTGGATTCTTATGCCCGATTACAAAAATCTTTCTTGCATGTGTTGTCATGTTTTTTCCTTCCTAGTAAAGAGCGGACAGCAGTTCTTAAGTAATCCTTAAGCCCCTTTACTGCTACCATATTCTTTTTTATAAGTTTCTTATTTTAAATTCCTTTTCTGCTTCTCGTCTTTGATCTTTCTTTGCAATATCCTGACGTTTATCGTACAGTTTTTTGCCTCGTCCTAAACCGATCTCAACTTTCACGAGACTCCCCTTTAGATAAACAGTAAGCGGTACTAATGTGTACCCTTGCTGCTGAAGCTTCCCAGCTATTTTATTAATTTCATACTTGTGAAGAAGCAGCTTCTTCACACGAAGCGGATCCTTATTGAATATATTTCCTTTCTCATAAGGACTCACATGCATACTATACACATATACTTCACCATTTTCAATACGTATGAACGCTTCTTTAATAGAACATTTTCCCATACGCAGTGATTTGACCTCCGTACCATGCAATGAGATCCCTGCTTCGTAGGTGTCTTCAATGAAATAGTCGAATCTGGCTTTTTTATTATTGGCTATCATTTTGATACTATCTTTTGCCATTAATCCTATTCCCTCCTGCCTGCAATTAATAAAGGGAGCCCGAATGCCATAAGCTTTCTCCTCCCTTAGATATATGCTCCATGGGCTTTCCAAGCGAAAAGCCCATGTCATATACGTTTCATCCCGAAAGGGTATTCTTTCAGTCCATTTTATATTTTAATCCATAACTGGCATAAAATCAATCGTGCGCAGCATTTTATCTGTGGCCACTACCATTACATGGATTGGCTGTCCTAATTTGTAGGTATTCTTTGTATGCTCTCCAATTAATGTATAGTGTGCCTCATCAAAGATATAATAGTCATCCTGCAGATCTGCTAGGCGGATCATACCTTCACAGGTATTCGGAAGTTCCACATACATGCCCCAGGAAGTAACGCCGGAGATTACCCCGTCGAATGTCTCCCCGATAAACTGACTCATATATTCTACCTTCTTAAGCTTCTGTACTTCGCGTTCCGCTTCATCCGCACGTCGTTCCGTCTTACTTGTCTGGTTCGCCACATCCGGAAGGATAGAATCATAATGTGCAATTCTTCTTTCCTTTAATCCGCCTCGTAAGTTTTCCTTAATGATGCGGTGGATCTGAAGATCCGGATAACGTCTGATCGGAGAAGTGAAGTGTGTGTAATACTTGGTGGACAGACCAAAATGTCCGTCACAAGTTGTAGTATACTTCGCCTGCTTCATGGAACGGAGAGTCAGTCTTGAAATAAGCGCTTCTTCCGGTGTTCCTTCAATCTTTTTCATCAGCTTCTGCAGTTCTTTTGGATGAATCTCATACTGTCCGATATGCATGGTATAACCAAAATTATTGATAAATACACTTAACTTCTGAATCTTTTCCGCATCCGGGTTCTCGTGGGTACGATATACGAACGGAAGGTCCTGCCAGAAGAAATCTTCCGCTACGGTTTCATTTGCAATCAGCATGAAGTCTTCAATAATCTTGGTCGCCTTATTTCGTTCGTAAGCCTTTACCTCAATCGGTCTTCCCTTATCATCTAAGGTAATCTTGCTTTCCGGGAAGTCAAAATCAATAGAGCCGCGCTTTCTTCTCTTCTCTCTTAAGATATCCGCTAATTCCTGCATCTGCTCAAACATCGGAACGAATTCTTCGTATTCCTTGATCTCCGCTTCGTCCTTATCCTCTAAGATCTTCTTAACGGAAGTATAGCTCATTCTGCGGGATACGTTAATAACAGTTTCTGCGATGCGGTGTCCGATCACATTTCCCTTCTCATCAATCTCCATAATACAGCTTAATGCAAGACGATCAACGCCTGCATTCAAGGAACAGATTCCGTTAGACAGCTTATGAGGGATCATTGGAATAACACGGTCTACTAAATAAACCGAAGTACCTCTCTTTAATGCCTCTTTGTCAAGCGGGGAATCTTCCTTTACATAGTGGCTGACATCGGCGATATGAACACCAAGCTTATAGATATTGCCGGATTTTGATAATGTGATCGCATCATCTAAGTCCTTTGCATCTTCACCATCAATCGTCACAGTCTGTAAGTCTCTTAAATCCAGTCTTCCGCCGATTTCCTTTGGATCCACTTCATCCGGAATATGCTCTACCTGATGCATCACGCTCTCCGGAAACTCTGTTGGAATTCCTTTTTCCAATATAACGCTTCGTACATCCACGCCTGGATCATTGATATGACCAAGGATCTCCACGATTCTTCCTTCCGGACTCTTTCTCTCGCTTCCATAATTTACGATACGCACTAATACCTTATGTCCGTTTACGGCACCCTTTGTATATTCTTTCGGAATAAAAATATCGGCATTGAACTTCTGAGAGTCTGGAACAACAAATCCAAAATTCTTGCTCTTCTGAAATGTTCCCACTAACTCTTCCACACTTCGTTCCACAATGCCGACAATTACACCTTCTCTTCTCTTGCCAGTCTGTTCCTCATTGATAACAACCTGAACCACGTCCTGATTCAAAGCTCCCTTTGTCTCTCTCTCCGGAATGAAGATTTCTTCGTCTTCTCCTTCAATCTTAACAAAACCGAATCCTCTGCTTGTTCCAGAAAATACACCGGTTCTTATATTTCCTTTGGCCTCTATATAACGTCTGCTATCATCTAACGCGATCTTCCCGTCTGCCATCAGACAGTCTAAAACATGTTTCAGATCATCTCTCTCATCCTTTGGTACTTGCAGGATCCCTGCGAGCTCTTTAAATTTCATAGGACGATACGCCTTATCGGTAATCACATGAAATAACAGCTGCTTCTTATTTTCTAACTCTTCTCTATCCATATATATCCTCATTTTCTAGTTATTGTACTTATACTACATATTATGATTATAAAGTATTCTGGCCTAATGTCCAGTCATAATTTATTTTCCCCTTTTTCGCCTTTTTTAATCTTTTTCCCCCACTTGCCACGACCATATTGCCTCTCACCAATTTTTGTAATACACTGATAAGAGCAGTAAAATAAACTGTCAAACAATGATAAAGAAAGCATAAAAACATTGATTACTGTTAGAAGAAATCTTTAGAATCCTAGTAAAACAGACAAAATAGGCTAAAGATAAAATAAGAATAGTGCTGGAGAAATAATAAAAGAATAATGCCAGCAATACTGTGGCAGCAAAAAAGAAAAACAGATCCATTATACGAAAGGGGAATTATAATATGACATATTGGAATTTATCAATCCCTGTATGGGAGCAATTACAAAAGAAGATGACCTGGACACAGCTTGATTTTTTACATAATAAAAAGATATTGGATTTTGGCAGCGGGAAAGGGATTACAGCAGATCATTTTGCAGAAGATAATGAAGTAACGGCTGTTGAACCGAATGCGGATATGTTAAAGGAACGTTTTATGGCTCATGATTATATCCAGCTTGAAGGAAGCCTTTCCGTTCTAAAAGGTCTTCCATCCGAATCATTCGACGCGATTCTCTGTCATAATGTATTAGAGTATGCTCCAAAAGAACGTCCGGAGATTGTACAGGAATTTGCCCGTCTTCTGAAACCAGATGGCATTTTGTCCATCCTAAAACATAATCGAGCCGGAAGAGTCATGCAGATGGCCGTTCTTCTCAATCAGTTCGATCATGCAAATGCCCTGTTAGACGGTAACTGCGGACAATCTGCCCAATTTGGTGCCATCTCCTACTATGAAGATACAAATATATGTGAATGGGCTCCTTCCCTGACACTTACGACTACTTTCGGCATGCGTACCTTCTGGGATCTCCAGCAAAATCAGGATATCCAGTCCGATCCTGCCTGGCAACAAAACATGCTTGCCCTTGAATCCCGCGTCAGCACCATCCCTGCATTCCAGGAAATCGCCTTCTTTCATCATCTGCTCTTAACCAAAAAATAATATCATATCCTGTCTGAGAGTCGAAGACAACGGCCTTACGGTGTCCGCTCGTGCATCCGTTCAGCCTCCACATATCGGCTGCGGCGCCATGCGAAGGCTCACGCTGACCTCCCCTAAATTCAAAAAAAGCCCCCGCGAGGCAAGCCCGCGAGGGTTGGATAATTACAGTCCCCAATGAAGGTTAAGAACTAAGGAGATGACGATGAATAAAACTGCAAGAACTTTTGTCAGCTTATTAAGAGCACCTTCCATAGAACGGCCTTTGTTCTTACCCCAGTAAGTATCTGCAACGCCGTTGATTGCGCCGCTAAGTCCTGCTGACTTACCTTCCTGCATTAATACAACGACAACTAATCCTACACAAATTAAAACATAAGCAATTGTTACGATCAATCTTAAAATTTCCATCATTTACACCTCCTTGCTTATATATCTCAACGCACATTTTATCATAATTTCGGATAAAATACAATCTGTTATTTTTTGATAAGTAAAGACTTTCCAGTCATTTCTTTTGGCTGTTCCATGCCCATCATCTCGATTAAGGTTGGGATAATATCTGCTAAGCATCCGTTTTCTCTTAATGTATAGGCATCATCATAGTTCACTAAGATAAATGGAACTGGGTTTGTTGTATGAGCAGTAAATGGCTGTCCGTTTGTATAATCCACTAACTGTTCTGCATTACCGTGGTCTGCGCAGATAAACAGCTGTCCATCTACTTCCTTAATTGCTTCCACTGCTCTGCCAACGCATTCATCCACTGCTTCCACAGCCTTGATTGCAGCGCCTTCAATACCGGTATGGCCTACCATATCAGGGTTTGCGAAGTTTACGATGATCACATCATACTTATCAGATTTGATTGCTTCTACTAATTTTGCATCTACTTCGTAAGCGCTCATCTCTGGCTTTAAGTCATAAGTCGCAACCTTAGGGGATTTCACTAAGATTCTGTCTTCGCCCTTGTTTGGTTCTTCTACGCCGCCGTTGAAGAAGAAAGTAACGTGTGCGTATTTTTCAGTTTCTGCGATTCTTGCCTGAGTCATGTTATGTGCTGCTAAGAATTCACCAAATGTATTTGTGATCGCTACTTTGTGGAATGCTATGATCTTATTTGGGATTGTCACATCATATTCTGTAAAGCATACGAATGTTAATGGGTAACGGCCTTTCTTTCTTTCAAAACCGTCAAATTCATCTGCACAGAATGCTCTTGTGATTTCACGTGCACGGTCTGGACGGAAGTTAAAGAAGATAACGGAATCATTTTCTTTGATTTCGCCGATTGCTTTTCCATCTTCCACTACAACAGTAGGAACTACGAATTCATCGTTTACGTCTTCTTCATAAGATTTTGCTACTGCTGCGATCACATTATCTGTTTCCACGCCTTCGCCATATGCTAATGCAGCATATGCCTTTTCTACACGGTCCCATCTATTGTCGCGGTCCATAACATAGTAACGTCCCATAACGGATGCGATCTTGCCAACGCCGATTTCTTTCATCTTCGCATCTAATGCTTCTAAGAAACCTTTGCCGGATGTAGGAGCAGTATCTCTTCCGTCTAAGAAGCCGTGTACGTATACTTTTTCAAGACCATTCTTCTTTGCAAGCTCTAATAAGCCGTAAAGATGAGTGATATGGCTGTGAACACCGCCATCGGATAATAATCCGAATAAGTGAAGAGCGGAATTATTCTTCTTGCAGTTTTCAACTGCTGCTAATAATCCTTCATTTTCAAAGAAATCGCCGTCTGTGATAGACTTTGTAATTCTTGTTAATTCCTGATATACGATTCTTCCTGCACCCATATTTAAGTGACCCACTTCGGAGTTACCCATCTGACCGTCTGGAAGACCTACTGCCATTCCGGATGCATAACCTTTTACAAATGGACATTCTGCCATTAATTTATCCATAACCGGAGTTTTTGCTAAATTCACTGCATTTCCTTCGGATTTTTCATTTAATCCATAACCGTCTAAAATCATTAAAACTGTAGGTTTTTTGCTCATTTTTCTTAGCTCCTTTTTTTATATTTATCCTGGTTTGCTGCAATCTCTTGCAAATATGTATTTATGGTCCTTACATCTGCTTTTGCAATTGCCTGTAACCTGTCTTCATCATACCACAATATGTCGATTCGTCAATCATTTCGACATAAAATCTTGGATGGGACTTATCATCCCATCCAAGATGCACAAACCGTATATGCAAACATCTGATCATGCTGCTTTCCTACGTTTTGCGTTTCTATATGTCACACTTTCTAATTCTTATAGTTCACGATCTTACCGAACTCTGGCTTTAAACTTGCTCCGCCAACTAATCCTCCATCGATATCCGGCATTGCGAAAAGTTCCGGTGCGCTTGCAGCCGTTACGCTTCCGCCATACTGAATACGGATTGTTTCTGCAGTCTCCTCATCGTATAATCTTTCAACGCACTCACGAATGAAATGGCATACTTCCTCTGCCTGTTCGCTTGTTGCAACCTTTCCGGTACCAATGGCCCAGATTGGTTCATATGCGATGATTGCGGTTTTTGCCTGCTCCTTTGTTACATTCATAAATGCCTTTTCAACCTGTCCGCGGATCCAGCCAAGGGTAATCCCCTGCTCTCTCTGTTCTAGAGATTCACCGCAGCAGATGATTGGTGTAATATGATGTTCAAATGCTTTTAAAACTTTCTTGTTTACTGTTATGTCGGTCTCGGCGAAATATGCTCTTCTCTCGGAATGTCCGATAATTACATATTCCACACCAATGTCAGTTAACATAGCAGGAGAAATCTCTCCTGTATAAGCGCCACTCTCTTCATAAAACATATTCTCAGCACCGATTTTAATGTTAGAGCCTTTTGCTGTTTCAATAGCAGTCATCAGTGAGATCGCAGGTACACAAAATACCACATCTACCTCACTATTATTAACTAATGGTTTTAATTCCTCAATTAATGTAACTGTCTCGCTTGGAGTCTTATTCATCTTCCAATTCCCTGCAATGATTTTTCTGCGCATACTCTATCCCCTTTTCATCGTTACCTGCAGTTTTATTAACCAACATGCTTTTATAAGGCTGGTTGTCAGCCCCTCTAAAATTTTATTGCTAACCGCTAAACTTACTTTTTTAAATCCTATATATGGAATTCTCTTTTGTGACGGAACTATGCCTGAATGTACTGGTGACCTATTTATCGTTAGCTGCTGCAACACCTGGTAATTCTTTTCCTTCTAGGAACTCAAGGGATGCACCGCCACCTGTTGAAATATGAGTCATCTTATCTGCAAAACCTAACTGATTAACAGCTGCTGCAGAGTCACCACCACCGATGATTGTTGTACCATCGATATTTGCTAAAGCTTCTGCTACTGCAATTGTACCTTTTGCAAAGTTAGACATTTCGAATACACCCATTGGTCCATTCCAAACTACTGTCTTTGCACTCTTGATTGCATCTGCATATAAAGCACGAGTCTTTTCACCGATATCAAGACCCATTTCATCCGCTGCGATTTCACCACGTGCTACTGTTCTGAAAGGAGCATCGTTAGAGAATTCCTTTGCTACCACAGTATCTACAGGAAGAAGTAAGTTTACTCCTTTTTCTTTCGCTTTTGCGATCATCTGGTTTGCATAGTCTAAGTAATCTTCTTCAAGTAAGGATGTACCTACTTCTTCACCCATAGCTTTCATGAATGTATAGCTCATGCCGCCACCGATGATTAAAGTATCTACTTTATCAAGAAGATTGTTGATTACAGAAATCTTGGAAGATACTTTAGAACCGCCAAGGATTGCAACAAATGGTCTAACTGGTGTGTTAACTGCATTGCCAAGGAAGTCGATTTCCTTCTGCATTAAGTAACCAACTACAGCTGTATCAACGAACTGTGTTACACCAACGTTAGAGCAATGTGCTCTATGAGCAGTACCGAATGCATCGTTTACGAATACATCACATAAAGAAGCTAATTCTTTGGAGAATGCTTCACCGTTCTTTGTTTCTTCTGCTCTGTAACGAGTGTTTTCAAGAAGAACAACATCGCCATCGTTCATAGCTGCTACTGCTGCCTTCGCATTTTCGCCTACTACAGTTGCATCTGCTGCAAATTTAACTGGCTGTCCAAGTAATTTTTCTAAAGCTACTGCTACAGGAGCTAAAGATAATTCTGGCTTTGGTTCTCCCTTTGGTTTTCCTAAATGGGAGCAAAGGATTACTTTACCGCCATCATTGATTAATTTCTTAATAGTAGGAAGTGCTGCTACAAGACGAGTATCGTCTGTGATCTTTCCATCGATTAATGGAACATTGAAGTCACATCTTACTAAAACTCTTTTACCTTTTACATTGATATCATCAACGGATTTTTTGTTTAACATTGTGTAAACTCCTTTCATTTTAAAAAATAAACCTGTCTTTCTTTCCTCAAACGCTAATCTCAAGTAAAACGTTTTCCCGGATAAGAAAAAAATGGGCCCGGTCCCAAAGACCGGACCCATGAATGGATCAATTATGATTATGCTAATTCAGCAAAATACTTAATTGTTCTTACCATCTGGCTTGTGTATGAATTTTCATTGTCATACCAAGCAACAACTTTAACTAATGTCTGGTTGTCACCAAGTGGTGTAACCTTAGTCTGGGTTGCATCGAATAAAGAGCCCTGTGTAATACCGATGATATCGGAAGAAACTAATTCTTCTTCAGTGTAACCGAAGGAAGCGCTCTGAGCTGCTTTCATAGCTTCGTTAACTTCTTCTTTTGTTACAACTTTATTACATACAGCAACTAATTCAGTTGTAGAACCTGTTGGAACTGGAACTCTCTGTGCAGAACCGTCTAATTTGCCAGCTAATTCTGGGATAACTAAACCGATTGCTTTAGCAGCACCTGTAGAGTTAGGAACGATGTTAACAGCACCAGCACGTGCTCTTCTTAAATCGCCTTTTCTCTGAGGACCATCAAGGATCATCTGATCACCTGTGTAAGCGTGGATAGTTGTCATAAAGCCTTTTTCGATAGGAGCTAACTTGTTTAATGTGTTAGCCATAGGAGCTAAGCAGTTTGTTGTACAAGAAGCTGCAGAGATGATCTGATCATCTGCAGTTAATGTATCGTGGTTTACTGAGAATACGATAGTCTTAAGATCGTTGCCTGCAGGAGCAGAGATAACAACTTTCTTAGCACCAGCGTCGATATGTGCCTGAGATTTTGCTTTTGATGTATAGAAACCTGTACATTCAAGTACTACGTCAACACCGATTTCTCCCCAAGGAAGTTTAGAAGCGTCTGCTTCTGCGTAGATTTTGATTTCTTTTCCATCAACTACGATAGAAGATTCCTTTGCTTCAACTTTGTCACATAAAGCGTATCTTCCCTGTGCAGAGTCATACTTTAAAAGATGTGCTAACATTTTTGGGTTTGTTAAGTCGTTGATTGCTACTACTTCATATCCTTCAGCACCAAACATCTGTCTGAATGCAAGACGTCCAATACGTCCAAAACCATTGATTGCTACTTTTACTGCCATGATTTAAATTCCTCCTAAATGAAATTTTATAATATACTGTCCGTCATCCTAGTGTTAAAAACGACAGATATTAATTATTTCTCGGATCGTTAAGTTTTTGTCAATTTCCTTCTTGACCCCTATCAAATCCTCTCTTATTTTACCCAATCCTAGTGGAAATTTCAAGTAAAAAATCCTATTTTACAAAATCTTAACACTTTATCGTAGGATTTCGTAACTTATACAAATTGTTTCGGAATCTTTTTTTGATTGCTGCTCCTTTTTTTCTCTTTTAACTCTATCTTTTCTTTCTATTTTCTTATTCTTTGAGTCTTATCTTTTTCTATCTTTTTTTCTTTTTTCCTTCTTTTCATATGCGCAAAAAAAGAGACCATGCTCTTCTCTCAGCACAGTCTCTTCATTCTAATGAACAGGCCCGAACTCATCTAGCGGCCAGACTCGAAAAATCGGTCTGCCTGCAATGCTTTCCTTCGTTACCCTTCCCACTTCTTCATAACGGCTGTCCAGGCTTACCGTCCGATTATCGCCTAATACGAAATATTCCTCTTCTCCAAGTATGATCGGATCAGAAGCCAGTCCTGCATACTGGATCGCATCCTTTCCGTAAGACTCTTCCAATGCTTCATCGTTAATATAAATGGTGCTTCCTATAATCTGAACCGTCTCTCCAGGCAACCCTATGATCCGTTTTACATAATACTCTGAGTCATGATTATTCTGAGGATAGAATACAATTACGTCAAATCGTTCCGGATCTAAGAATCGATACGTAAACTTATCTACCAGAAGGGTATCTCCATTATATAAGGTGTTCTCCATTGACGGCCCTTCGACGAATGTCTTCTGCAGCAAGAAGGTAGGCAGAATGTAGATGCAAAATGTAAACAGCACGACATAAAGTACGATCTCCCGAAGCAAACGTCTGTGCTTTTTTCTTCGGATATCTGAATCTATCTCTTGTCTTTCCCTTACTCTTTCACTTACGTAGGGTTCTTCCATTACGGTCTGCTGATTTCCCATTCAAGAAACTTCCTTTCAGATTCACCAATTCTTATTCATGCCGGATCAGCCCGAAATCCCCAAGCGGCCAGATGCGAACCCATGCTCTTCCCGCAATGGATTCTCTTGATACCAGGCCTACCTCTGGATCTCTACTGTCTTTGCTGTTATTGCGATTATCGCCAAGTACGAAATATTCATCTTCCCCAATTATAATTTCATCAATTGCGATTCCGCTAAAACGAATGGTATCATCCTTTCCAAAGTCCTCTACAAGCACCTCGCCATTTATATAGATTACACTGTCTTCAATACGAACGGTTTCTCCTGGAAGTCCAATAATCCTTTTAATGTAATAGGATTCCACGCCGTCCTCATAATGCCGGAACACAACCACATCAAATCGTTCCGGATCTGAGAATCGATAGCTTAGTTTTTCTAACAGAAGATGATCTGCATTATATAAGGTTGCCTCCATACTTCTTCCATCCACTTCAACCGGCTGTACCACATAACGCTGTAACAGGATCACACATAGAAAGATTCCTATGAAATACACGATAGTCTCTACTGCCTGCCAGATAAATCCCTTTACAGCCTTTGATTCCTTTTCTTCTGAAACTTTGAGATTATTTGCTTCCTCGTATTCGTTCATTCAACTACCTCAATTAAAAAAAGCGGACTGCCGCAAGAAAATGCCTTTATAGACATCTACCATTTGTATCTTGCAACAGACCGCTTTACTTTATTATTTATTTTTCGCTTTCTTCTAAGCTTTCATCGTCTGTAACAATCTTAACTTTGCCTTTGTAAAGTTCTTCAACCGCGATGGATAACGGCTTGTTACATGGTGCAGAACAAAGTGGTGTAGAACCGCTGATGATCTGTCTTGCTCTCTTCGCTGTTGCTAAAACGATAGAGTATCTGCTGTTTACTACAGGTGCTTCGCCTGGTTCTACCTCGCTGTTTACTGCCTGCATTAAATCTGTATAAGATGGATGTAACATAATTTATTCTCCTTCCTCAATTCCTTCTCTCTGGTTCACACGGTTTGCGATTGTCTCCGGAAGCAAAGCCGATAAAATTATCTTCTCTTCACAGGATACAATTACTGCCTTGCATTTTCTGCCACAAGTGGCATCAATGCATTTTCCGCTGTCTTTCGCACTCTGTACCATCCTTTTTACCGGAGCTGCCTCCGGATGGATGATGGCAATTATCTTCTCCGCGTTCACCATATTGCCAAAACCAACATTAATTAATCTATTCAACGAATTCACCACTTATTCTATGTTCTGAATTTGTTCTCTTACCTTCTCGATCTCTGTTTTCAAATCGATTGCCTTATTCGAAACAATCAGATCATTCGCTTTTGATAAAATCGTATTGGCCTCTCGATTCATCTCCTGAGCAATGAAGTCAAGCTTCCTTCCGACATTAATGCCTTCTTTTAAAGTTTCTTTCATCGTGTCGATATGTGCCTTCAGCCTTACGGTTTCTTCATCTACACATATCTTGTCCGCAAAGAGGGTAATCTCTGTTGCCAGTACACTTTCATCGATCTTCGTATCTCCTAAAAGCTCATTTACCTTATCTGTAATCTTCGCACGGTATTCCTGAATGATCTTTGGTTCTCGTTCTTCAATGAACGATACCATCTCACTCATCTCATCCAGCTTTGCATTCAGATCCTTGTAAAGATGCTCACCTTCTCGTATACGTGATTCTACGAACTGCTCTGCTGCACATTCAACCGCTTTTTCAATAAGTGACCACAATTCTTCTTCATCGATTGTTTTTTCCTCTAATGTAAACACATCAGGGAACTTTGACAGCAGCGATACCGTAATGTCGCCCTCTATCTTAAAGTCTTCACTCATTTTTGTCAAGCTGTTATAGTATTCTCGTGCAATGTCTTCATTATACTTTACACACGCTTTTCCCTCTGTAAAATCTTCGTATGTAAGGAATAAATCAACTTTGCCTCGATTGATATACTTCTTTAATACGTTTCGGATTCCAGATTCGAAAAAGCTGAGTTTCTTCGGCATCTTCATCGACATCTCAAGGTAACGGTGGTTCACTGCCTTGATCTCAATTACCAGCTTGCGTTCTGCGTTCTCAAGCTCATATCTGCCGAAACCGGTCATGCTTTTTAACATTAAAACACATTCTTTCCTGTAAAATGGGATTATCCTGCCTTAGAAATATTCCAAAGCAGTATGGCTGTTCTTACTTTTTAGGCTTTTTTAACTTATGGCGATAAAAAGCCACTATCCAATTAATTATATAGTTTTTTACATTTTAAGTCAAGCCTTATTCCGTGCTAATTAAAGTAAACAAGCTTTTCTTCCGGCGCATCAGCCTTCTCGATTCTCGTTGCATATAAAACCGGTCCTTCACCCCGATATTCACGGTTGTATTCTTTCTTTACGGTAGCGGTAACGGTCACATAGCTGCGGTTCTTTAAGAATTCATATGGAAGCGGACCTACTTCTCCTGCCTTGCATAAGAAACCGATAAATGCGATGTCATCCGCACAGCATGTCATAGCCATTCTTCCCGGAACAAAACATCTCTTTGGAAGCTTGTCGCCTTTATATACCATACCTTTGAACTTCACAGTCTTTCCATCGTATGCTTCAGGATGGTCCATTGCATGCATATACCATAAACCGTAGTCATCATCACAGATATCGATCACGTCCGCATTGATATCAAATGGAAGTTCTTCTTCCCCTGCATCGTCTGTCACGCCTTCTGCAGATTCATAAATGATCTGACCTTTACGGTTAACCGGTTTAATAGAGCGGCGTATTCCGATCTTATCTGTATTCTCATCACAGCGATTCACAATAATCGTATCCGAGTATTTTACATTACGAATCATTAAGGATTTCATATTATTAAAGTAATTTGTATAAGTAGTTGCATCGATAATTGTGATAATCTGTACCAACTCTAATGGATTTGGCATGTCCACCTCTAAGAACTCTTCAATATCCCACATGCCATTGTATTCAATCATGATACGTTCCGGACGGTAGTGATTCTTGCACTCCTCTAAGAATGCCGCATTCAGATCTTCCTCTTCTTCCACTGTCACGATTGAAACATTATTTTTCGCTAAGAGCGCTTCATCGTATTCTTCTTCGCCTTCCTCCGTCACAATTAAAAGAGTCTTCTTTCCTTCTGTGAAGTCCGGATCTGTCATTGTCTCCTGTACAAAAGTTGTCTTTCCGCTTTCTAAAAAGCCATTTACGATATAAACTGGGATTCCCATATTTTTTCCTTTCTCCTACGGATAAAACAGGAGTCAAATCAGATTCGGCTCCTGCTTTATCGCTGTTACTTTTCTATTTTTCTGACAGTCCGTGAATTATTTTAATTCAAATAACTGTTCAATCTTATCCGTATCAAGGTTGCTTCCGATCACGCAAAGACGTCCGGTTACTTCAGGAGATCCTTTACGGATTTCGTATTCGCCTGGTGTTAAGTCAAAATACATCCATTCTCCGGATACGCTAGGAATCATACCCTTTGCACGAAGGATAATGCCGTATTCACTCTCTTGCGCAAGCGTATCCAGAATTTCCTTTAGCTTGTCTTCTTCATACTTATGAGGAGTTTCAACACCCCAGCTTGTAAATACATCATCTGCATGGTGATGTCCATGGCTGTGATCGTGTCCACAACCGCAGCCTTCGTGATCATGATCATGGTCGTGATCATGTCCGCAGCCACAGCCTTCGTGATCATGGTCATGATGATCGTATCCGCAACCGCAGCCTTCGTGATCATGGTCATGATGATCGTGATCGTGTCCGCAACCGCAACCTTCGTGGTCATGGTCATGATGATCGTGGTCGTGATCGTGTCCACAGCCGCAGCCTTCGTGATCATGATCATGATGGTCATGGTCGTGTCCACAGCCACACCCTTCGTGATGATGTTCGGCTTCTGTTTCTTTTAAAAGTGCGGAAACAAAAGAATTCTTCTGTTCCATTGCCTCAAGAATCTTTGCACCATTGATATCATCCCATGGAGTGGTAATGATGGTAGCATCTGCGTTATGTTCTCTTAAATCATTCACACATTTGCTTAACTTGTCTTCTGACACTTTCTGTGTACGGCTTAAGATGATTGTCTTTGCATTTTCAACCTGATTGTTAAAGAACTCACCAAAGTTCTTCATATACATCTTGCATTTGCCGGCATCTACTACTGCTGTAAAGCTGTTTAATACAACATGATCTAACTTTTCCGCCACATCTTCTACAGCCTTGATTACGTCTGATAATTTACCTACACCGGATGGTTCGATAATGATACGTTCCGGAGAATATGTTTCCACTACTTCCTTTAAGGCTGTCCCAAAATCACCTACAAGGGAACAGCAGATACAGCCGGAGTTCATCTCTGTAATCTCTACGCCTGCATCCTTTAAGAAACCGCCATCAATGCCGATTTCACCAAATTCATTTTCTATAAGGACGGTCTTTTCACCATTTAAGCCTTCCTGTAATAATTTTTTAATTAACGTCGTCTTTCCAGCTCCAAGAAAGCCAGAAATAATATCTATCTTTGTCATATGGATTCCTTTCTTACCCTTTGTACTTTTTCTACTGAATAACGTAATGTATTTACATTATTTTCTTACCTTATTATACTTCTGTTATTCATTATTTTCAAGTTCCAGCACTTATTATACCAGATTCTTATTATTATTTTTTCTTTTTTTGCCTTCTGATATTTTTTATCAGAAAGCAAAAAAAGAAAAGTCAGAAAGAAAAATTCCGTTCTGCCTCCCGGATTTTTCTTTCTGACATTTTTTTATACCTCAACCATAATAATGAGTGTGTCATATCCAAGCATCTTTAAATCCGTTTCTACATCGTTTGCCTCTGCCAGATCCCCGAACTCACCGACCACAACTGCATAATATGGATCCTTCCTTACGATGTCAACCGGATACCCAAGTGCCTTTAAGCGGGATGCTGCCCTCGTCGCATTGTTATAATTTGAAAATAGTCCGACCTGAACACGGTAGCGGATACTTTCGCTCACCTCTGATCCCGGCGGGAGCTGATACTGCGGTACTACTGCTAACTCCTTGCCTGTCAACTTTTCATATATATCATCTGCGATCGCATCTGCAATCTGATTGAAATTCCTGTCATACAGTTCATTATCCCTGTCATTGTCGATATAACCGGTCAAAACCATCATTGCCGGCATCTTCGTTTTCCTTAAGACATCAATATCCTTCCGATAGGTAACGCCATTATTCTTAAATCCGATATCAGCCAGACTCTTTGTAATATTCTCTGCTAAATCCCTTGCTTTACTCTTCTCGTCATAGACAATTACCTGTACCCCGCTGCCCTCATTCGGATTCTGTGATGCATTTCGCTGAAACGACACAAACAGCACAGCATCTGACTCATTCGCATACCGTGCGCGCAGAAGCTCCGATTGGTCACGATCGTCTTCCCTTGTATATTCTACATTTATGCCATTTGCCTGCAGGATTTCTCCAACAGCAAGGGCCAAATCCAGGTTATCATTTTTCTCATACCTGCCTTCATAGACAACACCGGTGTCTGATCCTCCATTGCCGGCATCAATTACAACTTTAGGTGTCAATAATAAAACCCCCTCATATTCGCTCACATATTAAAATATGCAGCAGATAGATTGGGGGTTCATCACTTTTTAATTTACTTCTTCCAACATTCCAAGCAATTCCTTAAATGTTACAATCGCATTCGCATTGGAAATGATCTCTCTTACCTTGACCGGGTTGTCTGTAATGATATTATCAACACCGATCTGTTTCAGCCTCTCCACTTCCGTCGTCGTATTCACTGTCCAGGCATGCACTTCCTTACCTAAACTATGTGCCGTACGCACCATGGATTCTGTGATAAAACTTGATTTCACACTAAAGAAGTCAGCATACTCCTTATTATAGAAATATCCATACGCAATCGACATAATATAGCCAGTCTTAATATTCTCGTTGAGTTCCTTGACCCTTGCCAAAGCACTGTAGCTTGTAGAGGTGACCACACACTGATTGATAAAGTCATATTCCTCAATCAAATCCACAACCTTCTCGATCAGATACTGCTCATGTCCATTGATTTTGATCTCAATATTAAGCTTAATTCGGTCCCGACATAAATCTAATACTTCCTCTAACGTAGGAATTACAGTCCCGATATAGTCAGAAGAAAACCAGCTTCCTGCATCATACGTTAAAAGTTCCTCATAAGTCACATTCCAGATATTGCGCTTAACACCGGTAGTCCGCTTCAGACTGGCATCATGTAGCAGTATGATAACACCATCTTTTGTTTCCTGTACGTCAATCTCGGCATAATCCGAAAACCGGTCAATTGCAAGTTCAAGTGCCGGAATCGTGTTCTCCGGCGCCTCACTGGAAAGACCGCGATGGGATGTGATATAGCTTCCAAATAACGTATCCCGTTCCACAAAGGCTCCTTTATAGACACCTTTGGCAAGATTGTAACAGTTCATCGCGATTACCACGATGCTTAATACTGTAATAATGACCATATAACGTCCCTGCGGAACCTTAATATTCCTGTAATAACCCTTTTCGAGAAGCCTCTCTGCTTCCGCATTCATAATCTGTTCCTGAATTTTATCGATCTCATATCCCGCATATGGATTTAAATCGCGGTAATCAATGTAAAGCTTTGTGATAAGGCCGTAATTCCCAATCAAAGATACAATTGCAATCACAAAACCAACATACTGATTCATTTGATTATATATCTTTAAAAATGCAGCAACAACAACGGTCGGATCCATGGTCACATACGTAATGACAATCGTCACCACTGTGACGATCACATAGAGCACAGCATATCCGATCCAAAGCAGGATATTAAACGCCACAATAACAGATAGAATTCTTAGATTTCTTCCTTTTTTTAATTCTCTGCTGAGAGAGCGGCCCTCTCGGAATGTTTTCTTCTCAATATTGCAGAACTGAAATACGAATAATCCATCATATACAGCTACAACTGCCAATACCACCAGCGCGATTACCCAAATCGCCACTTCTCTGTCATTTTTGATTATCTTGACCATATAAGATGGAATTCTCATATTCGAGATGCTCACAATAATAAGAGGAAGCAGCAGCACCACTCCATATAAGGTACTGTAAAGCACAATCAGGAAATTCTTCTTTTTTAATTCCCTTGCCGTATGGATAATACCGGTAAAGAAGATTTCTACCAGACGTATCTTTCTTAACTGCATACAGCTATGAAAATAAACACTTAGGCAATTCATTTCCAAAAGAATGAAAAATCCCATCATCAAAAGAAAAAGCACTATGGAGAGAATGGTAGCCGGATTTCTTAAAAATGGCAGAATATTTTCAATCGTTAAATAACTATAGCCGGCCATATTTAATGTTTTCTTCAGACCAGCTTCAAATATCGGAAGTACGACAAGCAGTAACGTAAGCTTATAAAGCAGCTCAAACAGTACAAGACTTTTCAGATTCCTCGTTATAAAATTTTTTGTGTCCCTAATTAATCGTATCACTTTTGCACCCGCTATCTTTTAGTATATACTTCCATTTATGTATCCTTTTTCTATTGTAAAACGATTCGTCCTATTTTTCAATGAAACTTCTATTTTTATTTTGTCAGCCTGTCCATTTTTCAGGCAGGCATATGCACACTGTATGCCGCATGCCCATCCTGTTATATTTTATCGTATCCGCTAAATAGCGGGCTATGCGCATATGCCTTCTTCCTAGTTCTCTGCAAACACAATCTGAATTGGTATTTTTTTTTGGCCTCCCCCTATAATAAAACAGGTATAGCGGGTATCAGATAAAAGCCTCTGGTAGAACATCAGAACTGCTTCCTGCCCCCTGTAAAATTCAGTTTCCACATATGGCATTTCTTCTAAAGATACTGTTTCTTCTTGCGCATATACCCCTTCAGGCGTCGGCACAAGATAAAAGTCATATTCTCCAGGATAATTCTGTCTCCAGGCAGTCACTTCCCGATTCTTCACATTATGGAATACGATCCTCCCACTGCTTAGCAGAATATCGAACGGCTTTTGCTCTCCCGTCAGATTCACTGCACGCAGACAGGATCCGCTCTGCGGCTGATAGCGACAGTCGCCGTCGTAGATAACACCGCTTTCTACCTTCCATCCTGTACTTGTGACTGCAAGCGTAATGCTTGTTCCTGCTTTAAATGAAATATCTGCCTGATAAAGCTTTTCTTCCGGATTAATACCTCCATATATGGTAACCATTGCGTTCCCGCAGCTCACTCTCTCATACTGAGATATCTTTCCGTACCCCAGATGATTCGTTATCATCCGATTTCCAATCATCACCCGGATCGGCGGCTGCTTCACGGCTGCATGGAGCACACGCACCAGACAATAATTGATGATGACCCTGCCAGGCGTTTCTTCCCCGGATAACTGTAATGACTCATTCTCTTCTGGTGACGGAAGTGCTGCAGGGTCAGTATTATCCATCATACGCTGACACCTCTCATTCCTAACCTCATAATATCATATGCGAAAAAATGCATATCGTGAACCGTCATTTGCCATCCGGGAAGTCCCCTTCTTCTAGCGATCTATTTTTACAATATAGGTCGCATAAGTCTTTGTATCCGTTGCCGGGCTTTCGAATACGATTTCGCCTAATGAACGAAGGAGTTCATCATTTACCGGCACTTCATATTGCTCTGCCTCTAGCTGCCCTACATAGATATAGGAAATATCATACTTTTCAATCAATTCCTTTACTGCATTCACATCCTCTGATGTATAGATTGTCTGTATATCAGCGGTACGTTCATTCAATACAGGCGGATATCCTCCTGTCGCATCGCTTCTCCACAGCCATTCATGTGTCTTCCATCCAAGTACGGTAGGAAGTCCTGTTATAACCGAAACACGTTCATGATACGTATAACTGTCTCCGTTTACCTCCAGTACGACCGGAGCACCCGTCACATTCTCATTCAGCCATTTTGTAGCGAGATAATCATCATAGTTTTCTTTTTCTATAAACGCAGATGCGTCAATGCCCTGATAGCGGGAGGAATCCTTTACATCTCCAAACCATGCTTTTGCGGCATTTCCAAAGTAACCCATTGTCCAGATTAAAAGTGCTGCTGCAATAAGACCTGTCACTCTTCTGACTTTCGTGCGTTCTTCTGTGATAAACCGAATAGAGATATAGGACATCGCGATACCAAACATGATATACGCCTGATACGTAAGCTTAAACATTGTATTGGCACGCTTATAATCTCCGGAATAGATATCTACCACATAAATAACTTCCGGCATCAGGATAAGACCTGCTGCACATAAACCAATCGTGATAATAAACAGATCTGCTACCGTTAACGTATCAATAAACTGAAATAGTTTATTCTTATCCGGCACAAATGCAACTTTCCCATTTTCCTGCTGCAGCATATCTTTCTTCTTTTTCGCGTTTCCATACGATGCGTCTTTTTCTGTGATGTAACCTTCCACCTTCAGATCTTTATAGCGAACCCTTACAAACATAGCCACTAAGAATAATGGGATGCCCCATAATACAGCCAGCTGATAAAGAGGGGTTCTCGCGCTCGTAATACTGATGGAAGTAGAAATCTGATCGAAGGAAAGCGTAAATGGCAGACAGACAAGCTTTGCAATGCCTAATATAATAACTGCATGAGCCGCTGTCAAAAAGACTGCTTTCTTCTTAAACTGATAAATGACCAGATTTGAGAACAGAATAATTGCTCCGGATACTACATAATAAATCGGATAGTCCCAGAAATTCGTTGTATGGAATAACCCGATAAAGAATCCGATCAGCAAAATACATGGATGAAAACATTCTTTTAAGAAATTCGGCTCTTCGATGGACTCTCCCATACGAAGTGCATCCATCTGTTTCTTTCTGCTAAGCAGATACGCGAATAAAATTGCAAGCACTGTCAGTACAAAGATAATATTAATAACATGCGCATGCAGATCTCCTAATACAAAGGAGTAACATGGAAACTCATGGATCGTCTTATCTGTTGTATCCGGATTATACCCGATATATCTAGTCGCATCCGGGAACCAGTAGGACGATACTTCCTTACCGCTTCTTTTATTTAGAAATGGAACAATAAAACGATAGATCGGATAATGCATATTGCCGGCAATGGATACTAAAAGCCCTGCAAATACACCGCATACGGTCGCAACCGCCGTCTTATGCTTCATGAATTTCAAACCGAACTGTGGTTTTCCTGTATTTCTTCTTGCAAGCCCGCGATCCAGTAAAAATGTCTTCATTACGTTGTAGGCGATGCTGTATGGAAGGGCGAATCCCATTGATGCGATTGTCATCAGCATCAGATTGTAGCCATTTTCCACGCCCACGCCACTAAGTTTCGTCAGATAAGTCGCTAAAAACTGTCCGACATAATAATAGTTGATATTCTTGCCTGCCATCCATAAATCCTGTGGCGGCATATATTCGGCACGCATCATGGTTGTCATAAAACCATAATCCATGAACTTCTCCGTTCCGTATGCCTCCGGCTTAAATGCCTTTAAATAAATCCAGAATGTAAATGCTGCAAAAAACAGGCATTCCGCGGTAAGCATCCCGCCGATTTTGTCAACATCAAACTGATATGGCATCTCTGCCCCATTCTTCTTTGCATAACGGATACTTCCTGCCATTACTGCAGCAGTGAGCACCGCACAGATTCCTACCGAAACAATTGTATTCGTCCTTGTGAATTTGAGGATATGGAAAGAGGACAGATACCACATCACCCAGCCGCTCACCGCGAGCCCGATCGTCTTAGAGAAGAGCCATCCTCCATCATGAAAATTCCTAAATATCAGGCTGCTGATTGGCAAAAATACAATGCCTATCACAAAAAGCGTAAACCACCACTGAAAGAATGCTCCATAATCATTTCCTAACAAAGACTTTCCCGTTAGCGCGATGATAACGAACGCAAGAATGGGCATCCCGCATTTTATCACAATATCCCTGCTTCTTTTACCCATTGATTCTCTCCTTATTCTTAATAACTTTATTAATCTGACTAAAATCTTTTACTGCCTGTTTTCCGATCTTAATGATCTTCTTCATATTAATGGAGTTCACTCCGCCCTGTCTAGGCTTAAAAGTCACCCTCTTATAAAGAACCGGCAGCTTCTTCTTTGCATAAATAACAGAAATAATAACGTTGGATAAATTATAATCTTTCGGAATCAGTGGAAGATTCTCTTTTAAGACCGAAGCCTTCATCAGACGAAACGGAGTGTTCGCATCTGTCAACGTCACATGGAAACAGATCTGGCATACAAGCTTTAATGTCTTTGTCACAAATATACGGGACAAACCATCCTGCCGTCCCTTTCTATGACCAATTACCATTGCGTAGTTTTCTCTTTCCTTCCAGAAATCCCAAAACTCGTCCGGAACCGTCTGACCATCCGAGTCTGTCTGAAAGACATAATCAGCTCCTTCTTCAATTGCTTTCTGATACCCAAATAAAATAGTGGCCCCATGCCCTCCATTCTTCTTTGTCATCGGCTTCAACTGCGGGTAGTCCTTCGCTAATCTGGTCATAATCGCATAAGTGGAATCCTTGCTTCCATCATCGATCACCACCAGTCTACTTTCCTTCCCTGTCTTCTCCACAATAGGATACCAGTCTTTGATAACACGTTCCACATTGGCTTCCTCATTATAAGCCGGAATTACGATATATAACTTATCCATCTTCATTTCCCCCTGTGTACAATTTTCTTACTTGATCCTGTTATATAAATCCAGAGCGCTTCTTACAACAGCGTCCATATTATAATAACGATATTCAGCAAGTCTTCCTAAGAAGTAAGTGTTCTCTTCCTGTTCCATCTTGGCCTGATATTTTGCAAAATGTTCCTTACACTCTTTGGTTGGGAACGGATAATAAGGTTCTCCCTCTGCCTGTGGATATTCCTTTAAGATTGTTGTCTTTTTATGATCCTGCCAGGTTAGCTTCTTAAATTCCGTAATACGTGTAAAATCATAGTCGTTTGGATAATTCACAACCGGCGCTTCCTGATAGGATTCCTGATCGAATGTCTCAAACTTGAATTCCAGACTTCTATATGCTAATTTGCCATATTCAAAATCATAAAATTCATCTGTCTGTCCGGTATAGATTAACTTATCATATGTGATATCGTCCTTCACTTCTTTATAATCCGTATTCAGCATGATCTTAATATTCTTATTCTGTAACATATTCTCACACATTTTGGTATAGCCATGTCTTGGCATTCCCTGATATTTATCTGCAAAATATCTGGTATCACGATTAAAACGGATTGGAATTCTGGAAATAACGGATGTATCGATCTCACCCGGATCAATGCCCCACTGCTTGATTGTATAGTTCTTAAAGAATAAATTATAGATATTCTCTCCAACCTTGCTTAATGCTACATCCTTGCTTGTGCGAATCTCTTCAATGTCTTCTGCTTCTTCTTTGATAAATGCTTCAAATTCCTTCGTGCTTAAGTTAAGATTATATAACTTATTCACGGTTTCCACCGTAATCGGCATCGGAATCAGGTTACCATCCACATAAGTTAATACTCTGTGCCAGAAGTCATTCCATTTTGTAAACTTGCTTAGATAGTCATAAACTTCTTTATCGTTTGTATGAAAAATATGAGGTCCATAGTTATGAATCAAGATACCGTCCTCATTATAGGAATCGTATACATTTCCGCCAATATGGCCTCTTCTTTCAATCACTAATACTTTCTTGTTTCCTTCATTTGCTGCTCGTTCAGCAATCGTAAGGCCTGCAAGGCCTGCTCCTACAACTACATAATCATAATGCATCGTTTTTTATTTCCTTTCTCTATCGGATGGCATCTTATCTGCCAATCGCTTTTTTCGTATCATAAATTGTTATCTGATAGTCACCGGCTCCGCTTTCATAAACCGCTTCATACGTCGCAGGAATCGTATATGGATCCAGGTTGTAATCCATACTTACCCGGTTATCATAATCCACAATAATAAAGCGGATATTATTTTCTTCCACAAGCTGCATCAATTCTTCACTCGAATCCGCTTCATACATCTCTTTCACAAGTTCGGCACGGTGTGCGGTATCATACCCTGCCGACCAGCCGAAATAAGGCCAGCCAAGGAAAAGCATCGCGCCTCCCATTACCACATTATTAAGAGCGTAATTTGAACTTAAGAAAATGTCCTTAGAATCCGCATTATCCCGAATCCATAACGTCAATGGATCATCCAGATCAAAATTTAATGAATTCTGATTCTTCTTTAATACAATCGTATAATCGTATAGTCCGGTCGCTGTTAAAACTACCGTCAGCAAAATGCAGACAGCCTTTAAGAATACGGATCTCTTCTCGTATAATTTGACGATTGCGATTGCTGCGAATATCCCTGCAAGCATAACACTGATCATAATATACTTATGGTTAACCGTCACGTCCACGGTTAACGACATGGTAAATGCAAATAGAAACGGAAGGCTTACACATGCCATCAGCCACTTTTCCACTCCCTTACTCAAAAGGAACGCTACAAGCAACACGATCGGCAGAATCCCTAACAGCCGTTCAATATAATCAATCACGCCGAAGAACGTCCGGTTTTCCGCGATGAATCCAAAGTAGAAACTGGTACTGATCGCACTCCCTTTTATAAAAAAGGAAGACTGCAAGACCGATAATCCTGTCGCAATCACTGCCGTCACTAAAAACTCGAGACGGCGATCCGCAAATACTGCAATTAAAAACAAGATAAGCAAAGCCGCGATGGTAACAGCGCCGTTAAAGAACGCTAATATTCCAAGAAGAATGCCTGCTGCAACACAAAGGCCAAGATCCTTTATCATCCATCCTTCTTTTGTAAAGAAGATTTCCCTCACCGCTACGGCAAAGGTGCTCTCTTCTTTTTCTCTTTGTTCTATTGCTGCCTTCACTCTTTCAAACAGCGCATACAGATGCGGAATAAAGAAAAGAAGGATCAATAACATAACCGCAAGCCCCAAGGCTAAATGTCTCTGATTGCAGTATACATTCAGATTCCATAACCCCCATGCCTCATTCGTTGTATAGCCGATAAACTCTGTATTGTCTTTTAACGCAGCAAGAAGACTTGTTCCTTCCGGCACCTTACTTAAGAAAATAAAGAGACTCTTCGAACTTCTAAACGCAAAGAACAGACAGGTCAGATATCCTACGGACCGTTTTCCGCCGATCTTTACCGCAAGCACGTATAAAAGCATTACAGCGGCGAATAAGGACAGTGCGCTTGGAATATTAAACGCATAGTCAATGCGCATTCCTAAAAACTCCAGGTTTCCAACCAGGAACTGAAACAGGAAATGATACCGAATGTCTTCTCCTGCAAAATGAGAATACTGAGTCGGAAAATTATTTCCATATGAGAATGACCGAATCATGCCAAGATGCGGTGAAAAATCACTGAATACTGAATACCCAACCTGCAGCTCTCCATTCTTTACATGAAATGTGATCCACATCAACTGAATGATCAAAAACAAAGAGAGGAACATAAGCACATATTCCCCCACCGATATCTTCTTCAACTCACTCCATGCCATATTCTGCCGTTCTGTTTTTTTGCCGTGCTTCCTTAACGAAAGCCATAAGAGCAGGACAATAAGCAGGCCTCCGACGATCATCGAGCCTAAATTGCCATAGATCAATGGCTTCTCCTTTGACTTAAATGCATAAGCAAACAGATACGTAAGCCATGTCATTGCCACCGTTCCCGTCAGATACCATGCAGGAACCTGTACAAAATAGGAACAAAGGCTAAGCTTCTCTCCCGAAAACCGGCTGCCTGTAATATTCTTTAAATTCGGAAATACCACACTGCACAGACCGTATCCCAGAAGGAAACAAAGCACAAGGTAAAGAACTGCTAACATAAGGATGCCTCCTATTCATTTGTAATATTTATATCATTTGCAATTAAAAAACAATTCAATTGCAGATTTCCCTCATAAAAACTCCCGTTTTATGGGGAGCTATATGAGGTTATTATACTATATATCAGGGGGAATTGAAAGGTGAATTTTGGAAATTTTACAAAGTTCCCGATGCAAAATTGTTGATTTTATCTAACAGTGCCGGATAATGGCTGATAATTTCTTCATATTCTTTCTCTGTCAGATTTTTTGCGGCATCATTCGCATTCTTAAGAACGGTTGCATCCGTATAGATATCTCCCAGGCGGAACTCTAAATCACCGCTCTGGCGTACGCCGAACATATCGCCCGGTCCTCTTAACTTTAAGTCTTCGCTTGCAATATAAAATCCATCGTTGGAACGATTTAAGATGTCAAGACGCGCCATCGTCTCCTTGTTTCTGGAGCCGCTTACTAAGATACAATAAGACTGATGACCGCCTCGTCCGACACGTCCTCTTAACTGGTGAAGCTGTGCCAATCCGAATCGCTCCGCATTCTCGATCATCATAACAGTCGCATTCGGCACATTAACACCAACTTCGACTACCGTAGTGGATACGAGTACCTTGATTTCACCTTTTGAGAAACGCTCCATAATCGCATCCTTCTCTTTCGGTTTCATCTTGCCGTGCAGATACTCAATCGTGATCTGATCGCCTAATACCATACGAAGCTTCTCTGTATATTCGATTACATTCTCCGCTTCCATATTCTCGCTTTCCTCTACCATCGGACAGATTACATATGCCTGTCTTCCTTCGTATACCTGTTTTTCAATAAAGCGATACGCGGTATCCCGATATCCGGTATCCACCACGCAGTTTTTGATTGGCTGGCGGTTGGCCGGAAGTTCATCCAATACGGAAATATCAAGATCCCCATATAAAATAATTGCGAGCGTTCTTGGGATCGGAGTCGCACTCATAACAAGCACATGTGGTTTTTCCCCCTTTACAGACAGCATCTCTCGCTGCTTTACACCGAAACGGTGCTGTTCATCGGTGATAACAAGACCAAGCTTATCATAATTAACCTTCTCCTGAATAAGAGCATGGGTACCCACGATAATATCCGCCTCATGCGCCTCAATTCGTTTATAAGCTTTCTTCTTCTCGCTCGCGGTCATAGAACCGACTAAAAGCTCAATCCGGATTCCATATGGCTCCAGATTCTCAATCAGCGATTCATAATGCTGTTTTGCTAAAACTTCAGTCGGAACCATTAACGTCCCCTGATAGCCGTTCAATGCCGTCATCATAAGCCCCAGTACCGCTAAGATTGTCTTACCGGAGCCTACGTCACCCTGCACCAGACGATTCATCACCTTATTGGATGTCATATCTTGCTTGATCTCATTCCAAACCTTCTTCTGCGCGTTCGTAAGCTCATACGGCAGTTTCCCGATCATATCCTCACATTCCTGTTTACATACGATCGAGAAATCATTATAAGAGGTCTTCTTATTCTCCTTGAGCTGATTTAAAACAAGGGTAAAAATAAAGAATTCATCAAATACCAGACGTTTTCTTGCTTCCCGCATCGTGTCCTTTGACTTCGGAAAATGAATCTCTGCAAGAGCAGCCTTACGTTTCACCAGATCATATTCTTTTCGGATTCTTGCAGGCAGAAACTCTTCCGGCATCTCCACGTTATGCAGGGCAAAATCAACAGCCTTGGAAATCTGATTATTCGTAAGCCCATCTGTTAAGGCATACGTTGGCTGCATCAGATTTAACAGCGGTCGGTATTCCTCCTGCTTATAAATCTTCGGCTGAGCGATTGAAATCTGACCATTCTTTCTCGTCACCTTCCCGCGGAATATATACCGGCTTCCCATACGAAGCGTACTCTTTAAATATGGCTGATTAAACCAGGTAATGAAGATCGATCCGCTTGGATCCTTCACCCGGCATGTAATCATCTGAAGCCCTCTGATCTTCTTTCCTTCCGGAACCGTAGCAACGCTCGCCTCAATTGCTGCAATCTCACCTTCCCGTAAACTTCCGATCGGCACCGGCAGCTCATACGTCTGATATCCTTTCGGATAATATTCTATTAAATCGAGAATATTGTAGATTCCAGCCTTCGTAAAACATTTCTCGGTCTTCTCACCGATTCCCTTAATCTTACCTAGTCCATCTGTTAACTGCATGGTATAACCCTTTCTATCTAAACAAAATACAAATTATTTCTCTGATCATTCAAGTCTGACAGTTTCTTCTTTTTCACTATGCCCATTTTATCATATTTTCCCCTATTAGAACATACGTTTTGTAAAAACCACAAAAAAATGAGGCCTCTGCCCCCGGATCCATCCGATCCGAAGACTACCGCCTCATCTTCCTTTTTATCGGTATGCACCAGCACATAAGACCTTGTCCATTCTAACCGTGCCTTTTCACTCTTAACTATTCTCCCTATCCCCTTATGTATCCCATTATCTATAGACTACAGCCAGATTACAAGAATCATAGCCACAACTGCAGCCACTGATAAAATAGTTGTGCGCATTGCTTTCTTGGATAATTCTTTCTCGCTCATCTTAATCCCCCTTTTCCCTACAACGATCAGTAAATATTTTCCATTTGTCATTTGAGATTATAGCGTTTCCACTTTAGACTGTCAATATCTTTTTTGAGTATTTACAATTCATATTATATCTCGACATCTTTTTCGTTTTCTTTCTTATCCTCTTGATTCCTCGGCTCTTCTTGCCTCTACACATCATCCATTCGCTATCTCGTTCACTAACATTCTATAATTTTTTTACCACTAATCAATCTCGCATTCTTTTATGCCCTTATCTTTAACCATCCGTTGCACCAGCAAAGCAAGAGAATAGAATCGAAGACCTCCCGCACAAGAGCCGGGCGATTTTCCCGCTCTGTGTTCCGGAATGTCCGGCTCATGACGAACAAAAATACCGCGGAGTCCTTGAGTAGCAGACAGTGTCTTCCTGTCTGATAATCAAGGATTCCGCGGCATTTTTGTCCGCTCATGCGTCCGAACATTCGGAACACAAAGCGGGAAAATCGCCCGGCTCTTGCGCGGGAGGTCTTCGATTCTATTCTCTATTCCATTCTATTCAACAGATAATACATAATAGTAGATTGGCTGACCGCCCATATGGACTTCAACGTCTACCATTGGGTACTGATCGGAGATGATCTCAGCGATTTCATTCGCTTCCTCTTCGCTAGTTTCAGCACCGTAGTATAAACTGATTAATTCAGAATCATCATCAACTAACTGATTGATTAAATCAATGGTAGTTTCCTTAATCTCAGTTCCAACAGAAAGGATTGCCTTATCACCAATACCCATGATATTGCCCTGTCTGATTTCTTTTCCATCAAGGGATGTGTCACGTACTGCATAAGTAACCTGACCAGTCTTAACTCTGCCCATCTCTTCAATCATTCTAGCCTCATTTTCTTCAGCCGACTTATCAAAGACATAATTGATAATCGCTGTAATACCCTGAGGAACCGTCTTAGATGGAATAACAACAATCTTCTTATCCTCTGTCAGATCCTTTGCCTGGTTAGCGGCTAAGATGATATTGCTGTTATTTGGTAAAATGAAGATGGTATCCGCATTCACATGATCGATTGCGTTTAACATATCTTCTGTACTTGGGTTCATTGTCTGACCGCCTTCGATCAGGTAATCAACACCAAGACCTTTAAAGATTTCATTAATACCTTCACCAATGGATACTGCTACAAAACCAACAGGCTTTCTAGGTTCTTCTTTTTTCTTCACTTCAGCAGCCTGTAATTCTTCTTCTTTCTGCTGCTTTGCTTTATTTTCCGCATCTTTGATTAACTTTTCATTATGCTCTTCACGCATATTGTCAATCTTCATACGGGTTAAAGAACCATAAGTAAGCGCTCTTTGGATGGCAAGACCAGGATCATTGGTATGTACATGAACCTTTACGATATCGTCATCCGAAACAACTACGATGGAGTCACCGATGGATTCTAAATAAGCTTTGAATTCATGTTCGGTTTCTATTGTATATTCTTTTTCAAGCATTACGATAAATTCTGTACAATAACCAAATTTAATATCCGCTGTTGCAATATTCTCGGAGCTTACATTGGCTTTTACTCCAGCACTTGCAGGCACGATCTCAAAGTCAACTTCTTTGCCAAGCATTGCATCATATCCGCCCTTGACAACTTCTAACAGACCCTGTCCGCCAGAGTCCACTACTCCTGCTTCTTTTAATACTGGTAATAATTCTGGTGTGTATGCAAGAACTTCTTCCATACGTTTTATTACTTCTGCACCAAAGTACACCAAATCTTCTGTTTCTGACACTAATTCTGCTGCACGCTCAGCGCCGCCCTTCGCTACAGTAAGGATTGTTCCTTCCTTTGGTTTCATAACGGCTTTGTATGCTGTCTCAACAGCCTTAGCAAATGCATTCGCCATAATGGTTACATTAATTTCAGAATGTTCTTTCACTTCTTTTGTAAATCCTCTGAATAACTGGGACAGGATAACACCTGAGTTACCTCTTGCACCTCTTAATGAACCGCTGCTGATTGCCTTTGCTAGTGTCTCAAGCGTTGGATTCTCAATAGCTGAAACTTCCTTCGCCGCCGACATAATTGTTAATGTCATGTTGGTTCCGGTATCACCATCTGGAACCGGAAATACATTCAGTTCATTGATGTATTCCTTTTTCGCTTCGATACTTTTCGCCCCTGCAAGAAACATCTTCTGCAATAGCGCAGCATCAATCGTATTCAACGTCACTGGTTTGTTCCTCCTTAATACTAGTCGATGACCCTTACGCCCTCAACAAATATATTTATTTTCGCTACCTCTAGGCCTGCGAATTCTTCCACCTTATATTTCACATTGCTGATTAAGTTCTCAGCCACTGCTGAAATACTTACACCATAAGATACAATAATGTGTAAATCGATGGTAATCTTATTATTCTCTATCACTACGTTAACGCCATGATTCAGGCTCTCACGTCTTAGTAATTTGGCTAATCCATCTTTCATGCTGATAGATGCCATGCCTACAACTCCGAAGCATTCCACTGCGGAAGAGCCGGCGTACTTTGCAATAACATCGGTATCAATTGCTATCTCTCCGAGCTTTGTTAGCATCGTTCCATTCATACATAGCCCTCCAATTCATTCATAGATATTATTATTATAACCTCTTTTATGAAAAAAAGAAACATTATTTTCATATTCAGGGACACGAAAAGCATATATTGGTAGAAAGCATCCCTTTTGGAGTGGCTCTCATGAAGAAAATGCTTGGGTTTATTCTATTCTGGATTGCAATCGGAATGACCATCATGCTGTTTATCACAAATGGGATCATTGCAATCTGTATTATTATTCTTTGTCTGATCTTAGGATACAACCTGTTCTGCAGCTAGGGGCAGTTCCCCAACAGTTTTTACATAAACGTACTGCTTCCAAGACAAATTTCTTTTCCCGGAGAATTTTAATTTATCAAAATTCCGCCAAGCAATGTTTACCTATGATTCCTGATAAATTAAAAAGGGGCTGTTGTATACATATACTACAACAACCCCTCTTTCCCATCGTCATTAAGCGCGTTCTACTTTACCAGCTCTTAAACAAGATGTACAAACATAAGTTTTCTGTGTTCCACCGTTAACTTTGATTCTAACAGATTTAACGTTGGACTTCCACATCTTATTAGATCTTCCGGAAACCTGACTTCTGGAATGGCTCACAACCTTACCAAAGTGAGCACCTTTATCACAAATTGCACATTTAGCCATTGAAAAGCACCTCCTTAATTAAATTAGGCCTAGCGACTTACTACGTTTTAATAAATCGTCAGCTCGTGCATTAACAACAGACCAAAGGCAAAACCTTGCTCTGCTGCTCCTACTTATAGACACAGGTAAATCCAGTGCCATACAAGATGAAGTACACTGTGACCTGCAAACAAAACTATTCTAACAGAATTCATTGTTTATTGCAAGTTAATTTTACTTTTTTTTGTATCCAGTTTTATTCTTCGTTACCATTTAATATATCTTGAGCCATTGCATCGATTGCTTTATCCTCTTTTTTGGCCTTTGGATCCTTGGTAAAACGATCAAGCACATCTGGCACCATATCAATTACTTTTGTCACAACATCCTGATTTTTCACATTAACAAGACGAATGCTTCCATCTTTGATCACAAGAACAGAGCTTGGTGTAATTTTTCCACCCATGCCGCCTGCCGCATTGTTTTTGCTTTCATTTGTAAATGCACCTGCACCAACTGCAAAGCTGACGTCCACTAATGGAAGGATAATTGTACCATCGTTCACCTTAACGGCATCCCCTACTACTGTTTTTGTTGTTAAAAATGCATCCATCCCCTTAAACAGGGATTCCACAGTGCCTGTAAAATTTTGATCTTTCTTATCTGCTGCCATCTGTAATTTCCTCCTTTAACTTTGCAATACTCTTCTTTATATATTGGAAATGCTCGTCCCGCCAAAGCTTAATTGCAATTTTCAGCAGGCTAAAGAGCCGTACTCTTCCTTTTACCTTAACTTCCGCTTCAAACACCTTATTCATAAAGTCAGGTTCTACCATAAACTTATCCCCATACATCGCATATACAAAAGACAGCGCTGCTAACGCTTCTCCTGTTGTGTAAGGATCACCTGTTCCGAATTTGAAGTAACCCTGTATCGTATGCGGGGATATATGTTTTAGTATGCCCCATAATGAAGTAAATATGGATTGGATGCCGGATTTATTACCACTGTCCCTTAAAAATGCGGAAACCAGGTTCTTTTTCTCAAACAGATCGCGTATCAGTTTTAAAATGTTTTTTATCTTCTCTTTTAGATTACGGATAACGTCCAGTGTCTTCTTTACTCCATCCTGTATCTTTCCAAAGATTGAAACCTTTACTTTTTCTGCTGCCGATTCTGCACCGGAATCTGAGTCCATCTCTTTTTCCTTTGCAGAGTCTTTTTCTTCTATAGAGTCATTTTCCTTTATAGACTCTTTCCTGTTTTCCAAATCAGCCTGGGAACTCTCACTCTTCTTAACCTGCACGGTCATTTCCTGCTTTTCCTCTTTTGAGGGAGCCTGCTTTATCTGATTTCCAGAAGTCTCGGTAGCTGTTTTGAGCTGTTCTTCTCTAGCTTTTTCTTTTCTGACCTTTTCTTTTCCGGTCTTTCCTTTTTGACTTTTCTTCTTTTTCGGTTTTTTCTTCTTTTCGGGCTTTTCTTTCTTGACCTTAGTACTGTCAAATACCTTAATGCCAAAAATCCGAAGCGTTATCACCGGCTTCTTGTCCTCCAGAACAAAGTGCCCGTGTATCAGATGCAACAGCCAGTCCACCTTCCCGTCAATCAGCATATCATCCCGTTTCTTAATAAAGAACCGATATCGGACAGGCACAAACAAAGCAAGCAGGAGAACCACCACTAAAGTTCCGAGGAGAACGGCTAATAAGATTCCTATTATCTTTAAAATAATCCCTATCACATGCAGCATATCCATTCCCCTATCTCTATCTCAATTTCCTAAGAAAAATATTCCCTGACGTTAAATCCTCCTGTCTTGTGATACACTTCCGCAACCATATCCTTGACTACGATTTTTGCCTCACTAAGTCCATTGGCCATGCCAAGAATGTAAATCTCTTTCTTCTTATAAAACGGAAACAGCAGCTCATTTGCCGGAATGATATCAAACAGGTTCTGCTCGTTGGACGCGAATGCAATCACGTACACACCTGGTGCAAGTTTCTCATGCCGTATGTTATAGATTGCCTTACGATGTTTCTTCTTTATGGTCTCGCCAAAATATAACCTTTCCCTGAAGGTAACCATCCCATCACGCTTCTTTCTAAATACATTCTTGCTACTGTACCTTTTTCGCAACACTATCAAATATTATATACAGTAACCCTCGAAAAATACAGCCGCCTGTACAAAGACATCCTGCGGCCGGGGGGCTCTCCCCCTTTAGCCGCCATCCGCCTCACCTAAAAACAATCAGATCTTACATGAAATCCTTCATCAGATTTACACTTGCAACCTTCTCTGCAACATCTCTGCATCCCGCGATGGCATTTCGCACATAATTGGTCACTTCTTCCGAATTCATAAAGAATACCGGAAGTTCCTTCAATGTAGCTGCGATCATTGCACGGTTTAAATACTTAGACTGGCTTTCCAATGCTTCCTGGAACTCTGCAATCAGGCTATTTCCAACCTCTAGTAAGTATGCTTTATCTGCATTACCTTCCATTTTCTTTCTCTGTTCCACAAATAAACTAGAAGATAATAAAGTAGAAGATAAAGTCAGACACTCAAACAATGGCTGTAACATCAGTGCTTCCACATCTTTCATAAAGCTTTCCTTCACTGCATCCAATACCGCTTCTCCGGAAACAATATTGTCACTGAACTGTTCTAACTTTCCTTCTGTCTTCATAAACAGATCCACTAACTCATCCGGAATATTTTCAAAATTATCTTCTTCTATATTCGCAACGATTGCCTGGATGATATCCTCAAGTGCGTACATTTCCTTTAATGATTTCTCACTTGCATATGGCATATTAAGAATTACTGCATATAAGCTGTTGATCACTTCTTGGATTGCATAATAGCTGTCGGTACCTTTTGTGATAATACCGATTGCTTCTCGTAATCTTGCATTTAAGGCATGGAATTTATCTTCTTCTAAGTCACGGTAATCTGTCTGTTCAAATTCTTTCTTAATTCCCTGTAACTCCTCAAATTCGGTTTCTAATCCTTCCGGTTTATAAAGACCTGCGCTAGAACGGATCATATACAGATAATCCTGCACGCTTTCCTTTTCAGCACCTTCATAAATAGATAAGCTGTCTGTTAAAAGATCATAGAATTTATTCTTTGTCATGCGCACCGGAAGCTGAGATAACATTTCCTTAATGCGTTCATTGATCCCTACGTTATCTTTATCTGCAAAAATATAATTTAGCACTTCGCTTGCTGCTTCTTCGCTATCGATGTCCTGTACCCCATCTGCATAATTTAATTCCAGACGATTTAATACATATTCATATAAAGAGAATACATCGGTATAATAAGTCAGCACTTTCATCTTACGGATAATCTGGCTTCTGAACGCTGCAATCTTTGAAATAGCTTTTTCTCTTTTCACTGCATCAAACGGCGAAAGAATAGTGTCTTTTACAATCATATTCATTTCTTTTAACATTGCTATGGATTCCTCGTCGAATGCCGCATCTCCGTCTGCAATGGATTCATATACATTGAAATAGTGCATTACAAACTGAGTGCCTGCATACGCCTGGTATGTACTCGCCAGTTCGTTCATTGCAATTGGAAGATTTGCTTCTAGATTATGTCCACGGTTGATTTCATTTATCACTTTTTTATTTATCATTTTCTATATCTCCGTTCTATCCTGCTAACATTTTTGCAGTCCAAGACTGCTTCCCTATTTTTCTTACACTCCTCTTATTATACCAACATTCCCCCTCCCCTTCCACCCATTTCCTCATTTTTTTTCGATTTCCCCACCTTTTTAGACTCCGTAAACGTTAAGAAATGAAATGCCCAACTAAAAAGCACATTTTCCTTCCCATTCCTTATCATCATCCCCAAAACAATGTACGCCTCCCCCATATCCTTTGCTGCCCCTATCTCTTTTACCATCCCCTCCCTCCATCCTACCTACCTACCTTCCTTCCTCACCAATCTAGTGTCTCCGTCGCAATGCGTTTTGTCTTTCAAACGCATTGCGACCTCGTGCCGTGTACCGGTGATGCGGGCGGTGAAATGGATTCCGAATGTCCGGCTCGAGACGAACAAAAGGAAGGCTGGGTCTTTGAATAGCAGACAGCGTTTTCCTGTCTGATAGTCGAAGACCCAGCCTTCCTTTTGTCCGCTCTCGCGTCCGAACATTGGAATCCATTTCACCGCCCGCATCACCGGTACACGGCACGAGACTCTCCTAAATCAAAGAGCCGTCCCCCCACGGAGGCGTGGTAGAGGGCTGCGAAGTAAGGACTGGTGGTGAGGAGGGTTTGGAAAGGGGCATCCGCAATGATCTTACCCTCACCAAAAACGATGATACGATCAAAAGATGCCACGGAGTTCAAACGGTGGGCAATCGCGATCACGGTGCGATCATCTAACAGTTCTGTCACTGCTTTCATCACATGTTCCTCCGTCAGATTATCCATAGCAGAAGTCGCCTCGTCTAAAATCGTAAGATCCTTCTTCTCAAACCACAGTCTTGCAAGCGCTAATCTCTGTCTCTCACCGCCGGAAAGAATGGTGCCGCGTTCCCCGATTTCCGTTTGCATGCCATCTTTCATTGTATCAAGCAACGGCAAAAGCTGTACACTCGCCATTGCCTCCTTTAGTCTAGATTCATCCACATCCTGATCAAATACCAGATTCTCCTTTAAGGTCCCGTCAAAGATCGGGCAATCCTGTGAGATATAACTGATATGATCATACAGACTATTCAGTCGGATATCCTTTAACTCTTCTCCATCAATACGAATGCTTCCCGCATCATATTTTACAAGGCCGGCCAAAATCTTTACTAACGTAGATTTTCCTGAGCCGCTTTCTCCTACAAATGCAACCTTCTCTCCTTTTCGGATCGTCAGATTCAATCCATCTAATATCTTTCGGTCGCCGTAAGAAAAGGAAAGGTTCTGTATTTCAATATCTCCTGTAAGGCCACAGATTGCCTCCCCGGATTCCAACTGCTCATCATCCCTTAACCCTAAAAATGATTCATATTTTCTAAATGACGCCTTATCTAACTTATACTGCACATAAAGCACATTAAAAATAGCGATTGGCGTATAAGCATTATCTAACAGAGAAAGAAGCGCCACTACCGAGCCCACCGAAAATGCCTTTGTATTCCAGGCATAGATTAAGATGCCGATATTTAAAAAGCCGACAAGCACAGCAAAAATCGTAAAGAATGCTTCGTGCACCATGTTCATCTTTACCTTGGAACGCACAATTTCCTTTTTAGCAGTGGCTGCTTTGCGGATTTCATTCGGGAACTGATTCTCCATTCGAAATACGAGCATTTCCATAAAGCCTCTTACCAGATAATGATTCATCTCTTCTTCATTTGTCAGGATTCTCTCCTTAATCTGATATAAGACTTTTAGCAGCGCATTGGTAATAAGAAAGATAATAATATATCCTCCAAGTATCGCATATGTAATCGGTCTGCTGATTTTCCAGATGAAATGGACACTGAACAGAATGGTCGGAATCAGCTGTCTGATCACACAAAACCAGAAATCATAAAGCAGATTCTTTCCGGCTTCAGACCCATTCTCAATTCTCTGCACCAGTTTTCCGGTGCCTAATGACTGGTAAGCCTCATAGTCAATCCGGCTGATTTTCTTTAGTGCCATCAGTTTAAAATCCAGATAAATTCCATGCTCTAACTTCTTACTTGGATATTCATCGGCGTATTCAAGCAGATAATCGCCGATCAATACCGCTCCGTATAAAAGAATGCCTGCTAAGATAATGGTGTGATTGGTCAAACCATCAATTACTTTTTGAAAATAGTCTGCTTTGAAATTCACAAGAAATGAATGAGCAATACCGATTGCAATATAACTAAAAATAAGACCTTTATTCTTTGATAAAACTTTGTTTATGTAGCGCATCTGTGTACTCCTTTTTATTATTTTTGTGCAAAGGTTTGTACAGCTGCGACTGCTAGCAGGTTTTCACAATCGCTCGATTGCATCGCAATTCCTTAATCGCATCATAATTTCTTTATTATGTCACACTTTTTCATTGCGATATCACCTCAGTACAATCTGCTAACAGTTTCTTTCAACTGTACTGAGTATTTATCTCGAACCGTCCTCATAAGAGTTCACCCCTTTCTATCTTCAAAATTCGACACTTTACCTATATATAGAAGAAGACCATCCCACTAAGAACGGCGAAAGCGTTAGCCTTCTGCCGCCCTTAATGTGACAGTCTCTTATATCACTATTATTCTACTACAACCGCTTTGATCATGTTTGTTCCTGGCTGGCCACCTGGTACTCTGCCACCTGTTAACACGATAACATCACCAGCGCTAGCATATCCTTTTTCTTTTACAAGACGTGTGGATTCACCAAGTAACTGATCTGTAGAGTTTACTTCGGAGATCTTAACCGGTCTTACACCTCTTAAGATCTGCATCTTTCTTAATGTACGATTAAGGGAAGATACACCGATGATATCACAGCCTGGTTTATATTTAGAAACTAAACGTGCTGTATATCCGGATAATGTATTTGCTACGATGCATTTTGCATTCAGACGTTCTGCAGATGCAACAGCAGAGTAGCTGATTGCACAGGAGATGTCTTCCTGTAAGTTCTTAGCGTGGAAATCTCTGTCGCTTGTAAATGTTTCAAAATGCTTTTCTGTTTCGATTGCGATTTTGGACATTAATGCAACTGTTTCAATTGGGTATTTACCCATTGCAGATTCACCGGAAAGCATGATTGCATCTGTACCGTCATAGATTGCGTTTGCAACGTCTGTTACTTCCGCACGTGTAGGACGTGGATTGTTAATCATGGAATCTAACATCTGAGTCGCTGTAATAACTGGCTTGAATGCCGCATTACATTTGCGGATCATAGTCTTCTGAAGGAAAGGAAGTGTTTCTGCTGGCACTTCAACACCAAGGTCGCCTCTAGCTACCATGATACCATCCGTTTCTTCGATGATTTCATCAAGATTTTCAACACCTTCCATGTTTTCGATCTTGGAAATGATCTGAATATCAGAATTGGAATCTTTTAAGATGCTTCTGATTTCACGAACTGCTTCTGCATTACGGATGAAGGAAGCTGCGATAAAGTCAACGCCCTGATCAATACCGAAAATGATATCTGCACGATCCTGTTCTGTAATTGCAGGAAGTCTTAACTTGCAGTTAGGGATATTAACACCCTTACGGCTTCCAAGTTCGCCACCGTTTATAACTTCACAAGTGATTTCTGTTCCTTCAATGGATTTGATTCTTAATTCTACTAAACCGTCAGCGATTAAGATAGAGCCGCCAACTGCTACGTCTTCTGGCATCTCCTTGTATGTTACACTGATTACGTTTGCATTACATGCAACGTCTCTTGTTGTTACAACAACTGTATTTCCTTTTTCAAGAACATAAGGTGTATCATTTTCAGCTAAACCTGTTCTAATTTCTGGTCCTTTTGTATCAAGTAAGATTGCTACAGGGATACCAAGTTCTTCTCTTACATTCTTTATTTTACGAATCATTTCACCATGGCCCGCATGAGTTCCGTGTGAAAAATTAAGTCTTGCAATATCCATGCCGTTTAACACTAATTCCTTGATTTTCTCTTCAGAAGATGTTGCCGGTCCTAAGGTACAAATAATTTTCGTCTTTTTCTGCATCTTAAAAAGTCCTCTCTTTAACTATTACTTTCCTTGTTGTCGGTGTGATCATGATGAACATGTTCATGAGTATAAAGATGGTCCATGCAATACTCGTAATTTCCATCACACTTTGAACAGAATCTGAATTCCAGATCTTCATCATCCAGTTCGGTTCTTCCACAGACCGCACATTTATGACGTGTAACCGTCTGTTTTCCGCGGAACTGAATCACATTATCCGGATTATAAGCATTTCGTACCTCACGCTTAAATTTCGCTTTTCTCTTATATTCTTTCGGCGATACTTTTCTGTAATTTCTTGTTGCTAGGAAATACAACAGGAAGTTTGCTAATGCTAAAATCATTGTCACCGTGTTAAGCCAGTATCCTGCCCGCAAATAAATGAAGGCCTCATATACGTAGTAAACTCCATATATGATTCCCAGATACTTGATCTTAATCGGAATAATGAAGAATAACAAGAGCTGAACATTTGGGTATAACGCTGCATATGCAAAGAACATCGACTGATTGATATATGTCAGAGAAACATCAATAGAAGATCCTGTAATTACATAAACTAAAATTGCTCCCAGAATATTAAATAATATACCGCTAAGGAAATAAAGATTAAAACGGAAAGAACCCCATGCCCTTTCAAGCGAAGTACCTATCATGTAATATAAGTACAATTCAAACAGCAAGAACAGATTAAGACTGCTCACTGGCTGAATCAAAAATGTCACTAAACGCCAGATCTGACCTTGGAGAATCTTCTCCACATCAAACGCAAGTAGACTATAATATAAATATGGATTCACCACATTTAACACTATCCCAATAATATATAGGATTATGATATAGTACATCAGATTTGGAATTGCATATTTCCCAAATTTTCGTTGTAACTTATCCAAAAATTTCATAGCATTCCTCCATTCATTTGCGCGGCACTGCTTTTAAATCCTGAAGTTAATTATATGTATAATATGGTATAATGTCAAATGAATGATTATTAATATTTTATAATTTCTTGCAATTTTAATAACCATTTGATACCATTTACCGCACTTTTCCTGTACTTTTTCGGCATTTTTATTAAAGGATCATAAAAAAACCTTTTCCTTTTATGTCCATTCGACATATGGTATAATAATGTGCGTGTGAATGAAACAATATAAAATCAGGACTTACTTTTATGTCCTGTTAAGCAAATGATTTATGACGAATTGATCGAAAAATTTAAAAGGCAGGTAACAATTATGGCTTTAGACGGCTTTGTCATTTCAAATATAGTATGCGAAATGAAGAAAAATTTAATCGGTGGAAGGATTGTTAAAATCAGTCAGCCGGAAAAGGATGAACTAATCCTTACGATTAAGAATTACGACCAATACAAACTTTTCATCTCCGCTGGAGCTGGTCTTCCTTTAATTTATTTTACAGAAAATACAAAGCAAAATCCTCTCACCGCTCCAAATTTCTGTATGCTTTTACGAAAACATCTAAATAGCGCAAGAATTGTATCCATTACACAACCAAGTCTGGAACGAATCGTGCAGATGGAGATTGAACATTTGGATGAAATGGGGGATCTTCGCAAGAAGTATCTGATTGTGGAGATTATGGGCAAGCACAGCAATATTATTTTTACAGATGAGAATTTTAGAATTGTAGACAGCATCAAGCATATCTCCAATATGGTCAGCTCCGTACGTGAAGTTCTTCCGGGACGCGACTACTTCATCCCAAAGACGGAAGGCAAATTCGACCCGCACACCATTACTTTTGAAGAGTTTAAAGAACAGATTCTTTCAAAACCGATGAACCTGATGCAGGCGATTTATAAAACATTAACCGGCATCTCTCCTCTTCTTGCAAATGAAATCTGTCACCGCGCAAGTTTAGATGGTGAGGCAGCGACCTCTTCCATTTCCGAAGAAATCGGGCTTCATCTTTATAAGAATCTGTGTCGTCTGATGGACGAGGCAAGAGAAGAAGCTTATGTGCCAAATATCGTCTATGAGGACAAAGCACCGCTTGAATTCTCCAGCACCAGACTGACCTGTTACGAAGGAAAAGAAGGAGTAAGCGTAAAAGAATACGAATCTATTTCCAATCTATTAGAGGACTACTATGCTTCTAAAAACACGCTGACCCGCATCCGTCAGAAATCCTCTGACTTACGACGCATCGTATCCAATGCGATCGAACGTGAATCCAAGAAATATGATCTTCAGTTAAAACAGTTAAAAGATACGGAAAAAAGGGATAAGTACAAAGTGTATGGGGAGCTTTTGACAACTTACGGCTACAATGTAGAGCCAGGTGCAAAATCTATGACCGCTCTCAACTATTATACCAATGAAGATATCACGATTCCTCTTGATGAGACAAAGACTGCGATGGAAAACGCGAAATCCTATTTTGAAAAATATGCGAAATTAAAACGTACTTATGAAGCACTTACAAAGCTTGTCATCACAACCAAGTCAGAACTCGATCATCTGGATTCCATCCGTACTTCTCTTGATATCGCGATGGCGGAAGATGATTTAGTGGAATTAAAAGAAGAACTGATGGAATTCGGCTATATCAAGCGTCATTACAGTACTAAGAAAGGTCCTGGCAATAAAGGAAAAGGCATGAAGAAAGTAAAGATCACTTCAAAGCCATTCCACTATCTTTCTTCTGACGGTTACCATATCTACGTTGGAAAAAATAACTACCAGAATGATGAGCTTACCTTTAATTTTGCAGCCGGCAATGACTGGTGGTTTCATGCGAAAGGAATTCCTGGATCCCATGTTATCGTAAAGACAAATGGGGAAGAGCTTCCGGACCGTACATTCGAGGAGGCCGGCATGTTAGCGGCTTACTATTCCAAAGGACGCGATGCCGAGAAAGTGGAAATTGACTACTCCGAAAAGAAAAATATCAAAAAACCGAGCGGCGGCAAACCAGGTTTTGTTGTTTACTACACCAACTACTCCCTGATCGCCTCACCGGATATCTCAGGAATTCAGCTGATCAGCGAATAGATGGGAGGAATCATACGTGATTTATTCGGACTTTCATATGCACAGCTGCTTTTCATCCGATTCTGACAGCAAAATGGAGGATATGGTGAAAGGGGCGATTGATAAAGGGCTGAAAACGATCTGTTTTACCGATCATTATGATTTTATGTATCCGGCCTTAGGCGAACCGAAATGGGACTTCATTTTCTCTATTCCTGATTATTTTAATTCTGTGCAGGCATTAAAGGAACGATATCAAAAACAGATTGAGATTCGCTGTGGCGTAGAATTAGGGCTACGCAATGAGCCAGATCTACGGCAGGAAGTAAAAAGCTTCTATGACAAGCTGACAACTGCCTATCCTTTTGATTTTATCATCGGGTCCACTCATGTACTAGAAAGCACTGATCCTTATTATGACCGGTACTGGGAGGGAAAGACGAAGGAACAGGGTCTTAACGATTACTTTAGAGCCATTAAAGAAAATGCAGAGTTTTATTCCTGCTTTGATGTATATGGGCATTTGGATTATATCATCCGTTATGTGCGGGATACCGAAAAAGATTATAAAATCTCTGACTACCAGGATATCTTAGACGAAGCTTTAAAAAAACTCATTACATCCGGAAAAGGGATTGAGATCAACACTTCCGGATTTAAATATGGATTAGGCCGTCCGCATCCAAAGCCTGAGATTTTAAAGCGCTATAAGGAACTAGGCGGAACGATCCTCTCAATCGGATCGGATGCTCATAAACCGGAACATTTGGCTTGTGATTTTAAAAAGGCCAAGAATCTTCTTAACGAACTTGGATTTTCGTATTATACTATCTTTAGGGATCGTAAACCGATCCAGATGAAACTATAGACTACACTCTACAATTAACTATTATTATGCTTTTTTGAATGGAGGGATTCTATGTCACCAAACCGTCTTATTCTTTTTGAAGGACTTCCCGGAACAGGCAAATCTACACTCTCGAAGCAAGCATATGAAATTCTAACGAATCACGGCATTCCTGCCGTTCTTTATAATGAGGGAAATTTACACCCGGCAGACCTATCCTGGTCTGCCTGTGTCCCTCTTTCCAAACTTCCAAACCTCTTTCAAACCTATCCTGCATATGAATCAGCAATAAAGGAGCACATGTCACTAGAAGCTGATTATGCAGTCATCGCTTATACCGAGTTTCCAATTAAGGAAGAGGATCAGGCTCTGTATGACCTTCTTGCGAGCTATGAAATCTATGATGCAAGGATTCCGCTTGCAGATTTTAAAAAGAAACATTATGACCGGTGGGAACGCTTTGCAAAAGAGCACACGCCACAATTCGCGGATGACATCCCTTCTAATGGGATTACTTCTCCCAAGGAGCCGAATTCTGAGCAGCGTTTCATCTTCGAGTGTACTCTTCTCCAGAATCACATCAATGAACTTCTTCTGTTTCATAATCAAAACGAAGAGGAAATCATCCTACATATCTCTCACTTAGTAGAACTTGTAAAAGACTTAAACCCTGTATTAATCTATCTAAATCCTACCGATATCGCACATACGACTAAGAATGCCGCAAAAGAACGCTGTAATCCATCCGGCGAACCGGTATGGCTTAACTCCGTCTGCAAATGGATAGAAGAATCCCCATATGGTAAAGCGCATTCCCTTAGCGGCCTTCCGGCACTCCTTGCTTACCTTAAAAACCGAAAGCATATCGAAGAGATTGTTATGCATGCACTACCTATCCCATGCTATATTCTCTATAACGATACCCACGACTGGATGCAAATGAACGACAAAATACGCAAAATACTTCTTAATGCAGACGTTTCGGACGAGGTTCGGCATAAGCCAAGAATCAAATAATCGCACTGGGACGCTACAGCTGATTTTAGACTCAATAGCTTAATAGCGTGATAAATCAGGGATTCAGGGAGGAAGGGCAGCAGCTTTAAGCTGTACGACCTCAAAACGAACAAAAAAAGAGAATGTCTTTGACTATCTGATAATCAAAGACATTCTCTTTTTTATCCGAGCTTTGGACGAACAGCCTAAAGCTAACGCCCCGTCTCCCTGCATGGGAACTAAGCTCGCGCCTTCTCTAGGCCAAAGTTTTTCCGAGGATGGTGCCGCCACCGGCTACGATGTCCCCCTGGTAGAAAACTACGGCTTGTCCTGGGGTTACCGCACGCTGTGGCTGTTCAAACTCACACTTCACCACATCATCGGAAACCATAGTCAGTTTACACTTTGCGCCTTCATGGTTATAACGGATTTTCGCCATCACTTCCATACCGTCTTCAAAGCGTTCTACTGACATGCAGTTTAAATTCTCTGCATATAAGCAATCGGTAAACACTTCATCATTGCTTCCGATCACGACTTCATTCGCTTCCGGACGAATCTCCACAACGAAAGCCGGCTTTCCTAGGGCAATACCAAGTCCCTTTCGCTGTCCCACTGTATAGTGAATGATTCCCTTATGCTTTCCTAAGACTTTGCCGGATGTATCAACAAAGTTACCTTCCTTGATTTCCTTTCCGGTATAATCGCTGATAAAAGAAGCATAATCATGATCCGGAATAAAGCAGATTTCTTGAGAATCTGGCTTGTTGGCTACTAAAAGTCCGATTTTTTCGGCAATCGCACGAATCTCATCCTTTGTATATTCTCCAACCGGCATTAATGTGCGGGATAGCTGTTCCTGGGTCAGATTATAAAGAGCGTAAGTCTGATCTTTCGCTGCTGTCGCAGACTTCTTAAGCGCATATCTTCCGTTCTCTAACTGTACGACTCTTGCATAATGACCGGTCGCAATATAATCCGCTCCAATCGAAAGCGAACGTGTTAAAAGTGATTCCCATTTCACATAACGGTTGCAGGCAATACAAGGGTTTGGTGTCTTGCCTTTTAAATATTCATCTACGAAATAATCAATTACATTCTCTCTGAATTCATTTTTGAAGTTCATAACATAATACGGAATTCCAAGGGAGTCTGCCACTCTTCTTGCATCTTCCACTGCGCTTAAGCCACAGCACCCGCCGTTCTCCTCGAGTGTGCAGGTATCTTCATCCTGCCAAATCTGCATGGTCACACCAATTACTTCATATCCTGCTTCTTTTAACAGATATGCCGCCACCGAAGAGTCGACTCCGCCTGACATACCAACTACTACTTTCTTCATTCGGTTAATTCCTTTCCTTGCACTATATATCCAGTATTCCATCTAAGTGTATTCATCAATCATTCCCGATTATAGTGCATTGTGAATCAAACGACAAGATGTAATCCAAAAAGAAATGCTGATTTATCGCCTATTGGAATTAGTATTCTTCTACTACTTCTTCTTCATCTTCATGAATATCGTTCTTTGGTTTTACTAAGCCTTCAATCTTAATGCCGTTCTTTTCTGCGTAATCCCAAAGTGCTGCATGAATTGCTTCTTCTGCTAATAAAGAGCAGTGTACTTTAACTGGTGGAAGCCCGTCAAGAGCATCCATAACCGCTTTGTTTGTTACTTTAAGTGCTTCCTGTACAGTAAGACCTTTTACTAATTCTGTCGCCATGCTGCTTGTTGCAACTGCTGCGCCACAGCCGAAAGTCTTGAACTTACATTCTCTGATTACCTGATTTTCATCGATATCAAGATACATTCTCATGATATCTCCACATTTTGCATTACCAACAGTACCTACACCGCTTGCGTTTTCTAATTCTCCAACATTTCTTGGGTTCTGAAAATGATCCATTACTTTTTCGCTGTACATAATTTATTCCTCCACATTATCCTATCAACAGTCTATTGCTATCATTCCCGATTCATGCATAAAATATCGTTTTGTGTATTTTTTTAGACATGCCACACGAAATAATCCATTTGCTGTTATCTTTATCGTTATCCGGATTAACCGTTTCCGATTAATCCGTTTTCCTCTTTTTATTATCTGCTATGCTTCTTTAAGAAATCTTCATATAATGGAGACATTTCTCTTAATTTAGCTACGATTTCTTTTACTTTTTCAATTGTGTAATCAAGATCTTCCTTTGTTGTATCATGGCTTAATGTTAAACGTAAAGAACCATGTGCGATTTCATGAGGAAGTCCGATCGCAAGAAGTACATGAGAAGGATCTAAGGATCCAGATGTACAGGCAGATCCGGAAGAACCGCAGATGCCCTGCATATCTAACATGATTAAGAGGGATTCCCCTTCGATGAACTGGAAGCTGAAGTTCATATTGTTTGGAAGACGGTTTCTTCTGTCACCGTTTAATCTTGTATATGGAATTTCTGCTAACACACGATCGATCATATAATCTCTTAATGCGATTTCAGTTTCCTGACGTTCTTTTAATGTTGCCATCGCGATTTCAACTGCTTTGCCGAAACCTACGATACCTGGTACATTTTCAGTACCTGCACGTCTTCTTCTTTCCTGAGCACCACCGTGGATTAAGGAACGAAGTTTTAAACCGGTTCTGATATAAAGGAAGCCGATTCCCTTTGGTCCATTGATCTTATGACCGCTGGCACTTAACATATCAATGTTTAATTCATTTACATCAATCTCAACCTGTGCAAATGCCTGAACAGCATCTGTATGGAATAAGATTCCGTTTGCTTTTGCAATCTCACCGATTTCCTTGATTGGCTGAATTGTTCCGATTTCATTATTTGCAAACATAATGGAAATTAAAATGGTTGTTGGACGGATTGCTGCTTTTAACTGCTCTAAATTAACGCTGCCGTTTTCATCCACATCAAGATATGTTATTTCAAATCCATTCTTTTCTAAATATTCACAAGTATGAAGAATCGCATGGTGTTCAATCTTGGAAGTAATGATGTGATTTCCTTTTTCCTTGTAAGCTTCTGCTGTGCATTTTAATGCCCAGTTATCGGATTCGGAACCGCCGCCTGTAAAATAGATTTCATTGCTTGACGCATTAATTGCCTTTGCAATCGTATCTCTTGCCTCTGTTACTGCTTTTTTGCTCTGGGATGCGAATTCATATACACTGGAAGGATTGCCATACTTCTCATTAAAATATGGGAGCATTGCTTCTACAACTTCTAGTCTTGTCTGCGTTGTTGCAGCATTGTCTAAATAAATTTTCTTGTCCATCCTCACTATCTCCTCTTCCATCATTTCAAGCGATTCTTAATTCGCTTTTTTCTATTTTTTTAAAGTGTTTTCACTTCTTGTAATTATATTACGTATCATCACAGAAAGTGTGACGTTTTTCATTTCCTAGTAATTCAGTAGGATATAGATATATTATACCTCACAATCACTTTTGTCAACACCTTAACTCAAATTGTACACAACTTTTTTCAGCTGTTTTCTTTGTGATTTTCCGATCATGCTTTCCCGCATTTTCTGGTATGAAGCACTCTTTGTCCGAATATATTTAACTAATTCAAATCCTTTCCTCTCACAGGACGTACTAAAAAATAAAGGAGTTAAAAAGCATGAGTAAAAATACAATCTTAAAAGGAACGCTCATTCTTACCATTGCAGGTCTGTTAACCCGAGTCATTGGATTCTTCTATAAGATATTCTTGTCAAAAGCCCTCGGTGCAGAACTGCTTGGTATCTACCAGCTTGTATTCCCCGTCTATGGGGTGTGTTTTACCGTCTATGCCTCTGGGATCCAGACCGGCATCTCTAAGATGGTAGCGGAAGAAATCGGCTTTGGCAATTATAAAGGTGCAAAAAAAGTACTTTGGGCAGGTCTTTCTGTTTCTCTGACCTTAGCATGTCTGCTCGCTGTTTTGATGTACCAAAATGCCGGTTTTATCGCTGAAAAGGTACTGTTTGAAAAAGACTGCGCCTCTTCCCTTCAAATCCTTGCAATTGCTTTTCCATTCTGCGGCATCACCGCCTGCATCAATGGATATTATTACGGTCTGAAAAAAGCATTTATCCCAGCCACTACGCAGTTAGTCGAACAGACAATTCGTGTTGTCGCCGTTTACCTGATTGCTCTTAAGCTTGGCGGCGGTAAAGTGACTGCGACATGTGAACTTGCTGTATTTGGCCTTGTAATCGGAGAAATCGCCTCGAATATCTATAATATCATATCTTTAGCATTTAGCAAACCAGAAAAAGAAAAAAATGAAGATGAGGTATCTTCTCTTTCCCTAAGTGATAAAACCACGAAAGAATACTACAAAGGACTTGGCGCAATCAGCCTTCCTCTGACTGCGAACCGTCTGCTTCTTAGCATCCTTCACAGTTTCGAAGCAATTATGATCCCAACCATGTTAAAAAGCTCCGGCTTATCCAATGCGGAGGCCCTTAGCGTATACGGGATTCTGACCGGCATGACACTTCCATTTTTAATGTTTCCTTCTACTCTTACAAACTCCCTGTCGGTTCTTCTCCTTCCGACCATCTCGGAAGCAAACGCAAAGTCCAACCATTCCCTGATTGCCAAAACCGTATCGATCACCATTAAGTACAGTATGATTCTTGGCATCTTCAGCACAGGCTTATTTATGGCATTTGGTACAGACCTTGGAAATGCTGTCTTCCATGAGCCTCGTGCCGGCACATACCTAATGATATTATCCTGGCTCTGCCCATTTTTATACATGGCGACTACTTTAAGCAGCATTATAAACGGATTAGGGAAAGCGCACCTGACTTTCATTAATTCCATACTTGGAACCTCATGCCGAATCCTGATTATGATCATCCTGATTCCGAAGCTTGGCATCACCGGATATCTGATCAGCCAGCTAGTCAGTCAGCTTCTGATTACCTTCCTGGATGCATTCGTTGTCTATAAAAATGTAAACGCTCCTTTTGATGCTGTGAACACCATTTTAAAACCGGGCATTATCACTGCATGCGTGTCTTCTTTCTCCTACCGATTCTATCTGTTTTTGCATGCAGTAACATCGTTCAACAATATCATCCTGATTCTTGGAAACTGCCTGTTTTCAGCTATTATCTTTCTTGTCCTTCTTTCGATTACCAAGTCCATCCGCTACGGAGAGTGGAAAGTATAACATTTCAGCATTGGTATCCACGAACCCAGCCGCTTGCAGAGCCGGCGTCCGTCGCGCCACTCTGTTTTCCAAATGTTCGGACGCATGGACGTACAAAAAACCGCCGCTATCTTTGCCTATCAGACAGGAAAACGCTGTCTGATATTCAAAGATAGCGGCGGTTTTTTATTCGCCATGAGCCGGACATTTCGGAAAACAGAGCGGCGCGACGGACGCCGGCTCTGCGAGTGCCTGAGGTTCGTGGACGGCATTGGTTCATGTTATCGGGTAATAACGGCAATTATGCCGGAGTGCTGTGATTTATAACAGAACTGCAGAGCAACTCTTAATACTGGGCTTATACTACCGTAGCAGTTGCAAAGGCCAGGATGGTAAACTTCTTTTCTGGGTCTGCTTTTATCTCAACCGTGTGTTCTTCTGCAGATGAATTTGCATATAAAAGGATGGCATTGCAGTGAGTCCAGCCATTAACATGAGGATCTGCGGTTCGTGCATGGGTTCCGTCTATGTAGATTTCTGCTGTTCCAAAGGCATTGTCACCGGAATCTTTATAAACTAAGAAAAGAGCTTCGCTTTTTACGGTAACACAAAACGTATGCTCGGTGCATGACGGGGTATGCATCCAGTTATGAGTAAATTCAGGAGTCTGATATGGGTTAGCATCCATTTCCACGCACTGCAGCTCGGTATCGGATGTCCAGTCATCTCCGGACTGAATATTACTATATTGAGAGGCATTTCTGCGGTCAAACATGCGGATTTGTTCAAATGCCCTCCCCATAAACGGTTTGGCATAAAGAACTTTGTCTTGTGACTGTAAATCCTGCTGTTTTAATTCCTGTTCGATACAGAACCGGATACTATCAGCCATTATCTTATGCCCTAAATTTGTCGGATGATAGCAGTCATAGAAATACTGATTTTTTGAGATAACTCTGTTCTTCGTATCATAGAATTGATCCACTACTGCATCCTTTACACTAACCATTGGCAGATGGTAGTGATAACCGATTGGAGCTAAACGATCCTGGAGATTGAAGTCGTCTGCGAATACCGCAAATAGAAGGAGAACGGCCGGTTCATTGCCCTGATTTAAAATTTCACGGATCAGGCTTTCATAACACTCTCCTCTTGTCTCGTCCCCTTCATCGTTTACGGCAAACTCTACAATCACAAAATCCGGCTGTTCCGTTCCGCCTCTTAGGACATCCTCCTGATAGCGGATCATACCAAGCTCAGACGGAGTTCCGCCAACCCCTGCCTTAATGAATCTTACATTGCTCTTATCTCCACACCCATAGTTCTCCCGAAACCACTCATAAGACCGATAAGCATAACAGTTTGTATGAATCGGCTTTGCTCCGGCCCCCTGGGTGATGGAGCCCCCAATATAGGCAATGGTCACCGTTTTTCCTTCCTGCGCTTTTTTTATGACTTTTCTGATCCTGCTGCCATCCCCCAGAGAAAGAAGAGATTTTGCGATCATGTTCTGATAAGAGACGCCCTCTAGTACCGGTGGGTCCTCTTCTAAGCACTCCGGCGCCTCATATCCTTCATTCAGATACAGTTTTACGGTAGCCGTAGCAAGCTCTCCGGCTTCCTCAAACTCAAAACTTAATTTTCCCGGAATATCATCATCGTCTGACCATACGATATCCTGTAACCGAATGATGGTCTCTGCCCCATTTGCAAAAACCGGCACACGAATGATCGTTCCTCCTCCATACATATCCTGCCTGCCATACATCTGAAAGACCGCCCATATCGTTTCCTGATGATTTTCTCCGGTAACACAAATTCCGATACTGTCTGTCAGCTTTCGAAATCCTTTTGCTGTCCTGATTAAGGAAAGCATTGATTCGTCTTTGATATTCCCTGCAATCTTCGCCATGCTGACCAGCCTGCCATCATTTAAATAGATTTCCTGACTGCATACCCCGGTATCCCGTTTGGTTGCCTCAATCTGCTTTTCAAACATAATGTAAAACCCCGGTCTCTTTTTAACCGGATCCGTCGGTGCTTTTCGACTGCTCATTACGTTTTCCCCCTTCTTCCTATATCCTTTAAATTCTACTATACTCCTCTTGGAACTTTTTATCTCGTCAATATTTGCTCTTTTTCTTTTACTTATTGCTCCCGATACTCCGTCTAATAAATTCACTTTTTAATGAGTAGATACATACTATATATAGAAAATAAATTTAAGGTATTTTATGAAATATACTTGTTATTCTAACGCCTGCGCTTCCGGCTGTAAAAGGCGTGCTGCATCTGTTCCGGACTACGGCCCAGAACCTGCATGCTTTAATATAGAATATCTGACTGATCTGAACACCAATTTCCGTACTACCATCTGGACCGGTGAACACCTTCAGGTCACGCTGATGAACATTAACCCTGGTGAGGATATCGGTTTAGAGATTCATAATGATTTCGATCAGTTCCTTCGCATTGAAAATGGACTCGGACTCGTTAAAATGGGTTCTTCCCCAAGCAATATGTGCTATCAGGCTGAAGTATGTGAAGGCAATGCCATCCTTGTTCCAGCGGGCACCTATCACAACCTGATCAATCTGGCCGATGTACCTTTAAAACTATACTCCATCTATGCACCTCCGGCTCACAGACCGGGAACCGTTCATGAAACCAAAGAAGAAGCAGAAAAAGAGCATTAATCCTCTGCTCTAGCCATCCTATTTTCAAAAAAGATAAGCAAAAGCCCTCCCATTCTTAGACTATCACACAACCTGTCTGATAGCCTAAGAATGAGAAGGCTTTTTTATCTCTCTGCTATTCTGCTTCTTTTATATCCACAATTTCATAAATCTGTTCCGCACGTTCTTTTGTAGAACCGCTGATAATGGTATAAGGAACATTTTCGGAATCTAAGAACTGTTTGATCGCTTCATCGATAGATTTTGCAAGTGTTTCATCCTGCCATCTAACGCCATCTTTCTTATATCCAAATTCTCTTGGTACAAAGAAAATATGATCATACTTTTCAATATCTCGTAAAGCTAGTCCGTAAAGATCCTTCAAGATTTCGATTTCCTTGATTGTTCTCTTTTTGTCACCAAGCATGAATCTTGCGTATACATAAGGAATAAATGTCGCATAATCCGTGATCGCATAGTCGAATTCTTCTAAAGAATCTTCTAACATCTTCTGGCCAAGGTAAATTCCATACTGCTCTGATATAGTTTCAATCATACCTTTTTCTTTTAAATATTCTGTACTATATTCTGTTAAAGCTCCTACGTTTAACCCTTTAACTTTTAAGTCTACATATACTTGCTGGATTAAAGTAGTTTTACCACATCTTGGGCCGCCTAAAATTGCAATTCTTACAGGCATTTTTCTAAATCCTCCACATAAATCAAATAAATACGTTCTATTATAACACAAAAACTCGAATTGTGTCATTAATCTTTACTTACAACTTCTGTAAATTTTATTTTGTTTTTTCAAAAAATGACCGCAGGCCGCATAAATACTGGCTTTTTCCTAGCCTTCCAGATTCATAAGAAGCGTAAAATAAAATAAAAAAGTATATTCTCTAGATATCTATTCTAGAAATACGTATTTTTTATACCTATTGGGATGTATTTTTATAAATTTATAGCTTTTTACATCATAATCTCTTTCTTCTTTAAAAGCTTTCTCTCCTCTCATTCAAAAATCCATCTCTGTGAATAAATCCGTTTCTTTTTCTCTACACTAATTCAATAGTTGAAATGGAGGTGTTTTATGAAAGCAATTGTATATGAAGGTCGAAATCATGTATCCGTGAGCCATGTGGAGGATCCCAAGCTGGAGAAATCCGATGATATTATCGTACGGGTCACTTCCACCGCCATCTGCGGATCAGATCTTCACTTAGTACACGGCATGGTTCCCAATACGCCTCATGGCTTTATCTTAGGCCACAAAACAATGGGCATTGTAGAAGAAGCCGGAAAAGGCGTAAAAAAGTAAAGAAAGGTGACTGGGTGCTTGTCCCATTCCCCGTATCCTGCGGACATTGTTTTTTCTGCCGGCACGTTTGGTACAGCCAGTGCGATAACTCCAATCCAAATGGTGAAGTCGGCGGTTTATTCGGATATAGCAATACCTACGGCGGTTATCCAGGCGGACAGGCTGAATATCTTCGCGTCCCTTATGCCAATGTAGGCCCTGTTATTGTACCGGAAGAGCTGACCGATGAACAAGTGCTGTTCTGTACGGACATTCTTCCTACCTCCTACTGGGGTATCGATATCAGCGGAATGAAATCCGGAGATACTGTTGTCGTATTAAGAAGAAAGAACGTGGACTGTAAATACAATCCACGTTCTTTTTCATGTGTTTATTACTCTGTCGGATCAACCCTGAGACATATCCTGATTCACTTTCTGAATCTCCTGTTCGGTTGCCTGCTGTGCTGGTATATAGTATCCTTTTTCCTTTGCTATCTTGAATAAGGAATACTGGCGAATCTCATCCTGATTTCTCATTTCCTGAATCGTCTGCCTTAACTCCTGATTTTCACACTGTGCGATGATTCCGCCATAACCTGCTAAACTTGCATTTAGGCCTGCTAAGTAGTCACTTACCATTTCTTTTTCCTGCATTTTCAACGCCTCCTACTGTAAAAATTTCATTAACTTATCCTTGCTCTGTTTTGCCGCATCCGCATCGTTTGTCATCATGCTTTTGATTGTAGGATCCGTGCACTGTTCTGCATAAAAACGAAGTTTTTTCTCAATTGTGCAGTGTGCTCCAATTAAGTGGCGAAGATTCTGTAACTCTAACTGATTAATACATGCCATAAAATAATTTCTCCTTCCATCTTATTCAATATTAAGATTCCAAAATAAGAGCTTCTTATTCACAAAAATGAAGAATTCGACGCTGAATAAATCAGATTCCGATTTGCGAATACTAATAAAAATAAAAAGATTTGAGGTGGTAAACATGAAAAAAAAATTACTCTATATTAGTGTTAATTCAAAGCCTGAGACACTATCTTCCTCCAAAACGGTCGCACGGGAATTTATAAATAAATTTCTTGAGAAACACGAAGACTTTGAAGTAAAGGAAGTCGATTTATATAAAGAACATATTCCAAGACTTAAGTATCAGTATTTCGAAGACCGGAATTGCATCATAAAAGAAGATGCCGCGAAACAGTTATCCGAAGAAGATCAAAAAGAAGTACAGAAAATAAGAGAGTTGTGCGATGAGTTCATCAGCGCAACTATGTATGTGATTGCCGCGCCTATGTGGAGTCTATCCTTTCCCGCACCACTCAAAGAATATATTGACTGTATCGTTCAAACCAACAAAACGATTCTGATTGAAAAAGGCAAGAAACCAAAGGGAATGTTAGATAACGAGTACAGAGCCTTAGTCTATGTTCAGTCTTCCGGCGGACATTTACCATGGATCTTAGATCCTGTCATGGACAAAGGAGAAAATTATATCGCCTCCATCATGAAGACAATGGGAATTGCCAGTGTACAGGAACTGAAGGTGGATAATACCGGAACCACCGAAGAGGAACGATTAGAAGCAATCAATCAGGCAAAAGAAAAAATCGATGGCATAATCGATTCGCTTCAGTTCTGATTAAGAATAAATTCTGATTAAGAACAAATGCTGCGTTTATTCTTAATCAGAATCAAGAATTTACAAACCGCTTTTTCTCCCTCGAAGCGGTATTACATAGGCTGCTGCCATAAACAGAATTCCTGTCACGAATAATCCCCACGCTGCGATCGGCAATGCAGATGGGGATTTCTGACATCTTTCCTTCTTTCCTATAAAAATACCACGAAATAAAAACGAAAATACTAAGAAATAAAACAAAAAAGAAGGCCTCTTCACAGCCCCTATGCCGTAAAGTAGCCTTCTTCCTATCTCCTATTAATCCAAATATCTTAAGTTATCCTTATTTTGTTTCAAGAATTCCTTCTTCAATCCTTTTCTTAAGGTCTAACACCTTTTCTTCAATCTTCTTTGCTGTAAAGATGAACTCCTCATCTGCCTTTCCGGACGGATCCTCTAATCCCCAGTCCTCCCTGTGACTGCAAGGAAGGTTTGGACAGTCCACATTACATCCCATCGTTACCACAATATCCACCTGTGGAATATCGGATAACAGCTTGCTTCTCTGTGTCTCATTCATATCCACATGATATAAATTCTTGATAATCCTTACCGCATCCTGATTGATCTGCGGTCTTAACTCCGTCCCTGCAGAATAACTTTCAAACACATCCGCTGCCAGAATCTTTCCTAACGCTTCTGCCATCTGGGAACGGCAGGAATTATGCACACATACAAACGCCACTTTTACTTTGCTCATGCTGATGCTCCATTCTCCTTTTCTTTCTGCCATTCTAGCAACGCTTCCACTCCTTGTCAATCCTGCACTGTTTTTCTACACCTTTTCATTGGAAGATTTATTTCCAAAATCACTCAGACCGCATTTGTATCTATATCGCTCCCTTGAAATAAATAGGATGACAGCGATCGACTTCTACCTTATAATGGAAGAATCAGTTTCAGGCTATTTTCATATGCCCCAAACGACTCGCACTGCCCGTATGAATATTTACACGAATTACGACAATTTCGCTGATGCTGCAAAACAGCTAATATATGTATAAAAAGGTTGTCACTTACTTCTGAATGTGACAACCTTTTACTTCATTTTATATTATTTCACTTTATTTTAGTAACATCTCTTTAAGATTTCTAATACTTCTTCTGCTGTCAGCTTCTTATAGCCTCCGCCTAATACAGTGGAGTTTGCGATCAGCGGTAGCATATCAGCAGTTGCACCAAGTTCTTTTAAAGAAGTAACCATACCGCATTCACGGATAAAGGATTCTAAACAGTTAAGACCTTCTAATGCAATCTCATCTTTTGTCTTTCCTTCGGCGGATACATGCCATACTTCAGTCGCAAAACGTACGAACTTATCAAGACCGTAAGAATAGATATAACGGTAATAAGGAATAGAGATGGCCGCTAATCCCATGCCATGCGCACAGTCTGTATACGCTCCTAACTGGTGTTCGATCATATGAACTTCCCAGTCCTGTTCTTTCGAAAGACCGGTAACCGTATTCAATGCAAGTGTGGCACTCCACATAATATTGCTTCTTGCTTCGTAATCTTTTGGATTCTTAATCGCCACCCTTGTATTATCGATAACCGAGCGAAGAACTCCTTCAATCACATAATCCGTTGTATTATTATCCGTTCCTGAGAAATACTGTTCCATCAGATGAGACATAATATCAAATACGCCGCTTACCATCTGGTACTGTGGCACAGAGTACGTATATTCTGGATTTAAGATTGAGAACTTAGGATAAACATCCGGCGAGTAAACACGACCTGTCTTAATCTTCATTTCTTCGTTCGTAATAACAGAACCGCCGTTCATCTCAGAACCGGTACCTACCATAGTAAGAACAGAGCCAACCGGAACAATCTCATTATTCACTGGTTCAAAGTTCAGCCAGTATCTTGTGAATGCATCCCCTTCGCAGTATGCAGAAACAGAAATCGCCTTTGCACAGTCAATAACCGAACCGCCGCCAACTGCTAAAATCAGGCTGACCTTATTGTCACGCACTAACTTGCTGCCTTCTAATACTTTCTCATACGTAGGATTTGACATAACGCCTGCCAGTTCCACAACCTTCTTGCCACTTTCCTCTAAAATCGCGATTACTTTGTCATACAGCCCCATCTTCTTAATAGAGTTCTTTCCATATACCAAAAGAATGCTTTCGCCAAACTGCTCAAGTTCTCCCTTTAACTGACTAAGAGAGTCTTTTCCAAAATGGATTCTTGTTGGGTTGTAATAAGTAAAATCAAATAACATAATCTTCCTCCTCTGAGTCTTCATCAAATGACTTCTATTACTATAATCCCTGTAAGCCGATTTCATTCATTTGATGATTTTTTCTCGTCTTGCTATATAAATGACTTTCAACGCTATGATTATATAACCTCAAGTTAACTCTAGGTCAAGATAAATTTTATTTGGTCTTTACCTCATCCATTCTATTCTGTTATCTTTCCAGCCTGTTCACAATTCTTTTAAATGCATTGGTATCTCTTAAAAACTCCAAATCCTCATCCATTTCTAACGACCGCTTTATAAACGTTTTCATTTCCTTGCTTCCATCATCATCCTTAAACTTCATATGACGATACAGCTTTGATTTCTTTCCAAAATCCATCGTATCCATTCCGGCTGTCACATCTTCTAATACCTGCAATGTCTCTTCCACCTTCTTTTCCTTCGCATATATCATGAGTCTGGAAGACTTCCCGATATAGGTTCCGAGCTCAAATCTGTCCGCCACCTTCTCTGCTATATCCGCAAACTCAAGTGCCGTGTCAAATTCTGCATCTTCACATAGCATTGTAATGATCTGCATCAGATCTCCCACCACGCGGTTTGAGTCCTGATAAAGCATTGTCTCATACACTTCATACGCCTTATCCCGCTGCCCCTGATGACGATACAGCTTTGCCTGCGTCATCCTCTTATCAAATCCAAGCGGTGGGATCTGATCTAACAGTTCCTGTGCCTTCTGATATTCTCCGTTTGTGATGTAATTCTGAGACAATGACATAACTGCCATATTCGCCAGTTCCTTATCCGTACTTTCTGCGACCGTCTGAAACCAGCCTAGTATCTGCTTCTGGTATTTTTCCTTTCCTGCGATATCCTCCATTCCCATCACCATATATCCGTTCATAATCTGAGCTGTAAATAGAATCAACTTATCGCAGTTCGGATACTCTTTAATCTTTGCATCCGCCTTCTCAAATGTCTTCTCATATCCTTTTTTCAGCACTTCGGATGAGATTTCTTTGATAAACTGATTGATTTCAAGATCCGTTAATTCCTCATGAAAGGAAAGAAGAGTATCCACATCTGTCTTTAGCACCCTTGCTAAAGGTGCCAACAGCGTAATATCGGGATAAGAAATTCCATTTTCCCATTTGTTCACTGCAGGTGCCGTGACACCAAGGTAATTTGCCACCTGTTCCTGTGTCAGATTCTGTTCTTTTCTATGCTTTCGTATCACTTGACTGATATTCATAATCTTATCTCCTATTTTCATATTGAAAAGGCCTTCCTACTTATAAAATAGCAAAACCAATCCAAAGGAACAAGTGATTTCCTCTCATATTTCATTCACAAAAATTAACTATTGGTTATGTCCCCTCTCTTTCACTGAAAAATGTGAACGACTACTATTACAAAATAATAACCCCTGGTTTTAACATTAAAAAGGAGCCGTCCACTAAAAGCGACTGCCCCTTTTTTCTCTTTTTCTACTACTCCACCAACCTCTTCTCACCCTGAATTTGCTGAATCTTTTTAATATTTTGCGTTACTTCTAAAACACCGATATATTCTCCCTGCTCATTTCGTACTGCGAAATAGCGGATCAGGACAAATGCATCGCCCATATTGATCCAAAAATCTTCACTATCTTTCTTTCCGCTCTTAAAATCTTCCACAATACCCTCTACGATATGCACACTTGCTGGTGGATGACAGTTGGATACGGTTCTTCCGATCACAGTTTTAGTACGTGCAAAAATCCTTTCTTTCCCTTCTGAAAAATATTTTACGGTATCATCTTTTCCTACAAATGTAATGTCAAATGGCAGTGTGTTCAGCATATTTTTCAATTCTTCTAACGTCATGCGCCCGGTCGGAAGAACCACCTCTCCATTTTCCGCTTTTGGTTCCATACTTTCTTTTTTTACGCCGGATAAAGATTCTTTCCACTCCGGAACATGGTCAATCAGATAACCGATTTCCCGACTCTCTGATGCGATCATTTTCCATTCGTCTTCTGTCAGCTTTTCAAGCAGCATTGGGAATAAGATATTTTCTTCTTTAAAAATCATTTCTGCTATTCGATCTAACAGTTCCTTTATCTTTCCTGCGATCTCGCTTGTGTCTGTAAATGACTTACCTAACATGGTCTGAACCACTTTGATCTGCATGCGGATTTCATCATCCACTCCCCACATCACCTTTGGAGGTGCCGTCACCTCATACTTTTCCAGATAAGGAAATAACAGATTTTCTTTTCTGGAATAATGCAGATCAATCTTCGATAATCTCTCCATTCCTTTCATTAACAGCTGATAACTGTCCGGCTCTTCCATTGAACCTATATAAGGACGTATCTGATCCTCCATGATTTTTTCAATTTCTCGATTTTCCATCTTCATGACTTCAATCGGATGTCCCTTCTGAGAAGATCCCTCTATATTACCATGTATCTCATCAATCGTTCCTTTAAACACAGACGCATGCACATCGCAAAGATTTTGTATTTCATCGTTCGGAATCCCCTCTAATACCAAAGCAGTCTCCGCTTCTGAAATCTCGGATGCGGATACTCCATGAAACACCTCTTCAAATTGCTGTTTCACTTCATCCATCGTCTTGCCTTCATGCAGTTGCCGGATAATGTTCTTTAGTGTTTCCTTTCGCATTTCCCTGTTGTTGATTAGTTCACTCATAATAATTTCCCTTCTTTTAAGGAATCTGCTTTATTATCAAAGCCTTTCCGACTCTATTCTGCAGATTTCCTCATTCCTCTCATCACTGATAGACTGACATGACAAAACTAATTTTGTTATATGTCTACATTTTCTCCCAAGTTTTACAAAATTATGAGTGTAAAATCAGTACTGATATCCGGTCTTGCACTTATCAAAAAAGGACTAAGGAAATCTCCTCTTAAATCCTCCGATTCCCTTAGCCCTTTATTAACTTGCATGATCTTTAACGATTCATATTGAGTAACTTCTGTTTCAGCTCATTTTCAATCCGATTTAATTCTGCCTCTGCTTCCTTACGTTTCTGTCTTCCCTCCGTCTGGATTCGAAGCACTTCATCTAATGTGGAAATTAAAGATTCATTCGTAATCTTTAACGTCTCAATATCCACAACACCACGTTCTGATTCTTTGGCCGTCTCAACCGTTGCAAGCTTAAGTGCCTGTGCATTCCGTTTCAAAAGCTCATTGGTCATATCCGTCACTTCCCTCTGTGCCTTTGCTGCCTGCTGAGAATGGCTGATCCCTAATGCAAGCACCATCTGGCTCTTCCATAGTGGAATCGTATTCACGATCGTAGACTGGATTTTCTCGCTCATTAACGTATCATTTCCCTGAACAAGACGGATCTGCGGAGCCATCTGGATGGACACCATCCTTGTCAGTTCCAGGTCATGAATCTTCTTTTCAAAACGGTTGCACAGATTAGCAAGATCGTTAGCTGCCTGCGCATCTTCCGGAAGCCCTGATTTTTGTGCTTTGTCCATTAGGGCAGGAAGTTCCTTCGTCTGTACTTCATTTAATTTCTTCTTGCCTGCGATGATATACATAGACAGCTCTTTAAAGTAAGTCTTATTAAGCTCGTACATCTTATCTAACATCGCCACATCTTTTAATAACTGAATCTGATGGCTTTCTAATGCCTGGCAGATTCTTGTCACATTCACTTCTGCCTTTGCATATTTCGCTTTCATATTACTTAACTTATCGGTATTCTTCTTAAAGAATCCAAGGAATCCTCCTTTTTCCTCTTCCTCTTCGAAGCCTCTTAATTCCGCAACCACACTCGATAGCATTTCTCCAACTTCCCCTAAATCCTTTGTCTTTACATTGTTAAGCGCCGTCTCCGAAAAGTCCGCGATTTTCTTCTGTGCTCCGGCACCATACTGTAAAATGATATTAGAATTGCTAAGTTCGATCTTCGATGCAAAATCATCGACCATCTTCTGTTCTTCTTTGGTAAGCGTCACCTGCTCATAAGCCGGTTTCTGCTCTTGTGCAGGTGCTTGTGCCGGCTTTACCTCTGCCACCTCCTCTTTTGTCGCAAATGGCTCAAATGTTAAAGTTGGGGTTTCTTCCTTAAAAATTTTATCCTCTTCCATGCTCACCGTTTCGTTCCTCCCTTTATTTATTTAAAATCACGTTTTGTCAGCCCTTCCTGCGCTAACAATGTATTTAATACCGAGATATCTGCCGATACTTCCATCGCAGCATCTTGGAATAAACTATCCAGTAATCGTTCAAATGCATCATTAATCGTATCCAATGTATTCTCAATCTCTGTTTTTGCGGAAGTGATATTCTCTCCCTGTACGATCTGGCTGTCAAATTCCCGATATGCATTCACAAGTTTTAACGTAGTCGGTAGATAGTATTCCATGAACTTTCTGATTTCAGGAAGCTGCTCTGGATGTTTCTCCACACAGATAAAAATCTTGGTCGTAACCTCTTCCAAGCGATCCAGCTTCTTCGAGATCTCCTCTCCCGGGATCTTGTCATTCGCCTGTCTGATCTCAATGATATGAGCTCGTCCTGCTTTGATGGTCTTATATAATTCGCTGTTCTCATCCACCGCTTCTGTATTTCCTGCTTTTGCTTCCTCTGCTGTTTGATTTTTATCATTATTTGTTTCTTTCCGGTTATTTGCCTTTTTATTATCTCTTGACCATTTCTTCTCTTTTGCTTCCAATTCCTCGATCTTCCTGCGCTCCTCATAGCTCTTTATCGAAGCAAGATACTGCGTATATGTTTCATCCGTCGTAATAAATTGTGTCTTTTTATTATCAATATGCCCTTCCGGGAAAAAACCAAGCCGTATCATCTTTCGAAGATCCGAGATCACATACCGTTTGGACTTTCCTATAAAATTGGCCATATCCTCAATCGAACAGAATGTATTCCCTTTTAGTACCCTCATATAGTCACGATATCGTCTCAGCCGTCCCCGTATCGCATTTCCTCGAAACAGCATCGCCAAAAATCCCAGAAACAGCACACCTAACCCTGCTGAGATTGGTCCTAACACAGTAAAAATCCCGGTAAAGAAAGCGACCAGATACGTAACCAAAGCACCGATCCCAAATAATCCGGTCCCAATCCATCCAAATACGGTAAGAAGGATTCCCGACACATTTCCTACTGGCTTTCCCTTTCCGTTGACACCCTCAGGCATCCTCTCCCTATTTTTCTGCACCTCATATCGGCCATAACTTTTATAGTTTCCATTATGAATGATATTCTCATTCCGGTTGTTCCATTCCTGTGTGGTTCTTTTCCACTCTTGTCTTGGGCGTTCCACTCTTTGATTCGATTGTTCCGCTCTCGGACTGCCCCATCTTTCATTTGGATTTGCCCGTCTTTCATTCCGATTTTCCCATCTATCATTTTGCCGCTTTGCTCTCTGATCTGACCTGTCCCATCTCTGATTTTGCCGTTGCCATGCCTGACCGGATTGCTGCCCTTGCTGATTTTGCTGATTTTGCTGACTTGCCCTTTGCCACTGCTCACCAGATCTTGGTGATTCCTCATAGGGATTCTGCCATCCCTGCCTGCGATCGGCATTGTTTTTTCTTTCTTCCGGGGTCTGATATGGACCTACTGTCTTGCGTACTTCATCGAGAGCGCCATTTACGGTCCGTTTAATCTGCTGGTTCAATTCAGAAAAGTTCATAGAATTTACTGCATCTTCTACTATATCTCGTATTTGATCACCCAAACTGTTCCTATTCATGTGGTTCCTCCCAATATGTATCTATCTTTCCCAATTATAACCTATTGTATGAAAAATCACAAACTGAAACATTAGTTTTAATGAAATTCCAAAGAAATAAAAAGTGGATGATGTAAAATGGAACACTCACTTTACATCACCCATTCTGTCTTATTGATTCCTGCATTTATTGCTCCTTATATATCTTTGTAACAATCATCTCCATCGGCATCGTATATACCGGCTGAATAGAAAAAAACTCCCACATGTGTTTTAATCCTTCCCACATGTGTTTTAATCCTTCCCACATGTGTCTTAATTCTTTCCTAAATGTTCCCACACTCTACATCAGTCCTGACCATATAATATTCTGAACATTGAATAATGCGTCTGCAGACCACTCCACATTATCCCACGGAACAAACCATGCCGCACAAAGCTGCTCTTTTGGATCCATATCCAAAGAACATGCACCTGACCCTTCATGCAGATACGAGCCGCTGGAATAATTAAAAGCGACTCCGCGCTTCATATCAAAACCAATCCCGTACTGCCTGTCCATTTCCTTTGAACCCCAGCAGTCATCCGGAATGTTATGTAACTGCGGTGTTGTCATCCGCTCCACCGTTTTTCTTCCAAGAATGCGCACACCATCAAGCCGCCCCATTCCAAGCATCATATTGCCAAAACGGATCAAATCTCTTGTGGTGGAATGAATGCCTCCTCCGGTCTTCGGAATCTTATCCCATTCATTGCCCTCATCCTGGCTAAACGTACCCGCGATGATTGTATCGATATGTTCCTTATCCTCCTCATCTCTTATGTACATACGCTCTGCCATTTCCTTCGTTGGCATAAACGCCGTATCCCTCATCGATAACTTTCTTATTATGTTCTCTTCAATATAGTCATGTGCAAATTTTCCGCTGACTTTGGTAATAACCTCTCCCAGAACAGCGAAAGCAAAGCTATTGTACATCCACTGTGTTCCAACCGGTTTTCGAAGTCCGCCTAAAAGCCCTGGTGTAATCCAGTCAAATTCCCCCTTGTGATCCCATCTTTCCATGAATGCCCCTATGTATTCCCATGAATTAATAGGAGCAACATCCGGATAGCATCCTCCATCCGGATATAACCCTGAAGTATGAGTGAGCATGTTCCAGATCGAGATATCCGCAAAAGGCGGCTTTGAAAACTGTGGCAGTATTTCTCCTACCTTCGTATCTAACCGAAAATATCCTGCCTCTACCAGCTGCATAATTGCAACCGCTGTAAAGGTCTTGGTAATCGATGCAATCCGAAATACCATATCCGGTTTCATCTTTTCATCCGAAATCTTGCTACCACCACCAATGCTTGCATTCGCAATGATTTTACCTTTGTGAGAAATGGTATACTGCGCGCCTACTATAATCTTCTTTTCAATGATTCTTTGAAAATGCTCATTCAGCGCAACCAGTCTGCTGCTGTCGTAACCAGTCTCCTCTGGCCGACAATCAATTGCTCCTTCCAATACTTCCATTCTTTTTCCTCCTAAAAAAATGCCCTTCTCCTATATTGTTGTAACAAACTTCTCACTCTGCTATTATAGCATATCTGTATATTTTTTACTTTTCCTTTCTCTGTTTTTCATTTACTTTAATCAACATAAACCAACATTCCATACCTTTTCCCCCACTGCTAAGGCAAAACTTACAAATCACGACCTGCAACAGCGAATATCTAAAAAAAGAGCGGTCGATTCTTAGCCGACTGCTCTTCTCTTTTACTCAAACTATTCTATACTTACTTAAACTCACTAATTCCCTCACGCTGAATGATATACTCGCCTTCCTTCTTAGCGATCACAAACTCATGAGTCTGTCCCCATTCTGCAGCAAGGTTTTGCGGTTCACCTATAGGGATTTCCTTGTCTCCCTCAATCGCAGTAAATGCAACCCTTAACGTGCTTAAATCTGCATCAGCCGGAAAATCATTCTTAGAAAGCTTTAATGAAACCTCGGTCCCCTCATATGCAACATTTGCCTGCGCAACCTCTTCCTCTCCTAAATAGCATTGGTAGTGAAGCATCGTCATATCTTCACTGTATAATTCTATATGTATCGTCAGCTTATCATTCCCTGCACGATCCCAGATGATAAGCTCCTTATCTCTTCCCTTTAAAATAACCTGATTGATCTCTCCCTTTACCGGTACCGTGAACTCACCCGATCCCACATCATCAGGCAGCACTCCTAATAACGTGTTATATTTCACTCCAACATAAAGGATATCCCCTTCCTGCTTCGCCTTATATCCGATCATGCAGTCAAATGAGAAACTATCCGCATTAAAACATTTCAGCGTCACCTCATCCTCTTTCACAATCACACTTTCAAATCCAACATTATCCTTACACATCGAGAACCCGAACAGCCTCCATCCATACCGGAATGCCACAAAAATCAAAAACACTCCAGCTACAATCCCACCTAACGCTAACAGTACCTTCTTAAGTCTTTTCTTCATAACAATCTCCTTCACCGCTCAACAAATTCTGTTTTCTCAACATTCTGTGAAGCCTCACACGACTAAAGTCGCGTGCTTCCTATAGATGCCTTACGGCATCTGCTCGCTTTATGCGAGCGGACTACATTTCTACGATACGGCAAAAACTCAGCAGCTTATATCTATGCCGACACAAGAACCGCATTTAAGCTAATTAGTGTAGAGAATGTACAGGTGCTTCTCTTACTACATTGAAGAACATTAGCCTCAACAAGTAACCTCTCCTTCTCAGGCAAGGATTTTATGAT
>SVEB01000108.1 GCA_015057635.1 Lachnospiraceae bacterium | reverse complement strand
CGATTGTATTTGCATTATTATTAAATCGCATTAAGCTCAAAAACAGTATTTCAACCGATACGATCATTTCGGTTTTCTCTTCCTTAAGTACTGCCACCGGTCTTGTGATTTTATCAAGAGGAGGGAATTTCTCAAAGTATTCGGCTCTTTTAGTCGGAGATGTTTTAAGCATTTCTGCAAGAGAGATTTTATTTTTACTGCTGATCTTTGTTGTAACACTTATTTTCTGGGGCTTCTGCTTTAATAAGCTGCATGCAGTGAGCTTAAACTCCAGCCTCGCCAAGAGCAAAGGAGTGCCGATAGTGTTGCTTGACAATGTATTTGTAGTGCTGATCGCACTGATCGTTATGCTTTCCATCAAATGGGTGGGCATTCTGATCATCAACGCACTTTTAATCCTTCCGGCAGCAGCAGCAAGAAATATAGCAGGAAATATGAGAGAATATCATTTGTTTTCTATTATCATTGCAGTATTTTCAGGAATTACAGGGCTGATTATGTCTTACTATTTAAGCCTTGCAACCGGTCCGACGATTGTTATGATCGCGGCAATTTTGTTTTTCTTCACTTTTTTAATTAGATCATTTGTAAATGAATAACATCATTTTTTGTCATATTTTCATCAAAGAATAAGAAAAAAGTAAGAAAAAAGTAAGAAAAAGATGGTAAAATGAATTGATATACTTTTAAGTTTTGGAAGGAAGACGAAAGGTATAAGGATGGGGGATTTTGTGTGAATAATCGAAAGATATACGGGAAGATTGCAGTGAACCTGCTGATTAATATTACTTTATTAGGGCTGATTATTACAGTAGGACCAAAGCTGCTCTCGTTCTTCTATCCATTTGTAATTGCTTTCTTTATATCCATGATAGCGAACCCTCTGGTGCGCTTCATGGAAAGGAAAGTAAAAATTGTGAGAAAACATGGATCAGCTATTATTATCATTGCTGTTTTAGCGGGCGTATTTGGTGTTTTATATCTGGTTGGGGCACTGATTGTAAAAGAAGTGACTGCACTGATTGAAAATGCGTCAGATATTGCACAAGCGATGATTGATATGATGGATACCATATCACTTCGTATGGCAAAAGTATCTGCAATTATGCCGGAAGGAATCCGAAATTTCTTTGAAGGGTTCAATCAGGATGCAGAAAACTATCTGTCTACATTTTTAAATGGGATAGAGCTGCCCAATATTCCGCAGGTAAGCAATTACGTAAAGAATGTGGCGAATGCGATACTAATGATGATTATCACAATACTTGCAACTTATTTTTTTATCGCAGACCGGGATCAGTTAGCGGAAAAAGCGAATCAGATTCTGCCGGAATCATTTAAACGCGGATACAGAATGGTAGTCGATAATTTTAAAAATGCCGTAGGAGGATACTTCAAAGCGCAGTTTAAGATTATGCTTGTGCTTGTTGTTATTATGTTTATTGCGTTTGAGTTTATGAAGGTTGACTATTCGTTTTTACTGGCACTTGGAATCGCTTTTTTAGATTTTCTTCCGGTATTCGGAACAGGAGCGGTATTCTGGCCATGGGCGATTGTTGATTTAATTGCAGGCAATTATCTGCGTGCTGTAATCATTTGTATTTTATATCTGGTATGTCAGCTTGTGAAACAGATTTTGCAGCCGAAGATGGTAGGAGACAGTATTGGATTGAATCCATTTGCAGCCTTGCTCTTTATGTTTATCGGGTACCGTTTAGGGGGTGTACTCGGTATGATTATTGGCATTCCGATTGGAATGGTTGTAGTCAGCGGTTATAAACGAGGCATGTTTGAACGTATTATCAGAGGGTTTAAGATTATTATGAACGACATCAATGAGTACAGAAAGTATTAGTTGAGTCAGTGGACCATATGTTGAGGGAACAGGTCCTTTTACAAAGGAGTAAGAAATTGTAGTTGATTGCTTTTGTAACGGGGAAATGGCGGGAAGGCCATTACGGAATACGACAGAAAGAGTGGATGATCAATGAACGATGGAAAGTTAAAGACAACAAACGAAAGAACAATTAGTGTAGATGAGATTAAGGATTTATTAATCACCTATAATATTGGGAAGAAACCATTAGCGAAGCTGTTAGGATGGGGAGAAACAACAATCATCCGTTATATTGAGGGGGATGTTCCAACGCAGGAATATTCAGAAAAATTAAAATTGTTGCAGAGCGACCCAAACTATTATTACAAGCTGTTAATGGATAACGAAGACAAGTTAACGCACGTAGCTTTTAAAAAGAGCAAGCGTGCAGTGCTTGATGTTTTGACGAAATCAAAGATTAAGCTAGTGGCGCAGTATATTATCAATAAAGCCAATGGGGAAATTACAGCCCGTATGGTTCAGGTAGTGCTGTTTTATTCACAGGCAGTTTCACTGTCTATGTATGACAAGCCATTATTTGATACAGAATGTCAGATTACATACAACTCAATGCCTTATCTGTCTTTATATGATAATATGAGAAAGAATGGCGTGAGAGTGATTGAAGTAGAGGAAAAATCACTAAGTGCACAGGAAAGAGATATCATAGACCATGTTTATGAGACATTCCAGTGGTTTGGACCGAAAGCGGTTAAAGTGATCAATGGAAATGAAAGACAGGAACATCCATTAGAACGCTACCGTTTAAGCGGAAAGATTATACCAAGAGATGTGTTAAAGCAGGCATACACCGAGATCTTCGATCGTTACCAGATCAAGAAACCGGCTGACTTCCAGCTCTACATCCAGTCCCGTATGACCGAACTCCTCATCCAGAAACGTAACCTGGTGGGATAGACATTTGGATTAGGAATATGTCCGAGAAAGCCCCGTATGGAGCGGCGGGCATGGATAATCCGGATGTTCGGACGCAGGATGGACATCAACGTAAAAAAATCCTTGAATAGCAGACAGGAAAACACTGTCTGCTATTCAAGGATTTTTTTATGTTGAAGTTCATCTTGAGCCGGACATCCGGATTATCCATG
>SVEB01000107.1 GCA_015057635.1 Lachnospiraceae bacterium | reverse complement strand
TTTCTTTTAATTTATATATTCTTCCCAACCTCGACCCAGCCGCGTGAAGGAAAGGAAGAGGGAATCTATCAGTTAAAAAAGGAGGAGATTGACGGGAGTAAGATTACCGTTTTAGTTCGGGGGGACGATGCGAAAAATCCGGTACTGTTATGGGTAAGTGGGGAAGATACTTTTTCGGAGATGTGTTACATAACCAAATATCAGGAGGCGCTGGAGGAATGCTTTACGATTGTCCGCTATGATGCATATGGTACCGGAAAATCTATTTCCTGTGACCAGGATAAGCACAATGTCACAATAGATAAAGGAGTAGAGGAAATCCTTGGTGTCACCGATTGCATTCGGTCTTTTCTTAACACGGATCAGGTTATATTAGTTGCCGAAGGATATGCAACCGCCCTTGCAATCCGGGCGGCGGCAAAGGCTCCGGAAAAATACAGCATGTATGTGGGCGTGTCGCAGTATACAAGTCTTTATGAGATGGAAAAGAACATGATTGCTTACTGCTTAGATCAGGCAATCAAACAAGGACAGGAGCAGGATATCATGGAGCTGGCAATGCTACAGGAGAAGTGTGAAGAACAAGAGAAAGTACTTCCAAAGGAGTATTATGAGCGTTATATTAAAAAAGAGGAAGATCAGCAAAGCAGAAAAGATTATATTTTAGGATTTTTGCTTCAGCCGGAATATAATATTGCGGATGTGGTGAAAGCTTATGTGGCGGGGGTGTGCATATCCGATCTTCTCTTTTCGGAATTGTATGCAAGAGATGTGACAGCAGAAGTGGTTAGTCTCTCCATTCCCTGTCTGTTCGTGTGGGGAACCAAGGATCATACCACGTCAAAAGAGCTATGCGAGAGCTATTTAAATATATTAGAGGCACCCTATAAGGAATTTAAGCAATTTGGGGATTCCGGGTCATATCCATATCGGGACGAAGAAATTCGGTTTGCAGTATGGCTTAAGGGCGCATATGAGAAAGCAGAAAATCAGCATAAATAACAGGGTACAAAGGAAACAAAGAAGAGGCCTCTTCTTTCGAAGAAAGCCTCACTAGGACTGGCAGTTATGAGCAAATTCCACAAATTCAGAGTGGCTTAGCGGACGGCTGAACAGATATCCCTGGATGAAATCGCATCCTAGTTCTTTTAGCATCTTATACTGGATATCATTTTCCACGCCCTCTGCTACAACGGAAAGATCTAGAATATGTGCGATACGTATCATCGTATCGATCATGGCATGTCCTCTCTCGTAGCGCTCGATTACATCCACAAAGGATTTATCAATCTTTAGCGTATCAAGTGGCATCTGAGAAAGGTAACTTAGAGACGAGTATCCGGTACCAAAGTCATCAAGGGCGACTTTTACTCCAATTGACTGCAGGCGTTCAAAAATAGTGGTGGTATCAATAATAGAGGATACAAGTGCGCTTTCCGTCAATTCCAGTTCCAGATACTTCGGCGGCAGCTTGGTTTCTTCCAGGATGGAAGAGAGCTGTTCAAAGAATCCGAAATGGCTTAACTGCACAGAGGAGATGTTGACGGATACGGTCATAGGCGGAAGGCCCGAATCAAGCAGCTGTTTATTAAACAGACAGGCCTTTCGCAGTATATGGTTTCCGAGTTCATGAATTATCCCGCTTTCTTCTGCAATCGGTATGAAAACAGAGGGGGGAATCGGACCAAGACGTTGGCTGCTTAAGCGGGCAAGCGCTTCAAATTTCAGAAGTTTCCCGCTTTTTGCATGAATCTGAGGCTGGAATGCAAGGGAAAGCTCCTCACGCTCAATAGCACCTCTTAAGATATCCAATATGATAGCATTTTGCTGGATGGTTTCCTCCATGGTACGGTTAAACAGGGTACAGCGGTTTTTACCGGCCTCCTTCGAGCTGTACATAGCGATATCTGCATTTTTAATAAGAATATGGCTGTCTAAGCCATTATCCGGATACATAGCGATTCCAATGCTCATTGCGATATAGGCGGTTTCGCCATTTAAATCAAATGGATGCTTAAAGGCTTCAATGATAGAGGCGGCAAACTTCATTGCGCTTTCGGCATCTTTGATATAAGGCGTAAAGAGAAGAAACTCATCTCCGCCAGCCCTTGCCAGACAGTCTTTCTCCTCAATCAGGGAGACAAGCTTTTCTGCTGTCTGGGTAAGCAGCAGATCCCCATATTCATGACCAAGTGTATCGTTGATCATCTTAAAGTTATCCAGATCGATAAAGTATACCGCATGCATATCCGTATACAGGGTAGAAGCATTCAGAATTTCCTCAATATAACGGTGAAAAGAAAACTTATTCGGAAGGCTTGTCAGAATATCATGATAAGCAAGAAATTCAATCTGGTTTAGATTGGATTTTAGCTCATCTTCATTATCTAAGAGCTTTCGATGCACAAGGGAAAGTTCATCGTAGTTTTGCTTGATCTGCCCGATCATTCGATTAAAATGTTTAGCCAGGTCACCAATTTCATTGTTAACCGGCAGGTGTGAGCGGACATCCAGGTCCCCTGCAGCTGCAATCCGCATGGTATTACGCAGTGAGATGATAGGTTTTGTGTAATACCTTGTCAGAAGACTGCTTAAAAGGATCGCAATGGGCAATAATAAAACTGCAGAGATCAGCAGTCCAGGAAGGATCATACTTCGAATCACATTAAAAGAATTGGCGTTCATCCTTGTGATCAGCACCAGGCCGTTGTAATCAATATAGCTGAACGCATACAGATATGCTTTGTTATGATAGGATGAGTCTAGAAGTCCTGATTTTAAATGGGTTGAGGAATCGGCCTCTGCTAAGATAGAGGCAAATAGATCGGGTGAGATCACATCATCAACTTTGGAAGCTAAAAGCGAATAATAATTGTATCCCGAAGAATCGGTTATAATAACAGCCGTGTCTTTCATCATATTAAGGCTGATACAATATTCATCGGAATAGGAAGTAATATAATCACGCAGATCTTCCTTAGATGTGAAGGCAGAATCGGAGGTCATATATAAATGGCTGTTCAAGCTGGCTGCATAGCTGTAGGTTACTTTATTAATAATATTCTCTCGAACTTCACCAAATCGTATGGAAGCGAATATATGAATCAGCAAAAAAATGATGCCAACAGGGAGCAGCGTATATAAGCTTAAAAAAATACGGAGTGACTTTTTAATGGACATATAGCCTCCTGAGTTTAAAATTGATACAAATTTCGACAAATAATATATATATTACCAAACAAGATGTATTTTGGCAAGGAAGGCATCATGAAAAGTAAATACAAAAGAGTCAAAATAAAAGTCGGTTAGATGAGAAGGCTGCAATAGCAGGAAATACGGCAGAAACCTAAAAAAAGAATAAAGATTCTTATAATTTTCAGATTGAAAAAATAAGGTTGAAAAACCAAAGCATAGAATGTATACTTGTACTACAGTGGATAAGGCTGTCATGCTGACAGCGTTAACTAGTAAGGAGAATCAGATGTATAAACTAATATGTAAAGACGGAAATGCAAAGCGCGGTGAATTTACAACCGTTCATGGAAAGATTCAGACTCCTGTTTTTATGAATGTTGGCACCGTTGCGGCGATAAAAGGTGCAGTATCCACAATGGATCTGCAGGACATAGGAACTCAGGTACAGTTATCAAATACCTATCATCTTCATGTAAGAACTGGTGATGAGACAATCAAGAAACTTGGCGGTCTTCATAAATTCATGGTATGGGATAAGCCGATCTTAACCGATTCCGGCGGATTCCAGGTATTTTCTTTAGCAGGACTTCGTAAGATCAAAGAAGAAGGCGTTTACTTTAATTCTCATATTGACGGACGCAAGATTTTCATGGGACCGGAAGAAAGCATGAGAATTCAGTCTAACCTCGCATCTACTATTGCGATGGCATTTGATGAATGTCCTCCACATCCTGCAACAAGACAGTATATGGCGGATTCCGTTGCAAGAACAACAAGATGGTTAGAACGATGCAAAAATGAAATGGATCGTTTAAACTCCCTTCCGGATACTATCAATAAGCATCAGATGCTGTTTGGTATCAATCAGGGCGGTACATTTGAAGATATACGTATTGAACATGCAAAACGTATTTCCGATATGAATTTAGACGGATATGCGCTTGGCGGTCTTGCCGTAGGGGAGTCCCATGACGATATGTATCGTATTATTGAAGCAACTGTACCATATCTGCCGGTTGAAAAACCGACTTACCTGATGGGTGTAGGTACACCAGCAAATATCTTAGAAGCAGTAGAACGTGGTGTCGATTTCTTTGACTGTGTATATCCTGCAAGAAACGGACGTCATGGACATGCCTATACAAATCATGGCAAGATGAATTTATTAAATGCTAAGTATGAGTTAGATGAAAGACCAATTGAAGAAGGATGTCAGTGTCCGGTATGTAAGACTTATACAAGAGCGTATATCAGACATTTATTAAAGGCAAAAGAAATGCTTGGTCTTCGTTTCTTAGTTACCCATAACTTATACTTCTATAATAAGATGATGGAAGAAATACGCGATGCGATTGAAGCCGGTAACTTTAAAGAGTATAAGAGAAAGAAATTAGAAGGATTTGCAGCCGGGGAGGATTAATCCGGAAGCATTGAATTATAAAAATGAGAGCAAAAGTTTAGGAGGAATTTAGAATGAATCAGTTATTATTTTTAACAGCTGAGGCATCCACTACGATGTCTTGGACTTGGATGATTGGTTACATCATTATCCTTGGTGGTTTATTTTACTTTATGGCAATCCGCCCACAGAAGAAACAGCAGAAGGCATTAGATGCTTTAGTTTCCTCTTTAGAGACTGGGGACAGCGTTTTAACAACAAGCGGTTTTTACGGTGTGATTATCGACGTTATGGACGATATCGTAATCGTAGAATTCGGTAACAACAAGAACTGCCGTATTCCAATGAAGAAAACTGCTATCGTTGAAGTTGAAAAACCAGAGCAGAAGTAGGCACAGGGGCCGGTAAGGTACGAGCCTGAGGGAGAAAAAAGCCAGCGGGCGATGCCGCGCTCGGTGTTTTGAATGTTCGGACGCATGAGCGGACAAAAAAGGAGGTCAGTCCTCGAATAGCAGACAGAAAAACACTGTCTGCTATTCGAGGACTGACCTCCTTTTTTGTTCGTCATGAGCCTGACATTCTAGAACACCGAGCGTGGCATCGTGCACCGGCTTTTTCTGAACCCTCCGGGTTAGGAGCGGAGTTGAAAGAGTTTTTCTTCTAGGCAGGTTAGGATGGTTTCCGGGATTTTTAAGTTGCCTTTGCCGGTGCCGAGAAAGATGTGAGGCTTGTTGGAGCCGTGGAAATCAGAGCCCCCGGTCATGATAAGGTCGTATTTGTTCACGTAGCGTCTGATAATCCCCTCATCAAAACCGGTATTGGCGGAGTAGATGGTTTCAATGCCAATAAGGCCGGCTGATTTGAGGCGGGCGATAAGGGCGTCTAATTCATCTAAAGTGAGCTTGTACAGGAGAGGATGGGCAAGAATCGGAAGGCCGCCGGCATCTCGGATTAGAGAGATCGCGGATTCGGGAGTCATCTGAGTGCGTGGAACGTAGTAGGGGGTATCATAGCCTAAGTAGCGCTTAAATGCGTCGTCATTATTTTTGGCATAGCCACGGTTTATTAAGTACCTGGCAAAATGGGCTCTTGTGATGACGGTATCGGGAGTACCGAAGGTGAGTGCCTCTAAGGTGATGTCAATGCCCGCATTTCTCAGGTTTTCAACCATCTGCTCATTTCTTTTATCACGGCCGGATAAGGCATTATCAAGGGCCGCATTTAATTCGGGGCTGTCTGGATTGATAAAGAGACCGAGGATATGAATATCACGGCCGGAGTATTCAGCAGAGATTTCTACACCTGGAATGATACGGACGAATTTTCCTTCCTTTTTTAGGGTTTTGGCAGCGGCAAGCGCTTCCTTTACACCGCGGACGGTATCATGATCGGTCAGTGCGATTGCAGCCAGGTTTTGATCGGCAGCCAGGTGAACAACTTCTGTGGGGGTAAGTGTGCCGTCGGAAATGGTGGAATGGACATGAAGATCAATATATTTCATAATATTCCTTCTTTCTTAGTCGAATTTTAGTTTTAATAGCCCTAGTATAGCATTTCCGGAAAAAACGCGCAATAAAAGGAGGACTAGGCATAGCATATTCGATTTGGGGAGCTCATATACTGAAATAGAATTTATTAAGGTGCACGGAAGGAAGAGTATATGGATAAAATGACAAATCCGGGATCCAAAGCAATTTCGGTCATGAAGTCAGTTCTGTTTTCCTATCTGGTTACCATATTCATGCTGCTTGTGATTGCATTTCTGATGCTGCAGACCGGGCTTTCAGGAGGAGTGCTCGGAGCAATGGTGATCGTTACGTACATAGTATCCGTATTTTTAGGCAGTTTCTACATGGGGCGGCATGTGGAGCAGAAGCGGTTTGTATGGGGACTGATCGTAGGCGTTGTCTATTTCGCTATCTACTGCATGATCTCGATGATCGTTCATGGAGAAGAGCCGGCAGAGGTGATGCATTTTGTAAAGGCATTTTTAATTATTGCAGGAAGCGGCATGTTAGGAGGCATGTTAAGCTAGAGAAAATGCTGCTTGTGTCAGCATGCATAGGGATTGAAAAGAGGAGCGCAGAAAGAGGATGTGCTCCTTTTTTTTGAAAGCAGGGAAGAAAAATGGTGAATCGGCCATTTTTTATTGTTTTATTGGATTAAAATGGTATACTGTCTAAGGAACCGTACCGGTTATGTTAGTTACATAGAAAAGTTAAGATTACTTAAGAAAGCTGCCTTAAAAATGCCCCATTCCTGCTTTACCATATGGTGGAAACGTATAATTTATATACTGGAAAAGGAGGAACAGCTTTTTTAGGAAATAAAAAAGAAAGAGTGAAAGAAAGTATGAGAAAGTTTCAGAAAAAGAGATCCATTGCAAAAGTGCTTATTTTTGCAGGAATGATTAGTCTTTGCAGCTGCTTTGGATCAGTGGATGCTTATGCTGGCAGTGAAAATACGGCAGAAGATACAGCGTCCTTACGTTTTATTTTCACAACAGATCTTCATGGCATGATCAGTTCCGTAGATTATGAAGCAGGAACTGATTTTAAGAGTGCCGGGCTTGCAAGAGCCTATAATTTGATCTTAAAGACAAAGAGTGAGATGCCGGAGGAGAATGTATACCTGTTCGATTTAGGGGATGTGCTCTACGATGCTACTACTGAGTATATTATGGAGCAGGATTCAGAGGTAACACAGCCATTATACTTAGCGATGGCATATATCGGCTATGATGCGATCACACTTGGAAATCATGAATTTGATTATGGCAGGGATTATCTGTTAGCACAGTTAAATGGTGCTAATTTAATGGATAAAGTGGTAGTATCGAATCTACTCAATTCAAAAGATGATACGTATCCATTTAACCGTAACATGATCATCACAAGAAATGTTAAGACTGCAAATGGTGAAACCGTTGCAGTGAATGTAGGTGTAATCGGGGAAACCATCCCTACCTTATCAGGCAAAACCGATAACTATAAGGGAACATGGAAGACTGAGGATATCGTGGCAAATGTAACAAAAGAAGCGGCTGCTTTAAAGGAACAGGGAGCGGATATTATTGTAGTATTATCCCATTCCGGATTCGGTGAAGAAGAACCGGCAGTAAACGCAGGCAATGTGTCTTATGCCTTAACAAAAATCCCGGAAGTGGATGTGGTATTATGCGGTCATGAACATAACAATTTCCCGGGAAATGGCGTACCGCAATATTATGCGTTGTCAGGCGTAGATGCAAAGACTGGCCTTGTAAATGGAAAGACGCTTGTAATGGCGGCAAACCAGGGAAAAGCAATCGGCGTAGCGGATCTTACACTTAGTGTGGAAGCGGACGGAAACTATGAAATTATAGAACAGAAGGGTTCTGTAAGAAAGGTTTCCAGTTATAAAACAACAGAGGATGCTAATATCCTGGCGTTCTTTGATGACTGGAGAGATGAATTTGAGTCATATCGCAGCAATGTGATTGCGAAGTTCGCAGATGATACGGTAATTGAAAGTTATTTCGGCCTTTTAGGGGATACCGTAGCGATGCAGCTACAAAACGAGGCAAGAATCGCCTATGCACTTAAATATCTTCAGAAAAATAAGAAGAGTTACCTGCAGTATCCGATTATCGCAGCATCTTCTTATGTGAATTTCGGTGCAAACTCCTACGATGATTATGCGAACATCTCAGGAGAAGTAACACAGAGCGATCTGGTTGCACTTCAGAAATACAGACAGTATACAGGCTTATATACCATTAAGGGATCGCAGCTAAGAGAATGGATTGAATGGTCTGCAAGCGCATATGCACAGACCAATGGAAAGACTTCTTATACAAACAGTACGCTTGAATCGGTAAAGGATAAGACAAATCTGTCCTTCTTAATCAGTGAGGAGTGGCAGGATGACTGGACCAACTTTATGGTATTCGATGGCGTATCCTATACGATTGATGCAAGCACACTTCCGAGATATGATATTAACGGAAATAAGATCAACAATACAACCCGTGTAAAGAGCCTTAAATATAATGGCAAAGAAGTGACAAATGATCAGGTATTCGTCATTGCATGTAATACTTTGGCATCTGCTACCTCACCGGTATTATCCTGGGCAAGTTCTCAGTTGATCTACAGCAAATACCGTACACAGAATATTATTGCGGAATACCTTGAAGTGTTAGGAAATGAACAGTTAGTAAGTCTTTCCGTAGATAATAACTGGACACTTACGTATCCAAATAACTATGAATTCCTGCTAAAAGCAAGCAGTCTGAGCACCGATTCTGCTAAGAAGACAACATGGTATCAGAAGACGGTCTTAACAGAAGGCAATTATAATTACTACACATGTAAATATAATAACACTGTGACATCACGTCCGATGCTTGTTGTAATGCCGGCTACAACGGATCCAATCCGCTTATCCACAGAAATCTATGCAATGGCATCCTCTGGCTATGAACTGACAAAGTTTAAATACGCAGCAGGAAATGTAGCGGTTGACTCTATGGAATGGCAGACTGCAAGAGATGTGACAAATAATAAGGTGACTGCCTATTTTAATGGAACTTATACCTTCTATGCGGAAGATGCAAAAGGAAATAAGGTGACACAGGTCATCATGATTGATAATATCAATGTGGACGGAATGGCAGTTCCAAAATGCAAGACATTCCATAACCGAAGCAAGACCTTATATGGTACAGCGGAACCGGGAACGATGGTCGTAATTGAAACACCGACTAAGACCTATGAAACAAAAGTACTATCAAACGGAAGCTTCAGCTGTAACTTAGAAGCACAGCCATCCGGAACAGAGATGTATGTATACGCGAAGGATGAAAGTAGCAAGCGTCAGAGTGAGAAGGTGAAGGTACGTGTTAAGAAGGCAGGACCAAATCAGCCATCGGTAAATGCGTATTATAACAATAACCTCTATATCACAGGAAATACCGGTGATGATGATGCTTATGTAGCGGTCGTTTCTCAGACTGACCGTATTGTTTATGTATCCGCAGGCGCTGCTGATACGCTGGCAATGACAACGGATATGGATCTGACAAAATATACAATTGTTGAAACAGAATTCCAGTTGGATGAGGAGCATAACTTCTCAATCGCAACTCCGGAATTTGAAGTGGGAACATCGTTAGTTGTCTATAATTTAGATCATGTCGGCCGACTAAGCAGAGCCGTATCCATTAAGGTACAGGATGGCGGTCCTACCACACCGGAATTATATAATATCTGTGCGATTGAAAAATCCATCAGCGGTAATTCCACATCATCCAAGAAGAATGCCATTTTCGGCGTATATGCTGTTGTAAATGGCACAACATACAAGGCAAACAGCAATAAGAAAGGGGAATTCACCGTTTCTTTTGCAAATGAACAGCTAGTGGCCGGTCAGGTCATTGAAGTATATGTGCAGGATACGGTAAATGGGGTGGTAAGACGAAGCAGAAGTGCTTATATCACAGTTTCCGATACCGAAACGATGGTAGATGGCAGCGCCATTAAGATTCAGGCATTTGCATACGGAGCAAAGGAGATTACAGCGGTATACACACCGAATGAGCTGATTTACATTTCCATTCCGACCGCTTCCGGCAATAAGATGATTTCCGGAACAACCGATGACTATGGTTATCTGACTGTACCGGTTTCTGAAATATTGACACCGGGAGCAAGCGTATATGCGCTGGTTCGTTTTGACGGGGGAAATATTGTGGACGTGGCACAGAGAAACGTTCCATATCCGGCCCCAATGGCGCCATATATCTTAGATACTGTGGATAATACCACAACCACGATCCGTGTGGCTTCCGATGAACACTCAAGCATCACCTTATATGCGAACTGGAAGACCTATACTTCGGAAATGGGCGTATACGATGCGGCTCTTGGGGTATATGTACACACCTTTACGATTAAGAAGCCGACGGCAGGAAAGAGAGTATCGGTTTATGCAAAGAATCCTTCTGCTAAGAGCAGTGTTGTGAAATATACCGTTGCAAAGAAGGTTCCGGCAGCACCGGTCGTTACCTCTGAATTAAAGGCAGGGGCGACGGAGATCACCGGTACCACTGATATCTTTTTAACCGGCGTGGCAGCGCCTACTGTAGAGAATACAGGCACAAAGGTATACGTTAAGATCTGGAAGAAGACCTACGAAGCCGCTGTAAATGATGACGGAACCTTCACCGTAACCGTATGGGCCTTAAAAGAAGGCAGCAAGATCACTGTCTGGACAACTAACGAGTCCGGAACCGGTGTGAAAGCCTACTATACCGTCGGAACTTAGAAGTAGGGAACAAAAATACGGGGTGGATAAAAAAGGGATGCTGCCGGCGCTTAGCCGGTCAGCATCCCTTTTTCTTATTTATAGTTATAGAATTTGAACTGCGAATAATAAGAAGATGTCTTAAAGGCACTTGGGTTGTAGAGGATGATTACGTAATCGTAAGTCTCGTTTATTTTTAAATAATCAAGAACGGTCATTTCCGCATAGTCACGTAAATCCATAACATCAACCTGGTGGAAATTTAAACATAAGAATGCACTTACCGGCTTTCCAAAGGAATCCTGGATCACTAGCACACGTCCGTCTTCCACGTTATTGTTTGTAATCTTTGCAATGGCAGGATTGCCGTTGAAATAGATATTATCACGATAAGCAAGTGCCTGATCGGCATTCTCGGTACGGTCCTTAAACATAACTGTTTCGGTGAAGTCCCCGATTCGGGTGAGAGTGGAAGCACCTTGTTCGTCGTATCTAGTCCATTCAAAGCTGGTATCGAAGTTTGGGTAGATATAAGTGAAATCATCTATACCGGCATATAGTCTTCCCACACGGTTTGCAAGGGAACCGATAAAGCTGTCTTTCATTGTCACGAATGTGAAGTTATCTTTATCTACATTGGCTTCGTCATATTCTAAACCATAATTCTCACCTAAGTATTCCATTAAATACTGGTATGCCCAGAAACCGGTCTCGGTTGTCCAGTGATGGTCTGTATCAAAGAATAAGTCTTTGTAGACAAATCCGGCATCATGAATGACTTCGCGGAAATCCAGATAATCGATTCCGAGTTTATCAAGCCCTTCAAGGAAGCGATCCGCATTTGCATTTGGATAGTCAGTAAGGCCATGTGGAAGCTCATTGTCATATTTATCAATCTTCATTGGAGCCTGTACATAAAGAAGTTTGGTCCCAACCGACTCACAATACTGATTCAATACTTTGATATTCTTATGGGCAACACGCACCCCAAACTCCGGATAGTAATAGGTAAGCTGTCCATTATTTAGTTTGTAGACGGTGTTGACGGCATTTACATCATCGATTTTCTTCTTGAAAATCATACGATTGAACAGACCGTTTACCGCGATTAAGTCAAGGCGGTTATAAACGGCGGAATCTAAGGCTGAATCGGTTCCTGCAATAAATGCTTTTGCAACATCAAGTGTTGTAGAATCCTCTGCAGCTTTTGCGGAATTGACTGTTTTGGTAACAGATTTATCAATGGTTTTGTAATCTACAATCATGCCAATCAGATAAGAGAAGATGACGATAAGAAAACAAATAGCAGTGACCGTATAGCGGTTAATGGCTGATTTAAGACGTCCTAGCATATAATTCTCCTTTCTCTAGAAGTTAAAGTAAATGAATGGGTTATACGCACCCTTTACAATATATGATAAGGATACAATGAACAGAGCGAGGTAGAAGAATGGATAAAGGAATCCAATCACCTTATTCTGTTCTAACTTACACTTGGTAGAAAGCCATTTAAAAATCGGTGTGGAGCATAATACGGCAGCCAGTAAGAAGAATGCATTCTCGCATAAATAGAAATATGCATTATTATCCCACAGAATGCCTGAGCTGTTTGTAAACATGACTTTTAAATAGTCGCCGGCCTGTGCAATATCATTAGAACGGAACAGTACCCAGCCGATAATAACAAAGAGGAGGGTGTAAACAATACGAAGTGGTTTACATTTTGCCTTTTTCTCAAATCCAGTCAATTTTTCTAATGTGAGTAAAACAAAATAAAGAAGTCCCCATGCGATAAAGGTCCAGTTGGCACCATGCCATAAACCAGTTAAAAACCATACCACAAACAGATTGAATACCAGACGCGATTTTGTTTTTACACGGCTTCCGCCAAGTGGGAAGTATACATAATCTTTAAACCAGGTTCCAAGGGAAATATGCCATCTTCTCCAAAATTCCGAAACAGAAGCAGAGATATATGGAAAGTTGAAGTTTTCAAGGAAATCAAATCCGAACATTTTACCAAGACCGATTGCCATTTCCGAATAACCGGAGAAGTCAAAAAAGATCTGGAGGGTATAGCAAATTGCGCCAAGCCAAGCCATTCCGACACTAAGTTCAGCAGTTTCTGTGGAAAATGCAAGGTCTGCTACAATTGCTAATGTATTGGATAACAGCACTTTTTTTGCCAGACCGCGGATGAAGCGGATAACACCATCTGAGAAACCTTTGAATGTTTCCTTACGATAAAGAATCTGTTCTGCAATTGTTTCATATCGAACAATTGGTCCCGCAATAAGCTGTGGGAAGAATGCAATATAAAGACCTACATTAAGCGGATTCTTCTGAACCTCACCATGTCTACGGTATACATCGATAACATAGGAAATTGCCTGAAACGTAAAGAAGGAAATACCAATTGGAAGGGTGATTTCCGGAATTGCGAAATCCTTATGAAAGAGCAGGTTCACATTTGTAATCGTAAAGATTAAGTACTTAAAAATAAAAATGACAACTAAGTTATAAACGATGGTTAAGGTTAGGATAAGTTTACTTAAGAGTGGATGATCCCGATATTTATCGACAAGCAGGCCAAAAATCCAGTTCATAACAATCGATAGCAGCATGATTAAGACAAACCACGGCTCACCCCATGCATAGAAAATCAGACTTACAAAAAATAGAAAGATGTTTTGCGCAAGGCGGTGTTTTAAAAATACGGTATAGTATAGAAGTAATACTATAGGTAAAAAAACAAGAAGAAATGTTGTAGATGAAAATAACATAACTGCTCCTCTCATATACTTTATTTTATTGTATGGTACACCTGGGCAAGTAAAAATGCGGCAAGTGTTGGTTAAAAAGTTTCCTGCACTGTCTTATACTGAATCAATATAGTCTGTGTATAAAAAGACAGAATTATCTACAGTACAATATTATGCCAAAAGAACGGCAAATGCGCAATGGATAATGTTACCATACAAAAAGACCGTAAAAAAAGCTATTGCAAAGCTTTGCAATAGCTTTCTGCGTAATTCTATAATAATACGACTCAAAATTCAAGAACGTTATAGTGTGATTTAGAACCTGAGCTTTATTTTCCAGAAGTACTTTCACTAGTTTGTTTCTGTTCTTCTAACATTTTTTGGTACGTCTCTTCATCTACGACGGTTACTTTACAAGTATCAAACTTGCCGTTATCAAGAAGCGCATAAATATAAGTAGTACCGGCTGATTTTGCTGTTACACGGCCGCCTGTGCTGACCGTTGCAATGGAAGTATCATAACTAGTGAATTTGATTTCTTCGGCTGTATTATACGGCTGCAAAATTGTCTTTAATGTCGTTCTTTTTCCGACTACAAGTAAAATCTCAGATTTTGTCCATTTCACGCTGATGGCAGGAGGACCGACTGTAATTTCACACTGTAACGTACTCACTACTTTCTGTCCTTCTTTTACGGTTACAGTAATAGTAGCTGTGCCGATCGCAACGCCTGTAATTGTACCGTTAGAATCCACACTTGCAATATTATCCGCACTGGATTTGTAAGTGACTTTCTGTGTATCGGTTACATTGTACACTTTTAAAGTGTAAGTTTTTTCTTTCACCAATGTTTTACTCTTAACATTAAGCTTTATCTCAAGTGGTGTTTCCGTAGGCGTGCTTGTTACAGAAGTTTCTGATTTTGCAAAAGCAGTTTCACGGGAAAGACTTAGAAATAGAACGAAGAAAAGCATAAAACAAAGGACAAAATAATATCTTTTTAATTTAATCCTCATTGCTTAAGTCCTCCACACTATGGAATTTCCTTGTGTCACATCCATCTTTATTATAGGTAATATTTTTGTCAAAATAATGGCAATTCTTACGTGATTGTAAGAAATTTTTAAAATTCGTAAGAGTCCGTATATTGAGGGATATTAAAACATATATGGAATATCAAGGAAGTTTGAAAAAGCACTTGTTTTAGAAGTTTGAATTCCTTATAATTGATTAGGTATAACAAAAGAGTGGGTAATATATGCATAAAAGGGATTAGATCCCTGATATGCTTGATACTATAAAAGAACTAAATATGGAGTAAGGAGGTAATAAAATGCAGTACATGTTAATTGCAGATGATAATCCAGATATTACCGATGTGCTTGCGGCATACGCAAAAAAAGAAGAATTTGAACCGGTGATCGCATCGGATGGGGAGGAAGCAATCCGATTATTTCAGGAATGCAACCCGTCGGTTGTGCTATTAGATGTAATGATGCCAAAGGAGGACGGCTATGAAGTCTGCAGAAAAATACGAGCCAAGTCGGACGTCCCAGTAATCCTAATAACTGCAAGAGGTGAGGATTTTGAGCGAATTATGGGGTTAGATATCGGAGCAGACGATTATATCGTAAAGCCGTTCAGTCCGAGTGAGGTGATGGCAAGAGTGAGGGCCGTGCTTCGACGAATGACCAAAAAAGACAAGAGCTCGGAAGAAACAGGAAACATACTGAATATATCCAATTTATCAATTAATTTAGAAGAATATACATTACATATTGGAGGTACCAAAATCGCATTGACAAAGAAAGAGATTGAAACCATGTGGACACTTGCAAGCAATCCAAACAAGGTGTTTACAAGAGACAATCTATTAGACAGTCTTTGGGGATTTGATTATTTTGGAGACAGCCGAACGGTTGACTCACATATTAAGCGTCTTAGAGCGAAGTTAGATACAGTGGAACACGATGGATGGTCAATTAAGACAATCTGGGGTGTTGGCTATAAATTCGAAGTCGAGGGAGTATAGAAGCAAGATATAATAGCAGGAGGCATTATCATGCAGGCAAGAAAGAAGGAAAAGCTGCATAACCGTCTGTTTACAAAGGTGTATATTAATTATGCATCCATGGTAACGCTGTTTGCGATGATCTTAGGAATTATCTTTATACAGCTTTATCAGAATGCGACCATTGATAATTACAGACAGCAGTTATTTGAACAGGGCAGAAGCATAGCAAAACGATTTACAGAATTTATTGTAAATGAAGACTATGATTCGCGTCTTGAGTATCTGCAGATATTGGGAGAAGTATTAGAGGTACAGCAAGGGGAATTATGGACCTTAAGCAATCCAAATGCATCCTCGCCAATGAATGAAAAGCTTGTGAATGTTGAGCTTGACCCAGCAAATACCTCAGAAGAGGTGATTCAGATCATCAATGGGGCATTTGCAGGGAAAGAAAAGGAGAAGATAGGTTTTAGCGATATCCATGGTTATATGATGATGACCATAGGGGTGCCAATAGCAGGTGCTAACGGAGAAGTAGTGGGCGCCGTGCTATTGAATGCAAAGGTTGCAGATCAGAAAAACCTGGTTATGAACAGTATCTATCTTATTCTAGTCAGCGCGATAGCAGCATTGATTCTTTCTTTCGTGATTGCTATTTTATTTGCAAGACAGCTGACACTTCCGATTACAAAGATGCGGGAAACAGCACTTGAACTGGCGGAAGGCAAATATGAGACGAAAACCGGGATCAGCAGGAACGATGAGATCGGGGATCTGGCAAGAACGATAGACTTTTTAACAGATAAGTTAATGGAGAATGAGAAGATACGCAAGAACCTGGAACAGATGCGATTGGATTTCTTTGCAAATGTATCCCATGAGCTTAGAACGCCGATTACCGTTGTAAGAGCGTATACGGAAAGTCTCGTGGATGGCGTGGTCACGGATGAAGGAAAGAGAGCACAGTACTATGACAAGATGCTGAATGAGTGCAAGAGCATGGAGCGTCTGGTAGGAGATCTTTTACTTCTATCCAAGATGCAGAATCCAGATTTTGTAATAGAAAAAGAGCCGGTTAATGTAATTCAGATTTTTGATGATATCTCTCGTTCGGTTAAAACAATCGGGGAAGAGAAGAATATCAGTGTAGAGTTTAAAAGTAATCAGGAAATAGCGATGATGATGGGCGATTATGATAGACTCCGTCAGATGTTCCTTGTTATTTTAGATAATGCGGTGAAATTCTCAGGAGAGAATTCCACAATTCACATTATGGTTATGAGTAAGTCCAGTAAAAAACTTGTAATCTCCATTCGGGATGAGGGAATCGGAATCCCGAAAGAAGAACTTGGAAGTATCTTTGAAAAATTCTACAAATCAAAGTTAAGGCAGAATGCCAAAGGCTCCGGTTTAGGACTGGCAATTGCAAGACAAATTGCAGTAAAGCATGGCGGCAATATTCAGGTTTACAGTGAGGTTGGTGTTGGAACCGAATTCGTGTTTACCTTTGACGCGATTTCCAACGAAGAACTGCAACAAGTGTAGAATTTTTGCATATAATATAGGGAAAGATAGTTTGAAATAGAGATTTTAATTGTTATTTCGCATATGAAAATAGATAAATTCATGATTTGTGAAAAATGTAATTAAATTCCTGAAGGATACCTCTTGAAAATATAAATTTAGTGGTTTATAATGAGGTCATAAGTTAAGAACGAAACAAAATTCCTGGGGTGTACGATACTCTTGTCATTTTGAACCTACATTACTTTAAACGGGATTCCTATATTCTTAAGCGTATGCCAAGCCTCCGATATATGCAGTGGAAGGCAGAGACTTATATGCGGTTACCCACCTAGCTTCGCTAGGAGTCAAAATACAAGAATCGGCATTTTGGGTACCATCTTAAAAAAGAGCAGCTTGCTGCTCTTTTTTTTGTGGGCTGGGCGAGAAAAACTTGGAAGTCTGAGAGGCTGGGTGACAGGGAGGGGAGAGGGAGGCGGGCGGTATCTTTCACTCGTCTGCTGACTGATTCGGACAAACGCGTCTGGCAATCCGCGAATATCAGACATGAAAGGCAATGTCTGCTCTTCACGGATTGCCAGACGCGTTTGTCCGCTCAGATGCAGACTCATTGAAAGATACCGCCCGCCTCCCTCTCCCCTCCCTGCCACCCAGCCTCTCAGACTTCCGTTCCGTGCCTTTGGCACGGAACTGTGCCGTGCCGGAGGCACGAGCACATGGGGACGGATGGATACGGGGAAAAAGAGCAGCGGGGAGGGACGAACGGAGCGGATAGATGGTGAGACGAGAGGCGGAAAAAGAGCAGCGGCGAGGAACGAACGGAGCGGATGGCTGGTGAGACGAGAGGCGGAAAAAAGAGATAGCAATGAGGACCAACAAAGCGGAAATATAGTGATACAGGCAATCAAAAGCACGATATAGTATTACAAGTAATAACACAAAGAGACTTTCTATTACATACAATTATAAAATGTAATAAAGGACGTATGCAAAATCCCATAGATCTCGAAAAATTGTACCAGGCGGATGTAGGCACTCCATCAACCCCCTACACCCCTTCGAGATCAAATGGGGGGATGAAGCTTTCTTTGGAGGTTTCGCCTTCCTGGATGAAACCGTTCTCGACGCCCAGGTCGATGGCGTAGTCGACTACCTCGTCGTATTCTAAGGTAGTCACGGCGCGGGTAAGTTCTGGGTAGGAGCTTACGTGTGGGAGCGGAGTGTACTGGTTCATGATACTGATGAATATGTCATCGCCGTAAGTCTCATAGAGGTAGCGGACTACAGACTTGGAATCCTCGGTGTGTGTGGGAAGGACTAAGTGGCGAACGATCATGCCTTTTTTGATTAAATCACCCTCAAACTGAGGAGGGCCTACCTGGCGGAACATCTCGGCGATCGCGGCAGAGGCTATGGTGAAATAGTCTTTTGCGTGGGAGTAGCGCAAGGAGAGTTCGGAGGAGACATATTTTAAGTCTGGAAGGTATACATCCACATAGCCGTCTAACAGGCGGATGGTTTCTACGGTGTCATAGCTTCCGGTGTTATAGACGATTGGAAGATGCAGACCGTTTGAACGGGCAAGGTCAAGTGCCTTGATGATCTGCGGTACATAGTGGGTAGGGGTTACGAGGTTGATGTTATTGGCCCCTTTTTCCTGTAGTTCTAAGAAAATCTCAGATAGACGTTCTATGGTGATGGATTTTCCGGTGTCTCCATTTGCAATGTTGTTGTTTTGACAGAAAACGCAGCGGAGAGAGCAGCCGGTAAAAAAGACGGTTCCCGAGCCATTCTCGCCGGAAATACAAGGCTCTTCCCACATATGAAGGGCGGCTCTTGCTACACGGATTTCGTCGGTCATTTTACAGAAGCCAATTTTTGAAGCGCTTCGGTCTATATTACAGTGTCTTGCACATAAATCACAATTACTCATTTTTTTCTCCATTTTTTAGATTATGACTGAAATTTGATGGCGTCAAAAAGGGTTCCGGTATTGGAGCTTTTTGGCGCAGGCTGTTAAAATCAGCGCATAGCTGCATTATACTCCCAATTGAATCAGAAGAAAAGCAGAAGAAATCGAGTCTTTTTATGATTTGGAAGGTGTGCTATAATAAAAGAATAAAAGGGTAATCATGGAATAGAAGGTAAAAATAACAATATTATGCGCTATAATCTGAATGAAATGGACAGAAAAAATAGTAAGAAGAGATAGAAGAAAGATATAAAAATATATAAACAGGATAAAAAAAAGTACAAAACAGGAAAACTAAGAATAGAGAAAGCAGCGAGAAAGGATACAAAGAAAAGAGAGAAGAATGAGAACAAAGACAGACTAGCTGCGGAAAGGCGAGGTTCTTTATGAAACATGGATTTATTAAGGTAGCGGTGGCAACACCGGATATTCGAGTGGCGGATGTGGACTATAATACAAAACAGGCAATTGAGTCAATTAGGGATGCAGAAAAGGAGGGCGCAAAGCTTGTGGTTCTTCCGGAACTGTGTTTGACTGGATATACATGCGGTGATTTATTTTTGCACGATATCATGCTTTCGGCAGCAAAGGATGGACTGAAAAAGATTGCAGACGCGATGAAAGGCATGGATGTCCTTGCTGTTGTGGGACTTCCTTATATGTCAGAAGGAAAACTTTATAATGTGGCGGCTATGGTACAGAACGGAAAGGTTCTTGGCATGGTGCCTAAGTTAAACCTGCCAAATTATTCGGAATTTTATGAGGCAAGACATTTTACAAAGGGAAATGAAGTCGTTATGTATATTAATTTCTTTGGGGAACAGATTCCATTTGGAAGTAAACTGCTGTTTCAGTCAAAGGAAATCGAAAGTTTTGTGTTAGGTGTGGAAATCTGTGAGGATTTATGGGTAGCACAGCCACCAAGCGGCGGCCATGCGATGGCAGGAGCTACGGTGATTGCCAATGTGTCTGCAAGTGATGAGACAACCGGAAAGGACGCATATCGCAGGGATTTAGTGAAGGCGCAGTCAGCAAGACTGATCAGCGGATATCTTTATTCCACAGCAGGAGAAGGGGAATCTACAACAGATCTTGTATTCTCCGCTCATAACATGATTGCGGAAAATGGAACCTTATTAAAGGAATCCCAACGGTTTGTAAATGACATGGTGACAACGGAATTGGATCTTGGAAAGCTGATCAGCGAAAGACGAAGAATGAGCACGTATCCGGTGAATAAAGCCGGATATGAAATCGTTACATTCAGCTATCCTTCTTTACAGAAGTTTGAGAAGAAGGAACAGTATCCGGAGACTACGCTTACTCGGTTCATAGATAAGGCACCGTTTGTACCAAGCAATCGGACAGACAGAGAAAAGCGATGTGACGAGATCATTCATTTACAGGCACTGGGATTAAAGAAACGTCTGATGCATACGGGACAGAAACATGCCGTTATCGGTATCTCAGGCGGACTTGATTCCACGCTGGCACTTTTGGTGATCAGACGTGCATTTGATATGTTAGGGCTTGATCCATCGGGGATTATTGCTGTGACAATGCCTTGCTTCGGAACGACAGACCGTACGTATAACAATGCCGTACATTTAGTAAAGGAACTTGGCGCTACATTAAAGGAAGTAAGGATTGCAGAGGCGGTGATGCTTCATTTCCGTGATATTGAGCAGGATCCTGATAAGCATGATGTGACGTATGAAAACTGTCAGGCAAGGGAACGCACACAGGTACTGATGGATATTGCAAATAAGTACAACTGTATGGTAATCGGTACCGGTGATATGTCAGAGTTAGCACTTGGATGGGCGACTTATAACGGTGACCATATGTCGATGTATGGCGTGAATGTATCGGTTCCAAAGACATTAGTACGCTATCTGGTTGAATATTTTGCAGAGGAGACAAAGAGCGAGCTATTAAGAAAGGTGCTTCTTGATATTTTAGATACGCCGGTAAGTCCGGAACTGCTTCCACCGACGGATGGAGAGATCGCCCAGAAGACGGAAGATATTGTGGGACCTTACGAGCTGCATGATTTCTTCTTATACTATGTGATGCGTTTTGGATATACGCCGGCGAAGATTTACCGTCTGGCTGTGTATGCATTTAACGGAGAATATGAGAATACGGTCATTTTAAAATGGCTGAAGGTATTCTACCGCCGTTTCTTCTCCCAGCAGTTTAAGAGATCCTGTCTTCCGGATGGGCCAAAGGTTGGTTCTGTTGCGGTATCTCCAAGAGGAGATCTTCGTATGCCAAGCGATGCATGTGCGACTTTATGGCTGCAGGATCTAGAAAAGATTAAGGCGTAAGGGACAAAAGGGGAGGACGCCGGATGAGCGGCGACACTTTATCAGGAAGGGGATTATATTATGTCGTATACGATTATTACGGATTCCGCAACGGATCTTCCGAAGCATATTATCGAGGAGTTTCATCTTCACGTGATTCCCACACCTGTTGTGATTGATGAGGTGGATTATTTTGATGGGGAGACCATTCTTCCGGAGAATTTTTATGATATTCTCCGGAAGGGAACGGATGTGAAGACGTATCATATTAATGAATATATGTTTACACAGGCATTTGAGCCTTATGCGAAAAGAGGGGAAGAGGTCATTTATTTCTGCTTCTCGACAGGAATCGCGGGTACATTTAATGCGGCAAATCTTGCAAAGGAGGACCTGCTTCAGGAATATCCGGACTTTAAGATTACGATCATGGATTCAAAATGTGCGTCCATCGGGTTCGGACTTGGTGTTTATATGGCACTTATGATGCAGAGGAATGGGGCTTCGAAGGAACAGGTATTGGAGGCGGCACGTTTCCATTTTGACCATATGGAGCATATTTTTACGGTAGAGACGTTAGAGTATCTCTATAAGGGCGGAAGAATCAGCAGAGTGGCTGCAATCGCAGGTGGATTGATTGATCTGAAACCAATTTTAGAGGTGACGGATGACGGAGCACTGGCGGCTGTGGAGAAGGTGAGAGGGAGACAGAAGTCAATACGCAGGATCGTGGAGATGGTCGGGGAGAGAGGCAAGGACTTGGAAAACCAGACAATCGGTATTGTACACGGGGACTGCCCAGAGGCTGCAGAGGAGATACGCCAGATGCTTGAGGCCCGCTACGGCTGTCACTCTTTCATCCTCAGCTACGTCGGCTGCGCCATAGGAGCGCACACCGGTCCTGGCATCCTGGCTATCACCTTTTTGAATGAGAAGTCACCGTATTTCGGGTAGGGAATTCGGCGAGCAGGCTGGGTGACGGACGGTGCGACCGGGAGAGGATTTTCGGCGGGGCGCGGGGAATATATTTCATTCGTCTGCTGACTGATTCGGACAAAAACGGAAAAAATCCGGGAATATCAGACATTAAAATGCAATGTCTGCTCTTCCCGGATTTTTTCCGTTTTTGTCCGCTCAGATGCAGACTCATCGAAATATATTCCCCACGCCCCGCCGAAAATCCTCTCCCGGTCACACCGTCCGCCACCCAGCCTGCTCGCCGAAGCGACGTCGATCGAAGATCGACATCGCGGACACACAGATGAGGGGCTTGACCATCAGCGGAGCTGATGAGTCAAGCGAGACGGATGGGGGGACGGTGTAGCGGATGAAAAAGGATAGAGAGAGGGATGGGGGGACGGTGTAGCGGATGAAAAAGGATAGAGAGAGGGATGGGGGGACGGTGTAGCGGATGAAAAAGGATAGAGAGAGGGATGGTTAGGGGATGAGTCTGGTGAGTTCAGAGAGGGAGCTTATTTCGAGAAAGTGATTGGTGTTTGTGTCAGGGAGATGGAGACGATTCAGGTATACTGGGGTGAAACCGAAAGCGTTGGAAGCAAGGACATCGGCGGTGTAGTTGTCGCCTACGAAGAGAATCTGGTTTTTGGTGACTTCGGGGGAGGTTGTGAGGATGGAGTGGTAGACAGTCTGAAAGAGGGCAGGATGTGGCTTACGTATGGAGTAGCCGGCGCTGAAGAAGGTTTCTTTGAAGTAGGGAGCGAGACCAAAACGGCTTAGGTAGCGGGTCATGACATCTTTTTTGAAGATGGCGTTGCTAAGCAGATAAAACGGGATGCCGGATTTTTGGAGGAAGGTGAGGGGTGGAATGGTGTCTTTGAATAGCTGTATCTGGTTCATCTTGTCTACACAGATACACTGGATATCAAAAAGGGAGGCATTTGTTTGAAATCCATATTTATGCTTTAAGTCGAGTAGTTCGTCTTTAAAGGCAACTTCGGAGTTGTCGTTTGCTCTTGCATCATATATGGTTTTCCAGTAGCCATTGACATGGTTTAAGAAGTCTTCTTTGTTTGTTCCTTTGGTTAGGACATTTTGGTATACATATTTTATTCCGTCTGAAAAACTGAATTTAATATCATGGACTAATGTTTCGAATAAATCAAATACAATTATTTTCGGTTTTTCCATTATCATTTTCTCCCAATATAAGATCTATGATTTTGCATGAAATTATTATACGTCTTAAAATTTCATTCCACAATATTACAAAACCGGAAGAGCTATTTCTTCCTTTTCTTCGTCTGTCTGATTCAGTTCTCATTTGCTACAATCCCAAAGACTGGGATTGGTTTTTATGCAGTAGGGCAAAGAGGCATTGAGACGCATCGTTTGACTTGTTTATTTTGGAGAAAGATAAAAGGAGCCCTGTAAAAAGGGCCCCTTCATGGGAAAGAAAGATTGGTGAATTGGCGTGATATGTACTAGTCGGCAGATTCGGTTGCTACAATGGCTTTGTTTAAGGTTGCCTTTACAGCATCGAATAGTAATTGGGAAGTGTACTTTCTATCCTCGGATAAGGTGATATCTTCGATGTCAACGTCGCTACATAATTGTTCTGCAATATCATTAATAGATGGCTCCACAAGTGGGTACATCGTCGTAATAACTTCGTCAAGATTTACAATACGGACCGAATTCACATGATCCTTGTCAACGACAACTTCCAAGTTTAGATTCGTGCCGTTTAAAGCAATAACCGATGTATATACACCCGCTTTATATTTCGCTGTGTCACTGACCGCGGCTGTCGTATCAGAGCCAGACTTAAACAGACTGATCAATAAGATGATCAGAATGATGCCTAGTACAGCGAAGATACCAGCGTAAATGATTTGCTTTAGTTTTACAACGACAATTTTAGTTTTCGACATCTCTTCAACCTCCAAATCATGCTTTATACAGTTTATTAGTGCTTATTTTAAAATATGATAGATGAAAAAAATAATACAAACCCTATACCGTTTGTTGTATAATCAGATTAGTGAATTTAGTATATAGGTATGAGAGACCTGTCTAAAATATGTGTATAGGAAAATAAAGTTTTGGTTTCATAATATTCGGTTTTTTAAATCTGCAAGAGTGCTCTTAACAGCAGAAAGTCAGGTGAATTGGATAGAATCCGGATAAGATATGAGGTAGGATTTAGGAAAAGAAAGCGGAGGAAATGCATGTCAGTTCAGTTTGTGCTGGGAAGTTCGGGAGCAGGAAAATCCCATTATGTGTATGAGAAGGTAATCAGACAGTCGATGAAGGAACCAGAAGGAACATTTTTAGTTATTGTTCCGGAGCAGTTCACATTGCAGACGCAGAAGGATCTTGTTGTGATGCATCCTAATAAGGGGATCATGAACATTGATATCTTAAGTTTCGTCCGTCTTGCGTACCGCGTGTTTGAAGAGGTCGGCGGGAATGATCGTCTGGTGCTTGAGGATACCGGCAAGAGCATGGTTATTAAAAAGGTCGTGATGGAAAAGAAGAATGATCTTGTTTTATATGGAGCGAATATTAAGAAACAGGGCTTTATCGAGGAGATGAAGTCGGTTATCTCCGAACTTTTACAGTACAGCATTAGTCCGGAACAGCTTACGGATATGGAAGCTCTTGCAGCAAATCGTCCGATGCTTCGTAACAAGATGAAAGATATCCAGACGATTTACCAAGGATTCCAGGATTTTATGCGGGAGAAGTATATCACGCCGGAAGAGATCTTAGATCTTTTATGTGATGTGATTGATAAGTCCGTGTTTATGAAGGAATGTACGATTGTATTTGACGGATTTACCGGTTTTACACCGGCGCAGTATAAGCTGTTAGAGCATCTGATGAAGTTAACGAAGAAGATCTATATTACCCTTGCCATCGATAAGAGACAGGCAAAGAAGGTGCAGAAGGAACATGATCTGTTTTATCTAAGCGGTAATACGATGGAGAAGGTGTCTAAGATTGCAGCGAAGAACTGCGTGGATATCGAAGATCCGATTATTATTGAGGATTATAATAAGAAAGAACTGGGGATTTCGGTTCCATATCGTTTTTTACAGTCAGATGCGTTAGCAAGCTTAGAGCATAATCTGTACCGTTATCCGTATCGTGAGTTCAAGGGAGAACAGAAGGATATCACAATTACGGCGGCGAAGGATTTAAAGAGCGAAGTGCTTCTTGCTGTGACGAAGATCAAGGAGTTGGTAAGGGAAGAGAAGTATCGTTATAAGGATATCGCGGTTGTGACCGGTGCGATGGAATCCTACGGGGATGCCTTAAAGGATGAGTTTTTAAAGGCTAAAATTCCTTGCTTTATTGATAACAAGCAGAATATCTTAACCAATCCGATGGTGGAATTTATTCGTTCCGCCTTGGAGATGGAGACCCAGAATTATTCCTACGACGGAGTCTTTCGTTTCTTAAAGTCCGGGCTTTCCGGATGGGATCATGAGGAAATCGATGTGTTTGAGAATTACGTGATCGCTCTTGGAATCCGTGGTCATCACCGATACGAGAGCGAATGGAAACGCAATTATCGGACACAGTATGAGATTCCGCTTGAATATCTGAATGAGCTCAGGGAACGTTTTATAGATGAGATGAGGGAGTTTCATGAGGTATTCTCCAATACAAAGAGCACGGTAAAGGAACGCCTTGCCGCACTGTTTTATTTTATGAGGAAGTTTAAGATTGAGGAATCCATAAAAAAGCTTGCTGAGAAGTTTAAGGAAGAGGGAACAGAGGAGGCAAGGCTTAAGGCAAAGGAATATGAGCAGGTATACCAGATCGTTCTAGATATCTTTGACCGAATGGCGGAGCTTCTTGGAAATGATGTCATGCCTCTTAAGGAGTTTACCGATATCTTAGAATCCGGTATTAAGGAAGCGAAGGTTGGCTTAATTCCTCCTGGCATCGATCAGATCGTGGTGGGCGATATCGAACGTACCCGTTTAAAGGATATTAAGGCTCTCTTTTTCTTAGGCGTGAATGACGGCATTGTGCCAAAGGCAAATCCAGGCGGTGGTATCTTAACGGATGCGGACCGTCAGCTGTTTGCGGAGTATGATATTGAGCTGTCTCCGACGAAGAGACAGAATGCGTATATTACAGAGTTTTACCTGTATTTGAATCTGACAAAGCCGCAGAATAAGCTGTTTATCTCGTATGCCG
>SVEB01000106.1 GCA_015057635.1 Lachnospiraceae bacterium | reverse complement strand
TTCACGTTTTACAAATTTATTATGATAGTTTGTATATCTTCATATCTGAAATTTTGAGCAAAAGATAAGCATAATTAACCGTTTAGACGAAGATAGAAAATATCTGTCGTCTAACCGTAATTATGCATGATTTATGAAGTGTACACTTTGATGAAAAGTGTAGATATATACACTTACTAATATACGAATATAGAGGAAACGAGTTGAATAATATAAAATAAAGTGGTAAAATATGTATATTTAGAAGTTGGGGGATGGAATTAGTGTGTGAAGAAGATGGTGGATATTACGCTATTAAAGGTTTTCTATATCAGTTTGACAAAACTATAATTGAACTACTTAACATTGATGAAAACACCTCAATAAGTGTAGAACAAATCCAGGATATAAACTATGAGGACTATGTTATTCAAGTAAAGCATAGGGAATCAGCAACATACAGTAAATCTAAGATAAGAAAGCCTGTTATAGAGTTGATTGACTTATTTATAAAAGATAAGAATAAGAAATTTCGTTTATATGCTTATTTTAGCGATAAAGAACCTTGTGTAATTGAGTATAGTACTGCAGACGAAATAAGGGATATATTAAAGTATAGAGATGCAGATAAGAACAAGGAATTATCAAAGAAGTATACGGATGATTTATTACTTGAGTTTTGTCATAATTTCAAACTTGTTTTTTCGGAAAACTATCAAAGTCAATTTGAAGAGGCAATAGAAAAAATTAAGAATAAGTTCAACGTAGATAATGAAGAAGCAAATATTTATCATTCTCATATAAGATACTATTTATTCAAGCTCGCAATTAAAGCTAATAAAGACGAAAGAAATACTACATTTCTTGACATAAAAGAGTATATAGATAAATGTGACAAAGTTACATTCAATAGTATGTATTGTGAACAGCTAGGACGAGACAATTATCTTAGATTAATAAAAAAGAGTTTTTTTACGTTCAAGGGACCAAATATAGATAATTTTACACGTCTATTTATTGTTGATGTTTGTAAATATCAAAGTAATACTGAAATTCTAGAAGTAATATATGCAATTAGTAATAAGTATTACAGAAAAGGGAAATCGCAAGCACCATATATTATGTTATTTAATGATAGTATAGACTTATACAATCAGATTAGAAGAGAATTATTTGATAAAGAATTTTATTTCTCAGATGGAACATATTTTAATGGGGACAAGTTTAGAGTCGATAGATTGATACGAGATGGGGACAATGAGAATGTTCGACTAAAGATGATTTGGAATGAAAACATAAATCAAGTACTAGATAATTTAACGTTTAACGAAGTCTATTCTCTATATATTAATAAAGATATTATTGAGGAAGAGTGTATAAAAGACAAGATTAGAGATGCTAAAAAGATATCTATACAATTTACGTCACTTGAAGAGATAAAAGTGATTCTATAGGGGGAAAATAGTTTATGCCAGATAAAGCACAGGTTATTTCAGTTATGCCAGATAAGATAAAAATTAGTGTGGCGGATATAGAAAATTTTAAGTTAGCAGAAGAAAAGTTTTCTGTTGGCTCATATCTTAGAGTATCAGATTCACAGGATTGTGCAATTATTGCGATGGTTGAGAATTTTACGATTGAGAAGAAAAACGAAGATCAAGAAGATAGAGATTATATTATTGAGGCAGTTCCTATCGGTTTTTTAGATAGTAATCAAGTATTTACAAGAGGCGGAAATAACATTGCTATACCTCCTACAGGTGTTGCACCAGCGGGAAAAGATGAGATACAGGCTATTTACAAGCAAATTAATGAATATAAACAATTTTTATTTTGTCATTTGAGTCAAAATAGAGAAATTGAAGTAGCAGTGGATGGAGACAAATTCTTTAACAAGCATTTTGCAATTGTTGGTTCTACAGGTTCTGGTAAGTCACACACTGTCGCTAAGATTTTGCAGAATGCAGTAGTTTCAAAAAATGGAAATTATGAAGGACTAAATAATTCACATATTATTTTGTTTGATATTCATTCCGAATATCATAAGGCATTTCCTGAATGTAACTATATTGATGTATCAAGTTTGAGATTACCATATTGGTTAATGAATGGTGAGGAATTAGAAGAGATATTTGTAGAATCAGGAGAGAATCAAGCGTACAATCAAATAAGCTTACTTCGACGTTTGATTACAAGAAATAAGTCTAATAAAAATTCAACTCATACAAATGTTTCTTTTGATACAGCTGTTAAGTTTTCGATTACAGAGGTTTTACAAGCATTGATTAATTTATCCAAAGAAACTAGAAATGCAAAGGATAATGATGAAATAGCTATAAAGCCAGAAAGAAAGAAGTATACTACGGATGAAGAAAAGTACGATGATTTCTTCTGTAATAGTTTTGAGTTTGAGGAACAAAAGAATGGTAGTATTAGTAAAGGAACATATAATGATGGTACTCTAGATAAATTTATTTCTAGAATTAAAAATAAGATTAGTGATAATCGTCTACGATTTTTGTTCGGAGAAGAAGCTGTAGATTCTTCGCTTGAAGATGTGATTAAACAGCTTTTGGGATATGGTGACAAGAATCAAAATGTTACTATTTTTGATTTAAGTGGTGTACCTTTTGAAGTGTTAAGTATAACTGTATCACTTATATCACGATTATTATTTGAATGTGGTTACTATTTGAAACAAATAAACGGAAATGATTGTGCAGCTCCGTTATTACTTGTTTATGAAGAAGCACATAAATATGTTCCAAGAATTAATGATACTAAATATAATTCATCACGAATTGCGTTAGAGAGAATAGCTAAAGAAGGAAGAAAATATGGTATTACATTAGCAATTGTGAGTCAAAGACCATCTGAAATATCAGAAACAATATTCTCACAATGTAGTAATTTTGTTGTAATGAGATTAACTAATCCGCAGGACCAAAGTTATGTAAAGAGATTATTACCGGATAGCTTAGGAGAAATTACCGATTCATTACCATCTCTAGGTTCAGGAGATGCACTTCTTATAGGAGATGCTGTTATTATGCCTTCACTAATTAAGATGGATAGATGTAGTCCTGAACCAGATTCTAATGACATTCAATATTATCAAGAATGGAAAAAACCATGGAATAGTCTAGATTTTGGGCAAGTTATTCAAAAATATGAAGAGTAATATAGCTTTGTAAGATTAGTAATCTAATTATGAGTACCCTTTTGAGTACATAGTTAATTGATGTGTTGGAACTCTCCTTTCTAAGCGGTTTTAGAGAGGCGAGTTCTTTTCGAATCCCGTCTCGTGCTTTAAAAAGAGCCTCAGAATGCTTGATCAAATCAAGAATTCTGAGGCTTTTTCGTGTATTCCAATATATCGGAAGTCAATATTATTGGGATGATATTCCTTGTTATAATAGTATACATTGAGATAGAGAAAAAGATAGGAATTCTCAAAAATAAGAATCTATAATTTACACCTTGAATTTGGATAAAAAAGGTATTATAATACAGAATGTCGAAATAAATCAAAAAGGGGAGCTCACGGAAGTGGGCTGAGAGTAAGCTGTATGCTTTGACCCAAAACCTGATTTGGATAATGCCAACGTAGGGAAATATATATGTAGTGATAGAACTGCACATACCTATTTTTGGTGTGTCGCAGTTTTTTTGCGTTTGGCGGTACGATCAGAACTGCTGTGGCAGCAGGAAATGAAAGACAGGAAGGAGCATCTATGCAGGTAAAGAAAGAGGATATGTGTCTGTATCTGGTGACAGACCGTGCCTGGCTAAAAGATAAGAGCCTGTATGAACAGGTGGAAGAAGCCTTAAAGGGCGGTGTCACAATGGTACAGCTAAGAGAGAAGAGTTTAAGGGAGGAAGAGATGTATGCAGAGGCAGTAGAGCTCAAGAAGCTTTGCAGACAGTATCAGGTTCCTTTTATCATCAATGACGATGTGGCATTAGCCTTAAAAGTGGATGCGGATGGCGTCCATGTGGGGCAGTCTGATATGAATCCGGCTAGAGTAAGAAAGATGATCGGCAAAGATAAGATTCTTGGCGTGACAGCAAAGACCGTGGAGCAGGCAAGAAGGGCAGAGGAAGAAGGGGCTGACTATCTTGGGAGCGGAGCGGTATTCCATACCGGAACGAAAACGGATACAAAGGAGCTTGACCATGCTGTTTTACAGGAAATCTGCGAAAGTGTACGGATACCAGTCGTTGCAATCGGGGGGATTTCAGCTAAGAATGTACACGTCTTAAGAGGCAGAGGAATAAGCGGAATTGCTACTGTAAGCGGTATCTTAGCACAGCCGGACATCAAGGTTGCAGCTGAAACATTACATAGTCTTGTTGACAAGTTCATATTAGAAAAGTAGGGGATTAAAAAGCATGCGGCAGACCGGGGGCACCACTCTCTGTCGCAATATAAAATTAATGCATAAAGGAGATAAACCATGAGAACAGCATTAACAATCGCCGGAAGTGATTCCAGCGGAGGCGCCGGCATCCAGGCAGATATTAAGACGATGATGGCACATGGCGTGTATGCCATGAGTGCGATTGCCGCTCTTACTGCACAGAATACGACCGGCGTAACGGATATTATGGAGGTGACTCCACACTTTTTAGCAGAGCAGTTGGATTGTATTTTTACGGACATTGTTCCGGATGCCATAAAGACCGGCATGGTTGCATCGAGCAGTCTGATTGACACAATCGCGGAAAAACTGATTCAGTATGACGCAAAGAATGTTGTCATCGATCCTGTTATGGTAGCCACCAGCGGGGCGAAGCTTATAAGCGACGAAGCAATTGAAACTTTAAAAACAAAATTATTACCTCTTGCAACGGTGATCACACCAAACATTCCGGAAGCACAAGTGTTATCCGGAATGAAGATAGAGACAAAGGAAGAGATGGAGCAAGCGGCAAAGCATATCTATGATACATATGGATGTGCAGTATTGCTAAAAGGCGGACATCAGATTAATGATGCAAATGATCTGCTGTATTCAAAGAACGGTGCAGAGTGGTTTTACGGAAAACGGATTGATAATCCGAATACACACGGAACCGGCTGTACGTTATCAAGCGCTATCGCTTCCAATCTTGCAAAGGGCTGTGACTTAACAACAGCGGTTAAAAAGGCGAAGAACTATATCTCCTTAGCGCTCGGTGCGATGCTTGATCTTGGAAAAGGCAGCGGACCGATGAACCATGCATTTGCAATAGATGGCGAATTTTAAGGGGGATAGGAAAATGGAAGAAAAGCGAACTTCGACTTTTAGTAATGGACTGATCTGGTTTGGAGCAGGCGTATCCATCGCCGAAATCATCACAGGAACATATTTGGCATCTTTAGGATTTAAAAAAGGCCTTGCGGCAATCCTTCTTGGCCATCTGATTGGGGGCATCCTGATGTTTGGAGCCGGCTTGATTGGAGGAAAGGAAAGAAAAAGCTCGATGGAAACCGTGAAAATGAGTTTCGGTGAAAAGGGAAGCCTGTTATTTAGTATCTTAAATATTTTACAGTTAGTCGGATGGACCGCAATCATGATCTATGACGGATCGATGGCGGCAAATGGGATCGTGCATGCAGGAGCATGGGTATGGGCACTTGTAATCGGTGTTCTGATCCTTGTATGGATCTTAATCGGTATCACCAATCTGGGAAAGATTAATTCCATTGCGATGGGAGCATTATTTATCCTGACTCTGATCTTATGTAAAGTCATTTTCTTTGACGATGGCATAGCAGTGGGGACTGTCGCTGAAAGTATGAGTTTCGGCGCAGCCGTGGAATTAGCCGTTGCAATGCCGTTATCCTGGCTTCCGTTGATCAGTGATTATACGAGAAATGCGAAGAAACCGGTACAGGCTACCGGTGCAAGCGTAATCGTGTACAGCGTGGTAAGCTGCTTTATGTATGTAATCGGGATGGGAGCTGCTATTTATACGGGAGAAGGCGATATTGCACAGATTTTATTAAAGGCAGGATTAGGAATTGCCGGCCTTATGATTGTCGTATTCTCCACCGTAACGACTACTTTTTTAGATGCTTATTCCGCAGGTGTTTCCTGCGTCTCCATTTATAAGAAGATTTCGGAAAAATGGTCTGCCGTTGTGGTGACGGTGATTGGCACGATTGCCGCTATCGTTTACCCAATGGATAATATCACGGATTTTCTATACCTGATCGGTTCGGTATTTGCACCAATGATCGCAATCCAGTTAGCGGATTACTTCTTGTTAAAACGAATCGTCAGACAGGCAGCAGATATCCGTAACCTATGCATCTGGATGGCAGGATTTATTATCTACCGTCTGTTTATGAGAGTGGACACACCGGTTGGAAACACCCTTCCGGTTATGTTGATCACCATCGCTCTTTGCCTTGTTGTTGCGTGCGTTGTAAGAGGAATTAAAACGACGAAAGCAGAGGTAACCTTATATGATGAAAACAAATAGTAAGAAATTAGCAATAGCAGGGATGTTTGCAGCGCTTGCAGTGGCAGGATCCTTATTCTCCTTCCCGGTATTCGGCTCGAAATGTGCGCCGGTACAGCATCTGATCAATGTATTATGTGCAGTATGTCTTGGACCATGGTGGGGGATTGGAGTTGCGTTTACTGCAAGCTTTATCCGAAACTTATTAGGTCTTGGAACACTTCTTGCCTTTCCGGGAAGCATGTGTGGAGCGCTGTTATCCGGACTCTTATACCATTATTTCAAGAAGCTTCCATATGCTTATATGGGAGAGCTTATCGGAACGGCATTGATTGGTGGCATGCTTGCTTACCCAGTCGCATCTTTGGTTATGGGAAATGCATCCGCAGCCCTATTTACATTTGTAGTGCCATTTTTAATCAGCACCGGAGGCGGCACGGTCCTTGCAGCAGTCATTACTCTGCCATTAAAAAAGACCGGCATGTTAGAAACATTAAAAGCAAGTCTGGAAAGTTAAAGGAGATAATACGTGGAAGAGATAGCACAGAATATAGCAGAGCTTTATGAAACCATTAGACGAAAACGTCCGCTCGTGCACTGCATCACCAATATGGTCACGGTCAATGACTGTGCCAATATACTATTAGCGGCAGGGGCATCACCTACTATGGCATCCCATCCGTTTGAAGCCGCAGAGATTACAGCAGGATGTCAGAGTCTTGTCTGTAATTTTGGGGCCATAAAGGATTATGACGCTATGCTTTGTGCCGGAAAGAAGGCGGCAGAACTAAAACACCCGGTCATCATAGATCCGGTCGGAATCGGGGGCTCCTCTTACCGAAGGGAATGCCTGTATGAATTCCTTAAGGAAGTACCGCCTTCCTGCATCCGTGGAAATGCGTCTGAGATTCAGGCATTGATTTGTAATCAGAAGACGGTGACCGGAGTGGATACAGCGAGAAACAGTTTATTTGAAAGTGACCGCGAACAGTTTATAAAGCTGGTAATGGAGTATGCAGCTAAGCTTCAGACAGTTTTAATCGTATCGGGAAAAATGGATTTGATCACCGATGGAGTAGACTGTTATGAAGTGGATAACGGACATCCGATGATGACAAAGATCACGGGGGCCGGGTGTATGTCAACCGCTCTTTTAGGGGCATTCTTCGGAGCAAACAGGAAAACAGAAAATCCAGCTCTTTGTGCAGCGGCCTGCTGCGCCGTGATGGGAATCTGCGGCGAGATAGCAGCAAACAAATGTGAAGAAGTGTTCGGAGGCACGATGACATTTCGTATGTATCTAATTGATGTAGTATCGCTTCTTCAAAGAGATATGATTTTAGAACTTGCTAAAGTGAGCAAACAGCATTTGTAAAAAAAATAAGCACGGGTACACATATACATTAAAATAATATTAAAGAAAAATACTATTTATGTCGAAATATATCCGGAACTTAAGTTATTTACAGGAGGAACGATAGGATGAAGGACATAAATATGTCAGAGAAGTCACAGAAGAAAAAATTCAAGTTTAAAGTTTCGATAAAATATTGGATTATGATACTGTGTCTGTCAAGTGTAGTGATATCAACAGTAGCAGTAGGTATGATCGTAATGCCTCGGTTAACAAATGTCCTAAGAGCTCAGGTACAGTCTCATCAGGATGACTTTGTTGTAGCTGGCACTAAGATCATGCAGAATGTAGTATTAGAAGTAGAAGAAAGAATCACGAATATTGAAAATACTGCAAATAGGCTGCTTTTACAGGGGGATACAAGTATAGAACCTGAGATGGGTACAGAACCTGGAACTGAAAATCCAGAGGGGATGACAGGCGCTGATCCCACAGATAAGAAGAATCTGGAAAACAGTGATGTATATAGTATCTTATCAGAACAGCTTACACGCTATACAAATTTTAAAGGGGCAAATGAAGTTATTCTGATTACGGATGAATATGGAGAAGTAGTAGCTAGTAATAACACAACGTATGTAGGGGAATCACTCGAAGCAGAATTGTCCGATAAAATATTTAATGGTGATGGCGCTCTTAGTGTAGAGACCATGGTCTATGAAGAGAAAGGGAGAGCGACTCTTATCTTTACAAAACCGATTTATCATGGGGATGTTCTGCAGGGAGCGATCCTCTACTACACCAATACTGAATTTTTATATAATGCAATTACCGAACTTTCTTTAACTGGGATTGCAGCACCATTAGTTTATATTATCGATCAGAATGGTGTGACAATCGCTCATACAACAAAAGATTCAATTGGAGTAGAGACGGGAAATGAATCACTTAATCCGATCTTAGAGGAAATCAAAGCAGGAAATCCACCTGCGTCAGGTGCTCATTATAAAGAAGTTCCATATGGAACTACCGATACCGTAAGTATTACCTATGGATATATTGAGGGTGTAGACTGGCTGTTTATCGTAGCAGCTCTTAAAAGCCAGATTTACAGTGATGTATCCAATATTACCAATACTTTTATTTGGTACTCTGTAGCCGTTGTAGCAATACTTTTAGTAATTATTTTCTTTGTATCTCATTCTTTCTCCAAGCCGATTGAGTATATGGAAGACATTATTAAAAGGGTAGCGAACTTAGATTTTACTATCGATCTAAAAGATAAAAGGGGCGCTGCCCTATTAAGAAGAACAGATGAAATCGGTGATATGGCCAAATCCATTACTTTCATGGTAGATTCCGTAAAAGAGAAGCTTGACGGAATGAATGAATATTCCGATAGAGTGAATCAGGCAGCCATTGAACTTCAGACGATCACAAATGAAATCAGTGAAAAAGCAGGTGATACAAGCGCTATTACGGAACAGCTGTCAGCGGGCATGCAGGAAACAAATGCAAGCACAGAAATGATCACAGGCGATGTAGAGAACCTGAAAGAAAACGTAATGAACATGAAGACACAGATTGATGGCAATACTGTTCGTACTGTTGAGATTATGGAACGTGCAAAGGCTCTTATGAAGAAGGGGGAAGAATCACAGAAAGCAACAAGAGATACCTTTGGAGAAATTAAAGAAAAAGGTTCTGTTGCAATGGAACAGTCCAAAGCAGTAAATAAAATCAATGAACTGACGAATGCAATTATGAGTATTGCAGATCAGACAAGTCTTTTAGCATTGAACGCATCGATCGAAGCAGCGCGTGCCGGGGAATCCGGAAAAGGATTCGCGGTTGTAGCGGGTGAGATCGGAAGTCTTGCACAGCAGTCAGCGGCTACTGTAAGTCAGATTACAGAAATCGTACAGAACGTAAATGAAGCGGTAAAGAATATTACAGACTGCTTAAATATGAGTCAGGATTTCGTAGAAAACAATGTATATGCGGATTATGAAGGCTTAATGAGAATTTTAGAGTTATATAACAATGATGCGGCTAGTATCTACAAGGCAATGAATGAGATTGATGAAAATACTACAAGATTAGCCGATACGACTATAAATATCACCTCATCCATTCATTCAATTAATCAGACGATTCAGGAAGCTACTGTTGGGGTTTCTGATATCGCAGGACGTAACAGCAGTATTGGAGAACTTACTGCTAAGTCATTTGAAATGGTAAATGACACAACCAAGATTGCCGCAGAACTCAAGAAGACTGCACAGAGCTTTAAACTATAAGACACTGGTGAGGCGGCAAATACGAAAGAGACTGTCCCACTAAGAGAGTGCGGGGCCGGGAAAGATAACGTTCCCGGCCCCACACTCTCTTAGTGGGACAGTCTTTTTCTATGTAGGAATGTGCAGTATTTGGTCCTAAAGGCAAAAACAAAAGATAAAAGATAAAAGATAAAAGATAAAAAATAAAGGATAAAGGATAGGGACGGTGTGATGGGAGAGAGTGGGTGCAGTTACTTGGAAGATGAAGTTGACATTATGGAAGAATAAGGGTATAATTGCGAAAAATATGATAACAGGGGAGGCTTTTATGAACGAAATTGAGAACTGGTATGATAATCAGTATGAGGAATGGGAACGTTTAGATCGGCATAAAATGGAGTTTGAGATTACGAAACGGTATTTGAGGGAGTATATCCAAGCCGCCCCACAGAAAATCCTGGATATCGGCGGTGGGCCTGGAAGATACTCGTTATTTTTAACGGAGAGAGGACATGAAGTTACGCTTCTTGATCTGTCGGCACATAATATTGAGGTGGCAAAAGAAAAGTCTGCAGAGACTGGAATTAAGCTCAAGGATTACATAAAGGGTGATGCTCTTAAACTGCCGGAGTTTGAATCGCTTTTTGATACAGTGCTTTTAATGGGACCGCTTTATCATCTGACAGAAGAAAAGGACAGAATAAAAGCAGTAGATGAGGCTATGTCGAAATTAAAACCAGGCGGAATACTATTTGCCGCTTTTATCTCCAGCTATGCACCGATTCTGGATGAGATCGCTTACTGTGAACAGGGAATGCAAAGCACACCAGAGGATCTGCTTCATTATCTGGATGACGGAAGGAATAAGGATGGAGCAGGATTTACGACTGCCTATTTTACAACTGTGGAAGAAGCAAGAGATATGATGAGAAATGCAGGCCTGACGGAATTGGCATTTGCAGGCGTGGAGAATGTATTCAGTACGAAAGAACGGGAACTGATGAAGAAGCCAGAAGACTTTGATAAGTGGATGGAAATCGTATATCAGCTTGGCCGGGATCCAAAATTATATGGAATGAGCGAGCATTACTTATATATTGGAAAGAAAGAATAGGCTGCTGCTAAGAACAGAAAAGTAAAATAGAGAAATAAATGTAAAAAATAGAAAAAGAGAATAGAAAAATTGAGAAATAAAATTAGAAATGACCGAGAAGATTCGTGATAAGGATCAGGAGTCATCTCGGTCATTTTTATTTAGTTTGTTATTTAACCTCTTACAGAAAGTAAGGGCATTTTAGTTATATCGTATTGTAGAACCGAAAGGCATTAATGCCAGTTTCGCGATTTTAAAGCATTGTAATCCAAATGGAATTCCGACGATGGTGATGCAGAATATAGCACCAACTACGGCGGCCTCGAGTGCAAGCGGAACTCCGGATATGATGATCCAGATAATATTAAGAAGCAGGGATACCGCTCCTCCCCCATAGTCGACTTCCTTTCCGAATGGGAAGAAGGCAAGGCTTGCGAATTTGAAGCACTGCATACCGATTGGAATTCCCACGATAGTGATACACCATAAGATTCCGGCAATCAGCCATCCGAGTCCAAGTACAAATCCGCCAAATACAAACCAAATAAGATTTCCTAGACAGCCCATGAAATCACCTCATTTTCAATAAAGAGACAAAGCGCTCTTATTCGTTTTTCCAGATTCATTATATCATATTATGGAAGAGAAAAACTGTTTTAAAACATTCAAAATTATATAAGAGTTTACAATGGAGTATTTTGTGGGCATAGTAAATAGAAGTATAACTAGAAAGAGTATTATATATAAATTTTATTCATCTATCTATGAAATAATAAAATTAGACGCACTGGGATAAATACTGATATAATTTTATTTCTAAGAAGAAGTTCTTCTTTTTAGAATAGGGAAAATATAATATTTATCTATACATCTGTCAAGAACATCAAAGAGGTAACAGCTATGAATTTTGAATATGGAAGACCGGTCTGTGAAGTGATCGATCTTAGACATTCTGTGCGAAACTATACAGATCAGGCAATATCAGCGGATCTTTTACACAAGATAGCATCTTATATAGAGCACGTTACAAATCCATTTGGAAAAACGGTTAGAATTAAACTGATTCAAAAGGGAAGTGAGAACAGGGATCTGAAACTTGGAACTTATGGTGTCATTCGGGGAGCGAATTATTTCTTAGTGACAGCATGTGAAAAAGATGAAATTTCTTATCTGGCACTGGGATATGCACTGGAAAAAGTAATTCTATACTGTACTTCCTTAGGACTTGGGACAGTATGGCTTGGCGGTACTTTTCAGCGAGGCGAGTTTGCAAAGGCAATTGAGCTAAAAGAAAAAGAGGTACTTCCAATTGTGGCACCTGTAGGTTATGAAGGTGGAAAAAAGACTCTGCTTGGAACCATCTTTGGAAACCACGGCAAACAGAGAAAGGCATTTGAAGATATTTTCTTTGACAAGGCATTTGCTGTGCCGTTAAAGAAAGAAAATGCGGGAATTTATGGTGAGCCGCTTGAGATGTTACGACTTGCGCCATCTGCTGTGAATAAACAGCCATGGAGAGTGGTAAAAGACGGAGAGAATATTCATTTTTATCTGGTGGCAGAAAAGGGATTAAATCATGTCGATCTTGGAATCGGGCTGAGCCATTTTCATGTACAAGCAATGGAAAAAGGGATAAACGGAACGTTTGTTGTGGCAAAGGATTCCCATCCGGAACATAAAGATTATAAGTATCAGATATCCTGGATCAAGGAGTAAAATTTAAAGAGAGCTTTGTATTTATCTTTAGCTTTTTATGGGGAAGGTACCATCCTCATTCTTTACGGAAAATGAAGCATATATCGCAAGATCCGCGGAATATTTGAAAGGGTTCAGCCCTGAGGCAATTTTAACATGTGTGGTGTTCAGCTTTATCAGATATTTTAATGGACATGGAAAGACCCTTCCGGTTATGCTTCCGGGTATATCGGCCTCCTTTTTGATAAGGGTGCTATTATCCTATATGTTCAGTTTAAAGCAGGGAGCGGATTTATTTGATATTGGACTTGCGGTGCCGGCAGCTTCCGTATATGCATTCTTTTTTTCCTGATTTGCTATTTTACAGGAGATCGCAAGAAAAAACAGCAGATAACATAAAAAGATAAAAAGAGACCAGGTAAAAAATAAAATTATCATATCTAATTTAAATCACCATATTTCGACAGTATCATATATTATAGTAGAATCTTAAAAGGAAAGAAGTGAAAATTAGATGCATGTTTCGAATACGGTAAGTACTTTTCTCGTTCGCCATGGCACACCTGCAACGACTCCTTTAGCTGCACAGTATGCTGCTTTTGGTAGCGGTACAAATGCTGCTGAAATTGGCTGGATTAATTTTGGAACAGGATTTAGTTTAGTGCCTGGGCAAGGTCCAGTTCGCGTGACTAATACGTTAAGAAACGGTCTTTTGGTAAGTTTTGATGTTCAGGTGCTGGGGGTTGTCCCGGTAGAAGCATCCCCAAGCGTATCTTATATCTCCTCAACTGTTCCAATCTATCAGGCTGCACCATTTGGAAATACTGCATATACAGGGCTTGGCGGATATCCGGCAATTTACACAACTGCAAGTGCAACGTTACAGACACCAGTCACAACGACTCTTCTGATTAATAACATTTCAGTCAGAACATGCTGTGGAACGGCAATCACCAATTATCTGTTCTATGCAGCAGATCCGGAAACAACGAATGCACTTCTTGGTGGAACACCAGAAGTTTGGCAGGTAGAGGCAATGAATGGAATCTGGAGTCTTACAACACAGATGAGGAGTGTCAGCGGCGCGTTAACCGGGCCTACCGTTACAGGAACCGGAACCGGAACCGTAACACTGACAGGAACAACGACAGCAAATGATACAACTTCAAGCTATGTATTCTCCACAAGAAGTCCGCAGTCTATTGTTACAACGGCCACCGTGAATGACGGAGCACAGGGATTCGCATTTGGTATTCAGACATTTATGAATCCAACCCCAACATGCCGTGACAATAAGAAGTTAAAGACAAATCCAGTGGAGTGCGTAAATAAGATTAAGACAGGGATCGAGACAAACTTTGATTACTGCAGCTGTGATAAGTTAGTAGGCATCGTATACGGACCGAATTTTTATCCATTTGATGGTAAGGTACTGACGATTGTAGGAGCAGCCGGTGTATATGACTGGCATGGAACGTATGTAAATGTATCAGAAGTCACATCTGACTGTCTGGAACATGAAGATTCCTTCCTGTTAGTGATCTGTAAGGATAACAAAGTAGTGTTTGAGAATGCGGTATTTATAAACTATCGCTAACTATTGTGAGACGAAAGAACGGGGCTGCAGCACGATAAGAGTGCTGCAGCCCCTTGCGGTTTTATAGGTAGTTTCACTTCATTTATTCATTAAATGGATTTAGACTAATGGATTCGCTAATGGAACATAGGAATTCACTTAATAATTCGATGCAGTCCTTAATATCATCTAAGCTTCCGACTTCATCCGGGTTATGCATATAGCGGAGTGGGATGGAGACTAAACATACCGGAACCCCTTTTCCACTGTAATGGATCTTGTCAGCGTCGGTGCCGGTCATACCGGATTCGGTTTCGAGCTGAAGGTTTATATTTAACTTCTGGGCGGTTTCTTTTAAAAGGATATTCATTTTACGGTTAATATATGGTGCGATGCAGAGAACAGGGCCATTTCCAAGGCGGACATCCCCTTCGCGGCCGCATCCTGGATAGTCCGTTGCATAGGTCACATCAACGGCAATGGCCATGGATGGCTGTACGCGGGAGGAAGCCCAGTAAGCACCGCGCATGCCGCTTTCTTCTCCAACGGTAGTGGCACTGTATACACCGATCTTGCAACCCTTTTCCTTGGCAAGACGGAGTGCTTCGATTACAACAAAGGCACCGGTTCTGTCATCTAATGCTCTGCCGGTGATGAGGTTATTCTTTAACTCACGGTAATCGGTATCAAAGGTGATGGTATCTCCAATCTCTACATACTGCAGAGCTTCTTTTTTAGAATTGGCACCGATATCTACTAGAAGATCGGAATTGTTGAGATCCTTTTTGTCGCTTAAAGAACGATTGTTTACAACCGCGCCATATACGATGCCATCCTTTGTATGAACACGCACTTTATGACCAGGATAAGTGGAGCGATAGATGCCTCCTAAGTTTTTGACACATAGGAAACCGTCTCCGGTTACATCACATATCATAAGACCGATTTCATCGATATGGCCTGCTAAGAGTACTTTGCAGGATGACTCTGGATTGAGGATGCTGATGACATTTCCGTTTTCATCGGTATGGATTTCATCACAGACTGGTGTCATATAATCCAGGACTTTTTTCTGAAGAGCGATTTCATTTCCAGATACCGATGCAGTAGTTAACATTTCGTATAAAAAAGATGTATTCATAGTTACCTCCCAATTGGTTTTGTTTTAAGGTGAGTGATTTATATGTAATAAGGTACATTATAGGGAATATGGTAGAAATGTGCAAATGGAAAGAGGGAGAGGAGAATACAAAAAAAGGGAACGAGAAGACGGATGCGTATGAAAAAAGAATAGGAAAGCAAGAATAAGAAAGCGGGAATACAAAAGACAGGATTATGGAATAGATAGGGTGAGAAGGCGAGGTAAAAAATGAGAATCGAGCATACGAGACAAAAAATTAAATAAAAAGATAAAAAACTTTAAAAATTGTGTTGACAAAGGAGATAATATGGTGTAATATATAAATCGTTCCAAACAATTTATATTTGCACGAGTGGCTCAGTGGTGGAGTATCGCCTTGCCAAGGCGAGGGTCGCGGGTTCGAATCCCGTCTCGTGCTTCTTATATAACCTCAGAAAGCTTGATTAAATCAAGGTTTCTGAGGTTTTTTTTCGTTGATTACAGTATGAGTACCTATATTTAATAATCGATTATAGTTAAAGCTGAGCACGTGCCAATTTATTCGAATTACAGGCATCTAGTGATTATCATTGTTCTCTTATGGATACAGTAAACTACAGAAGATAATAGAAAAGACCATCCTAGCCTTGGATTATGGTTGACAGAGCAGGTCTTGCATAATCATTGATCCCGGAACGAGGCATATTGTCTTTTTGTTTCCTTACACTACTTAGAGCTTTGCACATAAGTATGTTTTTGTATGTCATGCATTCCTTCCCTTCGTTCCCTGATTTTATAGACTTCAATTCTTGTTTGACAAATACAATATGATGTTTTGGAAACCCTAATATCTGAAATTTTGAACAAAAAAGATAAGCATAATTAACCGTTTAGACGAAGATAGAAGAATATCTGTTGTCTAAACGTAATTATGCATCAGGTATAAGGTGTACACTATATAAGTAAAGTGTAGATACTACACTTCGGGAAATATATTGTTTACGTACAAAGATTTGTGAAGTATAAAAGAATGCAAAGATATTTTTGAAGATGAAACTATTAGTAAAGAATATCATTTGTATACAGAATATTTCAGAACATGGTTATATAACGATTGACTAAATAATTACAGGATAGTAAAATTATGGACTGCAAGACAATGCTGAATTGTAAGAAGAAATAGAAGATTTAATGGTAGTAAGCTTTATTTGGAATAAGAATGGAAGGAGGAATATTATGCCGGTAATTAAGGGGTTGGAATGGACATTTGATACGGTTGCGGGTAAGTATGAAAAACTGCGTCCAGGATATACAGATGAGCTTTATAAAATGATTTTTGATTATATTACTATCGATAATTCATCTAATGTTGTTGAGGTTGGAATTGGAGGCGGACAAGCAACGTTACCAATTTTACAAACTGGATGCAACTTGACGGCGATTGAATATGGAGAAAACTTTTCAAAATTGTGTGAGGAAAAGTTTAAAGAATATAAAAAATTTTCTGTTATAACAGACAAATTTGAGAATGTTTCTTTTTCTGATTCTAAATATGATTTAGTTTATTCTGCCTCAGCATTTCACTGGGTACCAGAAGACATTGGATATTCAAAAGTTTATGCCATGCTGAAAAGCGGAGGAGTTTTTGCGAGATTTGCAAATCATCCATATCGCGATAAAGGAAATATAGTTCTTTCGGAAGAAATTGATAAATTATATTCTAAATATTATTGTAAATACTATGGCAAGGCTATTAAATCCGAAAAAGAATATAGTAAAGAACAGGCTATGCAGAGAGCTCAAATAGCTAAAAAATATGGTTTTATTGATATAAAGCATGCTTTGTTTTATAGAACAAGAACTTTTTCGGCTAAAGAGTATATCGAATTACTCGGAACATATTCAGACCACATTGCCATTGAAGAAACGATTAGAACTGAATTCTTTTCCAAAATAGAAGAGACAATAAATTTATATGGTGGCTCATTTACAATATATGATACTATTGATTTACAACTTGCAAGAAAGCCTTAAATCCATTTTTATTGAATACAATAACTTTCAGTTTACTAGTTGACTTTTTCTTGTAAAGCTAACGAGTTATAAAATGAGTACCATATTGAGTACATAAAATATTGATGTGTTGGAACTCTCCTTTCTAAGCGGTTTTAGAGAGGCGAGTTCTTTTCGAATCCCGTCTCGTGCTTACTTTTTAAGTCTCATAACAATAGAAAATCGATGGTTATGAGACTTTTTTTATTTGGAAACAGGAAACAATAAAAATATAGGGGATCATTGCTAATGTGAATTTTATTTTTTTGTTTCAGTTTCGTTTATCATTGTGTTCTCTTTTTCTCTTAAATACAGAAATAATATAATTGATTGGAACTTTAATATTAAAGACTTTGAATAGTAAAGGAATCAGATAACATAATATTTTCTTTCATGATATTAAGATACCCTTTTCTACAAGATAAGGGGAAAAGGGGGGAGTGTTATCATTTTAGGCTTTTGAAAGTGTACACTTTGTATTGACTCGAATATAGGTGAGGTATAAACTGGAAATTGCAATACGAAGTAAAAGAATGACGGGAAGTTGCTTATAGTGCTTTGCAATTAAAAAGGAGAAAGGACTGATCGATATGAGGAATATTTTATGTGTAAAACTAAATATAAGTAGGAGGGCAATAATGTCTTAACTCCCTCCGGTTAAAAGTGGAGGAAAGTATGTATAAAGAAGAAAATATTATTTCTACATGGATAGCGGATATGTATGAAATGCATGAAACGGAAACAGATGATGTGGAGTTTGCATTATCCTTTATTGGCGAAGCTCCCAAAAAAGTATTAGAAATTGCATGTGGAAGTGGAAGATTCCTTATCCCTATGGCTAAGGCAGGACATATCGTTACAGGAATTGATTTTGATGAGCATATGTTAAAAAAGATTTCCAAAAAGGCAACAGGTATGAATAACATTACTTGGCATAAAGCAGATGTTATTCATGACGAATGGGGCAAGGGATATGATTGTGTTATCCTAGGTGCAAACTTTTTATTGAATATAGTTTCAGATATGGACTATGAAAAGGCACAAGAGCTGCTGATTCAAAAGTCAGCGGATGCACTCCTTACAGGAGGACATATTTTTATTGATTACGGATATACACGATTCCCTGAAGCATGGTTTAATAATCCAAATGATAATGTAATCTGGCAAGGGACGGATAGCAATGGGAATACAGGAAGAATGTTATTACGTGAAAACAAATTTGATAGAGAGAATAGTATGATTCGATTTATACGAAGATTTGAATTAACACTAAACGATGGGAGAACAATAACTCAGGAGATTTTAGATATGAAATATTTTGTGACACCTGAGAAAGTACATAAGTGGTTAACGAATGCGGGATTTGTAGTTGAAAATGAATATGGAGATTATAAGTATAATCCAATTAGTGAATCTACAAGTCGTGCGATCCTATGGGCTAGGAAGTTATAATACTGAAATATAAAATACATCTGCACACTTTCTTATGTGTATAAGAATGTGTGCAGATATATAATAGGAGTTACAAATCTGCTATTTCACCATATTTTTGTGTGAGAAAATAAAGGTGAGTTCGTAAAAATAGGATTAATTTCATAAAAATAATTACAATAAAGAGTTATGATTTTTATTAGTCAGATAGCAAGCTATCGTCTGATTTAAAAAGATTATGGCTTTTTATATTTTAGTGGGTAATCCAGCAGAAAACAGAGTTGAAAAATTATGTTTTATTATTTATGGCTATTTAAAATCATTATGATTTCAGAGGAGGGAAGCATGATCACATTTTTAACAAGCAGTCCTGGTGGAAGCTATAAAATCGATGGCAAGAGATACCCAACAAGTTTGAACACAAGTAATAATTGAAATTAGAGCAGTCATTTTTTATCTGCAAAGAAAGGACAAGAGGAGCATGAAAGAACAGATACTGATACGCAAAGCTAGGGTAGAGGAAGCAAAACAAATACGGGAAGTAAAACGGGATGGTTTTGTAGAAGAGATGAGGATGTATGGGAAGGATCCCGATGTATTTATAAGCCCAGAGGGAATTGCATTTGAGAAAGACTCCATTATGAATGCAGATGGCAATCAATATAATTTTGTGGCGGAATATGACGAAAAGATAATTGGCGGATGTCGGGTAATCGATGAAGGTGAGGGACAGTATTATATAAAGAATATTTATATCGGCATGGAGTGGCAGAATAAAGGAATCGGTTCTATGCTAATTAAGTTTCTTTACGGGGAATTTGCGGATGCAAAACGATGGCATCTGGAAACTCCTTATAGAAGCTATCGGAATCATCATTTTTATGAAAAGCTGGGTTTTAAGAAAGTAGGAGAGACAGAACCGGAGGAAGATGGCTTCTATTTATTTCAGTATGAATATCGAAGGTAGCACAACGGAGTAAAAGTGAGTGAAACAGGTAATGGAATGTGGGGAAGACAGAGTGTGTAATAGAGCTATGAAAAGAAAATATAGGATTATTATGCTGTTAGTATGTGCTTTGATGCTTGGTGGCTGTAAACGCCAGAATACAGAAGAAGCAGTTGCTGAAACACAGAACAATAATGTGCTTGATGCCAAAGGGACAATGGAAAGTAAAGAGACATTCACACAAAAAGAAGCCTATCGAAAAGATTTAGAGGAGCTATTTCAGGTGACAGAGGATACTCATCCGGAATTCATTTTAAATGATATCCCAGAGCAGTATGAGGAGAAAAAGCAGGAAATTCTAAGTGCTGTCACAGACGAAACAACAGATGAGGAGTTTGCATTTATGGTACAGCGTTATCTGACTTTACTAAGAGACGGTCATTCCAGGGCATCCAATGAGAATTTTCCAAGCTGTGTGGATGTACACTGTACTGCAGTGGGAGAACATTTATATCTTTTAAATGAGGAAAATGAAATCACAGCAGATGAGGTGTTGGCAGTAGAAGGAGTGACGGTAAAAGAGCTGTTTGAAGTCGTGGATGAATATTTTACAGCTGAAAATGAGGCGGCGAAGGATGTAAATCATACAAACTGGGCAGTCAGCAAAACGATTTTAAAATTGGCCGGATGTGATGTGACGAAAGAGCAGATGGAGGTGACATTGAAATGTGCGGAAAAGACAGAAACTAAGATGATGGGCTTTACAAACAAGAATATTTATAGCTGCTATGATACGCTGTATGATGTAACCTCTAAAATGATAGAAGATTCTATTTATTATATCGATATGAATGTCTGCAATGTGAATGCGGCTTTGGATAGACAGGTAAAGGAATTGCAGCAGGTGATCGATGGCGGTGTGAAGAAGATCATTATTGATGTGAGAGATAATCCGGGAGGAAATTCAGATGCACCATTGGCATTTCTTGAAGCAATGGATATGAAAGCACCTTCTTATGGCTGTTTTATCCGATATTCCAAGTTAGCGAAAGAAAACTATTCCTCCTATCCTTCTACCGGTTCGGATAATTATGAACCGGACGTAAGCAGTGCGAAGAAAAATCCGGATATTCAGTTAGTTGTTTTAACAAATGAGAATACATACAGTTCTGCAACGATGCTTGCCAGCTGGGTAAAGGATGGGCATCTTGGGACGGTAATCGGAAGAACCAGTTCGAATGCTCCAAGCAGTTATGGAGATATCCTGTACTATACGCTAACAAATTCCAATATTACATTTACATTATCTCATAAACGTTTTCTGCGTGCAGATCAGAATGCGGATCCAAAGTCAGTGACACCGGATATCGAAACCGATTATAGCGAAGATATTCTTAGCGTGGCAGTCGAGTATCTAAAGTCATTGGAATAGAAGCAGCTAAAGGAATGTCTCTGGGAGGATTCTGCGGCAACAGCGATTGCGTGCTGTGGGTTGTTAGAGTTTGCAGGGCATGGAGGAGTCTGTTTCCCGCCCTGCACTCTCTTCGTGCGATAATCCCTTTCTTACAATCCCTTATAACAGATTTTATTACAAGTATTTGGCGTTAATCATAAAAATGATGGATTGCCAGATTATTTATTATCGTATTTTTGTAATACATGATCAAGGGAACCAGAAATCTTATTTGTTGCCATATACTGATTGATGGAAATCTCTTTTGCTTCTTTGATCTTATGGATAGACTGGGAAACAGAGGATTCGATTGCCTTAAAGGAATCTTCCACATGGGTCGTGATATTTCTGCTCTGTGCGGATAACTTACCCATTTCGGATGCTACAATGGAAAAGCCAGCGCCTGCCGCACCGGCACGTGCTGCTTCAATGGATGCATTCAGGCTTAGCAGATTCGTCTGTTTGGAGATACCGTGAATTAACTGAATTGCTTTATTTCCGGCTTCAATATTGGCTTTTACTGTCTTGAATTCCTGTTCAATGAAATTCATGCGACTATTTAACTCATCAGCAGACTTTGCGATCGAGTGCATGGAATCGATGAAGTTTAAGAACGTATCATCGACCTGACTTTCTTTTTCTCTGTTGATGGAGATAGAAAAGTATCCCACAATGGAATTTCCATCAAAGATAGGAGATACAATAGATTTGAGTGGAACACCTCCTGTAACTTCCTTAGGTACAAAATTTATTACGGATTCTTTTGTTTTAGCCATTCTGTCTAATACATCACTGTATCCGGACTCTCGGATACTGGTTCCAACTTTAAATGGGAATTTTAAGGTGTCGGTCTCAAACAGTGCTAAATATTTTTCTGTATCGGATATCGCAATGGCTAAATCCAGCTGAAAAAACTTGCCCAACAGAGGGGATACTTCGATTAATGTCTCAATGTGTCTATTCATGTTTTGTTTTTCCTTTACATATTCAATATGTAGTATGTATCGTCATGAAGAAACAAATCAGAGAATGGTAATATGTGGTATAAAAATATTAGCAGTTGAGGGATGGCTTCATTTATCTTGTGGTCTTATTTGGATATCCTATGAGTATCAGAAGTCTCTTTTCAAGTCGTTATGCCTATGGTAGAATGAGGCATAAATTTTGAATCGGATTTCAAAATTAGATTAGATGGAAAGCAGGATTTATGTATGGGTGATTTACAGGCGAGGAATAAAATATTAGTTGCAGATGATGATGCGGAGATTCGGGAGATCCTTTCGATTCTTCTTATGGGGGATGGGTATGAGGTGATTACCGCTGCAGATGGAAAGGAAGCGGTGGAGAAGGCAGATGATACGGTATCGTTGATCATCTTGGATGTCAATATGCCGGAGAAGTCCGGTTTCTTAGCATGTTCGGAGATCCGAAAGAAAACATTCGCACCGATTTTATTTTTGACAGCGAGAACCCAGGAATCAGATAAGACGATGGGATTTTCGGCAGGCGGGGATGACTATATATCGAAGCCATTTTCCAATGCGGAACTTCTATTAAGAGTGAAGGCACTGATCCGCAGATGCTCCCAGTATGGAGGTTATGCTAAGAATTCCGAGAGAGATAAATTATATATTCATGATCTGGAACTGAATACGGATACCAAAACGGTAAGAAAGAATGGCGAGGTCATCCTGTTAACATCAACGGAGTATGAGATTTTAGAGCTTTTAGCTAAGAATGCGAAGAAGATTTTCTCAATGGAGAATATCTATAATTCCATATGGAAGGATTCTTATATGGGCACTTCGGATAATGCGATCATGGTGCATATTAAAAATCTGCGCAGAAAGATTGAGGTGAATCCAAGAAATCCGGAATATCTTAAGACCGCTTGGGGAAAGGGATATTATGTGGATTAAAAAAGAGAAGCCATCAAAGCTGTTGCTCATCCTTTTTGAATATTTCGCATTCGCTATCCTGTGTGGGGTTGCAATTATTCTATTCTTTCGATGGGCAGCAGAAGTAATTACCTTAAATTATATCGGGCAGCAGGGGGGCGGTGTCAGTACGGAGACCGAATATTGGATTGGTGTGGCCATTATAGCGGCCGGCGTCGTGATCGCCTTTTTTACTTTGATTTTATTATTACAGCAGAAGTTTTCCTATATGATTGAGATCAGCAAAGCGGTAGAAGAGATGGAGTCAGGGAACCTTACAAAACGGATTGAATTGATCGGGGAGGATGAACTTACAGACTTAGCAGAAAGAATTAATTCGCTTGCACAGACGATGCAGGAAGAATTCCAGGTTTCCGAGCAGATGAAGAAGGAAAGGTTTCAGACGGTAGCATCCCTGTCTCATGATATTCGGACTCCGTTAACGGCAGTCATGAGTTATCTGCAGTTTATTAGGGATGAACAGTATGCCAGTCAGGAACAGCTTCAGATGTATGCCGAAAAAGCGTATGAAAAGGCGTACCGAATTAAGGAGATGACGGACAGCCTGTTTGAAAATTGTTTAAAGGATATCGAAGAGAAAAAAGTTCTGGAGAAAGTGGATGGCAGACAATTCTTAAATCAAGTATTTTTTGATGCGAAAGACTTTTTAGAGGAATCGGGTTTTGTGGTGGATATTTTAAAGACGCCGAAGGAGTCATTTTCGCTTCAAATCAATCGGGAGAATATGTCCAGGATTTTTGATAATCTGATATCTAATATCGAAAAGTATGCCGACCCGATTCATCCAATTACAATACAGGCTGAGATTGAGAATGAGCATCTGGTGATCGTGCAGGAGAATGTGGTGATTGGGGAATATCAGAGAAAGAACGTGGAAAGTCATCTTCTGGGTCTAAAGGGAGTGGAAAGAATGATAGGGGAGATTGGTGGTATCGTCCTTATTTCGAATGAAGACGATATCTTTTCGCTGACCATTCGTATTCCAGTCGAACAGAATCATTAGAGGATGATTATAGATAGAAAAATCGCATGGAGATTGATTGCGGATAGAAGAATGGATAGAGGAAACGGATAGAATGCCGGCAAAACGGGAGTGAATAGGAGAATCTGACCGGAGACTGGCAAGGCAGTTTATCATATACAGAATTCTTTAGAATTTACCCAGGAAAAAAGACAGATTTGGCTGATAAGATATGTGCATAGTCAAGAAAAGATACATGGTGCCTGACAGGGCATCTAAAGGAGGATAAATATATGGCATTAGGTTTATTATTCGTATTATTTGTAGTGATGATCGTACTTGGGATTATTAGTACAGTATTATTATTTAAGGTCAAAAACAGTAACACATCAGATGTGATTTTGGTTCTTATGACTGCATACAGCCTTCTGATTGCTTATTTAGGCGCAAATGCAGAACCAACCAACTTTGTCGTACAGCAGGTTATGCACTGGGTAATCGGATTTGTAGCGGTTGCCGGTACTGGTGTAAGATTTGTAACAAAGAAGCAGTCAATGCTTAGCAAGATCCTTGTTACAATTTCGGTAGCAGGAGGACTTTATACTTTATTCTTAATGTAGGATAAAGAAAGAAATCAAAAACAGTAAGAATTTATAGGATTATTAACGCCCCCTTATAAAATAGAGGCCGGTTTATTCTTTATGATACAGTACAGTCTGCATCATAAAGAATAAACCGGCTTTTTAGTATTAAGAAGCTTGTTTCATTCCTTTATACTCTTTTTCAGAACACAATAAGGTACAGGCAGAAAGAAGGAAGGCAGTACAAAATTCTAATAGGATTGGAAAAATAAAGAAAGTATGTTATCATGGTCAGATAAGCAAAACAGTTTTATTAGCGGAGGTAAGTTAAAGTGGATGTGACAATCATTGGAGGCGCGGACGGCCCTACATCAGTCTTTCTTGCAGGAGAAGTGGATACAGGCTGGTTTAATCTGACGGGGCTGATTTTTATGGTTTTATTATTAGCGCCTAATTTATTTTATGCTATAAAGTTTCGAGGAGCCAAGAATGCCTGTACCAATAAGACATTCTGTGTGCTCGAACAGGTTGGACGATATATGAGCATGTTTCTTATGATATTTAATATTGGGATTGCGGAATTTGGATTCTCAGGAGTTGGGACATGGATGGGTTATTTTATTGGAAATGCTGTGCTGCTGCTGGTGTATTGGGTCATGTGGATTCTTTATTTTAGAAAACAGCGGTTATGGGTCAGCATGGCACTGGCAATCCTGCCAACCGGCATCTTTTTATTAAGTGGGATAATGATGCGACATATCCTGTTAATAATCAGTGCTGTGATTTTTGGAATCGGACATTGCTATGTTACATATCAGAATGCAAAGAAGCAAAAATAGTTACATGAAAATTTAGATTAGATTCGTTTTGAACTTAAGCAGTCGGGAGATTGAAAATGAGAGGAAGCTTTAAGATGGAACAGTGCAGGTTGATACTAAAGATTGTGATGTGGATCTTAATCATTGGATTTGGGTGCAATTTTGTTATGCAGACAATCAGCTATTCTTTTTATAAGGGAGCAAAGCAGATAAAGGATGCTTCCTATATACCGGTTTCCATTTCTTTTAATAAGAATCTGACCGGATATGGATATTCCTTAGAGAAAGAATCCGAACAGGTGATTTTATTCTTTGGAGGATCGAATGATATTGCCTATAATGCAGTTGCAAAGTATGCAGGATCATTTGACTGTCCTTTTCTTGCAGCTGATTATTATGGAAGCCAGAAAAGCAAGGGGAAGATGAATCTTGCCACGATGAAGAAGACAGCAGAGGAAATGTATGAATGGGCAGCAAATCGTTATCCGGGACGAAAAATCATGGTGATGGGACATAGCTATGGTGTCGGAATGGCGGCTTATTTAGGGAGTGCAAAGAAATGTGATGCGCTGATTTTGTTAGCAGGATATCGGGACGTATCGGATCTATATAATAAGATTATTCCGATTTTTTGGGGACCTGCAAAAGTATTCATTTCCAATAACATGGATGTGAAGGAGTATGCAAAACATACACAGTGTAAGACATACATAATCGGATCGGATTCGGATAAGACGCTTACAGCAGGACTTCAAAGAAAGCTGGGAGAATGCTATGCGGATGCGATAGTTCGTATATTTGAAGGGATTTCACATGAATCCTATCTGTTAAATGAAGAAGTGACGGCATATGTAAACGGGATCATGGATGTTGTATGTGAGGGAAGCAGTATCAAAAAATAAAGGAATAGAAAAAAGGCACATTCCGTTTGGAAATGTGCCTTTTTATGCTATGTCACCTTATGTATATTACATATCACCTTATCATCGTTATGTATTGCATTTTTATAAGATTTTTGTTAGTGTTACGGTATTAGATAGAAAGGATGATATTATATGAAGATTACTATGTATGGTGCACCAATCTGTCCGGATTGCGTGATTGCAAAGGAACAGCTGATGAAACGTGCTGATGTGGAATTAGATTATCGTAATATTACAGAAACTACTGCGGTGATGAAGGAATTTTTAGCATACCGCGATAAGGAAGCGATGTTTGATGAGGTGAAGGAAGGCGGAAGAATCGGAATTCCATTCTTTATCTTAGAGGACGGAACTAAAACGTTCGAAATCGAAAACTACGTAGACGTTGACCTGACTCCAGTAGAGCCACCTGTGCAGGCCTGCTCCCTCGACGGAAAAGGACACTGCTAGGTAGCGTTTTGGAGATTGGGAGAAGGTCGAGAAATGGCCGTGGCATCCCGGATGGGGAGAGGCTAGATATTTTTCGATGTTCGTCACAAGCTCGGACAAAAGGGAGGATTCGTCTTCGACTATCAGACAGGAAAACACTGTCTGCTATTCGAAGACCAATCCTCCCTTTTGTCCGCCTTGATGCCGTACATCCGAAAAAATCTAGCCCCTCCCCATCCGGGATGCCACGGCCATTTCTCGACCTTACGATGCGTTTTGTGCCAAAACGCATCGTGCACAGACGGATGAACGGGGAGGACGACGGGCGAGATTCGGGGAATCCGCCCTGCGGGGGATAAAAGCGAAAAATAATATGTAATAAAACAGGAAAAAGAGTAAGATAAAGGCGGCATGAAATATAGAACAGAGAATAACTACCAGGATCAGGACCGGCGGCCATCAAGGATGAAGGGGCGCGGCATGAGACGAGGTAGTTTTGTTTGTTTTTCCGGTCTTTATTGGTCATGCCCTCGCATACAATATAGATATGTTTTTAAGTATTAGCAGCTGGTTATTTCGATTTACAAGATTACCAAAAAGGGAGGATTTGTTATGAAGGCAGACAGATTATTTCACCTGAAAGAGAATCACACAGATGTAAAGACGGAAGTGATTGCTGGTATTACAACATTTATGACGATGGCTTATATTCTGGCAGTTAATCCGACAATCTTAGGAGCAACGGGGATGGACTCCGGGGCAATCTTTACGGCAACAGCGTTAGCGGCCTGTGTCGGCACGCTATGCATGGCGCTCTTTGCAAACTATCCATTTGCGCTAGCGCCGGGGATGGGGTTAAATGCTTACTTTGCTTATACGGTAGTAGGAGGGATGGGATACTCCTGGAAGATGGCATTGGCAGCGGTATTTGTGGAAGGCATTATCTTTATCCTGTTATCTCTCACGAAAGTAAGGGAAGCCGTATTCAATGCGATACCGATGACATTAAAGCATGGGGTTGCAGTAGGCATCGGCTTATTTATTACTTTTATCGGGCTGCAGAATGCGCATATCGTAGTGGATAGCTCAACCTTAGTGACTGTGTTCTCATTTAAGAATTCCAGGGAAGCCGGTACATTTAATACCGAAGGCATTACGGTTTTGTTAGCACTGATCGGTATTTTGATTACGGCAGTGCTTGTGATTAAGAAAGTAAAGGGAAATATATTATGGGGTATTTTAATCACCTGGGTGCTCGGTATGATCTGTCAGGCAACGCATCTGTACAAGCCGGATGCAGCAGCCGGATATTACAGCCTGTTCCCGGATTTTTCAAATGGACTTAGGATTCCGTCTATTGCACCGACCTTTGGAAAAATGGACTTTTCGGAATTGTTCACGGGCAAATTCTTGATTGTTGTATTCGCATTTTTATTTGTGGATATGTTTGATACGCTCGGAACGTTAATTGGCGTTTCCTCAAAGGCCGGAATGTTAGATGAAAAAGGGAAGTTAAAACATATCAAAGGCGCTCTGCTTGCAGATGCCGTTGCAACATCAGCAGGTGCTGTTCTTGGCACATCCACCACAACCACATATGTGGAAAGCGCATCCGGTGTATCGGAAGGCGGACGGACAGGGCTTACCGGCATTACGACTGCACTTTTATTTTTAATATCCTTATTCCTGTCTCCAATCTTTTTGGCAATTCCGTCCTTCGCCACTGCACCGGCGCTTGTATTGGTCGGATTCTTTATGTTATGTTCTGTGGTACATATTGATTTTAATGATTATTCGGAAGCTATTCCGGCATTTGTCACGATTCTTGCAATGGCATTTATGTATAGCATTTCAGAAGGCATCGCAATGGGTGTGATCTCCTATGTTGTGATCAATCTTGTGACCGGGAAGGCAAAGCAGAAGAAGATCAGTATACTGATGTATATTCTGGCACTATTATTTATTTTAAAATATATATTGATTTAGGCATTCACAAAAAGCAGGTGGTCAAGATGGCACCTGCTTTTTGTGGATGAAAAAAGTTTTGATAAGATTGAAACAGTATTTGTAGGAACAGCCGTAGCGGATGATGATTTTAATCAGGATGAATGGGGAATCTATATCAGCGGCTATGCACCGATTTTTGCTGAAAGCGGAACGGTCGTCGGCGTTGTAGGTGTTGATATCCGTGCAGATGTGATAAAGCAGATGTTAAGAAGGTTGGGACGCTTTAATGAGATTTTTATTTGGACATATTTTTTATATCGAATGTCTTTTATGTTTTATATATTGTTTTTGATGTAATATCTTCCATCCAGAATATCTTTTGAATAGGATGGAAGATATATGCTTTCTGTGTTATAATGAAGTCTGGCTTGAACGGAATACAAGCGAATAAGATGAATAATATGCAGGAGCTAGACAGATGAAGATAGGAGTTTTTGATTCTGGAATTGGCGGTCTGTCAGTGTTAGAATATGCGCTGAAGGCGCTTCCGAATGAACAGTTTATATTTTATGCAGATCAGAAGCATGTGCCATATGGAGAAAAGACAAAGGAACAGATCATGGGCTATGTGGATGAGATTGTTTCTTTTATGATAAAGCAAGATGTAAAGGCCATTGTTGTAGCATGTAATACAGCGACCAGCGTGGCAATCAATGAGATTCGAAAGAAATATTCCATCCCGATCATCGGCATGGAGCCGGCTGTAAAAAAAGCAATTGATCTGTATGGAGACAAGCGCGTATTTGTTACAGCTACACCGGTAACCGTAAAAGGGGACAAGATGAAATATCTGATCGAGAAGGTGGATAAGCAACATTTAGTTGATCTGATTCCGCTTCCAAAGCTGGTACGATTTGCGGAACAGGGAATATTCGATTCTGAGGAAGTGACCGAATATCTCAAAGAAGTATTTCAGGATTTTAATGCCGAAGAGTATTCCTCTCTTGTATTAGGATGTACGCATTTCAATTACTTTAAGAACAGTTTCCGCAAGGTGCTTCCGGAAACCGTTCATTTTGTGGATGGAAATGAAGGAACCATCCATCAGCTGATCCGCAAGTTAGAAGAGAATGATGCCCTGGAGATGCAAGAGCCAATGGTGACCTTCTATTCTTCCGGAGAAGAGATTGTAGAACCAGAAAAGCTTGCTAAGGTAAATGAACTTTTATCGCGTCTTGAAAGGATGCGTCAGATACAGTAAGAAGAAAAACGAAAGGATGAAGGCAATGAAAAAACTTATCTATCTATGTATGGCGGTTATGATGGCAGGAATGCTGCTTGTTGGATGTGGAACGAAAACACAGACAGATGGAAGTGAGGAAGGGACTGGAATGTTCTCACCGGAAACGCTTATGAGCGGACTTCATCATGTGGAGATTGAAGTGCAGGATTACGGAACCATTTCCGTGGAATTAGATGCGGATCATGCACCGATCAGCGTTACAAACTTTATCACCCTTGCAAAGGATGGATTCTATGACGGGCTTACTTTTCACCGCATTATAAGCGGGTTTATGATTCAGGGTGGAGACCCAATGGGGGATGGGACCGGAGGATCCGAACAGACGATTAAGGGCGAGTTTTCTGAAAATGGGGTAGAGAATCCGCTTACCCATACAAGAGGAGCGATTTCCATGGCAAGAACAAGGATACCGGACAGTGCAAGTTCTCAGTTCTTTATCGTTCAGGAGGACCAGGCACCCTTAGACGGAAAGTATGCGGTGTTCGGCTATGTGACAGACGGTATGGATATCGTGGATCGGATCTGTGAGGATGCGATTGTTCAGGATAATAACGGGACTGTTTATAAGGAAGATCAGCCTGTTATCACAGCAGTCCGTGTAATTGACTAGCGATAATAAAAAGTATAATAAAAAAGCCGGGAATAAGATAGATAATCTAGGTACAGCAATTAGGTCATCTTTCTTATTCCCGGCTTTTTATATAAGGATAGGATAAAGGTGATGTGGGAGATTTGGAGCGAGTAGTGTGATTTTTTGAATATTACATTTTAAGAAAAACAGGATTAGGTTCAAGTCATATTATAGATAATTATGGTAAAAAGATACAAAAGATGTTACAATAAGGGAAAATACTATTACAAGTTCATGACAGGAGGAGAACGGAATGGGGCTGTTTGATCGTTTTAAAAAAGGAAAGAAGACAGAAGGACATAAAGAGGCTGTAAATGTAACAGAATTAAAGAGAGAGAATGCAGATCAATCCAGTGCAGCAGATACATCCGCAATGGAGAGGGAAGCACAAGAGAGAAGACGAGCAGAGACGGAAGAAAACCGAAAAGAAATCAGCAAAGAAGATAGCAGAGAAGTAGAAAAAGAAGTAGAAAAAGAAGAAGAAAAAGAAGAAGTAGGGGCAGAGCAGATAGATCAGGCAGAAGAGGAAAAGAATGCAGAAGGGGCAAACGAAGAGAAGTCAAATGAAGAGGAACACCGTCATGCGGGAGAACAGGAAATAAGCGTCACCGCAGAGGCTCTACATAAAAAAGTAAATCAGGACGCAAGCTCTGGCCAGAATACAGAGTCATGGGAGCCGAGAAAAACAGAACCACAGAAAGAACCATCCATTCCGATTACATTAGAGCGAAAGAATGAAATCGGACCAATTATCTTTGAAAAGGAAATCAAGAAGGAGAAGCTTGAGGATCTGAACATTCAGGAAGTGATCTTTTTGATCATAAGTTTAAGACATTTCCGCGAAAAGTTCCCGCAGGCAGATTTTGAGCAGAATGAGAAAGTGTTGTACGATAACTTAATTGAAAAGGTTAAGAATGCAGAGACACTTTATATGACATTCGATAAGGCAACTCATTTCCCATTTATCAATATGGGCTATGTGGATCTCTATTCGAAGAAAGAATATGCCGAGGAAGCGGCGGAATATTATGAGAAGAAAAACTATCGTCCGTTAGAGGTGAAGGAAGTAAAGAAGGATACAAGCAACCAGCCACAGGGAATGCCGATCTTCGGATGGCTATATTATCTTGGCATGGAGAAGCTGCTACTGGATAATGGCAAGTATAAGATGGAAATCAAGAGAGAAGAGATTCTTCCGCCGCCAGATTACAGCCACCTTCCAAAAATCTCGGTACCAGTCACCAATCCACCCCTTCGCTACGCCATCATCAATTTCTTTGAGGAAATGAAGTGGCGCGTGAATTACCCACAGAGAAAGGAACAGGTGCAGCAAAAGGAAAATAAGATGATCGAAGAAATCTGCAAGGCTAAATATCTGATTCCGATGAAGCAGGAAGGAAAGGCTGAAAAGATTGCAGAGAACAAGGTGGTTATGAAGGAGAGAGGTACGATTCTATTTGCCAAGTTAGTAAATACCGAGCAGGCCTCCTTTGTACCGTTATTCACAGACTGGACGGAGTTCCAGAAAGCGTATGATAAGAAGGAATGGAACGGCATGATCGTAAGCATTATGGATGCAATCACCCTTGCTAAGAAGGACGGAGTTGTGATCAATCCTCTTGGTGAGAACCTGATCTTAAATCAGAACAGCATGGAAGAAATCAAAAAACAGTTTCAGACTCAGGTAAAATAAAACCGCATATAGGTTATTTAAGAGAGAGGAAGCCTAACCTTACAAAAATGTACGATTGCTGTAAGATACATCAATGGCTCACCCTCTCTCTTTCTTTTATAATAGAACCTGAAAGAAAGGCCCGGATAGAAAAAGCCGGAATCCAGATAGAGGCAGGTGACTATTATGAAATATCGTCTGATACGAAGAGCACTGCTTGGCATTGTATTAGCGGGAGCGCTTGCAATCGGCTTAATAACGGCTCCAGTCCTTGCAACAGGATATCATATGTATCGGGAAGCGATTGAGGAAAAACCGATTGAAGATGTAGTAGAGGAGATTCAAGGGAGAGAGTCCTATATTCCTTTAGATCAAATATCCGATGATTTCAAGGAAATGATCATTGAGACAGAGGATCATCGATTTTACTATCATTTAGGGTTCGACCCAATCGCGATCGCACGGGCGACCTGCTACAATATAAAAGCGGGTGCCTATATACAGGGCGGAAGTACGATTACGCAGCAATTATCGAAGAATCTTTATTTTGACTTTGAAAAAAGGATGGAACGAAAGGTAGCGGAACTATTTATGGCGGTGCAGTTAGAAGTCATGTATACAAAGGAGGAGATTTTAGAGCTGTACTGCAATGTGATATATTTTGGAGAAGGCTGCTATGGCATACGGGATGCAGCAATGCATTATTATAGCTGTACGCCCGAAAAACTAACGAAAGAGGAGGCGGATGCTCTTGTCTATACGATTAAATGTCCGGCAAAATATAATCCGCATGCAAGAGCTAAGCAATTACATGAGCCAGAACAGAAAGAAGAGACAGCACAAAAAAAGAGTTGGGGTTTATTGGGAATAATGCCTTGACGGATCAAGACTAAAGTGATAGAGTGAAGACAATATAAGAAATGCAGGGAAGGAAAGAAGTACAATCTGTGGAACATACAGAGAGAAAGGCAGTTGGTGGAAGCCTTTTATGGAAAGCGGATTGGAAAACCGTTCTGGAGCTGTAGTGCCGAAGCGTTAGTAAGCATTACCGTATGTCTACGTTAAAGACTAGGATTTATTAGAATCTGAAGGGAAAGAATAAGGTGGAACCGTGCAGATGATGCACCCTTATGTATGACATAGGTCGTATATAGGGGTGCTTTTTTAATTCCCAGGAATATTGTTTGAACTTCCTTATGAATTAAAAAGCTCTCCGATGGATGCGTTCTCAGAAAATTTCTTATATTTATTCGTGTAAGGAGTACGTTTTAATCGATGAAGCGCCTGGTCTTAGCCGGACGACAAGATTTCGCCTGAATGGGCAGATCAACAGGAAAAGGAGAGACGGATTATGAAAATCGAATTAAAAGACGGAACAGTAAGAGAGTATGACAAGGAACTGTCAGCACTGGAGATTGCAAGGGAGATCAGTAAGAATCTCGCAAAGAAGGCATATGCCTGCAAGGTGGATCAGGAAGTATGCGATATCCGGACTAATATTTCAAAAGACTGCAAGTTAGAAATCCTGACATTTGAAGAGGAGGAAGGAAGAGCAGCCTACCGTCATACAGCATCTCATATCTTAGCGCAGGCAATTAAACGGCTGTATCCGGATACAAAGCTTGCCATTGGGCCTTCCATCAAAGATGGATTTTATTATGATTTTGAGTTCGCGAAACCATTTACAGAAAATGATTTGGCAGGCGTGGAACGGGAAATGAAGCATATCATAAAGGAAGATGAGAAGTTAGTACGTTATACTCTTCCGAAAAAAGAAGCAATTAAAAAGATGCAGGAACGCAATGAGCCATATAAGGTGGAACTGATTGAAGCTCTGCCGGAAAGAGAAGAGATCTCCTTCTATGACCAGGGAGAATATGTGGATTTATGTGCCGGACCGCATGTGGAGAGCACAGGCAGAATCAAGGCAGTGAAACTTATGTCCGTAGCAGGGGCTTACTGGCATGGGGATGAGAAGAATAAGATGTTAACAAGAATCTATGGCACGGCATTTGAGACAGAGGATGCCTTAGAGGCACATCTTGCGATGTTAAAAGAGGCAGAGGCAAGAGATCACAGAAAGCTGGGCAAAGAGCTTGGGATCTTTGCAGTTATGGATGAAGGGGCAGGATTCCCATTCTTCCTTCCAAACGGCATGGTGCTAAAGAACCTGCTGATCGATTACTGGAGAAAGCTGCATCAGAGAGAAAACTATTTGGAAATCTCCACTCCGATGATCTTAACAAGAAAGCTTTGGGAGACAAGCGGACACTGGGATCATTACCGTCAGAATATGTATACAACCGTCATTGATGATGAGGATTTTGCGATTAAGCCGATGAACTGCCCGGGCGGCATGTTAGTGTATAAATCCCAGATGCATTCCTATAAAGAGCTGCCGCTTCGAATTGGGGAATTAGGGCTGGTACACCGTCATGAGAAGTCCGGCACCCTTCATGGACTGATGCGTGTCAGATGCTTTACGCAGGATGATGCCCATATCTTTATGATGGAATCTCAGATGACAGAGGAGATCAAAGGTGTGGTAAGGCTGATCGATGAAGTATATAAGAAGTTTGGCTTTACGTATCATGTGGAACTCTCCACTCGTCCTGAGGATTCCATCGGAAGCGATGAGGACTGGGAAGCTGCTACGAATGCTCTTGAGGAAGCGTTAAAAGAAATGAACTTAGATTATGTGATCAATGAAGGAGATGGCGCTTTTTACGGACCGAAGATCGATTTTCATTTACAAGATTCTATAGGCAGGACATGGCAGTGTGGAACGATCCAGTTAGACTTCCAGCTTCCGCTTCGTTTTGAAGCCGAATATATCGGAGCAGACGGAAAGGCACACCGTCCGATTATGATCCACCGGGTTATCTTTGGCTCCATCGAGCGTTTTATCGGAATTCTGATCGAGCATTATGCCGGCAAGTTCCCATTCTGGCTATCTCCGGTACAGGTAAAGATCCTTCCGATTTCCGATAAGTTCACAGGCTATGCAAAAGAAGTGGAAGCAGAGTTAAAGAGTAAAGGAGTAAGAGCCGAAGTAGATATCAGGGATGAGAAGATCGGTTATAAGATCAGAGGTGCACAGATGCAGAAAGTTCCATATATGTTCGTAGTCGGTGCAAAAGAGGAAGAAAACCATACTGTGGCAGTAAGAGAGCGTGACCAGACGGATTCCAAAGAAATGACAGTGGAAGACTTCTTAAAAATGGTGTAAGATAAAAAGTAACAATGGAATACAAAAAGGTGATGACAGATGAAAAAACACAAAAAACTATGGATTACGCTTAGTATAATCGTAGTAGTCTTAATCGGAATGATTGGCGGCGCAGCCGCTTATGCAAATGATTATTATCATGCTATGGATGAAGTACAGGCATACTTGGATGAAGATAATGAAGTATCGGTTTCTGTTTTGGCAGACGGCAATATGGTATTTAAGCCGGAAGGAGAGATTCAAGCCGGATTTATTTTCTATCCGGGAGGCAAGGTAGAATATACAGCGTATGCACCGTTATTGGGTGAGCTAGCCAAAGAGGGTATCCTGTCCGTATTAGTTGAGATGCCGTTTAACCTTGCCGTATTAGATCAGAATGCCGCGGATGGTATTCAAAAACAGTTTGAAGAGATCACAAACTGGTATATCGGGGGACATTCTTTAGGAGGGGCTATGGCTGCTACCTATGTTTCTAAGCATACAGAGGAGTATGACGGACTGATTTTGTTAGCAGCATATTCAACAGCCGATATCAGTCAGAGCGGATTGCAGGTACTTACGATCTACGGCTCTGAAGATAAGGTATTAAATTATGAGAAGTTAGCTAAGAATGAAAGCAATCTGCCGGATGATGCGAGGACCGTTGTGATTGGAGGCGGATGTCATTCTTACTTCGGCTATTATGGAAAACAGAAGGGGGATGGAACTCCTTCTATATCAAGAGAAGATCAGATTGATATGACGGTGGATGCAATTCTATCGTTGCAGCAGAGAGCGCAGTAGAAGAAATAGCAGCATAGAGGAAGTGACTTGAAATCACTTCCGGTTATAAAAGAAAAGGGGGAATCCATATAAATCGGATTCCTCCTCTTCTTTTAAATCGTATTAAAACCAGAAGAAATGTGGCGATTAAATAAACAAATAAAAAAATATAAAAAAGTAGTTGACAAATGTCTTTTTCTATCATATAATAATTCTCGCATCACCGATGTGAAACAAATAAATATGCACGAGTGGCTCAGTGGTGGAGTATCGCCTTGCCAAGGCGAGGGTCGCGGGTTCGAATCCCGTCTCGTGCTTCTAATATGACCTCAGAAAACTTGATTATATCAAGGGTTCTGGGGTTTTTGCGTTGTTTACAGTTTGAGTACGCATGAGTACCTGCATTCCGTTCATGCTGGACAGGGCATTTACTATGAGTTCATTGGTTTCCTGCTTACTACGATTATTGAGGATGTAGCCTCTTGTGGTCTGGATATTGCTATGTCCTAGATACTGTCGAATGATTTCAAGGGATAGTCCTTGATTATACATCTCAGAGGCAACCGTTCTTCGAATATCATGAGCAGACTTTACTGGAATATTGGCACATACGCATTGTGTGCGGATACAGTTATCAATCTCACGAATCTTAGTTCGTCCATTGATATCGCAGAAGATAAAATCATTATCAGAATATCCGAATTCTTCATTGATTGCTTTTACTTTTTCTAATAAAGCTATTTCATAATCACTGAGTGGAAGAAAACGATTCCCATAAGGACTTTTCTTTTTCGTATATTCCAAGATCACAGGACGAAGCTTACCTGTTCCATCGTCTTCGAGTCCTTCCATTCTTCGAATATGTATCTCACGTCTACTCCAATCAACATCACACCATTTCAACGCTGCAACTTCACCGATTCGAAGACCTAGCTTAAAGAGCAGGAATATTGCATAAGCATCAGTTTCTTCTGGATGTTGTTGAATCCTTTTCATTAAATATTCAAAAAGCTTTTCTTTTTCCTCAGGCAAGTAGACACGACTAATATCTTTGGGATTATTCTCAGGTTCACATCCATTTAAGTTTAGCTCGATATCATCGAATGGATTTACTAGAATCAGTCCTTTCTTTTTAGCAAGTTTCATCAATTCTTTGAAGATGAGCTTCATGTTATTGAGAGCTTTTTTAGTAAGACCATATTCACGGATACATTCATAGAAGAAGGATTCAATATCTTCGGTTGTAATGTGGTCAATGGCTTTGGTTACAATCTTTTTGTTACGGTAATACTTCTCCCAATCATTGCCATTACGATGAATGGTACGGTCACTGAGTTTCATGCTCTTACGCTTCTCAACCCATTGAGGATATAAGGTCTCCAAAGTCTCTTTTTGAGTTGGAAAGTAAAATTCATATAGCTTTTTTAATAGTGCTTGCTCTGTATATGCAGTGACTTTTTGGCGTTGATTTTTCTTTGTGTCAAAGAGATAAGTCATAAAGCGCCCACCTTCTTTGGATGGTGCTGTAATTTTATACTGATGTTTTTCTAAGACTTTATTTTTGTACATTTCGTTTTCTAGTTGTTCCAACACATCTGAGTTGATATTACCATAGGTAATGTATTCATGTAAAATTTTCTGATATTGATTTTTATCTTTTTTCACGGGAAATGCCTCACTTTCACCGGCACCTCTGTTTGTTTCATCATTTGTTTATTGTGCCTTGAAAGCAATATGATAGATTTCGAAAAAAATCAGCCACTTTCGTGACTGATTTAGAAAAATAGCAGTTATCTTAAGTAATGACCTGCTATTACACTGATTCGATTGTGACCGAGACATTGACTAGCAATCAACATGGCCTTTTTATCATAGATAACTCCTTTTAGGTCGCCTCTACAGATATAGCGTTCTTTCTTTGGTATAGCTTCTAGGGGGCGGGCATGTCTTTTATAGATTTCACAGCAATACTCACTTCGAAGAGAATGAACATCAAGGTCTGGGACGTAGTCCCACACTTTACTGTCTCCAGCATTTCTGATACGAGTAGCAATGTCCTCAACATTTGAAATGATAGGTGCTTCGCGGTATCGTCCACCTTTTGAACCACGAGTAACTGCAATATAGTATTGACCATTTTTATAGAGTAATTGGTCTCCACGAAGGCACTCCAATTCTGATTTTCTAAGTCCAGTTCCTTTGCAAAACTCAATGAATTCCTTGTGATTTTCAGCATTGAAGTTTTTATCACGTTGTGCTGCTTTGCGACTACGAGTAATATCTGCACGATGTCGTATTGGGGTAGGGGCTAAATCCATCAATGTACAGCCAAATAGTTTTGCTATTGCACATGCATATGCCTTTTGTGTATAGGCTGAATAGTTTGAGTAAGAAGCAAGCCACTCGTTGGCATAAGGTCTGCATTCCTCTAGAGTTCTGCAATTGTAGTTATCCTTACACCATTTCACGAAAGTACAACAGTTATGTTGATAATCACGGAACGTTTTCCAACTATAGATTTTATGTATTGTGATACGTTCCTCATAAGATAGTGTT
>SVEB01000105.1 GCA_015057635.1 Lachnospiraceae bacterium | reverse complement strand
CTGATTACCGTATAAAACTCTTCTTTCCTTGCGCCAACCCATATCGTTCCGCCTTCCTTTGCATATTTCACTGCATTATCCAGTACATTAAATAGCGCCTCGGCTGTCCATTTCTTATCAAAAACAGCAGTCAGGAAAGAATCACATTCCACACTCACTGTCATCTTTTTTTGCTCTGCCTTTAACACAATCCCGCTTAGTGCCTGGGCAAGCGCTGGCTTTACTTCCTGTTTCTTTAACTGCAGCGTAATGGCCCCGCTTTCAAGCCGAGACATCTTTACTAAAGCATCTAGGAAAAATTCCAGTTTTCCAATCTGCGCATCCGTAAGCGCTAAAAACTCCTTCTGTTTCTCTTTCTCAAGCTCCCGCTCCATCATAATCGAATGATACATCTTAATATTGGCGATGGGCGTGCGCACCTGATGGGTAATATCCGCAACCAGCCCCTTAAGATTCTCTTTTTCCTGCTCGGATTTCTTGGTCTTATCCATCAGGATCTCATACAACCTCTTAAGCTTCAGATTTAGCTTATCCTCCATCATCTCATGACAGATGGAAAATGTAATCTCTTCCTGTGCTACCATCCGATCGAGTGTATTGCTTAGACTCGCTGTAAACCGATTAACTCTCCGGTTATCATACCATCTCATAACGCTCAGTCCAATCAGGATTCCGATTATAGTTCCCGTCACGATCCATGTCATCTCACTATTCAAATCGTTCACCTGCCCATACATACCCCATTCCATATACCGTTTTAATGTATTTGTGGGTGCTGTCTTCTAACTTGTTCCGAAGACGATTGATATTCACGGTCAGCGCATGCTCGTCCACGAAATTTCCTTCATTATCCCAAAGCTTTGCCAATAAAAGCTCCCTTGTCATCACATTTCCGGCATTTGCCGCAAGCACTTTTAGCAAACGGTATTCGGTCTTCGTAAGAGGAAGGCTCTCCCCATTCTGTCTTGCTGCCATCTTCTGAAAATCAATCACCAGGAATCCGTCATCGTATACATGCTCTTTTTCCTTTTCATAGCGCCTTAATACCGCTTTCACACGCTTTCGAAGGACCGGCATGCTGAATGGTTTTGTGATATAATCGTCGGCTCCCTCATCGAATCCTGCCATCTGGTCTGCCTCTAAATCACATGCTGTAAGAAAGATGACTGGAACCTGCTTTTGGTCACGAATCTTACGGCAGAGACTAAATCCGTTTTCATCCGGAAGATTCACATCTAAAATAACCAAACCTACGTCTTCCTTTTTTATCATTTCCAAAGCTTCCTTCGCCTGATACACTCCTGACACCTCATATCCTTCCGCCTCCAGATCGAACTTAAGCCCTGCATTCAAAGCCACATCATCTTCCACAACCAACACTCTCATCTCACCACTCTCCTTTTCTCCTTTATAAACTATTTCCAATCTGTTGTCAATTTTAAGAAGAAATCGAAGAAGTAAGCGTGGGGATGCAGTTACGGCCTCCCGTCCCCACCATCCCTCCCCTGCCATCTTCCCATTCTTCCGTCGCACACAATGCGTTTCTGCTTTTGAAACGCATTGTAATGGCAAAGGGAGGCCAGGCGGGGACATGGGGCGATGGGAGTCCGAATGTCCGGCTCACGACGAACAAAAGGGTACGGTGTTCTTTGAATAGCAGACAGCGTTTTCCTGTCTGATAGCCGAAGAACACCGTACCCTTTTGTCCGCTCGTGCGTCCGAACATTGGACTCCCATCGCCCCATGTCCCCGCCTGGCCTCCCTTTGCCGTTCCCCTAATCTGCCTCAATAGTCAGGGTAAGCTTGAATTGGGCGTCGGTTCCTTCCAGATAGAGGCTGGATTGGCCGTTAAGCATGCCAAGGGAGAGGTCGCCTTCCTCTGTCTTGTCGGCGATCACGGTGCGAATTCCGTTTGGGCCTTCATAAATAAGGCTTATCGTTCCACTCGTAACGGATAAATTATAGTGAATCTTCACATTCTGCTGACTCCTTAGCTTCCGGTAAGCAAGCATATCGGTTCCCTTTAAATAATCAGCTGAAATATTTATCGTGCCAAGCATATTATCATCGAGGGAACCGGTTTGAACATACATCCTGGATTCCATCGTATCCTTAAACATATCTCCCCATGTATTGCTTCCCATATCCATATACGGGAATGCTTCTGAATCGTACCATTCTTCCCCGTCCCAGTCAAAATCCGTCGTTTCTGAACCCGACCAATTATTCCCGTTCCAGTCAAAGTCCATCTCTCCTAATTCGTCTCCGATCTCATTCTCTAGCTTTGCCTGCTCCTCCTCGGACAACAAGCCTTTTAGAGCACTTAGAATGGCATAGTCTTTTACCTGTATCACATAATCTCTGACAATCTGCTCCACTGCATCCTCACTTAGATAAGGTGCCATTACAAACAACACTCCGATGTCCTTTGTTTCCTTTACATAGGCAGTAAAGATTTTATCCAATTCCTCTTTTGTATAGCTCTTTGGATGCTGCATATAAGGTGTAACATCAAAGGATTCACCAAGTTCTTCTGCTACCGGTACTTCCTCCTGCGAAGATTTACTTTCCCATCCTAATCCATTTCCATCTGCCACCTCAATCGGCTGATCAATCGTTGCTGCTGCCTGTAGGCTGGCATCATTTTTATCATTGATGATCGCAGCTGTCACAATACTGCTTGTCGTAATTCCAATCGTTAAGCAAAGAAGGCATAATACTGCAATTGTCTTCTGCTGCTTTTTATCAAAGCCAAGAATTTCATGAATTCTCATTTCCGTGAGACCATCATTTTTATTTAAGGTTGCCATCGCCAAATTCCCCATATTCTTTTCTTTATAAATGCTCATTAAGATTGTTTTGGAATAAAATTTCCGTTCGGAAAGATTCATATTCCGAATTACGGCTTCATCGCAGGACAGCTCGCATGCCGCATCGATTTCCTTTTCCATCTTCCATACAAGAGGATTGAACCAGTGCAGCATCTTCGCCAGTGCCGCCAGTTCTTTATATAACAGATCATGACGTTTATAATGAATCAGCTCATGCTTTAATATGACTGCCAGTTCTTCTTCATCGCATTCGTCCGCCGGCAGATAAATCGTGCTCTTTACGATACCAAAAATCATCGGGCTCTTTACTGCCTTGCTCATCTTAATTCTTGGAATTCTCCGAAATCCTAGTTTGGAAGCTTCCCTGAATAGCAGTTCGTTCAAATGGACTCGCCACGTTTCATCCATCGGTTCTTCTCCATCTTTCTTTTGCAGCTTATGCGTATACTGGATCCGCACGAACATACGGAATGCACATAATAACACAATTCCCGCAAGCCAGATCCAGGCGGCTATCTGAAAAGCGATCGATCCTGCAACTTTTTCCACAAATGTCTGATCTGCAACACTGCTCTGTTCTGTGGGATTGTTTTCTAATAAATTCTCTTCTGTTCCCTGCTTATCTGTACCGTAAGCACTTGTTTCTTCTGCATACCAAGTGCCGCTCTCCGACTTTCCTTTCTCTCCTTGCGTTTGTGCACTTTTTGCTTCATCTAAAGCAGCTATCGATGATTCCCTGCTTCCAGTATGAAAAGAAAATGAAAATGGGATTAGTAAAACCGTCAATCCAATAAGATAAGAATAAAACATCCATCGTTTGCTTCCCCATCCTTTTAACAGTCTCTGAACTGCCTTTAACTCTAAAAATACCAGAAGAAAGGCCGCCGACATAAAAAGAATACTTAGAAATACATACTCCAACAGATTCACCGTTACTCCTCCTTCTCCTCCGCTTCTGAAATCTCCTTCATTAGTTCATCTAATTTTTGTTCGGAAATATCATCCTTGCATAAAGATGCCAGCATGCTTCGCAAGGATCCCTTATGAATGCTGTTTAAGAATTTTTTTGTTTCCGATCGCTTGTATTCCTTCTGCGATACAAGGGCACGATACGTATTCACCCTGCCGGACTCACAGGCTAACAGCCCTTTTTGTACCAATCTTGCCAAAAATGTCTTCAGTGTACTGTACTTCCACTCCTTCTCTTTTGAAACATGCTCCATCACTTCACCCGGTGTCATCGGCCTTCCCTCTTTCCATATGACCTGCATGACTTCAAATTCCGCATCCGATATCTTTTCCATACTATTTCCCCACTTTTCTGGTTATTCTGAATCGATGGTACCCGAAGAATAAAGCTGCTTTGCATAGACAGCTAAGAGAGCTTTCCTCTTAACGAAACAGCTGCTACAAGGTGTAACACCATCTAATGATTAGATGTTACACCTTGTAGCAGCTATTGTCAATCATTTCCTGTAAATATTTTCTTATCGTTGCAAATAAATTTCCTATTAGCTCTGTTTTTCTTTTTTATAAAGCGTATGAATACGTGTAAATATGCTGAATCTGTCATTCACCCATCGAAGCAGGCAGACCGCAATTCCAAACAGCGTTGCAAAGTACAGAATATAATCCCCCACCACGGCCTTTGCACAAGTACAAAAACTGCTAAACCGAACAAGGCCAGTGGAAAATGCACGTTCCGCTAGCATCCTGATAATGCATAAGTTTTCCGACCAGTCAAGCAGTACTAAAAATCCCGGAACTAATACATAGCTGTATCTTGGCTTTGTCGATGTCTTAACCAGTACTAGGCAATACACAACTGCCATCAGCACCGGATACAGAAAGTCCAGCGGCATCTGCACATGCAGATACATATGGATTCCTTCCGTCCCCATTCGGTCTATGATTTCATAAGCATCTGCAAGACCATACCCCTGCTTCGTCATATCAAAGATTTTTAATGTTCCAAGATTCTTCTCAATGACAGGAAATGTAACATGCTGCATCACCTGAAAGACTGCAATCTGCATCAGGTATAACACAATGATCTGCCACCATCTTACCTGCTTCCTTATTATGTCCTGAATGCTTTTTATGTACTTAAAAAAACGTTTCATACAATCTAAACTGCGTTTCATACTCCCTCCAATCCATTCGGTAATACACAGCTATTCATTCACGATTGTCTTTCTCATAATATAGAAATAATCATTTTCCTGATACTGTTCAAATCCCATTTTTTCATATAATCCGATCGTTCCATGATACTGATATGCGCCGGTATCCCCTTTCATTGGAGCTCCTTCCACGTACTGATATCCTTCTGCTTTTGCATCCTCACACACTTTTTGTAACATTTTAGTGGCTATCCCTTCTCCACGATAGCCCGGTGCGATATCAAAGCAGTATACCACTTTCACCATTTCTGTCTTATCCTCTTTTTTCGCATCATCCTTAGCTGAACCAGTTGCCCAGTAGTTCCGTTTATCATCGGCATTGCACCATCCAATTACCTTTTCCTGATCATAGGCCAGATATCCATTCATAATCCCGTCTAAAACCAGTTCCTTTGCCTTTTCTCTTCTGCCCTTTATGCCAAATGGCTTTAGTTCCTCCTGTGCCTTTTCATCCAAATGGCTTTCCAGACAGTAGCATCCTGCCCATTCCGGATGATCGCTAAATGCCGTATGATCAAAATACGAAAGAAAATCCTCTACCAGCTCCGGTTTCAGTTTCTGAATTATAATATCCATGTTTTCCTCCTACTCTGCCTTTGAAAACGCCTTTATATAGCGCATATAAAGCAAGGTCCGTTCCCCCTTCCACCAGTTCTTTGCAACTGCCCATTCTTCCGGATAACGGCTCCATTTCCAAGGGATAAGAAAAGAACCGTCTTCTAACTGCGTATCTAACAGATACCTTGCCTCGAACTCACATAAGTCCTTATTCTGGTTATAGTATAGACTGTCTCTTGATACTATATAATTGCTTGGTCGGTCCACATATTCCACCCACTTAGACGTATCCTTGCATAGCAGCGCATCAATCCTTCTGCCACAGCACTCTTCTACCTTCTGAATGGAGAACTGTTCTGAAAGTCCTGCACTTCTTATGTATTCTGCAAAACGAATCATGCACGCAAGCTCATTTCCACTTTTAATCTCTTCCCCACAATTACGGTCTGCTAACGCATGATGCGCGATCTCTTCCGCCCTTTGATAAAGTTTAGAGTCCTTCTCTGCAAACTTCAAGATAAAGCCAGTCAGACAAATAGTCGGATTATAGCCCCATTCTTCATATACCGTATCCGCCTTATAATCCCACCATGGCGCATGCGGAAAGTCATTGTTGGATGGTATCTCTGCTAACCACCGCCCTTTTTGATAATCTTTACATTCTTCCAGATAACGTAAAATTCCTGCTATAATATCGCTGTCCTTATGCTCACAGTGAATCTCCCATAAGATCTCCGTAGCCGCCCATGTCTGAATAGGGGATGAGTTCGGATTAAAGGAATCTGCCTCTAAGGCATGTCCAAAACCTCCATCCGGATTCTGATACACTTTCAGACAGTTTAAAACTTCCTCTGCACTTCCGCCTTCAAAATGGTACTTCCATCTGGCCAGATCCAAGGGCCTTGCATTTCGGTACATAAACTCTCTTGCTTTTTCATATGCCTGCTTTACTTTCTCCTGTTCCTTACTCCAAACCATAACTTCCTCCTGTATTTACTCGGTGATGATACTGTTTCATTCCTGCGTTACAAGCGTTCACTATCTATGCCCTCTCCTCAGTACCGGAGTATTATTTTAGCCTAAATCCGAATGCTTTCTTTTATCTCATTTTTTCTAAACTGTTCGATCATCTCATTCGTAAGACTGATTTTAGATGGATTATGTGGAATGTCCTCTCTTTCAAACCAGACAGCTTCCGCTAACTCCTCTTCCTCTAACGTAACCGTATCATCTCCGTCTAACTCCGCAAAAAATCCGGTAAGCAGCGAGTCCGAAAATGACCAGGGCTGCGACTTATAGTAGCGGATATTCTTTACCTTTAATCCGACCTCTTCCCTCACCTCACGGCGTACGGTATCCTCCAGTGTCTCTCCTACCTCTGCAAAGCCTGCGATCAGCGCATAATTGCGATATCCCCCTCTTGCATAACGGGATAATAATAAACGGTCCCCATTTGTTACAGCCACAATTACAGCCGGTGCGATCTTTGGATACTCCATCTGATGGCATTTCGGACAGATAAGGGCACGTTCCTTCTCGCTTTTTACCATCTTTGTTCCACAGCTACCACAATAGCGCCTTGTCTTATACCAGCGGTCAAACTGACTTCCGGTGATTCCGGCAAATGCCTTCCACATCGGTTCTAAGGTACGGAATACCGTCAGATCATAAAACTTAAGCGTCTCATTTTCCTTTACTTCCATTCCTCCAAGTAGAAAGAACGCATGCTTATCAATGGAAAATGCATACTGTGCCTCTTTTTCTTCTGCCCCTGCTCTTTTCATCTCGCAAAAAGTCGGAAAGGTAAGCATCCCTTCCTTCTCTGCCAGCAGTACCTTATTGTTCTGATACAAAAGAACAAAATCATCTGCCTCGATTCTTTTCTGCTGATATGTATTGTCATACTTATATGGTGCAATGTCCTGAATCATAGTTATCTTTAGCAACAGATCGTATCATATATGGAAACACTGTAACATAACCACCTCTTACATTCTTAACGCTTTATATCGTCTGCCGCCTTCTCCTTTTCTTGTATTTGTTATAGTAAACTCAATCCACTATTTCTTTAAGAAAATTTTATATTACATTTTTCTTTTTCATCAAAGCCTTCTTCTATCTTCCCTGGCTATGTAATGCCCGTACTGCCACGATCTCATCTCCGCACATCTCACCATTCTCCTCAAAGCCGCAAGATGCATACAGTCTTTTCGCCACCGTATTCTCCGGTTCATATGAAAGCCAGCAGTATTCTGCCTTTCCGCATGGTTCGCTCTGAAGATACTCGATCATCTTCTGCATTGCCTTCTTCCCATATCCGCGTCCCTGATATTTCTTGTCAATCATAAAACGCCAGATACAGTAATTGTTTGCCGCAATCTCCGGTTCATCTTCATCGCCCGTTGATCCGTAGCCAAACATTGCAAACCCGATCAGCTGTCCTTCCTCATAGATACCAAAGGGCAGTGCCACACTGCCCTCTGTAATCGTAACATATGCTTCCAGAATACTTTCCGTATTGGTGGCCACGAATTCTTTCTGATTATCATTTACGGATAGCCTTACAATCTTCCATAGGTTATCACTGTCTACTTTATGTAATTCTATCATCTGTTTTCCTCCTGCTATTGGTTTTTTACGAATTTTACCTTCTCCAGTATAACCATCTGTGATATCTAACGCAAGCTCCTAATTAAAAATTTCCATCTTTAACACATCGATTTCCTAGCTTTCCAATACATTCTCCCGAATCCTTTTTATAATCACACCACCTAAGATTGCAAGCACACATGCGATACATCCGTTCGCCGGCGAAAAGATGAATTCATCCATGCTGTTAATCATAAAATGATCCTCTAACATCGTATATTGTACTGCATTTGCCATAGCATGCAGAATAATACAAGGCCAGATTGACTTGGTAATGCGATATATCTCAGTAAACAGGGGGGTCCAGCATAATAGAACAATATAATTGGAAAGGATCAAGGTGATAGCATCCCCTTCCCCGTAGAAATATAGATAATACGGGATATGCCAGGTGCTCCAGACCAATGCGGTGATCACATAAATCTTTAAGTCACTTAATCCTAAGGCTAGTAGCCGTTCCGTTAAAAAACCTCTCCATGCGGTTTCCTCTAATATGTTACGGAAAAAGTTATATAAAAACCAGATGCCAAATGTTACGGCCACATCTTTCATCTCAAAATTTGTGGTATCGATCACTCCTGCAGAAATTCCGATTGCTAACGGAATAAGCGTGCAGACCGGAAAAAAGAAAATAGAGACCAGATACCATGCTCCATTCCCCTTAAAATTCACATCCCATGCTAATCTTTTATAGCTGCTCTTATTTGCCAATGCCAGAATGACAGAAAGAATAAATGGTGTCACAAGCCAGATTAAAGAGCCACATGACTTTTCCCCCTGCTGTTCTGGCAATACTGCATTTACCAGCCTTCCAAACCAGCCGCAGATTAAAACTCCGACTACAAAAATCCAGATTCTCGTCTTGATCTGCATTCTGATTCTTGCATCATTCATTTTTGCTCGCTCCTTTCGAATACAATTTGCTTTTCCCTCACTCCCCATGGGTACCCGGTCAGATTCATCTCCTGTTTCAAAAGTTTGATGCGAATCACTGCTTTCTCACACTCTGCAAAAGCACAATGCCCGATGTCCTGTATCGTAGATGGAACTGTAATTTCTTTAAGATTTGTACACCCTTTGAATGCATCATAATCAATTCGCAGAATTCCTTCCGGAAGCGAAATCACCTCGACCTCCATATTGTGATAAAATGCCTTTGTAAAAATCCGAACAACCGGATAACCTTCAATTGTTCTTGGAAGCACGATCGTTCCATTCTGGATTTTCCCTTTGTATCCGGTAATAATACAGCCCTTTTCTTTTTCAATTAAAGAGGTATATTTTCCGATTCTCTGCGCGTATTTCGTCCCCCAGCGAAAGATCACATCCCCGGGAAAACTATCATTATACTCTTTTTCAATACACTGAACCATTCTTTCACATTCCGGATCTGTTTCTAACATAAATCTCCCCATCGGCTTCTCATCAGGCGTGTAGTAATTCACAACCCAGATATCCGGTTCTACTCCATAACCATCTTCATCCCCATGGTCTCCTTCCTCTGCGCAGTAAGTCAGTTTATAGGCGATCAATTTTTCATACGGCGTCCGTATACACGTCATATAACAGTACATTCCCCTTTTCTCTCTTAACACATCCTGGATTGCCTGATATCTAAGAGCATTCTCCGTAAAATCCGAAGCCACTATCGGGATTCTGATATACGGTTCCGTTCCAAACTCTGTATTTTCCTTCACCCGCTGCTCATACATTTCACTCATCTGCATACGCTCCACCCCCTGTACCTTATCCGGCTCCTGTACTGTTTGATTTCCTTGTTTTTTCTGCTGGTCATTTAAAAATTCCAATATTCTAGACAGCAAGTTTGCCCTCCTTCCTACTTTTTGTATGTAATCGTTATTTTCTTCCCCGCTGCTTTTCCAACCTGGCAGATTAGCCATGCAAAAGCTCTTTTATAAAATGGCATCGGCACATCTTTTGCATATCGCATTCCTTCATACTGTTTCCAGAACACGCCGTCCTGAGACTCATATTTCATCCCGGGTGCATACGTCTTACAGATTGCCTGAAACAGATTAAACGGAATCAGGACCCCAAAAGATGGTGCATGAAGCTTTTTAGACTTTACATCCTGATAAAATGCTATTGTGACTCGTTTTGCTTTGTCACGGTCTTTCATAGACGGTTTATAATCGTTCCAGCTATATGCAGCGACTGAAAGCCGATAGCAGCGATTAAATCCCCATCCCGGAAGAGTGGCAGCCACTGATTTCGTCAGGCTTTTTCCTCCTACCGCTCCAGTTGTTGTAATTATCAATGCTTTCTTTGTAAAAAATCGCGGCCGGTGCAGTAAAAATGCCAGATGGTCTGTAAAGTTCTTTGCAATCGCAGGCAGGGCTCCCTGATAGGAAGAGGCAGCGAATATCATGCCGTCACATGCTTCTATCGCCTGTAAAATAGGTTCAATCTGCTTATTATGCGGACAATATAT
>SVEB01000104.1 GCA_015057635.1 Lachnospiraceae bacterium | reverse complement strand
TTTTCATTCCTTTTCTCCTCAATCCTGCTGTATAAAACACTGCTCACACTGCGTCTGATATAGGTACATGCACTGGTCATATGATAAACCGTTCCATTCTTTGTTATATAAACAATCGGATCCCCGGCATTCTCTTCTCCTCCCTGTCCCTCCTGTTTTGTTAGCCTGGATGCTACATAATGTCCAGAAAAATTCCGGATGCTTACCCTCTGAATGACTGGGTAGCGAAGCTGTCCAAATCCTGCTAACGGAATCCTGATATAATAGGACATAACCACAGTTACACAGCCTTCTGAATCACTTAAAGAAGATCCAAAGAAACTTACTCCAGATAACCCCTTCTCAATACAGGCATCTGCAAGATATAAATGTTCCATCTTTGCCGATACTAATAATTTTAGCGTAACAGAATCCATTAACTGCTTTTTAGCTTCATTTAGAAGAGTCTTATCCACTCCTGCCTCCTTAATGTCTTCGTCTTCCGTAAGAATATCTTTCAGCATGCCTCCATAGGAAGAAATCAGTTCACAGCTGCGAGATGCCGCATAATGAAGATCTTCCTGAACCTGCAGAATACAGAAGAAATATAAAAACGCATAGACCGCCAAAATAAAGACTGGAACAACCAATGCGGCTTCAACCGTGATAGAGCCGGATATCCATGACTTTTTCTGTTTCATATGTTACCTTTCCCTAGCGCGTTTGGATCTCTGTTCTTTTCGGGGGTGGCAAATGACTTCTTGGAGAGAGAACCTCATTTATTTTAGTGAAAAAAACAGAGATCCAAACGCGCCAGACCATCAATAAGATGCTCCTTCTGATATCTGATATTCATATCCTTCTATCTTTTTCAACTCCTTACGAAACAAGTAGGGAACTGATAAAAATATCTGTGACATTAAAAAACTGCACTCCGCCTCATATCCATATATGCAGTTCTTTATAAAAAAGCCTTCCTCATACTCAATCTGCAGATTGCTTTGGATAATATCCATCGCACGATAATTCTGCTTTCTTCCTTTTGACAGATACAAAAAAAACTTTAAGTAGCTTTGATAATCAAAAGATAATACCTTGCTATTTTCTTGATACTCCTCCCCTTTCTTTTGAATCTTTTTCCTCGTCATGCCAAACAATTCCTCAAATGTAATCTGAAAACTATCCCTATTTGTCAGAAACACAACTTTCTTTCCCTGCATCAATGCAGAGACCTCAACTAAAGCCTCTTCCAAAGCCCATATAAAAAGTGTGATATATTTGACAGCCCCGATTAAAAATGCAAGTCCTGTAAATCCTACTACGGAAGCTGCAAATGCGGCTGCTTCCTTTTTCTTATCTGCATCTGTCATTACATGTGCCAGATTAATTAATGTCCTCACCAATACCAGTTTTGATGCCATTGCCTTTACATTTCCAGTATCCTTCTCTTTTCCAAATAGAATATACTCTAGTTCATACTGCATGATCTGAGATGGTTTATAATTTTCCGATCTATAATCTGTAAAGTGTCCCTCCATATACTGCAGAAACAGCAGATCACACGCAAGGTCCTCTATTGCATTTTCCTGATAAAAATCTGTATCAAACAGATTATCTGAAAGCGTATTAAAATATCTTCCGCCGCTTTCTTCCTCCCCAAGCGTTTCCTTAATCCGTTTCTCATCCTCACTTTCCTCTTCCATAACTCCCATCATACCGCTTGGAAGGTAAATCTGGTCTAAAACTCCATCCGATAAAGAATCTGTGTCCATAACCAGACCTGCGATCCCTGAGTTAATCAGGTTCCCTATAGTTTCCTTTATCGTGTTCTTCTCTTTTCTTAATATCAGATCCGAATAATCAAAGATAAGGCTCTGGATATCGTAACCTTCATATTTCCTTATAAGTGCATCTATAATTGACTGCACGGAAGCATCTCTCATCTGTTCAATTGCAGGAATTTCATATTGATTTAAACTCTTTAAGATGCCCTCATTGGATTCAAGAGCGGCTTCAAACTGAGGCAGATTTACAATGATTCCAAAGTTAAAATGTACCTCATCCGTATAATCATGAATCTCTTCAATTCCCTGCATCAGTTCCCTATAATACTCTTCACTTACTTTTTCCTTATTCTCTTTATAGGTTTCTTCTAATTGATCAGTCTCATCTTTAGCTTCCTGCCGCAAGGTTTTTATCTGCTCCAGGATTTTCTTTGAGGCCGTAATCTTCTCAATCAAGACCTCATTGCGAGATTTTAGTTTTCCTGCCTCTGTCTTTACCATCTGCATGCATTCGTTCATAGAATGTGAGATATTACTAAGGATTGTATCCATCTCAGCAAGCAGGCTTTCGTATGCAGCCTTTGTTTCTTCTCCCTCATCCTCCTCGCTTTCTTCCTCTCCTTTTGGAGTATAGCTTGCAAGAAAGCTCATATATTCTTGATAAACCTGATTCCGCTCCTCCTGCTCTGTCTCATATTCCGCCTCATATTGTTCATATTTATGTACATATTCCGTCATCTTCTCGGCTACATGACAGGGATCTAAATAGGCACCTTTCATTTCCTTGAATATCGTATCATTGCTGATTGCAACAGCCTCCTTTGTGACAAAATCCCCTGAAACGAATTTCTTTACGAAATTATCATTATGACTAAGTCCCTTAATCGGCCCCCAATCCACGCCATATTCATCCATACAGATTCCTTCTACATTCTCCATCAGCTCAAGCATTAGCGCATCCGCCTTCGCAAGCTTATTCTCCACATTCACCTTTTCATTCAAAAGATAGGTGACCGTCTCAGTCTCCTTAACAGCATGAAAACCATCCAGAATATCAAGTGCTGCATCTGCAAACACTTGATACTTCATATAGGAGATAGCCTGTTTTCGAAACAGCTCGCCATCATAGCTAAGAAGCGTTTCATATCCCGTAATGGTCACTTCTTTTATAACTGGCTTGCAAATCAGAAAGTTTTTATCTTTTAAATTGCGATTCTTCCACATTGCCGGAACCAGACTGTAGTTAGCATATTTCTCAATACTCTCTGCCATTCCCGCTTCATATAAAAGCCCTTCATAATCATCCTGCTTTAAAGCAAATATATGATAATTCTCATATAGCGGCTCATAATAATCGGCTAATACAGACTGCATGGCGTCTGACATAACCCGCTCGGAATATACTTTTGCTGCACTCACTCTTGCAGCCTCAATCATGGTTGCAACTAAAGATAGAACCAGGCAGATTATCAGAGAAAGAAAAAGAGTGATTGCTCCACTGCATTCCTTTTCTTTTCTTATTGATCTCATCATTTTAAAAGAATCCATCCACTAATCCACTGATTCCTCTAATAATCGTATTCAATGCTGCAGAGATCCCTCCTCTAAATACCACTACAAGTCCAATTAATACAACAAAAAACTTTACACGAACTCTCTTAGCCCTTATTTCAAGCGGGTTTCATCAGAATTTACACTGTATTTTCTGTGTAATAAATACAAAAAAGCTCCCAGAGAATTTAATTCCCTGAGAGCCAGCCTCTATCTATGCCGATGTTCTGTACTTCTTTCATTTTTAACAGATGGTTATACGCTTGCTTTAATTTTTTATTGACGAACTGCTTGTCTTTGCCAAGTATCTTAGCAACCTCTGTCTGTTTCATTCCCTCAAAATACACCATGCGTAAAATATCTTGTTCCAGCTGAGATAGTTTCTGTATCATCTTTCTTACAGCTGCATATTCCTCTGATAATATACGACTATCTTCTTCCTCCATAAATAAGTCTTCAGGAGATTTTACTTCCATGCTGAAATCAATTCTATCAACAAGTTCTTCCCCAGTCGTACCCTGTTCATCAAGCGGTGCATCTAAACTAACAAACTCTAATGCCTCTTTTCCTGCTTTGATATCCTCAAATCTCTTTGGAGATACATTTACCTTCTTATTCATTTCAACAAGAATCATCTTATCAGTAGGCATCATTCCATCATGAGATTCTTTGTATGCTTTTACAATTTCATCATGAAGCTTTATAAGTGCCTGAAGTTTGTCAGGAATTTGAATCAACTTATCTTTTCTAACATAATCACGTAAGGCAAAATTCATCACATTGTACTTTGCCCATGATGCAAATGTTGCATCTTTTGAAGGGTCGTATGAATATGTAGCTTCAATAAATGCTCTTTTAGCTACACTATCAAAATCTTCCCTATCAGCTTCACATTTGGCATATAAATTTTTATATCCAAGTGAAGTTTCAAAAATAAGTCCTTTATTTTGCTCATATAATTGAGCAGTTAGTCTTTCGACCGTATCATTATCACCTGCAGCTCTTGCTTGCTGTATTTGATATACTAATGTTTCGTTTGGTACCATAAAACATTCCTCCAATATTTCTTTAAAATCCATAAATAATTTGTAGCGTTCATTGTTTCTCCCTTTCTCTACTCTTTAAATATGTAATTTTAAAAGAAAATAATTGATAAGAATGCCAGTTCCCTGTATAATCAAAGGTGCGAATCGATGAGTATCAGGAAACTGATTCTTATCACGGCTGTGGATTTATCTACAGCCTTTTTTCTTTTAAAACTACTTTTTTGTTCTATAATATGAACCGCCTTCGGCAAGTTCATATCCTACATTGTTCCACTCTTCCTCAGTGAAGAATGTTCCAATATCGCCAACACAATTTCTGATTATTACTTCCTCATAACCATTCTGATTCTTATAATCCACAAGCGCATCAAGAATTTTGGCTAATCGTTCTGTATCTCTTATTGAAAACTTAACCTGTGTTGAAGGTTGGATTCCAACAGACCACAGCAACTGATGCATCGTATCACTTACAACACCAATGTTTACTCCATTGGCTGTAAGATTCCATGTGTTGTTTCCAACACTATCTGCTACAACAATATTAAGTGCCATTTCTATACCTCCTTGTTAATATTTTTTTGCGAAATCGTTGAGTAATCTGACAAGGTTCATTCTTGTCTCTGCTGAATCTTCCCACGTCTGTATACGTGCCATACCAGTAAGCAATCTATAAGTGTAAGTCCAATTGAAAAGCATGTCCCAATTATCAAGAATCATCATATACACAAAAGATAAAGAGTCATCTGTAATCTCATCCTCTTCGTGTATTCTTTTCAGTTCTCGTATGTCGAAATCAAGCTTAGCTTTTCTTTCTGCTTCCTCTAAAGTTTCATCAATAATGCCTTTCTGCATCATCTCGATTCTTTCAATCACATAACCCAGCTGGCTATGATAATAAGGAAGTTCTGATTTATCATAATGCTTTGACTGGTGCTGATATAAGCATTTATTCTTATATGCAAAATCTACAAGAGGTTTTCCACCTTCATTTTTCGATTTATTATCTACTCCTGCAGCCATATAAGAAAATACTGCTATCATTGTGTCTTGTAAGTCACTAACTGGTTTATCTTTATCATCTTTGGCATACATCATTTGAATCCACTTTGATACCGTTTCATTCTCTGGCAAGAAATCTCTTAAAATATGCTGCTCAATAAGATATGATGTTGACCTATTAGTTACTTCAGCTTCATCATCCAATAGCCCTTCAATTATTGATTTAGCTATTTTGTTGCTGTAATAAAAAACCTTTTGAATACGCTTTTCTGCCATAAAATCACACTCCTTTAATAGTATTATACTCAGGTTACTAATCTTTTTCAACCCTTTTACTAGCATTTTACTAACATCAAAATTTGTGAAAATATAGAGCCTGTGTGGGAACACCTACAGGCTCTCCATAAAACTAAGTGCTTTATCCATAATTTCAGTATCTCTTATAGTATTTATCGGCTCTTCTTCAATACTTAATACCTGATTTGAAATTTTTCCTATTCTCTTTGAAATCAGTTCTGCAAGCTTTTCAATATCTATGTCTATCCCAGAAGAAGATTGCTCCTTCTGGGAATATGCATTGATAGCTGCTATTATTAACTCTCTTCCACTATTGAAGCCGTATTCTCTGAAATGTTCCAGCTTCTCATAGGCTTCATTATCTGCTTTTGATTCTTCATAAAATCGGACTGTCTTCTGCTTCATAAGCATCACCCAACCTTATACTTGTGTCTCATAATCTCCTCGTAGCCTTTAGCGTTGATAAATACATCGTCAACTACAGTAATGTTAGATTCCTGCTCTTTCAGAAAGTTCTTGATGATTGTGGCTCCACCACCAATAAACACAAATTGTGTCAGTGTAGAATTGAACTTAAGGCTCCTGAGATTATTCATTATATCTTCAACATAATTGTAAAGCCCCTCCTGAATCACTCTAAGATAATCCCTGTTAATATTGCTCTCACCATTTATCATTACTTCCTTTATAAATGCTTCATCTGCCTCTTCTCCAAATTTCTGACGAAGAGCCTCGTTAATATCGTTCATAGCTGTAATTGTTCCCATCGGAAGGGTTTTACATCTTGCCAAGTCAGGCTGTCCTTCTGTTAATGGAAGAATATCAATAGTCCAACTTCCAATATCAACTACTACAGCGGATGTTCCAAAAGTATTTAATTTACTTACCACACCTGCATAACCCTGCGGAAATACATCAACGCTGACAATATAAACACTATAGCTTCTACCTTCGTATTTGAAGTTAAGTCTTCTACATCTAAGCATATAGTCAAGGTAGTCCTGCTTTTCAGCTCCCATTCTTGTAAGCGGAAGTCCGACACCTAATCTTATATCAGCAGAAGTTCTACCAACCTTCTTAAGTTCCTCGGCAATAGTTGCCATCGTAAGAATCAGTGTATTTTCGTTCTCAGTCTTTGACTTCTGTATATCAAGCTTTGAACCACCTACTGCATAATACTCACCATTGTACTCAACAGTCTTTGTATCGATTGGCGGTTTACTCGCTAACTTTTTTACACCTGATTGAATTAGTGTTTTACTTCCTTTTGTGTTGCCATATCCAATATCAACACCCATAATAATCTCACTCATGATAATCAGCCTCCTATAATCCTTTTATTATTGATACTGCTTTTGCATCTGCAGCCTTTTTTAGTTTTGCGATTTCCTTCTGAAGCTCAACAATCATCTTGTCCTTCTCCTGAAGCTTCTTTTCTAATAATTCCACCTTACGCTCCAATGCCTTATCTATCGCAACCTTCTGAGGAGCCACAAACGATTTTCCGTCCTGTAATTCTTGAGCCTTATCAAGTTCTGCTCTAACAGCTTCATTATTATAGAAGAATGCTCGTGAGAGTCCTGTCCTCTTCACAAGTTCACACACAACAACCTGCTCATCGTTCTTAAGCATGTCCTTAATACAGCTAACTGCAGTTTCAACTTTTGCAGCATTTGCTTCCTTGTTTTTTAATAACATAGTCTCTGTTTTACCCATGTTTGCCTCCTTATTATTAAATATGTGTCCTTTTGCTAAAAAGTCCCTACCTGTATTTCATGTTTTTTGAGTTTTTTATTTTAATCATCCCAATCTCCCATAATGTCCTTCAGAACATCATCCATTGCATCTCGCATCTGCTTTGTTTCCTGACTTAACATCTCATTTCCAATTTTGCGATAATGTCTGACACTACTTGTATTTGCATGACCCAACAGTTTTGAAATAGTCACGTCGTCTACATGCATCTCTGTAAGCTTCTTGCCATAGCAATGTCTGAAGATATGCGTTCCTACACCAAATCTCTCGCCATTATCATCTGTAAGATTATTTTTGGTTATCATAGCCATTATTTGATACTGGATTCTTCCATACTGCATAGCATCTGCAGGATTCTTCTCATTAACGAATACATACTTTTGCTTTCCGAACTTATCATTTGTATAAGAGCAAGCTTTTTCAAATAAAACTTTGACATCATCATTTATAACCTTTTCATACGACCTTCTCGATTTTACTTGGTCTATTCTTATGAGCCATTTTCCTGTTTCTCCCTGCCTGATTGCATCCTGTTTTAACGAGAGGGTTTCTGATATACGAGTCCCAAGGAGCTGATGAAGTGTCAAAGCTCTGGCAACCTGCACATCCATTTCCACAATGGCTTTATTCAGCCTAACAAGTTCTGCATCTGAATAAACCTTATAAATCCTTACTGGTTCGTTTCCGATGTCATCAATATAAAAAAGTGAATCCAGCTCGTCATCTTCCAATACATTAGCTGCTGTATTCAGTACCGTCTTCAGATGATGTAATTCTTTTGCGTATGACTTTCTTCCTGTAGCCTCTGTATTAGTATGTATCAGGTACTCTTCTAACAGCTCTCTATCCAAATCATGCAGAGAGGTCACTTCAGGATATCTTTCCATTAAGAACGCTGAGAATCTATTAAGAGCTGTAATCTCTGCAGTAACAGTTCCAAGAGCTTTCTGTGATAGATGAATATATAAAATCTTCTTCACTTCTTCCCTTATCTGTTCCTGTGTAATTCTCTTAAAGTTAACGCTCTTAACTTTCTTAGTAGGATTATCCTTCAATACAATAGGAATACCTTCTAAATACCAGATGTCCGAGTCATAATTAAATACTTCATCTACTTTATTAAAGAATCCAACAACCTTTCGCAGATATTTGATGATATCCGAATCGGTTATCTCAGTTTTACCAGTTGCAGTCTTTACTCTACTTTGAGTAAGATGCTTTCCATTTTTTAGAAGCCATGCTTTACACTTCTTTTCTGCCTGTTCCAAGTCGAATCCAACGAATGTCTGTAAATCTGGAAACTTATCATTCAGGAAACAACAGAACTGATTGTATGGATACATATCCGATTTAATACTTAACGCAGTCAGTTCTTTGCCCCTATTTATAATGAAAGATTCCATTTCTGACCTTATACCTGTATCAGGAAGTTTAGTTAAATCAAAACATCTGTCAGGAGCCATGAGAGGGTGCTTCTTCTGTTCTTCTGTTGCATTTATGTAGCAATCCAGCTTTCGCAAATAAATCTTATCTGCCATGTTTACCCCTTCCTTTCTTAATATATGTAGCCAGCTTATTTTCTTCCTTCGAGAAATATTCTTCGTTGGCTGTATCCAACATTTCAGGTACAAAGTCTATGTACTGCTTTGTCATATCGCTGCTATTGTGACCAAGAAACTCTCGGATTACTTCTATAGATACATTATGGTCTTTGTTAAGACTGGTTCCGACTGTATGCCTGAAGTCGTGTGCCTTGAAGTCATAATCTGTAAGACCAGCCTTAGTAAGTTCACGTTTCATCTGTTTTGTGAAGGTTCCTGCATCATAAGCTCCACCTTTTCTATTTTTAAATACATACTCATCGGCTTTAATTCCATTAGTATCTATGTATTTCTTCATAAGCTTGTATAACTCTACAGGTATTGGAATACACTTTTCTTTCTTCATCTTATTTTGATAAAGTTTAAGCCAAGCATCTTGACCATCCCAGCTATACATCCCTGCTTTGATTACGCAAACCTCACATTCACGTATACCTTCACACCAGAGATTTAAAAACATCAATCTCAAATGCAGTGGCAGATGCTTCAGCTTCTTTAACACCTGCCTCTGATTATCTACTGATACTGTTCGGTTATTGTGTTTTACATGAACCGTCTTCAAATAATATTCAAACTGCAGTGGTTCCTTTGATATCAGTTTCTTGCTCTTCATATAATTAAAAAGTCTTGCTACAGATATAATCCTGCGGTTATATGCTTCTGCGTGAATATCTTCTGAATCTACAGATGATATATACTTTTCCATTCTTTCAGCATCAACCTCAGCAAGTAACCAACCTTCTGTATCACAATATTTGAGAAACAGCACAATATCGTAATATTGGCATCTTATTGTCTGCAGTGATGTTCTTTGTGCTACACCGATTTGATACTTCATATAATCTTTTAGTAATGCTCTATTGCCATCATCTGAAATCTGATTAAATGTGATTCTTTCAATCTCACGAGCTGGATTAGTTCTTCCATCATTAAACGTAAATCGTTCAAGATACCACATATTAGCTTCCCAGTTAGTATGTTTAGCACTTACAAACAGATACTTTGTAATGTTGTAAATAATCTGCATATAAGTATCTGTCTTTGTGCCAACCTTTCCATCCATCGATAATCGGAATGCTTCAATTTGTTCTGCTGTCAGAAGTTCGATATCGTCAATGCCATTCTCAATGCAGAACATATAGAGCTTTTTCAATGGAATAATGAATCTCTCCCTGCGGTCATGCCAGTCCTTCTTTTCTTCAAGCACATAAGAAAGCATCTTAAATACTTGTCTCTTTACAATAGCTGAACCTTCTAATGAAAAATCAAATAGCAATTCTTCCTTATCCCTGATGTAGTAAAAAGTCATCGCAAGCTCATAGTCAGGATGATATAAGAGAAATACTTTTTGTCCGCTATATGTTAATGTCTTTGGTTTTAGTGGATTACTGATATTGTCCTTATGAATTGCTTCAAGCTTTAATACATCAATAGCTTTTACATATTCGAGTAACTTCGTGCATCCACTCTTTATAAGTGAAGCCTCATAATCAGAGCGAACATCGTAATCAATTTCTCTGCAATCTGTAATACCATGTTCCAGCAAACATAAAAGAACCTTATTCTTTATCGCCCTGTCTGTTATCACTGTGCTGACATAATCTACAAGCTCGACATTTTTTGTAATTTGATACGATAATAGGAACTGCTCTAATATGCTTGCATAGTATTTTCTTTGTCGGTCACTTAATCCAAGCATTGCATTTATGTATTGCTGGTAAGTATCTTTGACCTCTGCATCCACCTCATCCAATGAATAAATCCCCTCGGAATATAGAAAGTTTTCTACTACTCTTCTCGGTTTTCCTGTGATGAAGTTGCATAAATCTAACTGCTCATGCAACACTTCAATATTCGGTTTTCTTAATACTTGTAATGCATAAGCAGCCATAATCCATCTCCTTCTAAATCAATTTATCTATATCGTATAAACCACCATTCTTATCAAAGTAGTCATCCATTGCATCAGCCATTTCATCATCTGTAATATGAAGATACTTTTCTGTGGTGGATATATGCTTGTGTCCGAGTGCAGCTGAAATTTTATCTATTTCCCAACCTGCTCTACGTCTCTCGTTTGCAAAGTAGTGTCTGAGCATGTGAGGCGTTGCTTTTATTCCTGTAGTTCTTTCCAAAACACCAAGTGCAGAATACACCGCGTTTTCTGTAAGAGGTTGTCCTTTTGTCTTACCCTGTAATGTAATAAAAAGATACTGGGACTTTGATATCAGCTCCCTATTCTCTGCTATATATAGAAGAAGTAAGTCAAATGTTTCATTACTAACCTTAGCTCTTCTATATTCTGCATTTTTAGCTCTCGCAGCATTAGCATTATCTTCTCTGAACTCAACTCTGATAGTTTTGTTTTCATAATCAATATCTTCTGCATACTTAACTCCGAGAAGCTCTCCTATACGGAATCCAGTTTCTGCTAAAAGTAAAATCATGAGCTGTGTTCTCAAACTGTTAGAATGCTCGAGCAATGTAATTATCTTATCTTTCTCAATTGTTCTTCCTACAGACTCTTGTCTTGGAAGGTATCCCTGAAACGCCTGAACACTTCTTCTGAATCTAACACCAACCGAACTGTTATAGCTGACATCCTTACGTTCTAATACCTTGATATCTCCAAGCTGTTCATATTCCAACAAAAGAAATAAGTAATACCCCAACACTGTCTGCAAATAACTATTACATGTATTGTTATTTGCTATCTTTTCCCTATCACAGTGATTACCAAGCTGCAGCCAATTAAGAAATTTGATGAAATGCTCATGCTGTTCTGCATACTTCATATCCATTACTTCTTGCATCGTAAGTCCGATTTCTTCCATATAATTCATATAATATGAAAGACCATAAGCTAATCTACGAACAGTGTTGGGCGAACGCCTCTGATTCAATTTATGCTTCAGATATTTAGTTGGCTCCGTGATGATAGCTGAATCATCATTGGAGCGGATAATATAGTAAATCTTTTTTCCGTCCTTTACGCTATCAACGTAATACTGACCCATTTATCATCATTTCCTTTCCAATAAATCTCTCTACTATTAAATTTCGTTCCTCCTTGCCAAAAGTAACCACACAAAATACATTTTGTTAAAAATAAAGTTTTTTGATTCGCTTTGTTTTTATCTTTGTTTTTATCTTTATTGTATTATACACAAGAAATACTAAAAATACAACAATATTTAAAGATAAAATCAAATATTTTTGTTTTATTTGATTTTATACATTATTCTTGCTATAATTGGAGGCAACAATAGGTTATATATTAAATATGATTTTTCATTTTGCAGACTAATTGTCTTATTTAATATGAAAGATTTTGGAGAGGATGATTCTTATGAGTAGAGCTGTTCAACCAGACTTTGAATTTGATAAAGAAAAATTTACTGAACTATTGATAAAGGCACAGGGAAGATTAACACTTACTGACTATGCCAATGAATGCGGTGTGTCTCTTGCTTATATGTGCAAGTATCTGAAGGGGAAATTTGATAAGGCTCCTACACCTTCAACAATAAAAAAGATTGCAAGATTTACCGAAACAAACGGTATTACCGAAGAAGAACTACTTGAAGCTGCAGGTTATTCTGTAGCAAAGTATTCTGATGCTAATAATGCTCGTAATATTGCATTAAGATTTGAAAAACTTGGAATCGCCACTATAACCAGTGCTTTATCAGAATGTGATTTTAAATGGAATGTTAAGCAGTCAACTGATTCCAAATTCTTTGATTTAGCTATTGAGATTGATGATGGTGATATAGATAATTGGATGTTTGATTTTAAGACAAGAATTGATGATATAGAGCCTGCCACTCCTTCACAGCAGAGAATCTATATGTACTATGCTAAACTCGTATGTATGCAGCACTCTCCAAAATCCAAAATGTCTTTTGTTACTAATTCCGATGTTCTATATGATGAAATCAAACAAATGCATCCATACATGCTTCCTATGTATGCTTCGGTCATACTTATTAACACCGATGATATGAGAATCATTAAAGAAGAATATTTAGAAACTTATTTGACTCTTTCAGATGATATAAAAGCAAAATATACTCTAAACAAAAGATGAGCAGGTCTTCAAAATTGACCTGCTCATTCTTCTTATGCTTCAATCCCTCTTGTTTTAATTACATCCCTTAAATAATCAATTACCATTCTACAGGTTTCTTCGTTTATTTCATCGGAAATAATACCAAGTTTTGCATGAACAAGATTTCTCTTTTTCCTAATTTCATGGGCTTTTGTTGCTTCGTCTATCCAATGTGGTCGCTCAATATACTTGATTTCGTTTATGTAGTCAATTAATTCTGCTCTTTTCTGTCTGCCATTGCGGTCAGTTACCATGTAGTCTTCCGTAAAATAATCGGGGCCTTTAATTTCTGATAGCCAGTCAATAAGAACAGCCTCCAATATTGACCCCGCCAAAATCAATGTTGCCTTATATGCTCCTACTCTGAAACAATCATTTAATTCTTTCCAGTCATCATGCAGCATTTCTTGCAATTGATTAGTAGAATGAACCTTTAGTGTTTCTAAAAGTTCTATCTCAAGAATATCTTCTACTTTTTCAGGCTTTTTGTCATCATTCTTATGTAATGCTTTCCAATATGCTAAAACTCTGGCTTCAACATCGCCTTTGAACTGATAACTTCTTCTTTCAATATGTGTTAGTATCTGTGCCTGTAAACTGTATTCTTGTTCGTCCTTTGTCGGCATAATAACAGGAATGTCTTTTGCCGCTTTCATTGTAATCTTTGAAATAAAGCATCCAAGCTTTTGTGAATCAAGAATAGTCTGGCATACCTCACTATTTAGGTATAAATACAAATATTCTGGCTGGATATCTTTACACCGCAATACAAACATATTCCGATTTGCATATATTTTTTCATCCAATTCATCAGCAATTAAAAATGGTTTAACACTTCCCACACTTGGAAGAATAATATCATTCTTTTGTAAGACAACAGAAGTAGCCGTATTTTCAGCAATGGATTCTGTATCAAATGGATATTTAAGGTCTGCCATTCCTACAACTTTTCCCACCATATCTGTTACAGGACGAGGCATAATAATTTCAGTAATATCTCCAAGCCTTACAAGTGTTTCCTGTTGCAAGAGACGTCTTACATCCATTGCCTTTTTACTATAATACTCTGGGAATAAATAATTGTCTGATATATCCGTAGAGACAATCGTATTATATTCGTACTCTCCAGCATTGTCATCTTCTGGCATAGCTCCACCATTAATCCAGCTTTCTAATCCATCTAAATATTTCTCATATTTCATAGAGAATTTTTCTGGTAAAGCAAATAAACCATCGGATTGTTTTACTCTTTTTACTCCGCGAATAAATATCTGGCCCTTGTAAATAGAAACATCCATATTATCAGATGCCATACTTGATAGATGTATTAATTCCATCTGTGCCCCCGTATTATAAAAAGGTGCTCCCAGATTATATACGCCAACCAAAGAATACTTTGCTAAGATTTGTTCAAATACTTTTCTTCGTCCAGAATTATGTAAGGTACTAGAAACAGTAATTAGCCACACATCTTTTTGTGTCTCATTATTTAATATTTCTTCCAGCCAACTATCCCCATCTTTTGATAACGGATATTCAGCCCTTTTTTCTAGTAAATTTCTTATACTTATCATTTTGTAACCCTCCAAACACCGTCTATGCTTGTATCCTTTTTATTTCTTATTCAATAGGAACATCAATTCTTGACATTGCTACAACTTCTCCATATTTTACTAAATAACATTCTACAAAATGAGCACCCCTAAAACATGTATGTTCTATCTGTGTACGCTTATTTGTTTTAATTATTTCTCCACGTATGCAATTTCTTCGTTGTGCCTCATCTCCAACATTACAAACTTTCCAATATATATCACAATCAGCTGGAGCATTTGTCGATTTTATTGAAAACTTCAATGTCTTATTATGCGGAAGCCATTTATATATTCTCAAAAAAGATGATAGATATGTTGGTCTAAATCCATCAGCCTCTATAATACATTCCAATTCAAGATTATAATATCTTTTTACTGGAAACATATCTCTTATATCCTGTTCTGTATTATTATAGTATGCACAACATACTTCTGAATAACATTGCTTTGCTTCGGATGATGTTTTCCAAAATTCATGTTGAAAGAAATCATACCATGCATCCTTAGCTTTCTTTTCGGAACAATTGTCCTCGTCAAAAAGAATTTCAAGTTTAGATAACTTGTCTGTAAGCCTGTTTTTCCAATTTTCCATTTCATCTCTATCTTTTTGTTTCAATAATAGAGATTTTGTTGTATCTGTTGGATTATATACTTCAATGCTACTGTTTAATCGGTCTCTAACGGCACACATAGTCTCATAAAACATTTCATCCATTCTGTCATAATTTTGAAACTTTTCATCGCATACAACAGACTGAATTAACCCTCCAGGCATTTGCCATGAGCTTCGCGATTTACAAAACATTTTTGATAATCTGATGACTTCTCTTAATCCGCTTCCTTTTTCACTTATTTCTGAACTAAACCAATCATTGATAGCTGCAGGATTTCTTTCTTGCCATTGCGTACTTCCCGCATGTTCATATAAAGCAATGCCGTCATCATCTATACTCTTTCGATATATTGCAAAGTCAACATGGTATCCATCTTTATACTCAATCCTGACACAATTTTTTAATGCCTCTGGGTCTTTTTTAAAATTAGTACATTTTCTTTTTAATGCATCTACAATAATATTCTTTATCTCTCGATGTCCGACACCACTAATATTATCCTTGTCAAAAATAATTGCCACATCAATATCATAATCATTACTATCGTTTTGAGTAACTGTAGACATTGCCACGCTCCCCTGTTCTCTTGTCTCTAGTACTTCATATGATTTATTGTTTTCTTTGTTATATTCATCAAGTCCAGCTATTAATCTATCTACATTTAATTTCTTTTTTTCACGTAACTTTGTTTTTTCAGCTGCTGGAAGTACAACCTCATTGTCATAAAATTTTTTAAACTCACTTGATAAATCGTACAATATATTCCCTCCTTTATCTTTCTATGTACTTGCCTTTATTGCTTCCGTTTATATAAATACCAAATTTATATACAGGATTCGCCTCTCTAATAAAATGATAAGCAATAATATTAACATTTCTATTAGTCCTTAATCCTACACTTTTTCCAATTGTAACAGAAACGCAACTTGGTATAGATGCAACTAAGTGTATTTTCTGTAATGCAGGATATTTATTATCTATATCTGTGTTTATGCAATTATAAATCACATTCGTATATTCTTCTAACTGTTCCTTTGACTGTATTATATTATCGGTTGCCCCCTGCAACTGTAATTTTACAATATCTTTCCCCGTAAACTGTGCCAAATTTTGCTCTGAAATAGTATGAGATACAGATATTGCCAAAACAATTTCCGTAGAATTTGTATTAATTGAATTTGGAAAAGACACTTCTAATCTTGGCCATCCTTCTTTCTTTTGCTTTCTAGTTGCTTTTTTTAATTCATAGTATTTCTTTTTTCCAGAGCGTCCATCATATTCAAAATATCGATTAATATTAGCATTTTCCATAAAAGTTCCTGCATATATTGTATATGGGATTGGTGCCATTCCCGTAAAACAACCAACACTATCTGTTGCCTTTGCTGTGAATTTTATTACGTCATTTTCTATTTGATTGCATATAAACCCGTTTATTTTAGAATCTATTTTCCCATTATCAAAAAAAGGAATAAAATCAATAATTTGTTCTTTGACTTTATAATCCGCCAATTTTAAATCTTTTATAGCTGATGCATCACTTATATCTCTTTGTATTAATCCATGCATATTTAAAACATGTACTTTTTCTTTCAGATTTTTTCTATAATAAATCCCAATCACAATTAATAAAAATCCACATATTAAGCTTACATATTGGTTCATTCCTTCTGGAGCTTCTTTGCCTGATAATATTATTGTAGCATTAATAAATGTTTCGTAGACGGATGGTCCAAACATCCCTAAGCCAACACCAATAATTGCGTCTGAGGTAGTGGTTTCTTTATTACCTTTAATTAAATCAATAAGAAGTAATATCCCGCCCATTACAACAGCACTTATAATAATTATTATTGTACTATTCATACCGTTCTCCTTTCTTATAATTAAGCTCTCATATTTAATGAGAGCTTAAACAATATATTCTCAATAATTTTATTTAAATCCCACCTGACCATTCATCAGCAATGGAAGAAGAAAATCTCTAAGTGAAGTAAGTTCACGATTTTCTTCTATAACATTTTGCATTTTTGAAAGTATTACACTTATAGAATTATTATACTTTTCAATAACATCATCATCAGGAATGCATATATTAATTTGTTTCAAAGTATCTTGACTAACATTTTGCATTATTGAACCACCTGTTTTTGTTGCATTACTTCCTTCTAACAATTTTAAAGAATATGCTAAATAATATCTTTGAACTGGGTTTAATGGTTTGCATCTAATGATAAATCCACAATAAATGATATTCTCAATATCTGATTCCAATAATCTGACTGCGCCAGGCGTCCCACTACGCGCAATCAATATATCATCTTTTTCTACTAAATATTTATCCGCTTGAGACGATTTTAGATTAATAATATCAAAGTCTGATTTATCTAATAATAATGTTGAAGATGTAATATTTCTAACATTAATAATGCTATAGTTTTTATCTCCAAGTTCATCTTTATCATAATTTATTCCATTATTAAAATCACACAATTCAGACAAATACGTAACTTCCCATCCTTCTGGTATTTCGCGCTTTAATTCCTCATTCCATACCATTTTCCCACCAGATGATTTGTATGGTTTTCCTTCTTCATTTGGAAATTCAAACTGCAAAAACCAATAGTCATAGATAGTCTTTGCCATTGATTCAAGTTCGGCATTGATTTTGTTGTTGTTTTCGATTTTAGAATCGATTATTTTTAATGTCTTTGCAATTTGTCTTTGTATTTCTATCTCAGGTATATCCACATCTGTTTCCTTTAAAATTGCTATTGGCGGAAGATTTGGGATAACAGAATCTCCGTTAATTCTACATACAACATTTTTTATATACCACTTGAAATAATAAAGAAAATAATCCTTATCTACCACATCAGAATTCAACCTAATTCTTAACAAAGCTTGATTTATGACACCTTTTTCATGGTTTTCAGGAACTACAAATAATTCACCTAATGTTCCAGCACCAGTCAATAGTATATCCCCTGTTAATACTTCAAACTTTTTTAATTTATTATACCTTTCTGAATCAATATAATACGTCCCATAATTAACGTTATTTTCGTATACTACACCTTGTTCATATACTTTATATGTATCTTCCCCCTTTGGTACAAAATATGCTTTCTTAATATCTCCCCCAAATGGCCCTTTAGTAATACCTGAATTATTGTCAAGAAGGTCTTTAAACTTCATTTTACTCATACTTCAATTCCCCCAGTCTCTCTTTTATAGAATCTTCAAGAGATTTTCCCTCGGAGAATAATTTATCAAGGTTAGCTGTATATGTAGCCATTTTCTGATTAAATTCGTCCTGTGTAAGCTCTACAAATTCAATCTTTACTTCAAAATACTGGCCAGCAGAGAATGAATAATTCTTTTCTGTAATCTGGTCGTATGTAACCTTAACGGAAAAATCATCAATTTCTTCCTGATTAATAAATGTATTATAAATTTTTTCAATCTCTTCATTACTAAGAACAGTCTTTTGATTCTTACCGTCTTTAACCTTTGTTCCAAGTTTTGAAGCATCTACAAGAAGAATTTCTCCATCCTGATTTGATTTATCAATAAACATTACGGATACGTTTGTTCCAGTATTAGCAAAGATATTTGAAGGAAACGAAATCACACCCTTAAGCCATTTCTTTTCAATAATAGTCTGTCTGATTGTCTTTTCAATTCCTGACTGAGCTGTAATAAATCCAGTAGGTACAATTACAGCAGCTTTTCCGTCTGGCTTAAGTGACCATAAAATATGCTGGATAAAACATAAATATATAGCCATAGATTCTTTTTTCTTATTAGGAATCTTTGGAATTCCAGCCCAGAATCTCTTTAACCCTTCATGTTCTTCACATTCAGCCCACTTCTGTTCAATACCATTTCTTGTAGAAGAAAAATCTGTCTTAAAAGGTGGATTTGCTGTAATATAGTCAAACTGCTTTACTCCACTTGTAGCGTCATGTGGTGTATTGTAATGTGCTGGCGTTTCAAGCGTATCTCCTTCGATAATATTATCCAATGAACCAGTAAGGCCATTAAGGAGCATATTAATTCTTAAAAATCTTGATGATTTACCAGAAATATCCTGTGCAAACACATGCGCCTTATCACCAAAAGAACCTTCCCCAAGCTCATTTGCAAGGTGAAGTACGAGTGAACCAGAACCAGCGGATGGGTCATACACCTCATAAACCTTATCTTCTACAGGGGTCATATTAACAAGGATTTTTGAAATAATTGATGAAATAGCCTGTGGTGTGAAGTATTCTGCATATACACCACTTGCTACATTGTAATCTTTAATCAAATATTCAAAAATTGTAGAGTAGAAGTCAAAATTATTCTTAAAAGCATCCCCAAAATCGAACTTGTCCTGAGAAATAATTCCGAAAATATTCTTAGCAAAATTGTTTCTCTTTGAAGCTTCTACATTTTCTGTGATTCTTGTAAAGAGAGGTTTTCTACCACCATCAGCAGTATCAACAGAGAAAGCTTCGTTCTTTGTATCATTTGAAATCTTCTCTAATGCGTCATCGAATAATTCATAGAATCTGTCGTTTGATGTTTTATTAATCAAATATTCGATTGTTTCATCATATGTAAATGCAACGTCCTGTGGGTATGAATCATAGAAAGCATCCATTTCATAGTTTTCATTTTTAAGAACATCTTTATAATCCATATCTAATTCAGCGGCAAATTCCTTAAGATTAGACATAAACTTATCGTTCAGGAACTTATAAAGGAATACAGAAGTAATAACTACTTCCTCGCTGGCCTGATTTGAAAGACCATTTGTAGAGCACAATCCCTTTAAATCATCAATAATCTGTTTGATTTTATTTTCTAATGTAAAAATATCTGGCATTATATTTTATCTCCTTATTTGAATAATTGTATATTTGTGTAAAGCTCTCCAAGCCAATACTCATAGTATGGCTTAACTATCGGATAAAGCTTTTCTTTTAGCAGAACTTTTGTTATATCCTTCTTGATTGTATCAATGAAATTCTTTCTTCCTTGAACAATTAATGTGTCATAAGCAAGTCTTTCTTCGATGTCACCAAATACAATGACAAAGAATTTTTCTATATCTTTATTGCTTATGTCTGGAAACGCCTCAATAGCATCCTTATATGATTTAACAAAAGCAAAATGGCCGTTGTAGGTTTCGCTTAGTCTGTCATTTTCTCTGTTAATATCGCGGGCTTGTTTTAAAGCTTCTATAAGTTCATCTGTTATCTCGTCTAACTCATCCAAACTTGAAATAGAAAGCTTATTAAATATCTCCTGTAACATCTGGTCTAAACGAACAACCTTGATATCGCCCTTATTTTTATTTTCATTAATTTCTTTGTGAATTTCCCTTACGGTATCTTCAAAACGCTTAAACTGTGGGCTGTCCTTTGCAAGCTCGCCTAAATTCATAATGATGATTCTAATTTTTATGAATTCGTACAAAACCTCGATTACTTCATCGTTGTTCATGCAGCTCATAGTATCGTTAGGATTTGTTTGCAAATTAATAAGGTTGATTCTTTCCTGTACGCCTCTAATAAGCTTTTTATTTTTATCAGAATCAATTTGTGCTGCATAATCCATAGCACGAGAAAGAATAAATTCTGTCTCACATTCCTTGATTCCATTAAGAAGTCTTCTAATTTTTAGAAGCGTATCTTTATTGAAATATGTTACCATCCTTGAAAAAACTTCAAGATTATCAGTTGGAACAATTTCATTTAACTGGTCTTGGTAAGCATGGAATTTTCTATTAATATCTTCCTTATCTACAACAAGTCCAGCAAGAGAGCCTTCGTCCTCTCCGTTTTCATTAAGGTCTGCTTCCAATTCCTTTATGTATGATTCAATAGTAGAATTGTATTCATCCTCAATATCTACAAAGTCTACGATATAACCATAGTTATAAACTTTTCCAGTCGGTGACTTATAAGGTCTATTTACTCTGGATATTGTTTGTAATAAACTTTGTGCATGTGGCCCGCGGAGTAAATACATCTTTTTAAGACGCTTTACATCATAACCTGTTGTAAGCATAAAGTTTACAATCAGGATATCAGGTGATAATGTATCTCTAAAATCAAGCTGATTGTTCTTGTTTATTTTACTTTGCATTGGGTCATTTATATCCGTGATAACAAGCCCCGTCTTTAATTTTGAGTTCTTTTCAAACCACTCATGTACTTTTCGTGCCTGTGGATTGGTTCTACAAACAATCATTCCACCGATTGTATTATCAGAGTTTTGAAGCCTAAAGTTTATAAAATCTTTTTCTATAAATTTACTTAAGCACTCTACATAATCATCCGATTCAAAAACTGCTTTATCATCAAGCTGTCCGTCTTCTATCTCCAGATTGTTTTTAATCTCAGATTTAGCAACTGTATCAATAGATTCCTTTTTAATTCTAAGAGTGTATCCGTCAGCGATTGACTTATCATAGAAATACTTATGGATGTAATCACCAAACTTAAGATTGGAACGCTCTTTTTTAGAAAGAAGTGGTGTGCCTGTTAGGGCAATATATACACCGTCCACATCACAAGTCATTAAGTTTTTAAAGAATTCACCCTTTGATGAATAACTACGGTGTGCCTCGTCAATAAAGAATATTCGCTGGATATTTGCATCATAGTCATTCTTTACTTCTGGCATTTTACCTTCAAACTTCTGGATATTTACAACACATATCTCACCGATAGATTTTGAATCAATATTGGTTGAAAGGGATTTATTTAATTCCTTTGTAAACTCGGCCTTATTGTTACAGTTTACAACATTTAATCCACGATTCTTAAACTCTGTGCTGGCTTGTGTAAGAAGGTCTAAACGGTCAACCACAAAGAAGAATCTTGTATTTATATTCTTTTTGGCATAGTAATCTCTGATAACTCTATTAGAAAATGCTGCAAGTCCTGTCTTACCGCTTCCTTGTGTATGCCAGATAATACCGCCCTTACCGCCACCTTCTAATCTTTCAATAATCTTTCTTGTAGCAAAGAACTGTGGATAACGCATAATATGTTTTTGTGGTACTGTACCGTCAATAAACATTATTCCATATTGAAGGAAATACATAAATCTTTCCTTATCAAACACACTTGTAACAAAGCTATTGCAAGGAGTTGTTGTCTTAAGATTTTCAGCAAACTCTGGTGTATCTGTTTCTTTTGGATTATATCCACAATCCTTCATGACCTTTTTGATTTCATCCACAGAGATATCAATATATGGATAGTTAATCAAATATCTATCATCATCTTCTCTAAAGAACGAAAAGCTTGTATTCTGGCCATTTGGTGTTGTGTAGAACGAACCCGCCTTTACATCCTCTGCATTATCAGCCTCTTCATATTCCATATTGTTAGAAAATGAAACAAACTGAATAAAATTGAAGAACTTTCTATAATCAGGATTCTTTAATCTCTTATTAATCATACGGTCAAATTCTTTTTGGATTCCACCGTCATTGTTTGGCTTTTTAACTTCCAAAAAAGCAAGTGGCATACCATTAATAAGAACATTAATATCAGGCCTGAAAGAGCCTTCTTCTGTTCCTTCAATAATAGAAAATGGTAATTCATCAACAACTGCAAAATCATTGTTTTCGATGTTATCAAAATCAATAAGTTTTACCTTATCAAGTGGATTGATAAGCCAGTTGTAAAATTCTCTTCCCAAATCATTATTTTTTATCACAGCATGAATATCATTAATAATCATCTTTATTTCATCGTATGTAAATTCACGACCATTAATCTTCTCTAATGCTGGTTTAAATCTGTTTACAAATATCTTGGTATTAAAATCAATATCAGCTTCTCTTAATGACTGATAATCATATCCGATTCTTAAAAATTGAATCGTAGCTGGTATTTTTACTCTGGTATCTTCATTAAATACTGACATTATCTTTCTCCTTCCAATTTTTTATCTAGTTTTTCCATCGTCTCAATAATAACAATAGAGGTGTCCGATAATCTGTACTTGCCCTTACCAATAGCTTCAATATATCCTTCCTGTTGAAGTTTTTTAAACACCGAATAGACTTTATTCTTGCTATATCCTAGTGCATCGGCAATTTGTATTTGTGATAATGGAATCTGGGTCTCATTTAGCACAGTTACTTGATTATCATACATTGTCTTAAGGATTATGAAATTGTCATTTACGAAATCATTTATTTTCATATGGTTCTCCTTTAATCACAAATATTTGTGATTTATATTTCAACAATATTAATATAATTATACCCTCTAAAATGTGGCAAGTAAATACACGAAACATATTTTGCAAAAAAAGAACAGCTTTTTACACTGTTCTCTAATTCCTAATGATGATGAGATTTTGTTGCAACCTTCTCAGTTACATCAACTAATTTTCTTGTCTTTTCTGCAGGTTCAATTACCATGTCTACTGCTCTCTTTGAAGAATCAAGCACTTCTTCATCAAAAGAATCTCCATGCGTGGCTGATAATTTATCTTTAACAATCGCTTCTGCTTCATGTCTTTCTTCATTACGCTTTTCTTTTACCGCTTGTTTTGCTTCTTCAGGTATTGTTTTAACAGTTTCTTTATATTCTGTTGAAATCTGTTCACTATCATCACGAATTGCTTCGATAGTTCTACCAAGTTTATCAAAATCCTCCACTCTCTTAGAATGCTTTTTAGCTGCGTTCTTAAAATCGTCTTCTGTAGGTAGCTGACACATACGAGCGATACCCTGCATATATTCAGAGCGATGTTCTATATTTCCCTGTTCCTCCTGAATCTGCTTCTGCAATTCTGCTTTCTTCTTAATCTGAAGAGGTGAGCATTCTTTTAATTCTTTGTTGAGGCGTTTGATTTCATCAGCTGAATACTTATTTGCATCTTCAACCCTCTGAAGTTCAGTCTGATATTTTTCAAGAACCTCGGCTTCGGGAGCTAATATTGCTTCCATCTGTCTCTGTTTCTTTGTCAGAACTGTTTCTTCATATCTGTTACCAATCAACTTAGCTCTCATAGCTTCAAGTTTCTTAGCAACTTCTTCCACAAAGTCCTTAGCCTTTGCAGCCACTTCATCAAACTTAGCCTTAAGTTCTCTGACGAATTTATTGTGTTCTTTTATCTGGCGGTTGATATTACCAATATCAGAACGAGTGACCTCTGCTTCGGTCTTACCTTCTCTGATTTCTCTGTCGGCTCGTTTTTCCATATTGATAGCAGCGGTTCCCATGTGAAGTGTTGGCACCTCATCTTCACGCCCTTGGTCTTTGAAGCTTCTACTGTCAATTCTGACATCTGATTGAATTTTAGTAAATTCATCGTTTACAGCTTTTTCCCATTTCTGTCTCCACTCGAATATCCTGTCTTTACTATTCCAGTATTCTACAGTTTCATTCTTGCGACCATAAGGTGTGGTCTTAGGAGTTCTATTAACTCTTTCTAATTCTTTTTCTTCTGCCTCGGATGGAGTGTAATAAACCTTCTGCTTCCCTTCATGATATCTATATTGTTTCTCCCAGCCAGCCTCTTTTGCTGCTTTAAACTCTGAAGCTGTAAAAGCTCTTTCTTCTCCATCTTTTTTGCAAAGATACTCTACTTCGGATTTCTTCTCCCATACGCCATCTGCATCCATAGGACGTACAGTGCAGAGAATATGTGCATGCGGATTTATAAACTGCATTTCATTTATATCTCTTGTAACATTTCCGTCTTTATCTATTGGCTGATGACGGTCATTTGTTTTTGGCGGATTGTGGATTGCGATATCTGCAACCATTCCCTGTGAAGTAAGATTATCTCTTACAAAGGCTTCCACAACTTCTATTTGCTGTTCTCTTGTGAGTTCTGCAGGTAATGCTACTTCAAATTCTCTTGCCAATTGGGCATCCTGAGATTTCTCAACTGCTTCTACTGCATTCCATAATGTACTCCTATCTTTATAATCTTCAGGAGCATTTTCAGGTAGTATTATTTCTGTAAATTCTACCCATCCTTTTTTTGTGAAGTCGTGCTCTATGCCATCGTATTCATTTGTAAGACATTCAGCCGAACGATATGCTGCAGCTGCTACTGATGACCTTCCAGCACTTCTTCCAATAATTTTTACTGAGCAATGATATATAGCCATCTTAAAAACCTCCCTTCTTCTTAGCCTAAATCGATAGCCAATAAACCCCAGCAGGCACCTCCCTTCTTTAGAAGGGCGCACTTATACATCACAGTGAATGTGATGAGTGCGCTCTACGAGGTGTCTTCCGACGGATTCTCACGAAGTGGTCTTCCGACGGAATCCTGCGGATGGCTGGTCGCAATATCTCCTTTACCAACAGCTTGGTAAAGTGCAGCCTGAAACTGTTCATCCGTCATGCTCTCCGCATTAGAAATCACCTTTTCAGCGATTGCTCCTCTTACGATTAAGCGATGCGTACGTGCCTTACGCTGCTTAACCGCATCACGCTTTTGCTTCATTTGCTCCTGATGCTTCTTCTGCAATTCAGTCAAATCGTTATTTTTATCCATTTCGTTACCTCGCTTTCTGTGAAATCAATCTGACATCAATGTATAAAAATAGGTGATGCCAAACTGACATCACCCTAATGACTCCTGTGGTAATGCTTCACCACATCCTTCATTTCAACTGCTTCACTCAACGAAGCAGCTTTTTCAGCAATATGCTCTGCTGGTTTTACTTTTGAGTATTCACTTAAGCGTTCCATAATATCTTTTGCCTGCTCGTACATATCTGCTGGCTCCTTTTCTTCTACAACTGATTTAAACCATTCTTGAAGATGTTCTACCTTTCCTGATTTAATATCAGCCTTAATATCTTCAATATGCTTTTCAGGGTCATCAACTGCATCCATATATCCATAGTGGTCATAATCTTTTGCAAATTGATTTATTTCTGCAGCAAGTGTCTCAACCTTTTCTTCCTGCTCTGCTCTAAAAAGCTTCTCATCAATACCTTTGATAATCTCTGATGCTGTGCTACGAATCGTATTCATACTATTCTTAAGCTCATCAAGCTCCTTATCGGAACTCCATCCAGCGATATAACCAAAGCTATAATCGGATGTATCAAGTCCATAATGGCAACATACTGTATATGCCACTGACTCTGCTTGAACTTCCTTTGTTCTTCTATCAAGCTGGCTATCTTTTTCTAAACCAGTATCTTTGTCATGAAGTTTTGCATGTGACAATTCATGTACTGCAGTTTTTAATGTCTGTGCCTGACTCATACCCTCTTTGATAGCAATTACCTTGTCTTCCAAGTGATAATATCCATTGGCACCACTTTCAATATTTCTAAACTCTATAGGTACAGGAGACACTTCCTGAATTGCTTTGAAAAATCTTTCATAATCTTTAACATCATCTGTTAATACTCTTGATATTTCAGGAATTGGTTCTCCCTGAGTCTGAGAAACATCAAAAACCGTTGTAACCTTATATGCTGGTATAGTAACCTGAACCCTTTCTCTTACAGGCTGACCATCTTTGCCAATTACTGGCTGCTGTGTGTTCGGGTCTATCTTTTCAACATCTTTACTGATTTTATAAGGAGAGGGAGCAAGGATACGAATACCCTTCTCCCCCTTCATTACATTTCTATGAAAATTTGCTTGCCAAGAAGTATAGCCTGCAACCATTGTTGCATCAGGCTTTTGCATCGCAATCAGCAAAGAATTGTTGAAACTATAGTTGTGCAGCTTAGACATTGTTTTTAAATAATCAGCATATTTCTGACTCTCAAAGAGGTCTTTTATACCCTGTTCAAGCTGCTCTGTAATTTCTTGAACCTTATCTGCTTGCGTTTGCTCCATCCTTCTTCACCTTACCCTTTCTTTCTGCTGGAACTGAATATTCCTGCTGAGGCTTATTGTCTTTGATTCTCATAAAGGTCGCATAAAGCTCCTTGTAATCTGTTATATGCTTTTCCATAATATCCACCCTCCTAATGGCTTCTTCCATGTGACTTAACTACTTCCATTACTTCAGAAGCACTCTCTGTTAATGCAGGAGCATCTGCAATTGAGAGCTGCTTGGTTTGAGCATCAAATTTATAGATATGCTCTGTTAATTTATCCGCCTGTGATAACTCTGTATCCTGCACTTCTTTATGGATAGCTTTTAAATCCTCCACATTATCGACTGCATCATCAGGTATCAAGATAAGCTCATGTCTGCTACTACCAAGTACATAAAGTTTTTCCATATCAGGATGGTCTTCTTTAATCTTTTCGTAAGCTGATTCCATAGCTGATGTTGAAGTTAATGCGACAGCACCTTCAACACGACTCTCGTTTGACATCACATACATAGGACAGTCCTGACCTTGCATACGCAAAAGTTCATCCACATACTCATCAGGCATACCCTGTTCCTTCATAATCCCACGCATAACTTCTGTCATATTCTGACATTCAAATTCCTGCTTATTGGTATTAGCATGAGCTGCTTCCATTACTTCCTCTGATGTCATCTTAAGATTGCTACATAAATCGTTAGATACAATAAAGCTTGCATCTTCACGAACTTTGAATCTTGGAATCACAGCCAAATCTTCTAAACGCTCATGAGGAACATTACGAAGCATTTCTTCATTCTCTGCAGCATTTATAACAACGCAATAAAGATTCTGTCTTGCTGATTCCTCTGTAAGAAGAGGCACTTCAGGAGCATCTTCACGAATACTCTTAAGCTGCATAGCGGTTCTCTCTGCTACCCGCTCTACTGTATAACTACCATCCTCTACCATCTGATACTTATCATCTAAGTAAATGGTAGGTGCCACAGGAGAGTCAGGATACTTGATAGAAATACCATCAAGTTCCTCATTTACTTTTCTGAAGGTTCCCCTTCTTAATTCAACATTATCCTGTTCCATATTCTGTTGTAATTCGGCAGTGAAATCTGCCACAAACTGTTCGTAATCCATAATTACGCCTCCCTATAAATAGCTGTTCCACAAAATAACTCTTCACCCTGCTTCTTATCTGGAATGCCAAATAATCCTAACCTTACTGATGAGAGCCAATCCTGTGAGTTCTCTAAGTTACCATCTTCATCAAAAGAAGCTTCTACTTCCTGATTAAGAATTTCTCCTATTTCAGGATGTATTTTGCTACATTCTTCATAGATAGCATCCTCTTCAATTGCTGAAATTGTGTTAATAGGCTTATCAGAAAGAACAACATAATGAGGAATTGTTCCCTGTCTTTCTGCAATCACACCTGCATAATCTGAGTTATCTGTTCTTGTTTCTTCAATCACAATGAATTCTTCAGGAACGATAACAACGCCTGTTTTTAAGGCAATCTGCTTTGTATCCATATCCTTAATCCTTTCATATAGGTCATCCATCTACACTGCAACAATTACCGCCACAGTGTAGGAATGCCTCTTTACATTTTGCTAATTGATTTGTTGTACTTGATAATTTCATCTGAAATAGGCTTCAGAATCTTATCTGAATAGTACGGTACCTTTGTAACCCTGTTGTACCCCCAAGGACTGATGATTATTGCTTCACCAGAATTTGCTAATGTCATGAGTTCTGATGGTTCGACAATGTCTTTCTCTTCAAAAGATACAGATACCTTTCTGTCATTACCGCTTCCGTTCCAGCTTTGTTTACGAGCCTTATATTTACCACACCAACTACATACTGATTTCTGAGTCTTTGATGAACTTGCTGACAAAACAATTATGTAAGGGCAATTTGATGTCAAATCCGCCACTTCATTTTCAGTAAACGCTGACATCAAAGCTTCAGTTGACTGTGTAATCAAAAATAAAACTACACGCCTACTTCTTAATGTCCTTGCTCCGTCCAACAATCTATCAAGCTTACCTGCTGATAAGATACGAGGAAGCTCATCAATTACAAAAATTACAGGCTCAGAATCTTCAGGACGTTTCTCAAGTTCTGCAAGTGTCTGGTTGATAATTAACTGCATAACATCGTAATAAGCTGACAGCTTTTCCTCTCGTATAGACAAATAGATGGAATATCCTTCCTCTAAATAATGAGGATTTATCTTGCATCCATTGTCTTTAAAAGCAAATCGAACATCTTGGTCATTGGCGAAAATAACGATGTGGTTATTCATTTCAGCTATAATGCCACCGAGTGTTTCATCTTCCATTGAAGAGAACTGATTGATGTATCTGTATTCAGCTGACTTTTTATTTGCTTTTTCCATCACTTCATTTATAGAATCCTTTATTGGCTTACTAAGGATTTCATCAATAACACCAACAAAATCTACGATTCCACTTTTGTAGTAATAGATAAGCAGTCCTAAAAGTAAGTTTCTTGCTGAGTTCTTCCAGAATGGGTCTTTAAGACCTGCAGGCATTGATATTAGGGAATACACTATTGTTTGCATAACCTCTAATATTTTTTGACTACTACTGTTCTCATTCAATGCGAAAAATGGATTATATCCATACTTACTTCTATCTTGCGGATTAAATATAAGCACATGCTCATCCGCATATTTAGCTGATTTGAAACTCAACTCTCCTTTTATATCCACCGCAAAAATTCTTGCTGTAGGATTAGCTAAAAGAGATGGAATTACATGACAACTTGATTTACCTGAACCTGAACCACCTATCAAAAATACATGACCATCGGCATTTATATCTCTACAAACGTACTTTCCTTTATGTTTTCCGAATACAATACCTGTGGGTTGCTTAAATAGCATCTGCTTAGGTACTGGTGGATACATTGCTTTTTCTTTACCAGTTATTGCATCCTGTTCTCTTGGCGTTCCCATGTTTTCCATCATTATGAAAAGTGTAGGAATAAATGAACCTAAGAATAAGAACAATACATTCTGACTGGACGATAAAAAGCGAGGATTCTGATTGTAGAAAAATATAATTGCTCCGATAAAAATAATTGGCTGAAGCCATATACCTGAACTCAATATTTTATCTTTCATTGAACACCTCATTTCTTGTTACCGAAGCTCTGAGGCATTCTCTTTTCAGATGATATTCAGTTTTAGGTTGTCTCATATAATTGAGCTTTCGTAACAGATACTTCTTTACCATTGTCATCACCATCACTGGTAATGAACTGTTACTCATAATTTAGAAGTCCTCCTTTCTGCCCTTCTACTATTAAATATGTGTTCTTTTTACGAAAAGTCCCTTCTGCGCATAAATAAATTTGTTGTTTTTTGTTTTTTATCGTGGTATGCTTATTTCGTATTTATTAAATATTGAAGGATGTGATTATATGGATTTGAATGAGGTAGAATTAAAAGAACTGTGGTCAAGAAGTGATGCATACTTTCAGTTTACTTTTGATGAATATAAATCATTTGGTTCCAGATTAAAAAAATGGAGAGAGCTTAACAATCTCACACAGCGAGATATTGCTCTTTCCATTTATAAAGCAAGAGAATCTATGCAGCTTCCACTGTCTACTACAGACAGTCTTATAAAAATGTATGGCAAATGGGAAAACAATGATGCTGGCTTTAATACAGTGTTTTCTGTTGATAACCTTAAAATACTTAAAAAGTTGTTTAATGTTGATTATGAGTTCTTGTTCTGTGAATGTGATACGCCACATAGAAGGACAAAAGATATTTCAGATGATATAGCATTAAGCATAAAGTCTATTGAAAAGTTATCGTCGCTGAATAAAGAATATGATGGTGAGAATACTCCTGCGGTTGCCTGCTATTCGTATGCAATGCTTTCATCATTAGATGCTATTATTTCAGATGATGATTTATTATGCTATCTAAGCTATTTCCTCACACATTTGTTTTATGAAGATGATTCTTCTGATGAAGACTTTAATACTATTTCTGTTTTGAAACCAATAAATGGAGCCACCGATGGGGATTCAATCCTAGATGGTGAATCTATTGATATTGATATCAAAAAGCAACTTTCTATTTTTACAACCACTATTGCAACTAAACTATGCAAGCTTAGAGACCGTATAACCATCTCTACTGAGAATATGCCATTGTTGTCTGATTACACACCTGCACCTACTAATGTAGGTAATACTCTCGGTGCAAGGTTACGTTACATCCGTAGGCTTAGAGGACTTACACAAAGCGAAGTTGCCGAACTGCTCGTGGATTACAGAGAGGCTTTTAGTCTTCCTGTCATAAATAAAATGAGTGTGCTACGTACTTATCAGAACTGGGAAAGAAAAACTGATACAGATAAAGAAGTTCGCATTTCTTTACAAGACCTTAAGATGCTTCAATCATGTTTAGAATGCAGCTACAATTTCTTACTGGGAGATTCTGATGATTATAAAGATTATGGTGCTACTTCTATCCAATCATTAGGCTTGTCTGAGATTTCATATAAAAAGTTATCTAAATATACACAGGCATTATCTAATCATGACGATGAAGTTCCTGCTTATGCTTCACAAATTCTGTCAGCATTAGACCTTATTATATCAGACAATGATTTATTATCAGATTTAACCTACTTTTTATCAGACCTACCTTATTATCCAAGGTTGAATTTTTGTTCTGTACTTAAACCTATTGATTTTGAAATCAACTCACCTGCTGATACCGCTTATTTGGATAAATTATTTGATGATAAGGAATTGAGAAATGTATTTCTTCCAGACATTTGTAATCGACTGATTTCTCTAAGGGATAAGAACCATTGGAATCATCTTCCACTAAAAGATAAAATAGACAAAGCTTATTAGAATGTTGAGTCATCAGTTTACTGGTGACTCTTTTTAATTAAGTGCAACCTGCTTTACCGAATTGTTATAGATATCAATTATATCATCGAAATATGTTCTTCTCTTATAACGCTCAGGTTTCCTTCCTCGTAACTGATAATCATCATGCCCTACTATTTCCAATAAACAATCTTCAATTGAGATACATCCCCTATGAAAATGAAACTTATCTTTATCACGATGTTTATGTAGCAATATAAAATATCCATCTGTGCTTTGGGATATCCTCCAAGTATGTCTTGTATTATTTGATTTAATTTCACAACAATCTATTCCCAGTTTGATAACTGTAAAGTATCCATTCTGAATAACAAACAAATCTGTTGATGTATACATTGTACCTCCTACTATTCAATTACTCTTTTACTGGTAATCTTTTACTGATAGATAACTAATGAATTATTACTTAGATATTACTTATAGAATGAAATAGATATTATCGTATTAGTACATATAACTCTAAATACAATAACTAATGATAAATATATATACTGTTATAATCTTCCTTCTTATATCACTGTATATACATTAAATACATATAAATAAAATATATATATTTCAACAATAATAAGTACGATCTCGATAACACCCATTCCTCGATCATCCTCCGCTATTACCGTTCCTGCCAAGACCAGATTCTCTTTATTAACTGGTTTTATACACTCCTCTTCCTCATATTCACTATTAATAGTTCTATCTTCATCAAAATTTGATTCCATAAAATCCTCCCCCTTTCCTGATACGCTTCTCTCTTCCTCTTCCTCATACATCCACTCACTATACTCCATTGCTGCCTCATAATCTTCCGCCACTTCTGTCCAGCCTTCCTCTTTATCCTTGGCCATCATCTCAGCCATCTCTTCCATTACTCTCATTTAAATCCCCTCCTAAATTCCAAATGATAAAAATGCCGGTACCATAATGAGAGCCATTACAAGGATAAGCATGCCCATCATCGGTCCTAACAGCTTTGTCCCTGCTCTTTCTCCCATCTGTCTGATAAAATCCTTTCTGCTTTCATAAGCAGTCTTTGCCTCTAACTCTAACATCGGTATAATTCCCTTTGTCCCCTTTTTCATGTTTTGGACTACAATCGTACTGAACCTCAGATAACAGATCAGGCGGCAGCGCCTTCCAAACTCTTCAATTGCAGTTTCCTCCGAAATTCCACCTCGTATTTCGCTTAACATATACAGAATTTCCTCATACGCGTAATGAACCCTCTTTTCCGTTCTCTTCATTTCAATTCCCTGCTTTTTTAACAATTTTTCTCCTTCTTTTGGTTTTCTTAAGTCTAAAAGCTGTTCTCGAAACAATGACGTCTTATAATCTGATCCAATCCGTTCAAACGCTGCAACTGGAGTCATTCCTGCATTTAAAAGAAGAGTAAACTTGCTTACCATCTCCGGATAATCCAATAACAGCTGCTCCTCCCTCTTTTCCCTGCCCTGCTTCACCTTTTCCTCATATGCCAGCTTCATAAACAAGGCACCTATTACTCCAAGGAAAAACATGACCCCTGCCTTCTCTTCTTTCTGCAGTGAGAACACGACCTTTGCATCCCCAATCGTATCCGGAAGATGTACTATATTATCCTCTCTTGAATCTTCCTCACTCTTTGCAAGTGCCTCCTCAATCTGCTTATACTGAAGTTCCTCTTTTGTATACGCTTTCGGAATGATATGAATAGCAAAGGGATAATAACGTTTTTCATTAAAATATGTCACAGTTGCCGTTGCTACTATATCCGCCCCCGATTCCGGGACATTTTCATAAAAAAGAGTTCCATCTGATCCGATATAATCTTTAGGCTCTATCTCCCAGCTGATGGTCATATTGCCATCCGGCATACTCTTTATTAAATTCAGATTCTGATTTACTTCATAAATAGACACATTTTCTCCTAACATCATCTCCTTAATATAGGCATAAACCGCCTCATAATACGCTTCTAATTCTGCGCCCTGAAGACGTCTCTCGCTTACCGTAAATGGAATCTCAGCCTTTACCCCATCCTCCGTTTCGAACCATAACGTGATATTCTGTTCTCCATCTCCTTCCTGTGGTCTTTCTATCGCTGATATATAGCTTGTTAATCCCTCCCTTCTTTCCTTAACTGTAAGAACAAAGGAGAAGAAGACAAAGATATAAAAAATAGCAAGCATCGCTGAAATACACTGGTAGGCATGCTCCCTTCTGATTTTCTCCTTATTCTCATTTACGTAAAGAGAAAGCAGTGCCTCATCCTCTTTGGATGCTTTTTGTATTGATTTTTTATTTTTTAGATAGATTCGCTGATACAGCTGATATAGATATCCGGATACCGGATATAGAAATAAAAGCGGATTTCTGCTTTTATCAAAAGATATGGCCTCTCCCTTTTGGTTTTTCGTTTTTATGAAAAGGAAGAATCCAACTGCTAACAAAATACTTTCTATGGCTAACAAAATACTCCCCCTGCTTTATACGGCAATTGCGGTTATATGTTCCATCCATTTTGTAAATATAAAATAGAAAATTAATATTACAGTCATAAAGACTCTCCCAAATCCTCCTTCATATAAAACAGACATCATAGTACTCGATGTTATATTCATATATAGGATGATTCCTAACGGAACAAGCTTCATGATGCCGGCCTCCAGCTGCTTTTCCGTGATCATGGTCTCAATCTCCCTCTTCATCTCAACCTTGTCCATAATCGTATTACTGGTTGCTCGGATAATCTTAATAATATCTCCCCCTGTCCTTTTTGCCGTAACAAATACCTCTGCGAAACCAGATACCTCCTCATCTTTTGTTCTTGCTGCCATCTGCATAAATGCATCCTCCATCGTCATATGATCCTTTAGCTGTATGATAATACGTTTTAGCTCCCCGATAATAATCGCTTCCTCATCATACATCAGTTTCAAATCTCCAATTGCATACGGAATACAATTTTCAATGGCATATCCGGCCTCTAAGGAAGCCGCGATACAGTGAATGGCATCCTTAAACTGTACACTGAATTCCATTCGCTTTTTCCGAATCTGTTCCTCCTTTCTCTTCTTTATAAAGTAAAGGCTTAACGGCATCAGACATAAGACTGCTGCCAGATTCCGATAAAATAAATAGCCGCATGCTGCACAGATTCCAATTCCATAAAGAATACACACACTATATTCCTGTTTTGACAGCTTAAACTCTAATTCCTTCATGTTCTATCCCTTCTAAGAAAGTCCAGCCCGCATCAGTTTCTGACGCTGGATTAACGGCTGTCCGGTCCTTTTTAAACTGCCAATCACCCGCCCGTTCGGCCCTTCTCCCTCCTCTTCAAATCGATACAGCGTATTTAACTCAATCTCTCCATCCGTACAGTCAAGAACCTCCACAATCTCTGTTACCCGTCTCGACTTATCCCGAAGTCTTGCTAAATGGATGATAATATCAATTGCAGATGCAATCTGCTTCCGTACTGCCAAGAGCGGGATGTCCGCGCCTAAAAGCACCATTGTCTCGAGCCTGGAAAGCATGTCTGCCGGCGAATTGGAATGTCCGGTACTCATTCCACAATGCCCGGTATTGAGTGCCTGCAGCATATCGATGCTGGATGCATCCCGGACCTCTCCGACTACAATTCGATCCGGCCTCATTCGCAGAGATGATTTGATCAGATCCCGAATGGAAATCGCATTACTTCCTTCCACGTTAGCATTCCTCACTTCCAAACGCACCAGATTCGGAATATTCCGAATCTGCAGTTCTGCTGAGTCCTCAATTGTGATGACCCGCTCCTCTTCGGGAATAAAATTGGATAACGCATTTAAAAAAGTCGTCTTCCCGGATCCGGTCCCGCCGCTGATAAAGATGTTATATCCCGCCATCACAAGTTTCTTTAAGAAATTAGCCGCTTCCTCTGTGACGGATTGATAGCCGATCAGTTTTTCCATTGTCATAGTCTCTTTCGGGAACTTTCGGATTGTCACAATCGGTCCTTCTAACGCAATCGGCGGAAGCACAATATTGACACGGGAGCCGTCTTCCAGCCTGGCATCCACAATTGGGTTTGCCTCGTTAATCATACGGTTTGCTCCTGCTACGATATGCTGAATAATATCCTCCAGCTTCTTTCTCGAATCAAATGATCCCTCCCACCTGCTGATCCTTCCTTCCCGTTCAATAAAAATATTGCTTGCTCCATTAATCATGATTTCCGTAATGGATGGGTCTTCTAATAATTCCTGCAGCACATCAAGCCTTCGGATAGAATTAAAGATCTCCTTTCGAAATCTCTGCTTCTCTTTCATGCTTAAGAAACACGCTCTGCTCTGACTTTTAATCTCTTCATCAATAATATCTAATAATTCCTCATCGCTTAGTTCTCTGGAATAATCCACTTTATCTTTGATTCTTTCCTGCAGTTCGCCTTTCACTGCATCCAAGTTATCCCCTCCTGTTCCTGGCTACATGCCATTCTCTTGCCTAATGAACTCTCTTATCTGCTCCTCTAATTCCGATAAGAGGCGTGACTTTCTCTGAAAATCCTCTGCACTCACTCCATCACTCTGTGGCATAGGAAGCATGCGTATCCTGTCCACTTTCTCTTTCGGAATGCTTTGCAACAGCTGCCTCTTTAGACATGCGTCCCGTCTTTCATACGCTGGATTGGAATAAGAAAGCTCATAGACGATATTACACCCTAATAGCGCTTCCTCCATTAAATGTGTTCCACATCCAAAATCTATGATTATCACATCATGTTCCTCTTCCTCCAAAAGACACTCCATAAAAATACGGGATTCCTTCTCTGTCATCTCAAACAGGTCGGTATAATGCTCACATCCCGCAATCAGACTGATTCCTTCACGCATTTGCATACAAGAGTCCAGTTTCTGCTTTAAAGTCTCCTTTCCCTGCTTGCTATAATAAATCAGTTCACTGACCCCATAGCAGTTCTCCTGCGCAGATAACAGATTCCCATCATAAAAGGCATTTATACTGATGAAAAGAACTTCCTTATCTTTTGCATAGAAAGATGCCATCACTTCCGGTACAATCGAACGAAAACATCCTTCATAAGGTGAGAATATGCCAATAATTTGCTTTTTCTTTTTCTCCTCTGTCCTTCTATATAAAACAGACTCCCTGCTCTTTTTACGAATCTGCTCCATGATCCGCTTTGCGGACTGATACATAAAAATTTGATTCTCCTCATCCACAGGTGAATCCGAAAGATATAAAATCTTCTCTGTCTTTGGTACAAGCTTCTCCTTATATTCCTCTGCGCATAGTAGCAGTGTAATGCTGTTCTCATCGCGATAAGATAAAAATGACTCTTGTTCCGAAAATGCCACTACCTCATAAAAGAAGCCTTCCTGATTCTTCATATACTCCATAAGCTTCGCAGCATAAGCCTTATCACTGTGAAGTATGGCTATCGTCTTCCTCATGCCATCTCCCTTCCTCCTTGTATGATAATTTAACGCGGAAATAATTGATTCGGATATCGAATCCAGAAATAAAGATAATAAGAAAACCTTCCAGAACCCTGTATTTATAAGCTCTGTCAGCTTTAAGATAGTGTTATCATAACGCAGCTTTTATCTGTTGTCAATAACTGGAATATCCGTTTTCCAAACTTCATGATTGTGCTTAAGCTAGCCCTCTTTTTTCAGCTTATTGACGAAAAAATACGATTCAGACTGGCATCCCCCCCTTCTGAATCGTACCTTATCTTTATTAAAAATAACGAAAGAAAAAACTGCATCCATATAACAAAAGAATTCCAGGCACTCCTAAAAATGCTGATACTCCCACCGTGACAGGATTAATTCCGACTCCGGATATCATCTGCCTGCCCTCCAATACGGTATTCACCAAATAAAGAATCGCAATTCCAAGCACTCCTCTTAAAATCACATTCATTACTTTCTGCGTCTTCGCCCTGCATAGCCCAATTAAAAGAATTAGTATAATCACACCCGATATTCCATAAATAATATATTCCCTCATTGTCTTTTTCTTCTCCACAGTTTGTCTTACCATATCTTATTCCATGTCCGAAATGTTTATGAATGTGTTTTCTCTCTTCCATCCTTTTATTCTGCACTCTTCCTATTTTTTTCAAAAAGCGTTATAATAACTTGTATACAGTTTCCATTTTATGACTATAATATAGACAATTATTGCACTGAAAGCATTACATCTTGTGTATCTCGTACTATTTTATCCCCGTTGGTACATATTTTTTTAGAAAGGTAGGAATGTCCATGAGCGTGTTTCACAAAAAAAATGACCGGAAAGATGACTCACTCATTCGCGAGATAAAAAATACACAACGTGCACTCGAAGCAGCTTATGCCCACTTTAATAGTGTCTTAGATCCGGACCTGATCGACTGCAGCATCTATGAACTGAATGCAGTCCAGCTTCGCTACAAGTTTCTGCTAAAGCAGGCGAAAAATGCAGAACATTACTCAGCTCTTAATATATAGTCATACAGTGAAGAGCCTTGCTAAAATAATAAGAAAAGGAGGCTTTTGAAAGCCTCCTTTTCTTATTACTTCAAAATCACAATCGAATATGGCGGAAGTATAACTTCCTCTCCATCTAATGCCACTTCTGTTCCATCTGCTGACAGATATCCTCTTATGCCCGTATACTCATACTCCATTTTTTGTACGGTTATCGTCTTTGTATCCGTTTTTGAAAGATTATAAAGCATGATAATGGCACTGCCTTTATAAGTTTTGGTTATAGCACAGATATCTGAATCCTCTATTTCATTCATATAAGAAATGGTTCCTCTTGCAATCTCAGGATTCTCATTCCGAATACGAATAGCGCGCTTATAAAAATTATAAATGGAATCCGGATCCTGCATCTGCTCTTCCACTGTCCCAAAGGAGTGTGTCACAGTTTCCATTCCTTTAGGACCTTTTGTCATATCATTTAAATCGGTTATGCTCCAGTACATCGGCACTCTCTTATTTTCATCAATGCCGCTTCCGCTCATCCCAATTTCCTCTCCGTAATAGACAAATACATTTCCATTCATAAATAGATTCATAGCTCCTGCCATCTTGATTTTTGACTCATCCTGACGTAAGATCCCAGCTGCCCGTCCGGTGTCATGATTTGTGAAAAATGGAGCATCGATTGCGGACGGATTGATCCTTTGAATTTCTTCCTGAACCGCAATCATAGCATTTCCAAATACTTTTCCCGAATACTCCTCGCCTTTATAGTTTAAAGTCTTTGCGATTTTGCCATTCTCAGTCCCAAACGCAAAATCAAATATGCTGTCAATCCCGCTTTCATAATATCTGGAATACTCTGAAAAACCGGTCCATACTTCTGCCACCAGATAGTTATCCGGATTCTTTCCCTTCACGAAATCATTCACCCAGGATAATACCTCATTATTCTTATCTGTCTGATTAAGATAATAGTGCATCGCTGCATCCAGCCTAAATCCATGCACCCCAAGATCCAGCCAGTACGCCATTACATCCTCTAGCTCCTTGCGCAGATCCGGATTATCAAGATTTAAATCAGGCATCTCCCTTACAAAGTCCCCTTCGTAATACCAGCCTGTATCGCCTGCCGGGTAATATCTGCTCCCATCCTGTGGAATCTCCTGAACAAAATTATAATAAGAGCAGTATGGATTGTGACGGATGCACAGCTCCTCTTTGGTGCAGGTATCCTGCCCACAGTCCAAAATGGCAAGACTCTTTAAAGCTGACTGAAACCATGGATGCTCGGATGAAGTATGGTTTAATACCAGATCTAAAATCACATCAATTCCTCTCTTATCACATTCTTCTATCAGCCTCTTAAAATCATCCATTGTCCCATACTGCGGATCAATTGCATAATAATCGGCTACATCATACTTATGGTAAGATGGGGACTGCATAATGGGCATCAGCCAGATTCCAGTAAATCCAAGATCTGTATTGGTTTTCGGATCCCCATCATTTATGTAATCGAGTTTTGAGATCAATCCATTAATGTCCCCAATTCCGTCTCCATCGCTGTCACAAAAGGAATATAAAAATACTTCATAATACGTCTGATTATTATCATTTGGGATATTAAGCTCCTGATAATATGCATAAGAATCTATTTCCTCTGTTTTTGCTAAAGATGCCTCTGCAGTTCCCGGCGCTTGTCCATTTTCCGTTCCTGATTGCATCTGGCTTGCTGCCATTTCATCTTGCCCTGCTGTCTCTTCTGCTGCCTTTTTTGTACTGCAAGCCGTCAGCAATGTCACAAGCACTGCAAGCCAAAGCAGACATCCTATTCGCTTTCTCCTTTTTTTGTTCTCCATATGCCCTTCCTTTCTTATTTTCAAATTCATTCTTACAAAATATCCTTTTTAATAATAGCAATATAAAAAGAACAGGGGCACTGCAAAAACATGCAGCATCCCTGTTCTTCTGTCAAATCACTCCAAACATCAGCCTTTTACCGATCCGGATAATCCTTCTACATAATACTTCTGCATTACAATAAACAGAAGAGCAATCGGAATCGATACTACAACGGCACCTGCTGCGAATCTTGTATACCAGGTGGTGATAAACTCCTTCTGCAGCATTGTCCATAGACCAAGCGCTACCGTATAGTTGGCATAATTATCACCCATGATAACCTTTGCAAAGATAAAGTCCATCCATGGTGCAGTAAAAGAAGTCAATATAGTATAAATGATGATTGGTTTTGATAGTGGCATTGTAATTTTCGTAAATACTCCCCATCTTGTCGCTCCATCAATAATAGCGGCCTCATCCAGTGCTTTCGGAATCGTATCAAAGAATCCCTTTGCAATATAATAAGTCAGCGCTGCACCGCCGGAATATACTAATACAAGCGCTGCTAAAGTCTGAGAAAGTCCAAGTCCCTTTAAGATATAGTAAACTGCGATCATCGACATAAAGCCTGGGAACATGCCAAGGATTAAAAGCACGTTCATAAACGCTTTTCTTACTTTAAAACGAAGTCTGGAGAACACATAGGCTGTAGACAGCACATAGAATGTGGAAATGATACAGGAGCAGACTGCCACGATAAATGTATTTCCAAACCACCGTAAGAAAAAGAATTGATCCGTTTCGGTAAACAACTTCACGTAGTTATCAACAGTAAAGGATTTTGGCCAGAAATATGGAGTATAAGATCCACTCTCTCCACGGAAGGAGGTTAAGATAACCCAAAGAATCGGCAGAATCCATATGATTGACATTGTGATTAAGATAATATAAGCCGGGCTTGTCTTCGTTGCCTTCATCGCAGCCACAATACCTGCAAGGCTTAAAATCAAAGCAAACCAGTATCCAAAGCAAAGATTCTTCACCATGAAATTCTCTCCGCAAAGAGCAAGCGCGTTCATCTTTTTCGCGATGCTAAAGAGCACTACTAAGAAGGAGAGAAGGCTTACAGCGGATAAGATGCTGGCAATACGATAAGATGACTTTTTATGAGCAGCTAGCGGAAGGATTGCGGATACAACAGATGCGATCACTGGCAAGAGAAGCACCACGCGGTATAATCCGTATAAGCTCAGGCTTTTGGTCACGGTTCCATTTCCAAGGGTATTGGTAAGATAAGCATCTTTCCCGAAGCATTCTTTCAAAAGTGAAAATCCGGTATAAGAGATTCCTCCGGCTTCCCAGTTCACAAACGGCAGGAACATGCATAAAAGGGTAAGCAGGGAGAGAACCGGTACAATAATACGATATTCTTTTCTTTCTTCCATCATATTGCTGTGTTTCATTATTGGAATCCCTCCTCATTCTTGTAAGAATTCGTGCGTCTGTAGGTTAACAGGGAGAACGTAGAGCAGATCACAAAGATCAGGATACCGATTGTTGCTGCATAACAGTAATCCTTATTATCTACCGTCAGCTTGTATAACCAGGTAACTAAAAGGTCTGTCTTTCCTGCGCCTTTATAGTAATCAACCGTAAGCGGTGCACCAGCGCTTAAGAAATAGATGACATTAAAGTTATTGATATTTGAAATGAACTGTGTGATCAAATATGGTGTTGTAACAAACAGCATATATGGCAGCGTGATCTTAAAGAAGATCGTTGCCGGACCAGCCCCATCGATTTTTGCACTCTCATATAGATCCGACGGAATATTCATCAGAATACCGGTCGTGATTAACATCGTATGCGGAATACCAACCCACAGATTGACGATAATAACCGTAACTCTCGCCCATGTAGCATCCGTCCAGAATGGAAGCGACTTATCAATAAACCCAAGCTCCTGAAGCAGGATATTCAAGGAACCGCTGTCCGCCAAGATCAGATGGATGGCAAGAAGGGATACGAATAATGGTACTGCGATTGATAATACAAAGATCGTACGCCATAATTTTTTCAGTTTGATTTCTTTCTTATTGATCAGGATGGCAAGAAGCATGCCGAAAATATAGTTTAAAAACGTTGCAAATACTGCCCAGATTAATGTCCAGCCAAAGATCGGCCAGAATGTCTTTCCGATTTTCTCACCGGATAACAGAATTGTTCTGAAGTTCTTTAAGCCTACCCAGCTAAATAGATTTCCTGGTGGCTGATGATCGGAATCAAAGTTTGTAAATGCCATCAAAAACATAAAAATCAGTGGCATGATAGTAAATATTAAAAGTCCCATAGATGGGAGAAATAACAGTGTTTTATGTACATTTTTATCAAACAGGTCTTTTATATCCTCTAAAAAGCTAGGGATCTTCTTTTTATCCCGCTTTAATTCCTGAACCTTTAATGCTGATTTGATCCCGGAATACCAAATACAGATAAACAATAAAATAATGACTGCTGCGGTAACACCATATAACAGACATAACATGGAGTTATCACCTTTTATCACATCATAAATGCCGGTCGTCTCATTATATACTTTTGACTGTTGTACCGTTCCTAAAGAACCTAATCTAACGAGTGCTGATCCTCCAAACAAAATAAGATAAAAGAAGAATCCACATTCCATGGCCAGATAGAGAATCCCTTTTAAAATCTGTCCTCTGCACATGTTGGATAATCCTAAAATAATAAAAGATAGCTTCGTTAAGATATCACCGCTGCTAAATACGTGTCCGATTACCTTAAATGGATTCTGCAGCTTCTCTGAGTTGTTACTTGAAACATTTTCCCCTGCTACATTTTCTTGTTTTTTACGTCCCAAATAATCCGACCTCCTAACCAAATGTCCTCCGCCCTAAACAGACAAATTTGCTTATATTTAATAACCTCTCACTCTTGAACTCGCCTGCTTAGGGTGAAAGGCACTTTATATCGAACCGGCCTAAGGCCGGTCCGATTCTCCCTATAAAGAGAGAGAGATTATTCTAATGTTGATAAAATGCCACTTACCATAAGATCCAGTTTTTCCTGCATATTGTCTTTGTTGATCTCACCATTGATAATGCCGTTACCGAATGCTTCTGCTGGAGACCAGTAATCATTCATCTTTGTGATGGTTGGCTGAATGGTAGAGAATGTTGTCTGAGTGGATAATGCTAATGTTGCCGGATCGCCCTGTACTTCTGGATCTTCCATAAGAGATAATACGGTTGGAGCAACCTGTCTTACTTCAAAACGAAGTTTCTGGCATTCCTCTCCACCTAAGTACTCAGCTAATGCCATTGCTGCAAGAGGATATTTTGTTGCTGTATTAACACCGATAGATTTAAAATCGGCAAAGTTGCTTAACTGATAATCGGTTCCTTCGATATTGATGGTTGGAAGCTTGCATGCTGCATAGTTATCACCAAGATACTCTTTGATGTCTTTTGCATCCCATGTACCAGAACATCCTGCTGCAAGAGTGCCGTTCTTTAATTCTTCTTTGAACTTGCCATCTGCTTCTTCTGAATATTTTGGATTTGCTGCTAAATCAACAAGATAGTTACCAACTTTTACGCCCATCTCATTATTGAAATCGCACTGAGTTGCATCTGTACCATTATCACCGAACAGTTTGCAGCCTGCACCTAAGAAGAATGCTTCAATATACCAGCTGTTTGTTAAGTCACAGGAGAAGTTCTTTACATTTGCACCTAAATCTTTTGCCATCATGGTGTCTAAGGATTTTACTTCATCCTCTGTGTACATGCTCTTATTGTAGTACATAAACCATGCATTTGGAGTAAATGGAACTGCATATAAGGTACCGTCTACCACGCCGGAGTTTACCGCTACTTCATTATGGATTGCACGGATATCTGCTTCATTCTTTGTTAATGGATAAATCGCATCTGCTGCTACTAATTCAGTAACACCGCCTGAAGCAAACATAAATACATCGGCACCAGCCTCGGTATCTTTTAACAGTTCGTTCTTTGCATCACCTTCTGCAACAACGCCGTAGTCAAATGTAATATTCCATTCCGGATGATTTGTATTAAATGTTTCACACATCTGCTTTAACAGATCCTGTTCTTCCTGAGGTCCCCAAACCTTTAAGGAAACATCCTCTACCGTTACTGCTTCTTCTGTCGGTGCAGCTTCGGTTTCTTTCTGCTCTGCCGGTGTTGCTGTTGCCTCAGTCTTTGTCTCGCCTGCTGCATTTGAACTACTTGTCTGATCAGAATCATCTTTCTTTCCACATGCTGCGAATGAGGTCATCACCATAGCAGCTACCATAAGTAATGCGGTTAATCTTTTTAAATTTTTCATAATCCTACCTCTCCTTTTCTTGCAACTGTTTTATGCGTGCCATATCTCTCTTGCATAGTCTCTAATGGTTCTGTCACTTGAGAACTTTCCAGCATTTGCTGTATTAATAAAACATTTCTTCCTGAACTCATACATATCGGAGTAATCCTTGTTGACCTGAAGCTTTGCTTCCACATATGGAAGGAAATCGAGTAGCAGATAGTAGTGATCCGGAACATGCCAGGTTGCTCCTTTCAACAGGGCTGTATGCAGTTCCTTAAAGATTCCGCTTCCTCCGTCATCGAATGTTCCATCAATTAATGTGTCCACAACTCTCTTGATTCTAGGCTCCTCCTTGTAGAGCTTAACTGGATCGTATGTCTTACTAATCTTTTTAATATCTTCCACTCTGGCTCCAAAGATGTAGTTATTCTCTTCTCCGGCTTCTGCCACGATCTCCACATTCGCACCATCGTATGTACCAAGGGTTACGGCACCGTTTAGCATGAACTTCATGTTTCCGGTTCCGGATGCTTCTGTTCCTGCAGTTGAGATCTGTTCGGAAACATCTGCGGCTGGCGTTAATTTCTCAGCATAAGATACATTATAATTCTGAACGAACACTACCTGCATCTTATCCTTCATCTCATCATCTGCCGCAATCATCTTGCCAATCTCATTGATATATTTGATGATTCCTTTCGCTCTGGCATAACCAGGGGCTGCTTTGGCACCGAAGATAAAGCAGGTTGGATTAAAGTCTTTAATTCTTCCTTCTTTTATGCCATAGTAAATATCCAGAATAGAAAATGCATTTAACAACTGACGTTTATATTCATGCAGACGCTTTACCTGAATATCGAATATAAAGTCAGGGTTGATTGTAACGCCTTCTCGTTCGTAAACATATTCTGCAAGCTGTCTCTTCTTGATCTTTTTAATATCATCAAACTGCTTAATCACTGCTTTGTCATCTTCAAATTTCTCCAGTTTCTTAAGACAGTCTAGATCCGTTGTCCATCCATTTCCGATCTTATCGGTGATAAATCCGGACAGTTCCATATTCGATAAGGCAAGCCATCTTCTCTGGGTGATGCCGTTTGTCTTATTATTAAAGCGTTCCGGATAAATCTGATACCATTCCTTCAAAGCATCATTCTTTAAGATCTCCGTATGAATCTGTGCCACACCATTGATGGAATGACCGGCATAGATAGCAAGACGCGCCATATGGATTAAGTTCTCATCAATAATATTGTAGAGCTTCCGCTCTTCCTTCGTCTTGATTCCCTTTAACTTCAGATCCTTTACTAACTGCTTCTGGATCATCTGTACATATGTATAAACATCCGGGATTACCTTTTTGAAAAGTGGAATGCTCCATTTTTCCAACGCTTCTGCCATAATCGTATGATTTGTATAAGCGAAGGTATCTTTTGCGATCTTAAATGCCTTGGCAAAGGAAACGCCTTCCTCTTCCATCAGGATTCGAATGAATTCTGGTATTGCAACCACTGGATGGGTATCATTTAGCTGGATTGCGTATTCATTGCTAAAATGGGAGAAATCTTTGTCATATTTTTTCTTGTAACTGCGGATTGCATCCTGAATCGTTGCGCTTGAGAAAAAATACTGCTGTTTTAAACGAAGCTTCTTTCCTTCATCGGTAGAATCATTTGGATATAATACCGAACAGATTGCATCTGCACTTACTCTTTCCTTGGCTGCCTCCATATATTTCTGTTCATTGAACAGCTCGAAATCAAATGCTTTTACCGGTTCCGCCTGCCATAGACGAAGCACATTGATCTTTGATGCGCCGTATCCGATAACAGGTGAATCATATGGAACGGCATATACTGTCTCATCTTTGAATACGACTTTTACTTTATCCTCTTCTTTTCTTACGGACCATGGATCGCCGTATTTCATCCAGTCATCTGCTGTCTCCTTCTGGAAACCATCTTCAAAATACTGTTTAAATAAGCCGTATTTATAACGGATTCCGTATCCATTTAACGTCACGCCTACGGTAGCGCCGGAATCCAAAAAGCATGCTGCCAGTCTTCCAAGACCTCCGTTTCCAAGTGCAGCATCCTCAATATCCTCTAACGCTCTGATATCTCTTCCTGCTTCACCCATAAGCTCTGCAAACTGATTGAATAACCCAAGACTTAATAAATTGTTGTATACCATTCGTCCAATCAAAAACTCAGCAGACAGATAACATACTTTCTTAGTATCATTCTCTCTTGCTTTTTCACTAAAGTTTTTTCCTACTGTAAGCATCGCTGCCTTGGATACGGCATTATACAGCTCTACAGTCGTTGCATCCTTAATGTTTTTCTCATACTCCAGTTCCAATATCTTCTTCACATCATCTTTAAAGCTATTCATCTAAAGAACCTCCTTATGGTGTGCTGCTAACGGTTATACATATGACATAATTTCTTATAATATCCGGTATCAATAAGCGGATATTGTTCTTTCTGCATGCGCCAGATCCAGTTGCCTCCTAACGTAGAAGGATAATTCATTCTCGCTTTATTATCTAAGAATAACAAATCCTGCATCTGAATCATCACGACATTGGATATGCTTGCAAACATACAGCGTATTACTGCTGCCGGCAGATCCGCTCTTTTCCGTATGGAGAAAAAGGTAAGCAGTCTGCTGATATCCTTTCGTTTCTTTCCGTTTAAAAATCCTACAAGTGTCTCATTATCATGAGTTCCTATATAGGTAATGATATTGTTGGTTATATAATTATGAGGCAGATATTCATTTGCCGGATTTCCATCCAACCCGAACTCCAGTACCTTCATGCCCGGATATCCTGCCTTCTTCATAACTTTCTTAACTGCGGGAGTGAGCACCCCTAAGTCCTCTGCAATAATCTTTGCATTCCCAATGGATTCATTGATTACCTTTACTAACTTCTCTCCCGGTCCCATCTTCCATTGTCCGCCTACCGCTGTCTTATCCTTAGCTGGTATGGACCAGTAATTCACGATACCGATGAAATGATCAATCCGGATGACATCATAAAGGGAAGCGGATGCCTGCATTCGTCTTCTCCACCAGTTAAAATCCTCTCTCTCCATATGTTCCCAGTTATAAATCGGATTGCCCCATCTCTGTCCGTCCTTAGAAAAGATATCCGGCGGGACTCCTGCGATGTTAACTTCCTTTAGCTCTTTATCTAATTCGAATAAAGAAGGATGTACCCACACGTCCGCGCTGTCCATTGCCACATAAAGCGGAATATCTCCGATCATCTGGATTCCTAAGCTGTTCACATATTTTTTTAATGCATTCCACTGTATTCTGAACTCATACTGAAGGAATCGATAAAATTCGATTTCCTGCTCTAATTCCTTCTTATATTTCTTCACTGCTTCCGGCTTTCTGAACTTAATATCCTCTTCCCATAATGACCATTCCTGATCAAAAGATGCATTCTTAACTGCCATATACAGACAGTAGTCATCCAGCCAGTATGTATTCTCCTCACAGAACTTCTTAAATTCCGGCATTTCATAATGTGTGCTTCTTAAAAAAGCCTTTTTTAAAATGCAAAATCTTGTCTGATAGATCTGCGCATAATCAATGACATCACTGCTCTCTACCTGGTATTCTTCCAGTTCCTCTTCCTGTAACAGCCCGTCTTCTTTCAGCCTGTCTAAACTAATGAAATAAGGATTTCCCGCAAATGCGGAAAAAGACTGATAGGGACTGTCTCCAAAGCTTGTCGGTCCCACCGGAAGTACCTGCCAGTAAGCAAATCCCATTTCCTTTACGAAGTCTGCATATTCATATGCTTCTCTGCCTAGAGAGCCTATCCCGAATTCATTCGGAAGGCTGCTTATCGGCATCAAAACTCCTGCACCCCTTTTCAGCTGTCGCTTTTCTGCTCTCTCCATATCGTCACCCTCACGTATTTTCGATAAGTTTCGAAATCATGTATAAATAATACCATTATTTACTATATTTGTCAATGCTTTTTTTGTATTTTATTGTTGTTTTTCTCTAGTTTCATTCTTCATTTCGCTTATTTTATTGTGAAATATCACAAATACCTCTTGAAATAGTATATTTTTACCATGACATTGACACTTATCTTACTGTTAAAATACAAATGAAATCATAGACTTTTCGTACCCTCCACGAAACAATTCGAAATTTCCTTAGATTACGAAATCTTTCGTAGCAACCCTGCTGTATTTTCCTTGTAGAGAAAACAAGAAATTTTGGTACTTAGATTGAAAAAGGAAAACTTTAGGATTATACTGTAACTATTGAGTGAATTTTTAGATTTGGAGGGCTTTCTATGGCCACGATTAAAGATATCGCAGACAGACTCGGCATTGCCGTAAGCACCGTATCAAAGGGCTTAAATGGTGCAAGCGACATCAGTCATGAGATGCGTCAGCTGGTGTTAGATACCGCAGTTGAGATGGGTTATGCATCGAAACGGCTGAAGGCCAAAGGTACAAAAAAAGTTTGCATTCTGATTGAGAATATGGATTATGAAAATATTGATCAATTCGGTTATGAAATCATCATGGGTTTTAAGCTTTCAGCTGCAAGGCGTCACTGGGATGTATCCGTTATCCCTTCCAACTTAAATATGCAGACCCAGGAGAAGTTTGATACCTATATGTTAAAGAATGAATTTTCCGGTGCCTTCCTGCTCGGTTTCACCCTGCACGATGACTGGATCAAACAGTTACATAAGACAAGCGTTCCTACTGTACTGTTAGATAACTATATCGCAGGCAATAATCACGTAGGCTATGTAGGAACCGACAGCCATGAAGGTATTTCGCTCGCAGTCAATCATCTTGCCAAGCTTGGGCATAAGAAGATCGCCTTTTTAAATGGTTCTAAGAACTCCATGGTATCGGATGAACGATACCAGGCATTTGTCTCCTGCATGCGCGAGAATGGCCTTAATCCGGATGAGAATCTGATCGAATACGGATACTATGTGCCGGACTGTGCCAAAAGCCATGTGCCTACTTTCTTACATAACGGAGCTACTGCGATCCTGTGCGCCAGCGATGTAATGGCATCCGGCGTAATCGCAGAAGTAACGAAGCGGGGGCTTAAAGTTCCGGATGATATCAGTGTCATCGGATACGATGACCTTCCGATCGCAAGCCAGTTAACTCCTCCGCTGACCACCATTCGTCAGGATCGGATTGATTTAGGAAAGAGTGCTTTTCTTTTATTAGACGGGCTGATCAATGATGTCACGATTAGCAAGCTTTTGCTTCGCGCGAAATTCATCGAACGGGCATCTACAAAGGCAGTGAAAAAAGCAGAATAAAAAGAGCGTTACCATAACTGGTAACGCTCTTTTTATTCTGCTTTTTTAGATGGAAGCACTGTGGCTGTCCGCCTTGTTATAAGAACGCCCCACCACTTGCTGATGCACGTAAAACTAGCAGATTTCAGCACCTGCTGGCATTGGCTTTTCTGGTGTCATAAGAGCAAGAACGCCGTTTTCATCTTCTGCACATAAAAGCATACCTTCCGATACGATGCCTGCTAATGTTGCTGGCTTTAAGTTTACTAAAACCATAACCTTCTTGCCAACCATTTCTTCTGCTGTGTAGTGAGCCTTAATGCCGGATACGATCTGCTTTACGCTAGAACCTACACGAACCTGAGAGCAAAGAAGCTTCTTAGATTTCTTCACTTCCTCACAAGCAATAATCTCACCAACCTGGAACTGTAATTTTGCAAAGTCATCATATGTGATTTCTTCTTTTGCTTCGATATCGATCACATTTTCTTCTACCTTTGCTTCTTCTGGTGTTTCGTTTTCTTTATTCATTTCTTCCACTTTTGCTAAAACCTCCGCTAAATCTAATCTTGCAAATAAAATTTCTGGCTTTTCGGTCACTTTTGTACCGGATACGTATCTGCCGAATGTATCAAGTTCTTCGATTGTACGCTCATTTGCATTTAACTGAGCAAAAATCTTATCTGCTGTTTCCGGCATAAATGGCTTTAATAAGCTTGCGCCGATTGTGATGCCTTCCACTAAGTTATAAAGCACTGTTTCAAGACGTGCTTTCTTTTCTTCGTCTTTTGCTAATGCCCAAGGCATTGTCTCATCAATATATTTGTTGCATCTTTTGAATACCGTAAAGATTTCCGTGATTGCATCTGCCACTCTTAAGTGTGCCATCTTTGAAACGACTTTATCTTTTGCACCTAATACAACTTTCTTTAAATCTTCATCCACTTCTTCGGAAACGTTTGTATTGTTTACAATGCCGCCAAAGTATTTGTTGGACATAGAGATTGTTCTGTTCACTAAGTTACCAAGTGTGTTGGCAAGGTCGGAATTTAAGCGTTCCACCATAAGCTCCCAGCTAATAACGCCATCGTTATCAAATGGCATTTCATGAAGCACGAAGTAACGAACCGCATCCACGCCGAAGAAATCCACTAAAGTATCTGCATATAATACATTTCCTCTGGATTTGCTCATTTTTACGCCTTCGCCGTCTTTAGAGCTAGTATCTGCCTGTAATAACCAAGGATGTCCGAATACCTGCTTTGGTAATGGAAGATCAAGAGCCATTAACATGATTGGCCAGTAAATGGTATGGAAACGTAAGATATCCTTGCCGATTAAGTGTAAGTCTGCAGGCCAGAATTTGTTAAACTGATCCGTGCTGTTGCCATCGCAGTCATAACCGATACCGGTGATGTAGTTGCTTAATGCATCAAGCCATACATATACAACATGTCTGTCATCGAAATCAACTGGGATGCCCCATTTGAAGGATGTTCTGGATACACATAAATCCTGAAGGCCTGGAAGAAGGAAGTTGTTCATCATTTCATTCTTTCTGGATTCTGGCTGAATGAATTCCGGATGTGTATTGATGTGCTCGATTAAACGGTCTGTATATTTGCTTAACTTTAAGAAGTACGCTTCTTCCTTTGCCGGTTCGCATGGTCTGCCGCAGTCCGGACATTTTCCGTCTACTAACTGAGATGCTGTAAAGAAAGATTCACAAGGGGTACAGTACATGCCTTCGTATTCGCCCTTGTAAATGTCACCCTGTTCATATAATTTCTTAAAGATCTTCTGAACCTGTCTTTCATGATCTTCATCTGTTGTACGGATGAATTTATCATAAGAAGTGTTCATTAAATCCCAGATATCCTTAATCGTTCCGGCTACGCCGTCTACAAATTGCTTTGGTGTAATGCCAGCTTCTGCTGCCTTTAATTCGATTTTCTGACCATGTTCGTCAGTTCCTGTCTGGAAGAATACATCATATCCTTCAAAACGCTTGAATCTTGCGATACTGTCTGCTAATACAACTTCATAGGTATTACCGATATGAGGCTTTCCTGATGTATAAGCAATCGCTGTTGTCATATAAAATGGTTTTTTGCTCATTTTTAGCTCCTCCTGAAAAATATCTAAAATAAAGAATAGATGTTTCTAAAAAATCAGATCTCCATTCTAAAATCCCCGAAAACAAAAAAAATCCCGTCTTATTATAAAGACGAGAACATTCCCGTGGTACCACTTTAATTCATTCTGAAAAACAGAACCTCACCGGCTGCATAGTGATTCCATACTGCCTGACGCTTTAACGGGCGCTCCCGGCATGACCTAAAGTTTTCCCATTCGGCCATACAGCTCCAAGACCATCTTCAATGCGGCCGTCATTGCCTCTTCTCAGCTTATAAAGGCTCTCTGTGAATACGTTCCGATCTACTCTTCTCTTCCCTGCTTTTGTCTATTAAACTGACTAAAAGTATAACATGCCTGCATTTTTTTGTCAAAGATATTTTAACCAAAAAACCCTGCTTTTATGCCGCTTCGGGCATTTTAGGCATACGCTTTTAAGTCTCTTTCGGAATTTGAGAATCCGACAAAACACGATAGGATGCTTTATATAAATTGTCTTCTGAAACAAGAAGATCATCTGACACTTCCATTGTCGGGAAAGTGCCTTAATCCAATTACCAAGTTTAGTAAAATAAAATAAGATAGGAATAACGTACATCCATAACGCCGCATTTGAATCAAAGCCCATTCTTCAGGCTGCCGTTACAGCCTAAATCCCGTCCTGCTTCTCTTCTTCCTGCGTGCGAGCACATCGTGCAGATGCAAGTTACTTCTATCTTACTTTACTATAGTTTTTGCCCTAAAACGTTCCCCAACGCTTCATCCTCCGGACAATACCTTCTCGATATCGACCAACTACAGAATAGCATTTTTTGTGTATTATGTCAATAGTCTTCTTGATTCTTTCTATCCTTTTAGTGATATTGACCTGTTTTCAGAACTCTATCTTTTCATCCGCTATAAAACGTCCCAATTAAGTCCTTTTGCTTGATATTTTTCTTCTCCATTTTTCTGCAACTTCTATTCCTTCTCTGTTTTCCCTTCTTTCATCTCGCATCCGCCTAAGAATACCCGTCCCTCTGCTGCTTTAAGAGAAACCTGGGCGATCTGGTTTTTCACATAAATTTGTTCTTTTGTCTGCACATCTTTTATACAGGTTATCCCCTGTGGGATCCGGATATGCGCCCATACATCCTTTTCATCGTTATTCACTACGATTATCACCGTCTGATTGTCTGAAATCCTTGCAAATGCATACTGTCTGTTTGTCAATAACAGCTCCTCATAACGTCCGCCTGTAAGCGCCTCATACTCTTTCTTCCATCGTCCAAGCATTACTAAATACGGATAGATGCCATCTTTCTTTTCCTCTTCCATTTCTTTTAGGTCAAGCTGTGGTCGGATTAAATCATCAGAGCCATTTATCCTCTTTCCCTCCATGCCAAATTCCCCGCCATAATAAATGGATGGTATTCCTGGAAGCGTATAGGCAAGCAGATATACATCCTTTATATGATCCTTGTTCGCAAGCTTGCTTGCAAGACGGTCCACATCATGATTCTCTGTAAATGTATACAGATACTGTCCTCTTGCAAGGCCCCCATTTGGATCAAACAGCCGCTTCACCGTATGGGCGATTTCGAAATAGTTATGATCATTATGTCCGGAATAAAGCCCCTTATGAAGTTCATAATCGGTAACGGAATGTAGCATCCCATCATTTGCATATCTTCCATAATCTCCGTGAATGACTTCTCCCATCAGCCAGAAGTCTTCCTTCATCGTCTTCGTTTCTGCCCGCATCCTTTTCATAAAATCAAAATCCAGTACATCCGCACAATCTAACCGGATTCCATCAATCTCAAACTCTTTTATCCAGTAACGGATGACCTCTATTAAATAATCGCATACGGCTGGATTCTTAAGATTTAGGCGTGGGAGTATCCGGTATCCATGCCACGATTCATAAGAAAAGCCATCATGAAATTCGGTATCACCATTAAAGTTCACGCCACAGTACCAGTTCACATAAGAGGATGCTGATTTTTTCTCTCTGATATCCCGAAATGCGAAGAATTCCCTTCCCGTATGATTGAATACGCCATCCACTACTACCTTAATTCCATTCTCATGGCATTTTGACATAAATTGTTTAAAGTCCTCATTATCACCCAGCCGTCGATCTACCTGTTTATAATCCGTCGTCTCATATCCATGGCCCGTCGATTCAAATAATGGGCCAATATACAGACCCGTGACCGAAAGTTCTTTCATATGTGGAATATACTCCATCAGGCGTTCAAACCGGTGTTTCACTTCCCCTCCTTCATTCTTAGATTCCGCCCCGCATAATCCGAGCGGATAGATATGATAAAAAACGGCTCGATTATACCATGGATATCTTTGCTTCCAGTCCTCCTTAGCTAACGTCATCTCTTCTAATTTTCTTTCTGTCATAATAACGCCTCCATTCGAAAAAAGGCCCCTAATAGCCAATAAAAATACTTTTATCCGATATTAGGAGCCTGGTCTGCATTGTTACCTGTTATGCAGCGTACTTTATATTCCCGAAAGGGATTTTTCTTTTTGTTTCTATGCTTCCTTAAAGAATGCCGTCACCATATTCTCAAGGTGAACCTGATCCTCGATTCCCATCATCTCTCTTGCGGAATGCATGGCAAGAAGACCAACGCCCATATCGATTGTCTTCATTGGAAGCCATGAAGAGATAATCGGACCAAGTGTACCGCCGCCGGCCACATCCGAATTATTCACGAACTTCTTATATTTCACGCCTGCCTTCTCACAAAGCTGCTGCATGCATGCAACTGCTTCTGTATCAAACGTATATCTTTGATTGCTGTTGATCTTAAATACAACGCCATCATTCATAAGGGAATAATTCACTGGATCATATTTATCTGTCTTATTTGGATGTAAGGCATGTGCCACATCCACAGATAATAAGAAGCTGCGTAATACGGCTTCATTTAGCTGCATTTTATCAAATCCAAGCGCACCATAGATTTTTTCAAGAAGCATGGTAAGAAGGGCAGAGTCTGCGCCCTGCTTTGTGCCGCTTCCGATTTCCTCATTATCATATAAGGCGATCAGGTTAATGCCTTCTTCACGCCCTCCGGCAATGATACTTTTAACAAGAGCATGACAGGATGTCAGGTTATCTAATCTTGGACAGGATATGAACTCTTCATTCATGCCAAGCAGACAGCCCTCTTCTGCATTATATACATAAAGATCAAAATCAAGAATCTCTTCTTTTTCTACCTGAAGTTCTTTTGCTAAAAATGTGATAAAGTAATCAGATTCATTCAGAGTATTATCGATCATGCCCATCAGTGGAAGCATATCAGACTGTTTCTTAAGCTCTACTCCCTTATTTACTTCACGGTTCATATGGATCGCAAGGTTTGGTATTGTTAAGAATGGCTTCTTAACATCAATCAGGCGCATCTCAGGCTTAAAGATATCTTTACTTTTTAATGCCACACGTCCGGCAATGGATAATGGTCGGTCTAGCCATGTATTTAAAATAGGGCCGCCATAGATTTCTGTATTCACGCGAAGGTATCCCTTCTGTGTCAGCTCTGCGGATGGCTTAACATGAAGACATGGATGATCGGTATGTGCAGCCGCCATATGAAAGTTTTGATCAGCCTTTACGTTCTCCCCTACAGTAAAGGCAAATACAGTCGTTCCGTAAGGAATCACATAATACTTCCCTCCCTTTTCGATCGAAAAGGAAACCCTCATATCAAGTTCTGTAAATCCCGCTTCCTCTAACATTCTAACTGCTTCCTTCACTGCATGGAACGGAGAAGTCGCTTCTTTGATGTATGCTAATAATTCATTTGCTGTTTTCTTGCTGTCCATTATAAATCCTCCATGATAAATATAGTCCCTCATAATATCTCATATGATTCTTTGCGATGACTTAAGTATAATCAACCTGTTCCTCCAAGTCAATAACAGGAAAATAAGAAACCACCCGATTAACGGATGGTTTCTCATTCTCATCTTATGCTCCAATGAACATATAGGAAAGGTATCCAATGTAAATACAGATACATAGGATTCCCTGCCATTTATAGAACTTCTCTTTTATAATAGCTGGTATGATTGCAATACAGGCAATCAGCAGACAAACCGGAAGATCTACTCTAAGAGCCTGTCTGGCAACTGGAATGCTGCCCTTTGATATAACGGCACATACTGGGAGAATTAAGGACATATCAATGATATTGGCACCGATGATATTCCCAACCGATATGCTGGATTCTTTCTTGATAATTGCAGTCATTGCCGTCACAAGTTCCGGCAATGACGTTCCGATTGCAATGGCCGTGAGCCCGATTACATTCTCCGGTATGCCAATATGTGCAGCTAGTTCACTTCCGTTATCCACAAGGAGATTGGACCCGACTACGATTCCCGCGGTGCCAAAGATAAATTTAAGAACATTTATAACCACCTCTTTCCTAGTCACGGTCCTTCGCTCTAATACATGGAGTTCCGCTCGTTTGGAAGATAGCAGGTTCTCATAAATAAAACATGCAAAGATTGCAAGCAGGACAAGACTTTTTACTACTGTCAGCTTTCCAGAAAGGCTTAACCCAAGCAGCGAAGTAATTACAAGAAGGAATAAGATTCCTTTTGGCATGAAATCCTTTCGTTTTACGATGATGGGCATAAATAAGATTCCGATTGCCATAATAAGCCCTGTGTTCACGGTTACCGAACCGACTGCATTGCCGATTGCCATATCTACTTTTCCCTGTGCGGCTGCAATGCTGGAAACAAAAATCTCGGGCAATGTCGTTGCCACACTCACTACAGTAGCTCCTATCACAAACTTCGGAATTCCCGATACCTCTGCCATCCATACTGCTGCATCTAAAAAGAAATCTCCCCCTTTTACAATCAGAATCACTCCAATGATAAATCCAATCACCAACCACGCCATATTCCTGTTCTCCCTTTCTCTCATTTTTCTCTGTTATATCATCGGCACATTTTCTGGCTCTTTTGCCTATCATTAAGCTCTCTTCCTTCTGTCCCCTTCGTTTGTCATCCTAGCATAACAAAGTCTGTAAAATGCGTTCCTGTAAATTAAAAAAACTTCTAGCATGACTATAGTGTCTGCTAAAAGTCTCGTTCCTCCATTAAGCAAAGGTGCATGTCCACTGATCTCTCAGGGTTATGTTGAACACACATGATAACTACTCCCCTTTAACAGTTTTAAATTATCACTTTTGTTATTTTTTGTCAATCCGAAAACAAGTTTTTCTTGTCTTTAAATTTTCTTCTATCCCATCTTATCTTCCCATGCCTGTCCATTTTGGGAGATATGTTTTCCTTCCTTTCAGAATATAGTATAATAAGATCAGATACTACCTGTCCCTATGCGGACAGATAAAAATAGATGGGGAGTGAAAAATGAAGGACCAGTTATTTAAGAATGCATGTGATAAAATCATCGATCAGAAGAAGTGTACAAACGGTATTGGAACATTAAGCGAGAAAACCATTCATGCTGTTTTAAAACATTTCTGCTGTGAGGATGAGTCCTGCCATGAAAGAAAAGTCTCCTCTTACGTGGCAGATATCCTAATGGATAATGAAATCATTGAAATCCAGACCCGAAACTTTAATACCATGCGAAAGAAATTAGAGGCTTTCCTTCCTGATCATCCGGTAACCATTGTCTATCCGGTCATTCATACAAAATGGCTGCGCTGGATCAATGAAGAGACCGGCGAGATCAGTGCACCAAGAAAGTCCCCAAAGACCGGGTCCTTCTATCAGATTTTTCGGGAGCTTTACCGCATTAAGCCGTACTTAAAACACCCTAACCTTCGTTTTAAGATTGTACGCCTTAATGTAGAGGAGTATCGCATGCTAAATGGATGGAGCCGTGATAAGAAGAGAGGTTCCACCAGAAATGACGGCATTCCGGTCGGCTTTGTAGATGAGTTATGCCTTAATTGTGCCTCCGACTATCAGAAACTTCTTCCTGATAATCTTCCGATACCATTTACCACAAAAGACTATCAAAAAGCATCTAAGCTGCCTCAGGGACATGCCGTCACTGCCTTGAATATTCTGTACTATATGGGTGTGGTGGAACGTGTGGGAAAGCAAGGAAATGCGTTCTTATATGAGAGAATACATGAAATAGAAAACTAAAAAAAGCTGTTGCACTTAGTAAGTGCCGCAGCTTTTCTTTTTATGTTTTCCAACTCTCATCTTTGATGGAGTCGACTGATACATGTATTTATGCAATTTCTCCCGCCTTCTTAAGGGCCAGCTTTGTAATTACCGGACCAGTTAACTCATAGATTACCGTACCGCATAAAATAATGGTACGAATGGTCTTTCCGTATTCCGGAACAACCGTCATTGCTGTGCTTGCAAGACCGATTGCAACACCAGCCTGTGGAATCAGAGTGTAACCAAGATATTTCTGTACAACCTTCGGTGCTTTTGAGATCTTCGCACCCAATAAGGCTCCTAATACCTTTCCAATGACTCTGAATACTACATAAAGAATACCGATCACACCTACCGTTGGAAGGATTCTAATATCAAGATCCGCCCCCGATAAGAAGAAAAATAGCATAAAGATTGGCGGTGTCACACGGTCTGCCTGCGCAAACACCTCTTCCGATTCCTTTGAACTGTTGACAAGAATCGCACTCATGGCCATACATGCAAGCAGAGAAGACCAGCCTAAATAGTCACAGATCCCAAGACATAAAAAGATCATGGCATATGTAATCGCCAGACGGTTTCCACGTCCTGTATAGAAACGAACTAAAAGTTTAAATAAAAATCCAAATGCTGCACCGATCAGTAAAGCACCAACGATCTCTACAACCGGCTTCATGATCGTGCTGAATAAGGAGATTTGTTCCGTTGAAGTGATAGCCTTTGCCACTGCTACGGATAATCCAAAACTCATTAAAGCAACCGCATCATCGATTGCAACGACCGGGAGAAGTGTATCCGTTACCGGTCCCTTTGCCTTATACTGCTTTACTACCATTAAGGTTGCTGCCGGTGCTGTTGCTGCTGCGATTGCCCCAAGAACAAGTGAGAATGCCACATCGTGTCCAGTTGCAATTAATATAAGATCCACTACAAATACAGCTCCAAGTCCTTCTGTGATTGCAATCACAACCGGAGCCTTTCCGACTTTCTTTAAGTAAGAAAGCTTAAATTCTGCACCAATGGAGAAGGCAATAAATCCAAGTGCCACTTCCGGTATAATGGAAAACGCCTCAACTGCATGGGCCGGAATCAGCTTCAGACAGTATGGTCCTGCTAAAAGTCCCATTATGATATAGCCGGTTACGTTCGGTAATTTGACCTGTTTTACAATTTTTCCTGCAATCAGTGCTAACAGTAACGCTACCGCCAGGTACATATATGTCTCAAACATGACTATTCACCAAGCCCTTCTACATATGTAATCGGTACAGAAAACATAATGCCGGTATTTGGCTCTTTTAAATCTCCGATCACTTCTTTTATTACTTTTCTTGTTATTACTGCCTGTTCATCTTTTAATACAAACATCATTACCTCGCTTGTTTCCTTCTCTTCATCCGCTAGAATTCTTCTTAAAACGCCGAACATTGGCAGATCTTCCATATTTACAAGAGCTTCTGCCATTCCTCTTCCTTCTAAGATGGTCGCTCCTTTTACTCCGCTTTCCGCCAGTTTCTTTAATAATTCATCCATTAATTCAACTCTTTTTAAAATTAAAACCAATAACTGCATATAGAATTCCTCCATCTATTATGACATCGGCATTTATCATAATCCTCCTTGCAAAAAATGTCAATGTACATAATATCTTAATTAATTTTATATTTTTTAATTTTTTTAGAGGTTTTATCCTTGCTTTGTTCTTATTCTTCCAGTTCCGCTTTTTTATGGAAAATTACATATTCTTCCCGACTTGCCTTCCCCCTAATATCCGATTACTCTCTTCTGTTCGTAATCGCCCTCTTTTTTAATTTGGATAATGGTGGTATACTAAAGATACGATAAGAAACTGTAGAAAGAGGTGCTTTTTATGAACGAAGAACTGAAAAATGCAGAAAATGCTGCACAGGAAATAAAGGAAACGGAATCCATTCCTTCTATGTCAGAATTTGAAGACGAAATCACAAAATCTTTTCATACATTAAAAGAAGGCGATATTGTGACCGGTACCGTAATCGGTGTTTCCGATACAGAAGTAACCGTCGATCTGTCCTACTATGCCGAAGGCCTCATTAAACTTGAGGAATTAAGCAACGATCCCCGCTTCTCCATTAAAGCAGATATGATAATCGGTGATCAGGTAACTGCTACTGTGATTGGCGAAGATCGTGATGGCAATATCTTATTATCCAGAAAACAGGCAGATGATGTCCTTTCCTGGGAAAGCCTTGAAGATATGTTAAAGAATAAAACGATTGCTAAGGTAAAAGTTGCAGAAGCGGTAAATGCCGGCGTCGTTACGTATTTAAAGGGAATTCGTGCTTTTATCCCGGCTTCCAAACTGGCACTGGAATATGTAGAAGATCCATCTGTCTATGTTGGCAAGGAACTAGAAGTATATGTTATCACAGCAGACCGCGATACAAAAAAGCTTGTTCTTTCAGCAAAAGATGTATTACGCGACCATGCTGCCAGTGAGAAGAATGATCGTATCTCCCATCTACAGATCGGTCTTGTTACGAAAGGCAAAGTGGATAAAATCATGCCATTCGGCGCCTTCGTTCAGCTTAGCGATGGATTAAGCGGCCTTGTTCACATTTCTCAGATCTGTGGAAAACACATTAAATCCCCAAGTGAAGTGGTTAAGGTTGGGGATGAAGTGAATGTTAAGATCCTTGATGTTAAGGATGGCAAGATCAGCCTAAGCATGAAAGCGGTTGAAGAAACGGAAGAAGTTCTTGATGATGTAAATGAAGCTCCAATGGAGTTCTCCACCGGAGAAGATGCTACTACCGGACTGGGAGCGCTTTTAAAAGGAATCAAACTGCAGTAATGCACGAAAGAGGAAGAAGAGGCAAGAGCCCCCTGGGCTCTTGCCTCTTCTTCCTCTTTCATCTGCTGGAATGTGCAGTTCTTGAAAAGAATACCTTCTTCATATCAGCGTATCCGACTGCGATAAGGATTTCTTCTCAATAAAGATTCTTTATAAGCTTGCAATAAACTAACAATTTTTATATTATGCTAGCGTTAGATTGCTGCATGGAACCAGAATACTTCTACTGCTTCACAGGTATCATCTCGTTTTATGGTATGAGGAGTCTTTGCTGGTGCGATAAAGGATACTCCTTTATGGACTTTGAATTCTTCTTCTCCGATTTTAGCGTAACCAGAACCGCTTAACACAAGAAAACCTTCCTGGTCCGCATGTACCCCCGGCTTGCCATACTCGGTGCTGCGGTAGTAGGATACACCGCTTGTACACCCTGCCACACATCCGTGTCCTTCATCCAATAAACGATAGGAAGTCTTTCCTTCCCCCTCAGACTTCTTAATCTCTGCTAGATCTGCATATGGTTTCATCCTTTTGTCCTCCCTGTTCCCTTTTTATGCTTTCATTTCCTTCTTCTTTTTCTTCTCCCTTACAAAAAGATTGGTTGGAAATGGTATCTTATCACTTTTTTCTTCCGTCTTCTCTTGCCCCCGTTTCGCGGACTGACTTTCCTTCGCATCTGCCTCTTCAATAATCTTTTTCTGAAGGGCACTAAGCATATCATCGCCTTTCGCATGTTCTAAGGCGATCACTACGTCTTCTTCCTTTTTATTCTCAATGCCCACTGCCTCAATTGCATCCTCGTCATCATCGTCGTCCATAACCGTTCCGTATGCTTCTTTGACCTTTTCCTGAAACATGTCTGCCATCAGTTCCTTATAGGTATTCATTGGATCATAGTTATAACCCTTGATTTCTTCATTGAGGGCTAACATCTTCTGATCTAAGAATGATACGATATCCGCACATTCCTTTAACTCTCTCCGGATATGAGCAGGCGCATTTCCTTCAAACTTATAGTACATCTTATGCTCTAAGCTGGCCCAGAAATCCATCGCGATCGTCCGGATCTGAATCTCCACCTTAGTTGGAATCACTTCATCCGATAAGAAAATAGGGACGGATACAATCATATGATAGCTTGTATAGCCATTTTCCTTCGGTGTTTTAATATAGTCTTTTACTTTTAATACTTTCACGTCGCTCTGCTTGGAAATAAGATTGGCGATGCGGTAGATATCTGATGTAAAAGAACAGATAATACGAATTCCTGCCACATCGTTGATATATCGTATGATATTTTCAACTGTCAGCTCGCGCTGATTATGTCGCATCTTCTTCGCAATGCTCTGCGGAGATTTGATACGAGATGTAATATGTTCAATTGGATTATACTGATGTGCCAGCTTGAATTCGCTGTTTAGGATCTCTATTTTTGTATTTACTTCTTTAAGGGCTGCGTCATACAACAGCAGTGCCCGATTCCATTCATCGGCTTCATTATAAAACATTGGTAACTCCATGGTAACCTCACCTTTTCCTTTTCATTAAAACTGCCCCAATGATATTGCTTGATGCATGAGATTCTGCTCTCAGCCTACCACTTCTCTTTTCACTCAATTATTGATATTATACCATACAATTATGAATAAATATTGAAGTCGCTTAATCTTAAGCAAACTTTAATATTTCCTTTCCATATACTTCATATATAATCCGCCTCTTTCTTTCCTTGTTTTGTAATTCATTTTCAATTTTTGTATTTTCAGGGTTGACAGTAACTGGAAGGAGGCATATAATGAGTTCGTAAGTTGATGGAACAGCTTGTTTCCATAACGATTCCCATTATGCAGCGAAGCTGTAATATTAAGAAAGAGAGGTAACAAACATGAGCAACAGATTATTTAAGAATCGTTTCGGTTATAACTTCATACAGAATGCTACATGCGAGATTACCTTAAGTCTGCATATATAACAATATTACATAGTTTTCTATGTGTTTGTCTATTATGCCGTGGTATCTTGCCACGGCTTTTTTTGTCTTTAAGCAAGGAACCTGTGACCCTTTGCTTATCTATTTCTATCATTGCCGTGTGCAAGCGGGATTGCTCGGATCAGCCCCTTATGCAATCTTTTCATACCCATGACTTAAGGACTCCCTATTCTGCATGCAGGATACGAACCCACCAGCTTTTTTAACCCAAAAACCCTATTTATCGGATATTTTATGTCCTGTAAATTCATGCCCCATGGGCAAATGGAAAAAAGGAGTTCATCCATCATGAAAAAAATATCAAGCTATATTCTCAGATACTGGTACTTTTATGTGCTTGCCATTATCTGCATGATTATACAGGTCAGCCTCGATATGCTGACTCCGCAAATCACCAAACGCATCATCGATGATGTAATCGGTAAGAATGAAATCAATTTGTTAACCCCGCTTCTCCTTGTGATCTTTATCATCGGATGCGGCCGGTGCATCTTTGGCTATATCAAAGAATTCACATTTGATGCCGTAAGTTCTAGGATCGCTGTTGATATGAGACGCCATCTGTTCTGCCATATCCAGTCGCTCTCCATCAACTATTTTGATCGTACCAATACCGGAGAGCTGATGTCCCGTGTAAAGGACGACATCGATCAGATCTGGAATGCCCTCGGCTATGTGGGAATGTTAATCATCGAAGTAACCATTCATACGTGCATCGTACTTACATGCATGTTTAAACTAAGCCATAAGCTATTTTTAATTCCGGTCATTGCAATGCCTGTCGTTGCTGTGCTTGCAATCATTATGGAACGGAAGCTGGATACCGTTTATGAAGAGATCAGTGAAGAAAATGCCGTTTTAAATACGGTTGCCAGTGAGAATCTCGCAGGAGTCCGTACTGTGAAAGCATTCGCCAGGGAAAAATTCGAGATTGAAAAATTCTTATCCCATAATAACCGTTACTATGAACTGAATATGAAACAGTCCAAGATGTTGATCAAATACCAGCCGGTATTCCAGCTGATCACCAAGCTGCTTCCGGTAGTCGCTATCATCTATGGCGGATTTTTAGTAATCAATGGTGAGATTACACTTGGCACACTTGGTGCTTTCTCCTTATATACAACCAATATTGTTTGGCCGATGGAGATGATTGGCTGGCTGTCTAATGACTTTGCTTCCGCCATCGCCTCCCGCAAAAAGATCAAGAAGATTTATGATGAGGCGCCCCTTATCAAAGAACCGGAACATCCCGTAGAGCTTAAACATGTAGACGGACATATCCGCTTCGATCATGTCAGTCTCACAATTGATAAGAAGCCAATCCTGCATGATATCTCTTTCGATCTCCCAGCCGGAAAAACAATCGGCATCATGGGTGCGACCGGAACCGGCAAATCATCCATTATCAATCTGTTACAGCGTTTTTACGATGCCAGTGAAGGTATCATTACCTTAGATGGAGTCAATATTAAAGATTTAACACTAAAGGAACTCCGCAGTAATATCTCCTTAGTCATGCAGGATGTCTTCCTGTTTTCTGATACGGTAACCGCCAACGTTAAGATGGGGAAAAAAGAAACCGTAGAAAATGAGGACGTCGTCTCTGCCTTAGAATGTGCTCAGGCAAAAGATTTTATTGAAAGAATGGAGAATACCTATGAAACAATGATCGGTGAGCGCGGTGTCGGGCTGTCCGGCGGACAGAAACAGCGTATCAGCATTGCCCGTGCACTTGCAAAGAAAACGCCAATCCTTGTTCTTGATGATTCCACTTCCGCACTTGATATGGAAACCGAGCACTTAATTCAGGAAATGTTAAATGAAGTAAATGCCACAAAACTGATCATTGCCCACCGAATCTCTGCAGTACGCAATGCAGATGAGATCATCATCTTAGACGGCGGACAGATTGTAGAACGAGGCACCCACGACGAACTGCTTTTAAAAAAGGGTGCTTACTATGAAACCTATATGGCTCAGTACGGCGACTTCCTAGAAACCAAGGAAGGCCGCAGGCTGTTGTATTCATATTAGAAAGAGGTGACGTCATGTCAGTCAATTCTGTAAAAGAAGATGAGAAAACCGTCTCCATTGGAAAGAAAGCGACCCTTGTAAGGCTGTTTTCCTATCTTCTCTCGTATAAAAAGCAGATTGCAATAGTATTATTGCTTATGCTTGGGACCGTATCCATTTCCTTAATCAATCCATTGATTATTGAACATGCGATCAATGTAAATATTAAGAGAAATGATATAAAAGGCTTACTTACACTTGGCGGATTTGCTGTTATACTAAATGTAATATATGTGCTATTCGTGAAAATCAGAATGTACATGATGGCAAAGCTGTCAAACAGTGTACTATTAAAAATTCGTCAGGAGCTATACAGTCATATCCAGACGCTCAGCTTCAGTTTCTTTGATTCCAGACCGAGCGGCAAGATATTAGCCCGTATCATCGGGGATGTGAATTCACTTAAGAATGTGCTTTCCAACAGTGTGACTACACTGATTCCTGATTTTATTACAATCTGTGCAGTCATCCTGATCATGGTCATTAAAAACTGGAAGTTAGCGCTTGCCTCTCTTAGTAGCCTTCCGCTTATGATGGCAGGTGTATTCTTTGTACAGAGCAAAGCACATGTGCGCTGGCAGATCAACCGCAAGAAAAGCTCCAATCTGAATGCCTTCATCCATGAGGATATGGCTGGCATGCGAATTGTGCAGAGTTTCAGTGCGGAAGGTGAAACTGAAAAAACATTTAATGAACTATTAAAGGAACATCGAACCGCCTTTAGGAATGCAGTTGTATATGCGGATGCATTTGGCCCGATCGTAGACTTCTGCTGGGGAATCGGAACTCTTGCCCTATACTTTGTAGGTGTGAAAGTACTTGGTGCCGACAAAGTCCCGGTCGGAACACTGATCGCATTCGGAACCTATATCTCTATGTTCTGGAATCCGTTATTAAACTTAAGTAACTTCTATAACCAGCTGATCACCAATATTGCCGGTGCGGAACGAATCTTTGAGATTTTAGACACTGACCCGGATATCGCCGATGCCAAGGATGTCACTGCCCTGCCTGATGTTCAGGGTGATGTCAGATTTGAGCATGTTTCCTTCTCTTATGATCAGGAAACCGAAGTGCTTCGCAACATCAGCTTCCATGTTAAGCCTGGTGAGACGATTGCATTAGTCGGCCCTACCGGAGCCGGTAAATCAACCATCGTTAACTTAATCAGCCGTTTTTATGATGTTCAGAAAGGGCATATTTACATTGACGGACATGATATCCAGAAAGTATCGATCGAAAGCCTTCGTAATCAGATGGGCATTATGACACAGGAAAACTTCCTGTTCTCCGGCACTGTAAAGGATAATATCCGTTACGGCCGCCTTAATGCCACAGATGAAGATATCATTGCTGCTGCCAAGGCAGTCAATGCTCATGACTTTATTATGAAGTTAGAGCACGGATATGATACGGAGCTAAAAGAACGCGGTGCCGGCTTATCCATCGGTCAGAAACAGCTGTTAGCCTTTGCAAGAACCATGGTATCCATGCCAAAGATCCTGATTTTAGATGAAGCCACCTCCAGCATCGACACCCATACCGAACAGCTTGTTCAGCAGGGCATTGAAGTGCTGTTAAAAGGACGTACTTCCTTTGTCATCGCACACCGCCTGTCTACAATTCAAAAAGCAGACCGTATCTTTGTGATTGACGAGGGGGGTATCTTAGAACAGGGAAATGCAAAAGAGTTATTATCTAAAAAAGGTGCTTACTATGATCTTTATATGTCACAGTTTAAAAATATTGCCTAATGGCAAAATTAATCATGCAAAGGGGGATTTTTTATGAACAGGAATGCAGGACCAGAGTCAGATGCTAAGAATCAAGCCATGAAGGAATTTATAGAGGCCAAAAAACACGGTGCCAAAAATTCCGTCCTGACACAGGAACGTTTCAAAAAGGCCACCAATACAGAACATGGTTTTACCACTCAGAAAAATCATCATATCAAACATGGATGATGGATGTCTTTCAATGAATTATGAAAAACATTGATGATTAAATCCATCATTATAAGTACCTGTCAAGGTATGATCGTAAGGTTTATAGCCTAATAAAAAAGAGTATCACATGTCGTACATGTGGTACTCTTTTTTATGTTTTATTCCTTTTTTGAAATCACCTTAATAACGGATCCTTGGGATGGTTACGATAAAACTCGTTCCTTTCTTGTACTGAGAACGCACTTTAATTCTTCCGGTATGTGCGATAATAATCAGCTTCGCAATGGATAAGCCAAGACCGTGTCCGTCAATTTTCCGGTCTCTTACATGATCGGAACGGTAGAAACGGCTAAATATATTATCCATATCTTTCTTTGTCATACCAATTCCGGTATCCTGAACCGTAATGACACAGTCACCTCTTACATTCTGACAGGAGATAAAAATCTTATCTCCTTCCACCGTATATTTTGCCGCATTATCAATAAAGACACGAATTGCCTGCTTTAAGGATTGCTTGTCCCCGTATACATCCACATCCTCCAGATAAGGACACTCCACAATCCGGTTATTTGCCACCAGCTTTGTTTCCTTTACCATTTCCTCGACGATCGGTCTCATATTAAAATGCTTCTTCTCCAACTTTAACGTCTTTTTATCATGTCTGCTTAAGAACAATAACTTCTCTACAAGATCCTGCATCGCCTTTGCTTCATTCTGAATCGCCTCAATTGACTCCTCCAAGACGGCCTGATCTTTTGCCCCCCATCGATTCAGCATATTAACGTACCCCTGAATAACTGCAATCGGTGTTCGTAACTCATGAGAGGCATCCGATACGAACTGTTTCTGACTCTCATAAGAAGTCTCGAGTCGATCTAACATATTATTAAATACTGCTGCCAGATCTTTAAGCTCATTCTTCGTCCCTTCAATGTTCAGGCGCTCGCTGTGCAGATTATTTACCGTAAGGCGGTTCACGGTATCTGACATCTGCTTGATAGGCTCTAACATCTTAATATTATCTCTTCTTCCCTCTTTGATAATACATGCCACAATAATCAGATACAAAAGTCCTGCATTGATCATCAGCTTCCACATCTTATTATAACTTTCCGTCATATTATAATAGAATACAGCGCGGTATAGCTTCGACTGCTGCTGAAATGTCATGATGTCTTCCATTACTAAACGGTACTCAGAACTAGACGATGTATAGTGGATTTTCTTAAAGATTCCCCCAAGTTGTTTTGTCCTGTAATTAACATCATTATATACTTCTCTGTCGCCCTCATCCTCATAGATAATTAAGTTGATGCCGCGGTCAGCATACGGATTCACCTGAAAACCATATGTTTCCCCATTACCTTCTAAATTCACAATAACCTGTTCAGCAAGATTCTGAAAAGATTCTTTCTCCACATTCATATAAAGAATCATAAATACAAAGAAAAAGAGGAGACCATTTAGTAACAGCAGCCTAAGATAATTGATCGCAATTCGATATGTGATAGAGAGTCTGATGCTTCCCATTACCGCTTCCTTTTTCTTTCGAAATGGCAACACCGTCTTTATTAAAATCTGACGAAGCTTTTCTATCAGCTTATTTTTCATCTTTGATTATATACCCCACTCCGCGTACAGTACTGATAATGTGAACTCCATATTTATCATCAATCTTCTGTCTTAAATAACGGATATACACATCTACCACATTCGTATCGCCAAAATACTCATAATCCCACACATTATTTAATAATTGTTCTCTTGTAAGCGCGATATTCTTATTCTTAAGGAGATACTCTAACAGCTCATACTCCTTCTTTGTAAGCGTCAGCTCATCATCCCCATAATGAGCGCTGTGCATAGAAAGATTCAGTTCTAACTTTCCATGCTCTAAAATATCCCGTTTCACTTCATTTACGACCTTGGAATGTCTGCCAAGGGCAACACGGATTCTTGCCAAAAGCTCTTCAATCGCAAATGGTTTCGTCATATAGTCATCGGCTCCCATATCAAGCCCCGCCACCTTATCTGTAATATCATCCTTTGCGGTCAGCATGATGATTGGTACCTGGGATTCCAGTCGAATTCTTCTGCACACCTCAATTCCGCTAAGACCCGGAAGCATAATATCAAGAAGCACTAAGTCAACTCCTGCATGCAGCGCCTTATCAAGACCTGTACGTCCATCATTTGCAATTTCTACTTCATACCCCTCGTATTTTAATTCCAGCTCTACAAACCTTGCTATCTTAACTTCATCCTCTACGATCAAAATCTTTGCCATTGTATTTCGCTCCTTCCATGCACTGATGCCATATAGTTCTATTTTATCGGGTTTCGTAACAGAATTCAATATAAGCCCATTAGAAGTACATTAAAAAAGCCTTTCTCCGATAGATTTATAAATCTGTCAGAGGAAGGCTTTTTCTCTATCTTATATCTATTTTATATAATCACTTATTACAGAATGGATTTTACAGTTGCAACAACATTCTCTGCTGTAAAGCCAAACTTCTTGAACAGAGTTGCTGCTGGCGCAGATGCACCAAACCCTGTCATCGTTACGGTTGCGCCATCAAGACCTACGTATTTGCCCCATCCGAAATCCATTAAGGCTTCTACTGCTACTCTCTTGCGAACTGCTTTTGGAAGCACGGACTCTTTGTATTCTGCGGACTGTTCTTCGAATACATCCATAGATGGCATGCTGACAACGCGTACATCAATGCCCTCTTTTAATAAGGCTTCTCTTGCTTCTACGGCTAAGGATACTTCAGAACCGGTTGCAATTAAGATTGCATCTGGTGTTTCCTTATTGGAATCTTCCAATACATATGCACCCTTAAGAGCTTCCTTGCTGCTGTTTGCAAGCTGTGGAAGGTTCTGTCTTGTAAGAACTAAAGCAGTTGGTGTTTCTTTGCTTGTTACAGCGCTATACCATGCTGCAATTGTTTCTGTCGCATCTGCTGGACGGAATACATGGAAGTTTGGCATTGCACGGAACATAGCAAGCTGTTCGATTGGTTCATGAGTAGGACCATCTTCTCCAACACCAATGCTGTCATGTGTTAATACATAAGTAGTTGGGATTCTCATTAAAGCAGATAGTCTTGCCATTGGCTTTACATAATCACTGAATACAAAGAATGTAGATGCGAATCCACGCATTCCATGTAAAGTCATGCCGTTTGCGATTGCTGCCATTGCAAGCTCTCTTACACCGTAATGAATGTTTCTTCCAAGACGATTTTCTTTGGAGAAATCGCCAGCATCCTTCATATAAGTCTTTGTGGATGGTGCTAAATCTGCGGCACCGCCGATTAAGTTTGGAACTTTATCCTTTAAGCGGTTGATTACCATTCCAGAAAGATTTCTGGTTGCTTCTGGTTTATTCTCGAAGGACCAGAATTCTTCATCGTCAATTAAATCTTTGGCGATATCCATGTTAAACTCTTTGTCCCATGCTTCTTTCATTTCTGGGTAAGCTTCACAGTATGCGTTAAACATCTGATTCCATGCTGCTTCTTCTTTTTCTTTCTCTGCTGCGATTGCCTTGTAGTTTGCATATACTTCATCCGGAACATAGAATGGTTCTAATGAAGGCCAAGAAAGATTTTCTTTTAATGCTTTTACATTTTCTTCACCAAGAGGTTCTCCATGAGCGCTTGCCTTGCCCTGTTTTGCAGGACAGCCATAGCCAATCTGAGTCTTAACCATGATCATGGTTGGTCTTTCTTTGTCTTTCTTTGCTTCTTCGATTGCTGCATGGATTTCTTCTAAATTATTGCCATCTTCTACGACTAAAGTCTGGAAATTGAATGCTTCGAATCTCTTCTTAACATCTTCTGTAAAGGCAATATCCGTGCTTCCTTCGATGGAGATCTTATTGGAATCATAAAAGACGATTAACTTGCTAAGTCCTAATGTACCTGCAAGAGAGAATGCCTCGGATGAAATGCCTTCCATCATACAGCCATCCCCGCCTAATACATACGTATAGTGATCAACCACTGGGAAATTCTCTTTGTTAAACTTAGCTGCTAAATGTTCTTCCGCCATAGCCATACCAACTGCCATAGCCATACCAGCACCAAGAGGGCCGGTTGTTGCTTCTACGCCTTTTGTATGTCTATATTCAGGATGTCCTGGTGTTAAAGAATCTAACTGTCTAAACTGTGCTAAATCTTCTTTCGTTAAACCATATCCAAATAAGTGTAATAAGGAATATAATAACGTAGAACCATGACCACCAGATAAAATAAAGCGATCTCTGTCTGGCCAGTCTGGATTACTAGGACTGTGTTTCATTTCTTTTGCCCATAATTCATATGCTACGGCAGCGCATCCGAGTGGTAGGCCTGGATGTCCTGATTTTGCTTTCTGTACCGCATCTGCCGCAAGAATACGGATTGAATTAACTGACAAAGTATCAATGTTGTTCATTGTATATCCTCCTGAATTTAAAATTACCTATATATAAAATCTCACATCGATCTGTATCTCATGCTAATACAAATCTCTGCAAAAAATTATGGACCAGATTATTTTTCTCTGTTTGAATTCTTAAATCCTATTCGCCAAATACAGCCTTATAGTCAGCCTGGAATTTTGCAATTCCTGCATCGGTTAATGGATGTTTGGTACACTGTACTAAAACAGAGTAAGGAACAGTTGCAATATCTGCACCTGCTAATGCGCAGTCTGTGATATGAATTGGATTACGAACGCTTGCTGCGATAATCTCAGTATCCAGACCATAAATATCAAATATATCTGCAATATTACGAATTAAATCAATACCTGGTGTTGAAATATCATCTAAACGGCCAAGGAAAGGAGATACATAAGTAGCGCCTGCTCTTGCTGCTAATAAAGCCTGGTTTGCAGAGAATACTAAGGTAACATTTGTCTTAATGCCTTCACTTGTTAATACCTTCACTGCTTTTAAGCCTTCTACTGTCATAGGAATCTTAACAACCATATTTGGATGGATCTTTGCGATCTCACGGCCTTCTGCAATCATGCCTTCTGCATCTACTGTTGTTGCTTTTACTTCTCCGCTGATTGGTCCGTCAACAATGGAAGTGATCTCTTTGATTACTTCTTTAAAATCTCTTCCTTCTTTTGCGATTAAAGATGGATTTGTAGTAACTCCACAAATAACCCCCATATCATTTGCTTTTTTAATATCTTCTACATTTGCTGTGTCAATAAAAAACTTCATGGTAAAAACCCTCCTATATTTGTTTAGTGATTAAACTATGTACATTTTTACATTTCTAAAGTATTTTGCTTTAATCCAAATATACTATACACTGGTAAGAAATTCAAGTAAATCTTTTCCATTTTCCGTGCTCTTTACCTCTCTTCTGACTCTTCTTTCCGATGAGCCAGACTGTTCTGTTTTTTCTCTTGTGACACATTACTTTAGAAATTCAATTCCTTCTACATATTAACACTAAAAATAACCTAATACAATATGATAATGCCAATATTCTAAGAAAAGTAAGGGCTTTCCCCTTTCATAGAGATAGCCCTTACTCTCCTTCTTTTTTCATTCACTTTTATAATATGATATAATACTTGCTTTTCTATTCACCTGTTTTGCAAATAAATAATCTATTATTCCTTTTACTTATCTATTCTGGATATGCCTATTCTCTCTTATTCTCCAAACGCAAGCTCCATGGCTTCTTTCATCACAGCCGCAATATCTTCATGGATGACCAAATCCGCACGATTATCCGCCGATGTCACGCCCTTATTAATCAGGACAAGATTCTTTCCGCTAAAATAATCGATCAGCCCTGCCGCCGGATATACGATTAGGGATGTCCCTCCGATAATCAGCGTATGCGCCTGTGAGATCGCATGAATAGCCCCTGAAACAGTTTCCTCATCAAGTCCTTCCTCATAAAGCACCACGTCGGGCTTTACTCTTCCACCACACTCCTTACACACCGGAATACCGGCTGATTTTAGAATAAACTTTTCATCATAGAAAGCGTGGCATTTCGTGCAGTAATTACGTAATACCGATCCATGAAGCTCATATACCTTCTTAGAGCCTGCCGCCTGATGCAGCCCATCGATATTCTGTGTCACAACCGCTTTTAACTTTCCCAGTTTCTCTAACCTGGCAAGTGCTGTATGACAGGTATTTGGCTTTGCATACGGATAGATCAGGTTATGCTTATAAAAATCAAAGAACTCTTCCGGATACCGCATAAAGAATGTATGCGATACCGCCTGCTCTGGTGTGAAATTCCGATTTAACTTCTTGCTGTAAAGCCCATCGGAACTTCGAAAGTCCGGAATCCCGCTAGCAGTGGATACCCCAGCTCCTCCAAAGAATACAATTCTATTACTCTCTTTTAGAATTTTTGCTAACTCTTGCACCTTTTCATCCATAAAATCATCTCCGAAACGTTTTTGCTTTATTATACCACGTTTCAGACTTTATCCTCTAGTAAATGATATGTAAAACCTGTTCTTCACATCCTTTTATCCCAAGAATATATTTCTCATATACCTTCAGTTCTTTTCGTGATTTTTCTCGCAAATGGTTCCTTTACTCTAATATTCTCCGTTTTCCTATCACTGCCTTAAATTCCCCTAATAGTGAGAGCAAGCATATTATCAGATTTTTATCATATTTTTAAAACCACCTCATTCTGCCAAACATATGTAATCCATAAGATTTAAAATGCTTGATATCATGAAGCATGGATCAGTGAAAACAAAAAAAGCGAAAGTACCTATAATCAGGTACTTCCGCTTTTACCAGAGTTGCGGGGATAGGATTTGAACCTATGACCTTCGGGTTATGAGCCCGACGAGCTTCCAGACTGCTCCACCCCGCGATATTAATTACTATGTTATTATAACACATTTTCTAGATAATTAACAACTTTTTTTAATTTAGTTGTTAAATGGGTGGAGAAGGATTCGAACCTTCGAAAGCGTCGCTAACAGATTTACAGTCTGCCCCCTTTGGCCACTCGGGAACCCATCCATAATAAAAAATATAAAGCCGATGATCGGATTCGAACCGATAACCTGCTGATTACAAATCAGCTGCTCTGCCGTTGAGCCACATCG
>SVEB01000103.1 GCA_015057635.1 Lachnospiraceae bacterium | reverse complement strand
TCTTCTGCATCAGCATCTAAGTACTAAATATTTTCAAATCAAATTTTTATAGTATATATCATTAACTTCATCAAACATATACTTTGCTGATAACAATGCATTTCTAGAAGCTATATTCGTACGCTCCGGTTGAACAATAATTTTCTTCGCCTCAGTTTTAGCTTTTACTACTTCCTCCAAAGCTAAAATAATCTCTGTCCCAAATCGTTTTCCAAGATACTCTTCTTCACCAATCATATAATCAATACTATACGTTTCTTTTACATTAACAACATTGTACCAAGTTTCTCCACTCAATGAACAGTCGTAATACTGGCAAAATCCAATTGCTACACCATCCACTTCAGCAATAAAATGGTGAATCCAATTAAACTCATTATTACGCTTATTAAATTCGTCCAGCCAACTTTCTGGATCTGTATACCACTTTGCAACATGAGGTTTATATAACCAATATTTAAATAGGTTTATATCTTCATCCACCATAGTTCGTAATTTTATTCTATTCATATTGCTCTCCTCCCTTATATTATAGTAAACATACTCCAATGTTTGTAAATTATAAATTTCAATTATATTTTATAATTCTTTTTTAATTGCTATTTTGTAACCTATTAAATACTTACAAATAACTATTTCTATTGATTATTCGTTTCACACTATGTACTTTATCCTTCATCCATATCTGTCTCGCCCCAGATATGGTAATCAATTGTTGTATCTCAATTACTATTTTCATAACGTCATATGACGAACAAGATATATCATATATTCAACACCAACATTATTTATAGTTCTAATCTACTTTTTGTAAATAGAAAAAGTACACATTGGTTTTCAAATTTGACATTTATCAATGTGTACTTCTTATTTGTAATTATTAAGTTATATTATTCTTCGTCTGGCATATCCCAGTTGTGGTAAACGTTCTGAACATCGTCATCTTCATCAAGAAGATCAAGTGTACGGTTGATGTTCTTAAGATCCTGTTCGTCGGATAATTCTACCCAAGTCTGAGGGATCATTGTAACTTCTGCCTGAACCATAGTGATGTTTGCTGCTTCTAATGCTTCACGAACTGCGGAGAAGCTGTCTGGATCTGTGATAACTTCATAGCTATCATCTTCATCATTGAAGTCTTCAGCGCCTGCATCGAGTGCAAGCATCATTAATTCATCTGCATCCATCTTGCATTCTTCTTTATCGATGATGATCTGGCCTTTCTGATCGAACATGTAAGATACACAGCCCTGAGTACCAACGCTTCCGTTACCTTTTGTAAAGGCGTTACGTACGTTTGCTGCTGTTCTGTTCTTGTTATCGGTTAATGCTTCTACGATGATAGCAGTACCGTTTGGACCATAACCTTCGTAAGTTACAAATACATAGTTAACTGCATTTGCATCTCCGGCTGCCTTTTTAATAGAACGCTCGATTGTATCATTTGGCATGTTATTTGATTTTGCCTTTGCAATGATATCTTTTAACTTACGGTTGTTATTTGGATCAGCTCCGCCTTCTTTTACTGCTACTGCGATTTCACGACCGATTCTTGTAAAAATCTTACCCTTCGCAGCATCATTTTTTTCCTTCTTATGCTTAATGTTTGCAAACTTGGAATGTCCTGACATCTTATTACTCTCCTTTATAAACTCGTTTTTTATCAATATGGCATATTATCCGCAATGAGAATTGGTTTCTAAATCGACTCCTGGATCAAATTTACGATCAATGATTCAATCACTAACTTCTTATAAATTGGATTGAGTTCTATTAAAACCTCTTCTTCATTGTTATCTTATTAAAAGTATATGAGTATACGCTGTTATATAATCACATCCGTTAAATGCCCGCTTTTTGCTTTCTTTTCAAAGGAAACCCTATGGTCAAGCCTAAAATAGACCAGCCTTGTTTTCTGTATCAAACATGCGGATTCCGCTCTCATATAAAAGAAAAGCAAACCATTTAGTATTTTACCACGGTTTGCCTGCTCTTTCAATATCTTTTCGAAAACGTTACATAAGATTGCTTACTCTTTGCCGTTAACAAGCTTTGATAGCTTCTCCATTACTTTAACGCTCTCTTCTGTCGTACGGATTGCACACATAATGGTATCATCCCCCGCAATACATCCTACAATGCCATCAATATGAAGCGCATCCAGTGCTGCTGCAACTGCCATCGCCATACCGGAAACGGTTTTAACAACCACGATGTTCTGAGCCATATCCATGGATACGAAACAGTCTCTTAATACACGGACATATTTTTCAGACATGCCATTCTCCTGATTCTTAAGGACAATGTACTTCTGTCTTCCCATATCAGTTGCTACTTTGGTAAGCTTTAACTCTCTGATATCACGGGAAATCGTAGCCTGTGTCACATGATAGCCTGCCTGTTCTAACAGATCCGCTAACTCTTCCTGTGTCTCAATATTGTGTTTTGTAATTAATTCGATAATCTTACTTTGTCTCCCGATTTTCATCCAAATAAATCCTTTCTGTTCTGACTGCTATTTTGCCGCATCACTACCAAATTTATGCTTCAAAACATGAAAGAAACTGCCCTTCTCAAATTTAATCAGTTTCGTCCCTTTTGCAGCTCTTTTAATTTCAATACAGTCTTCTGCACTTAAGTTAATGGAACTGCTTCCATCCATCGTTACGATTGCTTCTTCGTCCTGCGTCTTCTTGCTGGTCCGTACCTTAACCAGTACCGTATCATGACTTGATACCACGATGCTTCTTGTGTTCAGGGAATGCGGACAGATTGGGGTTATGATCATCAGGTGTGCACCTGGTGCCACAACAGGTCCTCCCGCAGAAAGATTATATCCGGTTGATCCGGTCGGCGTGGAGATAATAACTCCATCCCCTCTGTAATCATTCACCAAAACATCGTTTACATACACTTCCACCGTAATCAGTCTTGAAAATCCCGCACGGGTAATTACGATATCATTGAGTGCATTATGACAATGCGGATAGCAAAGACCGGAACCTAACTTCTTGGAATCTACTTTCACAGAAAGCATCATATGTTCCTCAATCAGATATTCATCTGCAAACAGTTTATCTAAGGCCGCTTCCACATGGGAAGGCTCAATCTCTGCCAAAAATCCAAGAGTGCCTAAATTCACACCAAGAATCGGGATTTCCCTCTTAAGCAGGTCATGTGCCGCCTGAATAATGGTACCATCCCCTCCAAGCACAATCGCACATTCCGTATCATTCGGAATTGTGGAGGCATCGGTATAGTTATAATGGCCGGCTTTATATGCCTGTTCCGCGAGAAATACACCTTTCTGATTCCGAGTCAGATAATCCTGAATTTTATTTGTTACTTCTAAAAATTCATCTTTATCTCTGTTTGCAATGATGCAAAACTGTTTCATGCTTCTTTTCTCCCTGAATAAATATTCACTGTATTGATTTATTTTTCATGTACCTGTACTTAAAAATATAACATACTGTTACAGGAATGACAACCTTTTTTCCGCTCTTTCCCATTAAAGCGGAAGTTCACCATGAGCCTTTCCTACAAGCTCATTCACCTGAGAAAGCACTGCTTTTACATCATCGGTAAGTGTGCTTTCATCCACTTTGCTGTAATCAAAAGATGGAGTCTGTTCTTCGTCTTCTTCCTCCTCTTCATTGGCTGTGATTTCATTTTCCATGGTTCTATGACTTCTCATATGCAGAAGATATTCAATATTGCCTTCTGGCCCTTTGATTGGAGAGAAATCTAAATGAAGCATTTCAAATCCGATTTCTGCAGAAAAGAGAATAATCTTGCGGATTACTTCCTCATGTACGCTCTTATCTCTTACAACGCCCTTCTTACCAACCTTCTCACGTCCCGCTTCGAACTGAGGCTTGATTAAGCATACGATTTCCGCTCCATCTTTCATTAAATTGCGAACCGGTATTAAAACCTTTGTTAAGGAAATGAACGCAACATCGATCGAAACAAAGTCTACGAATTCTCCAATTTCAACCGGAGTCACATAGCGGATATTTGTTTTTTCCATGGAAATGACACGTTCATCATTACGAAGCTTCCATGCAAGCTGATTTGTGCCTACGTCTACCGCAAATACCTTAACGGCACCATTCTGCAGCATACAGTCGGTAAATCCGCCTGTGGAGGAACCTACGTCCATACATACCTTTCCCTTTAAGTCAACACCATGCACATCGATTGCTTTCTCAAGCTTGAACCCGCCTCGGCTCACGTATTTCATTGGCGCTCCCTTTACTTCGATTTCTACGGTATCTTTAAACATGCTGCCCGCTTTGTCTTCTCTCTGTCCTGCTACAAATACATTTCCGGACATAATGATCGCTTTTGCTTTCTCTCTGGATTCAGCCAGATTTCTCTGTACTAAAAGCACGTCAAGTCGTTCCTTCATTCTTCTTTCCTTTCTTTAATCGGATGTAACCGGTGACTACGTCTCCGCTTTTTTCATTTACTTAAATTCGACCGACCTCTGAATACAGAAGTCGGTCGTCTATTTGCTTATTCCACTCTGTTTAACGAATAAATCCCTGGCATACCTTCTCTACCTTCTTAACGATGCTTTCGGCATCAATTCCGGCTTTGATTTTTAAGATAGCAGGTGCTCCGTGTTCAATGTATTCGTTTGGCAGAGAGATATTAATGTGTGTAACGGAAGTATACCCATGTTCCTGTAAAAATACCGATACACTTTCTCCAAATCCGCCGCGTTTTACATTTTCCTCTAATGTAACGATAATTCTATGATTCTTCACTGTCTGATGCAGCATCTCTTCATCTAATGGAGCGATAAAACGTGCATTGATTAATGTCACGTCAAATCCGCGTTCCTTTAAGAAGCCTCTTACTTCAACCGCAGTCTCGACCATACTTCCTACTGCAATCAATGCGATCTCACTTTCTTCAAAGATCATCTCGCTCTTTCCGTAAACAATCGGTGACTGGAACTCAGAAAGTCCGGTATAGGCAGCTCCTCTTGGATAACGGATTGCAATCGGTCCATCGTAATTTCTTGCGAATTCTAACATCGCTACGAATTCCTTTTCATTCTTCGGAGCAATCATCGTCATGCCCGGAAGGTGACTCATAAAGGAGATATCAAAGATTCCCTGATGGGTCTCCCCATCATTCCCTACGATTCCGGCACGATCGATTGCGAAGATGACCGGAAGGCGGCTCACACATACATCATGAGACATCTGATCATACGCACGCTGTAAAAAGGTTGAATAAATGGCCACTACCGGATGATATCCGCCAACCGCGAGACCGGCTGCGAATGTGACAGCATGCTCTTCCGCAATGCCCACATCGATAAAGCGTTTTGGGAAATGTTCTGCAAATGCGCTAAGACCGGTTCCTCCCGGCATAGCTGCCGAGATCGCTACTAACTTATCATCCTCCTCAGCCATCTTGATCATCGTATCGGAGAATACTTCCGTATAGCTTCTTGGCTTATTAACAGCGAGACTCTTCCCTGTCTTAATATCAAATGGATCCACTCCGTGATATTTACTTGGTTCCTTCTCGGCTTTTTCATAGCCTTTTCCTTTTTTCGTTACTGCATGTATTAAAACAGCACCCTTCACTCTGCTTGCAGACTGCAGGGCTGTTGTGATCTGACTGATATTATGTCCGTCAATTGGCCCAATATAGGTGATTCCCATATCTTCAAACAGCATGCCCGGAACAATTAAATGCTTTAAGGAGTCCTTGCTTTGTTTTAATTTGCTAAAGATCTTATCCCCGATCTTTGGCACCTTCTTTAACGCATTCTCCAAATCACCTTTAAAATCCGTATACTTTGTATTCGTACGGACTTTTCCAAGGTAGCTGGACATGCCACCTACGTTCTCTGCAATTGACATGTTATTATCATTTAAAATAATAATCAGATTTGACTTCATTCTGGCAGCATTATTCAATGCCTCATAGGCCATCCCGCCAGAAAGTGCTCCATCTCCGATTACTGCAACTACTTTTTCACGTCCGCCAGAAAGGTCTCTTGCCTTTGCAAGACCTGTCGCTACTGATATGCTGGTTGAGGAATGTCCGGTATCAAAAGCATCACAGTCACTTTCCTTTCGTTTCGGAAAACCACTCATGCCTTCAAACTGACGAAGAGTTGCAAACTCACTTTTTCTTCCGGTCAGGATCTTATGCACATATGCCTGATGCCCCACATCCCAGATCAGCTTATCTTCTGGAAAATTCAGATACAGATGAAGTGCCATGGTAAGTTCCACTACACCTAAATTCGATGCCAGATGACCGCCTGTCTTGCTGATCTCCTGAATCAGAAATTGTCTGATCTCACGAGACAGCTTGCTATATTTACCAGGCTCTATAAGTTTAATATCATTGGGTTTATTAATCTGATCGAGTACCTTAGACACTACTGCCACCTTCTTCTATTATTATAGTTGTAATTTTAAGAATTTATCATGCCATTACATATGACCGCCGATCCGTTTGCTGCGACCGCGGGGTTAATACGTTCTGTGAATCAGAAAATCAATCAGTTTCTGAATAAACATATCATTCTTTTTTAGTTCACTCAGCTCTTCTGCTGCTTTATCGGACCGTGTCTTTACTTCTTCTTTGGCTTTATCAATTCCAAGCAGTGTGACATATGTAGTCTTGCCATTCTTCTCATCACTGTTAATTTCCTTGCCAAGCTCTTCTGTTGTACTTATCACATCTAAGATATCATCCTGAATCTGAAATGCAAGGCCTACTTTTTCGGCAATGCTTTCTATTGCTTTTACTTCCTCATCCGTTGCGCCTGCTAAAACGGCACCGATTGTCATGGATGCTTTTAATAAAGCGCCGGTCTTTAAGTCATAGATAAACATCAGCTGCTCTAAGGAAAGCGGATTCCCACTCTCTTCCACATCCACAACCTGTCCGCCTACCATGCCATATACACCTGCATAATAAGACAACAGATTCATTGCCTTTGTTGTTCTCTTATAAAGTGCAATGTCTTCTCCACAAGCTGTAAATGCCTGTCCTGCTGTCTCATATGCAAAGTTTAGAAGTGCATCACCTGCAAGTATCCCCATTGCCTCTCCGAATGCTGCATGTGTGGTCAGCTTTCCTCTTCGATACATATCGTCGTCCATCGCTGGCAAATCGTCATGCACTAAAGAATAAGTATGGATCATCTCCATCGCACTCACGAAAGGTTCAATAATATCTGCCTGATAAGCGCTCTCCTCTTTTAAAAACATCTTATATGTCTCCAGCATGAGAATAGGACGAATGCGCTTTCCTCCAGCTAATAAGCTATAGTTCATTGCCGAAAAAATCGTCTTCTGATGCCCTGTCTCTTCCGGGAGATATCGCTTTAAGATTTCTTCACTTATCTTAATTTTTTCTTTTAGTTCATCCTTAAATTCCATAGCTCCCCCTTAAGGTGATTTTATTATCCGTCGATTCCATTCTCTTCTAGGATCATAAGTTCTTTTTCAACCTTATCGATGGAATCATTACAGTGTTTTAAGATCTTCATGCCTTCATGATAAAGGGCGAAAGAGTCTTCTAAGCTTACCTCTTCTTTTTCAAGGCTTGCAATGATTTCATTCAACTGTTCAAAAGACTGTTCTAAGGACTGTTCCTTCTTTGCCATGTTTTTCTACCTTTCTGCATGGGTTACCGTCTCTACCACAGCTTTAATGGATCCGTCCGTAACCGATATGGTTACATGATCGCCACTTTTTACTTTGGTTATACTATTTACGACTTTTCCTTCTTCATCCGCCACATAGGAATAACCGCTTGAAAGCTTCTGAAGTGGGGAAAGTCCTTTCATACGCTCAATATAAAGGTGCAACGCATGCTTTTTGTTGTTTAATACCTGATGCATCATGCGTGATAATCGTTCTTCCATATCCACACTCATCTGACGTTTCTGTCTGATCTGGTAGATTGGGCTCACGTAACCAAGACGCATCTTTAACTGTTCCGCCTGATTTCTCTTGAGCGCAATTTTCCGCATCATCTCCTGCGTTAGGGCCGAATGATAATCCACGAAAGAAGAAAGCAAGAGTGATACATCATTCACCGCCAATTCTGCTGCTGCAGATGGAGTCGGTGCGCGAAGATCTGCCACATAATCAGCAATTGTAATATCCGTCTCATGTCCAACTGCTGATATTACCGGTGTCTTACACGCAAAAATAGCTCTTGCCACAATCTCTTCATTAAATGCCCATAAATCCTCTATGGATCCGCCGCCTCTGCCGACAATAATGGTGTCCACGCCAAGCACATCTAACCTTCTTATTCCTCGCACTACTGTCTCAGCTGCACCTTCCCCTTGTACTTTTGCCGGATACAGAATAAGCTGTACATAAGGATTCCTTCTTTTGGAGATATTGATGATATCCTGAATGGCAGCACCCGTTGATGCTGTAACAATACCGATCTTTTTTGGATACTCCGGTATCTTCTTTTTCAAGGATGGGTCAAAAAGTCCCTCTGCATACAGTGACTTCTTTAACATCTCAAATCTCTCATATAAAAGGCCAAGACCGTCAAGACGAATCTCTCTTGCATACATCTGATACTTGCCATCACGCTCGTATACGCTGATGCTGCCGACTACTAAGACGGACTGACCTTCCTCTAATCGAAAACGGAGACCGGTACGCTGGCCAGCGAACATTACGCATGCCATTTGACCAGTCTCGTCCTTTAATGTAAAGTAGATATGTCCTGAACTATGATACTTGCAGTTGGAGACTTCCCCCTTCATGCAGATCTGATTCAGGACACGATCCCTTACAAACATATTCTTGATATATAAGTTTACTTCCGTTACGGAATATACCTGATCCATGAATTAAATTACCTTTGCTAAAACTCCGTTAACAAAGCTTGCACTGGAATCTCCACCAAACTTCTTAGCAAGCTCAATAGCTTCGTTGATTGCGACCTTATCTGGCACTTCTTCATCGAACTTAATTTCATAGGTAGCTAAACGCATGATATTTAAATCCACTTTACCCATACGGTTTAACTTCCATCCACTTGAAGCCTCCGCTAATAATGCGTCTATTTCCCCCATCTTATCTTCAATCTTTGAGAATCGCTCATTGATATATGCAATATCTCTTGGACTAATTTCTTCTAACGATTCGAAATAGAATTCCATCTGCTCCTTTACTTCTGATGCATCATGAAACTCCTTGCGGAATAACATTTTAAATAAATGTTCTCTAATTTCTCGTCTAGTCATGTCTATCCTCAAACTTTCTTTCTTTAATTATTAATGTGCTCGATGTCTACACCAACGATGCGTATATTCACATCGGAAACCGTAAGTCCGGTCATTGTTTCGATTGCTGTCTTTACTTTATCCTGTACCTGCTTAGATGTCTTAGGGATACTGTAGCCATACTTCATAGTAATGGAAAGTTCTACAGAAACGGACTTTTCAAGTAACTCAATCTTAACGCCCTTTGACAGATTCTTCATGCCAAGCTTTCCTACGATCTCATTGGTCAGATTGCCTGACATCGCATAAACGCCTTCTACTTCAGTTGCAGCTAAACCTGCAATTGTAGCAACAACGTCATCTGCTATCTTTACTTCTCCTACCATATTAGAGGCCTCCATTGTATAACCTGAGCTAGTTTGGAGTTCTTTATTCATAGGTGATACCTCCTGTATTTCATGCGAATATCGCGATTCTTTGTTTTAACTGTTTCTATTATAGCAAAAGATTTTTCTTTTGCAAAGACTTTTCTTTTTCTCTTCTTATGATTATATACCAATTCATTTGGATTATACGGAAATAAAAACATACATAATTGGATTAAGGAGGCTTTCTTCCCTACAAAGAAAGCCTCCTTAATCCAATTATGTATGTTTTCCCCTGTCAGATTTCTTCCATATTGTTCTACTCTTCTACGATTACAGATGTGATAGTAATATTATCAATTTCAGCCCCGGTCTTTCTCATTACAATATCTTCAATCTGAGCAACCTGCTGATCGGTAATGGATGGACAGTTCACGACAACATCCACATCTTCTTCAATAATGGTCACAACTGCCCCGTCGAATCCTTTTGCTTCGAGTAAAGTCTCTGCTGCATTCTCTTTCTCTGCAATTGAAGTCATTTCGATAATGGAATCAATCGCTGCCTGTTTCTGTTCTTCGCTTACAGCTGTATCCGCAATAATATCCATTAAGCTTTCTTTCTGTTTTGCCCTTGTCTGCTCTCTCTGCAGTTTTGCAGTCGAAAAGAAACTACTGTTCAAAGAGGTGCTTGTTAATACAGCTTCACCAGGATTGCTTACTTCCTGCTCGTCAGCTGCTGCTACCTCTTCACCAGTCTGTGCTGCAGCCTGTTCCCCGGATGCGCTATCAGCCGGTGCTTCTGCTGCTGTCTCTTCTGCAGACGCATTTGTCCCGCCTTCCGGCACTGCATTCATATCAGATTCCATAGCTGCATTTTCGTCTATCATCTCACCCGGCTCTGCCAGCTCTTCTTCCATAATCCCACCAGATGTCTCGCTTGCAGGATTCTCCTGGGTCGCTGCCGCCTGATCTTCTGCTTTTACGCCGTTTTCCTGCATGATCAGCTCACCATTATCACTAACGTTTAACGCACTTTCCGAATTTGCCATCAGATCATCGTCCGAAATATCACCATACAGCTCTTCTCCATTTTCAGCAAAATAGCCTTGGGTGCCCTGCTGCATCATCTGCTCTGCCTCTGGCTCACCGGCTTTGTCTCTGGCAAAATTAAGATACCCTGCTACACAAATCATGATAGCAAGCGCTGTAATAATGATTTGATTCTTCTTGAATATGTTTTTCATTTATGTGACCTCCATACTTTTTTAAACCATCCTTTCACACTCTTTCGCATGATTTACTGGCTCATCTCTAACACTTTTACTTTATGCGCCGGTATCCCAAATAAGACCTCAACAGCAGAAACAATGTTAAGAGCCACCTCCCCGTCACCACCGCCCTTTGCGATAACGACTACGCCTTCAATCTGAGCTGCCAGCTCCTTTACCACAAAAGGTTCCGTATTTCCATTTCCGTTATCCACAAGAATCGTCTCCTCGTCATTCGTTGCAGAACTGCTGGTCCTGCTCCCTCCCTGATCATCTACCTCATTTAAGCTTTCCTGTGTATATGGCTCATCTTTTAAGACAACAAGCTCTTTGGAAGACTTCAGAGTAATCATGACTTCTGCTTCTCCCACCCCGTCTATCTTTTCCAAAAGTTTCTTTAATTTTTTCTCATAATAGGAGATTACCGGATCACTGTCTTCCGTTGCTTCTTTTACCTGATAATTTAGCATTGTCTCCTTGGAAACTGTCTCCTCCGTTGTCGCCTTCTCCTCCGATGTGTCATTCTTTTTGCTTTCAAATGGATCCGCTACGGTCAGGACGATCAGAATTCCTATGCAGAAAAGCACGATAAGATACTGCATCGGCTTAATCTTCTTAAAATCGAACGGCGGTTTTTTCTTCTTATCATTCTCTCCCATAGTGGTCCTCCCGTATACTAATATTTATATTAGTTGAATCAATATTATAGAAGTCCGCAACCAGATTTTTTATATTAATTTCCATTGGAGAAATGTTCTTTCCGGCCTCCAAAACTTCTTCCTCCTCACCAGAAATGGTGATCCGGTCAATTTTAATTTTCTCCACGTTAGTCGTCTCCTCCGCTTTCATATATGAGGCACTGATATCCATCGACTGCACCCCGCCAAATGTTTCACTCTCCCGATCCTCATCAATGACGATGTCCATTGAAAGGATCGTTAACCCTTTATCATTTAAAAGCTTCTCTGTCTGTTCTAAGAGAAGCCCTTTATACTCTTCAAATATCGCATCATTGCGAATTCCTTCCATATCAAAGATTATATTTCCCGCATCTTCTGCTTCCACCTGATACCCATATGAGTGAAAGGAAAAATCAAATAATTCTTCATTTCCAAGGACGTTAATGATAGGCTTGACCACAAGAATCACAAGAAGCATTCCGGTTACAAGCCCTACATACTTTTTATAGTTGCTCTTTCCTAACAGATTGCGAACAACCGTCACCAAGATCATAAAGATTATAATATTCTTCATCCAGCTGTAAAGAAGCTGTACCATCTTCTCCCCCCATCACATCCGAATCGTCGCTACTGCAACAATTGTTATTGCAATCTCAAATAAAACCGCCGCCACGAATACAGTCTGCATCAACATGGAAGCGGCTTCTGATGCCGCCGACATACAGGCTACCAGTCTGGAATCGGATATCGGCTGTATGGCTGCCGCACCAAGCTTATAAAGGATTACATAAATCGCAAGCTTTAAAATCGGTACGAGGCAGATTACCACAATGGCGATAACTCCTGCCACTCCGATTGCATTCTTTAACAGAACCCCCGCTCCTAATACGGTTTCCGTTACGCCGCTTAATATACTGCCAATTCCCGGTATTGCGCTGGACATTTTCATAAGAGCCGACCGCTTCACCTGATCCACCGCCGGCGTGATCAGGGCTTGTACCGTTCCAAAACCGACCACGACTGCAAGCAACGTCCGTAACCCCCATTTTATGATGGTTGCTAACAGTTCCGACAGCTTGGACAGCAAATCCTCATGGGTAAGATGATTTCCCAGTACCGCCATCATATAGATCCCGATTAACGGCAGAATCACTTTGATCAGTACAATATCTACCGTTGTGATCAGAATCAGCACTGCCTCATAGAAAAGAACACTCGTGCCGGAGCCGATGCAAAATCCAATGGATACGCAGTAGGCCGGGACTAATGCCTTCATAAAGGAAATCACACTTCCAATTGTATTGGAAGCCATGCTCATTGCGGCCATAAAAGAAGCGGCCAGTATGGTAAACATTAATAGGTACGTAATATAGAATCCGGTTTCCGCGACCTGTGAATTCTGAAAGGTATGGGAGAAATTCGTGAATACCGCTGCCAATACCGCAATGGTAAGAAGTTTTACCAGGCTGTTTAAATTTCCTTTTAATTCTCTTGCAAGCGCGCCCTTTAATATCTTGCCGATGGAGGATAAGGAAAAGCTTTCTTCACCGCTTATTAACTTCTTTACATAGCCTCCAAAATCAAGGGTTTCTTCCCCTTTTGTCGCTTCATCAAGCGCCCTTTGTATGGCTTCATAATCAATATCATCCATCAGGCTGTCCGCGGCATATACATTCTCCCCACGCCAGAATACAAGAAATAAAAAAAAGCAGCCTGTAAAAAGGAACCATTTTTTCACTCTGCTTTACTCCTCCTTTCTTCCTGTCCTCATTCACTGTCTCCTATGCTGTGAAAAATCGTTCGATTGTATCTAACAAAGCAAGCAGGATTGGCATGCTGATTGCCATGATGCTTAATTTACCCGCTAACTCGATTTGCCCTGCGATAGCCGCATAGCCTGCATCCTTGCATAGTGCCGCGGCAAACTCCGATATGTAGGTGATTCCTATGATTTTTAACAGGATCTGTATGTATTCCACATTAATGGATAGATAGCCTTCGATACGTTCAATCCCTTTTAAGACCGTGTCCATCTTTCCGATTCCGTAGTAAAATATAAGCAGACAGCAAACAATTCCAATCAGTATGCTGTATTCCTGCTTTCCCTGCTTGAACTGGATAGCCGCGAACACTGCCAGTATTCCAACCAAAGCAATCTTGATCAATTCCTTCGCCTCATCTTTCTTTCTCTACAGATTAAACAGTCCCTGTATTGTCTCAAACAGCTGTGCGATATACGGGACAATCCAGTAGAGAACCAAAAGCAGGCCAACAAGGCTGACCGCAAATGCCTGTTCACCACGGTCGCTCTGCTTTAAGACCTGGTTTAATACCGTCACTAAAATGCCAACAGCTGCTATCTTGAATATCAGACTAATGCTCATATGCTCCTCCAACTTTCCTTTTTCCTATTTTTTGATCCTCCGATTTCAAACCGGGTCGCACATTTTTTTCAGACAGCCGGAACATATCCTTACTCTAAATGATTAACACCACCACAAAGATGCCAGCCAACACTCCTAGACTCCGATAAAGCTTAATCTTTTCCTTTGCATCTGCCGACACCGCCTTCATATCTTCCTCCACCTGCGCAATATACCATTCAATGGTTGTTACCTGAGTATCCTTATCCAGATTGCCAAGAGACTCTCCGAGATGCAAAAGATTCTCTTTATCCTTTGCAGTCAGCGAGGTTTTCGACAATTCTTCCTTTACGGCCCTTTTCCAGATTTCATAAAGAGAGGTGCCTGAATAGGAATCCAGTTCTTTTGCCACCTTTTTTAAGAATGGTCCTAACCTCCCTTCATGTCTTCTTGCCACATTCGATAACGCTTCCGGAAGAGCTGTCTTTGCATACCGGATGTCTCCGCTTAGCAGGATCGCAAAAGTCTTCGCTGATTTTAAATCTTCAATCCTCTTCTTTATCTCAGATCCAAATAAAAAACCCATGCCCGTGCTGGAACCAATGATCAGCACACAGCCCAGAATTTTTATAAACAGCATCCTTACCCTCCTGTTCTGATATTATGACAAATACAATCTTGTACCTCTCTCGTCATAGATTTCTTCCACTTTTCCGACTCTTCCACGGTTGCTTAAGATGATATAGCGCTCAAACACTCTCTTTTTCACTAAGTCCCCCAAAAGCGGCTTATCTTTCACTTCATCGATGGATCCCCCATGCACGGTTGCAATCATCTTACATCCGCATCCAATTGCATAATGAATTGCTTCAATGTCCTCTCCTAATCCGATTTCATCCACCGCGATCACCGCCGGTGACATGGACCGGATCAAAAGCATCATCCCTGCTGCCTTCGGACAGCAATCCAGCACATCTGTGCGAATTCCCAATTCATTCTGCGGTTTCCCCATATAGCATGCCGCAATCTCTGAACGTTCATCTACCACGCCGATCTGAACCCCTTTGTGATATCTTCCTTTCCCGCTTAAGTCCGTACCATTGGAAAGCTGTCGGATCACATCCCGTAATAACGTCGTCTTCCCACATCCCGGCGGCGAGATAATCAAAGTATGGTAAACACTGTCATCCCGAAATATATAAGGAAGCACAGCGTCCGCACAGCCTTTTACCTGGTGAGAGAGCCTGATATTAATAAATGAAATATACTTCATGCTTTTGATCTTGCCCTCCTCCAATATAACCTTTCCTGCTATGCCGATCCGATGGCCTCCCATAATTGTAATGAATCCCTGTCTTACTTCTTCCTCAAATGCATATAACGAATAATTGCTTATGTACTCCATTGTCTCTTTTATCTCCGCCTTGCTGATGACAAAGGCATCTGCTACTTTCTGTGTCAGCACACCTTCATTATCCATAAAATATTCTACATTATCGTACTTCACAAGAAGCGGTGCATCCACACGCAGTCTGATTTCCTGAAGCAGCTCAAAATCCAACAAGCTTTTAGAAAGCAAGGTTCTAAGACGGATTGAGAATATTTTTAGCAGTTCATCTTTTCTGATCATTCTGACCCCACCTTTCTTTTCCATCTTATGCCATGTGCTATCGATATATTAATTCAGTGTTGCAATACATGTTGTCCTTTTTTTATATGTATATGGACACATAAAGAAAATATGACTGTACTTTTTAAATCTGGGACAAGTTTGAAAATTGCTTTTCCTTCCATAATCCCTTATAATAAACCCTATAAAATTGAGCGAATACGGAGGAACGACAGATGGAATACGGATTAATCGGCGAAAAATTAGGACATAGCTACTCCAAACAGATTCATGAGTCTCTTGCAGATTATACTTATGAGATTCACCCGGTAGCGAAAGAAGAATTTGATTCTTTTATGAGAAAAAAAGAATTTCAGGCAATCAATGTAACCATTCCCTATAAACAGGATGTACTGCCTTATCTAGATGAGCTTGATAAAAGTGCAGAAGCGATCGGAGCCGTAAATACAATTGTAAACCGTGGTGGCCGCCTGTATGGATACAACACGGATTATATCGGCTTTATCTACACGCTCAAGAAGTTTCAGATTGAGGTGGCGAATAAAAAAGTATTGGTTCTTGGAAATGGAGGTGCATCCAAAGCAGTCCTTGCTGCACTTCGTGATCTGAATGCCGGAACTGTTCTGATCGTGAAATATAAAGTGGAAACTGGTACGATCACCTATGAGGAAGCCGCCACTTCTCATTCGGATGCGCCGATCATCATCAACACAAGTCCGGTAGGCATGTACCCAAACACCGGCATCTCTCCGATCGATCTGACTCCTTATCATTCTTTAGAAGCTGCGGTGGATCTAATCTATAACCCGCTTGAAACCAAGTTCTTAGCGGATGCCAAAAGAAAGGGTGCTCTTACTGCAAACGGCCTTCCAATGCTTGTCGCACAGGCAAAATATGCATCGGAATTTTTCACAGACGTTTCCATAAAGGATGATGTGATTGATCCACTCTGCAAGAAAATCGAAGACATGATGAACAAAAACAGTTAAAACCTGCACTTCTTCTATAATAAACATATAAAAAAGAGACCAAAGCAAATGCCTTGGTCTCTTTTCTTATATTCTTATTTGGAACAATAAAGAAAGAATTAAACTCTCTTCATGTATTCGCCAGTACGAGTATCGATTTGGATCTTATCTCCCTGGTTAACGAATAATGGAACATATACAGTTGCACCAGTTTCAACAACAGCTGGTTTTGTAGCACCCTGAGCTGTATCGCCTTTGAAACCTGGTTCTGTTTCTGTAATTTCTAATTCTACGAATAAAGGTGGTTCAATTGCAAATACGCTGCCTGCGTGAGAACACATCTTAACCATTTCGTTTTCTTTTACGAATTTTAATGAATCGCCGATTGCTTCTTCATTTAAAGCGATCTGATCGTAAGTTTCATTATTCATAAAGTGGTATAATTCACCGTCAGAGTATAAATACTGCATATCGCTTCTTTCGATATGTGCCTGTGGGAATTTTTCAGTTGGACGGAAAGTTCTTTCTGTCACACCACCATTTTTGATATCTCTTAACTTTGTTCTAACAAAGGCTGCGCCCTTACCCGGTTTAACATGCTGAAATTCAACAACCTGTACAACAGCGTTGTCAATTTCAAGAGTAAGACCATTTCTAAAATCGCCTGCTGAAATCATAAAAAATCCTCCTTAAAATTAGCTACATAATAGTTTATCTTACTTACGAGTTTTTTTCAACTATTTTTTTCGCAAAACGTGCAAAATCTGTGTTATTTTTCTATAATTCTATTAATTTTTTATCAGAGAATGTAAAGTTTTCACATCCATCCTTGGTAATCACGACTAAATCTTCGATTCTTACACCGCCAAATCCCTTTACATAGATACCTGGCTCAACGGTTAATGTCATGCCGCTTTCCACGATATCATCTGACTTCATGGACGCACGAGGACTTTCATGGATGAATAAACCTACGCTATGCCCTAATCCGTGACCGAAGCATCCTTCATAACCTGCTTTGTAGATAATATCTCTTGCGATCTTATCAATATCAGAACCTTTCATCCCTGCTTTTAACTGTTCCAAAACAGCAAGCTGAGCATTTAAAACGGTGTTGTAAATTTCCTTCTGTTTTTCACTTGCCTTGCCAACTACTACGGTTCTTGTCATATCAGAACAGTAGCCGTTATAGATGCAGCCGAAATCCATTGTTACAAAATCGCCGTTCTCAATCTTCTTTCTGCCAGGAACTGCATGCGGCATAGAGGAATTGATGCCGGATGCCACGATTGGATCGAAGGACAGACCTTCCGCACCATTTGTTTTCATAATATACTCTAGCTTTGCCGCAATCTCAAGTTCGGTCACACCCGGGCGGATATCCGCTAAGATCTGTTTGAATGCGATATCTCCGATATGCTCTGCCATCTTGATATTCTCAAGCTCTTCTGGTGTCTTAATCATACGAAGTGCATTTAATTCTTCCCCATATGGAAGGAATTCAATCTCTTTTAATGCTTCTTTGTATGCAGAATAAGAAGAAAACAGCATCTCGCCTTTTTCAAACCCAAGACGTTTTATGCCATCTTCCTTTGCCGCCATCTCCACTGCTTTCGCATAGCTTCCTGCTGTCGCAATATCCACTACTTCAAAGCCTTTTGCTTCATCCTGTGCCTGATAGATATAGCGAAAATCCGTGAAAATGATCTTTCTGTTCTTTGAAACATAAGCAACGCCGGTATCCCCACAATATCCGGTAATATAGCGGATATTATAGCGGTTTGAGATTAATACTGCGTCAAGACCAAGTCTGTCTACAATGTTTAATACTTTTTCCATCTGATTGTTCATTATCCTTCGCTCCTATTTCTTAGTATTCTCGTTTTTTATCCGTTTATTGATTGACCAACCTAATTCTTATTCCATCTAAACCAGTTCATCCACAAAATCGCACACTTTTCCCTGTTTATCATACAATTCCATTTCTTCCTCTGGCATTAACAATGTCTTTTTTATTCTTATCAGGCTTTTCTTCACCGCTAAGGATAAAACAAGGCAGTGTTTTTCCATCTTACATCCATGTCAACCGACTTCCCGATAAAACCCATATCCCTATCATAACAAATTTATCCATAAAAATAAATACAGTATTTGGTATTAATTTTTATGGCCGGCTTTATAACTTACTTGGTACTCAGGCATTTGCCTGATATTTTTTGAAATTGCTTGGTATTTATTTGGTGATTACTTGGTATTGCTATTTTCTTGTTTGGTATACTTTCTTGCTAATTCGTAACTTTATTATTTTTATACTTTCTTACTTCTATACTTTCTTACTTTTATGTTTTCTTACTTTTTATGTTTTTCTTACCTCGTATTGTTTTCTTTCTTTGAAATCATATGAATCATCGCATCGATTGCAGCACAATATCCATATAAGCCTAGCCCTGCGATCTGTGCATCACATACCGGAGCTGTCACCGATGTGTGGCGGAATTCTTCCCGTTTATGAATATTCGAAATATGTACTTCGATCTTTGGAATCTCCACGGACGCTAAGGCATCACGAACTGCATAGCTATAATGGGTATATGCTCCCGGATTGATAATAATTCCTTCTGTCTCATCAAAATAAGCCTGCTGGATACGGTCAATAATCCCTCCCTCGAAATTACTCTGAAAGGTATGGATCTCAATCTTCTCCTTTTCTGCCTTCTCCTTTATCATCTGAATCAGATAGTCATAGTCTTCCTGCCCATAAATTCCTTTCTCACGAATTCCAAGAAAGTTAATATTGGGCCCATTAATCACCAATAACTTCATTCTCTCTTCCCCTCTCATGCATGCTTCATGATTTTTTCCACTTCATTAATAATCTCATAAAAAGACTTACCATCCGTATCAATGACCGCATGTGCTGCTTCTTCATAATACGGCATTCGTTTCTCCAATAAGCTTCCGATTTTCTGCTCCATCTCATCACCTGACAGAAGCGGTCTTGTGGTATCCCCTGCAAGACGCTCCAACGTTACTTCTTTCGATGCCCTTAACAAAATAACGGTTCCCATCTCTCTTAAGAGCATCCTCGCCTCTTCTCTCATCGGCATTCCGCCTCCGGTCGAGATTATCGCATCTTTACAGTTATGCTTTAGCTTTCTTAGTTCTTCCACTTCCATCTGCCTGAATGCCTCTTCGCCATCCTCTTCAAAAATCTGCGCAATGCTCTTCCTGGCATGTTGCTCAATCAAAGCATCCGTATCTAAAAACTGATAGGAAAAAGCTCTGGCAAGCTTCGTTCCAACGCTCGTCTTGCCAGAGCCCATAAAACCAATCAGAACGATATTGTTATGATGATTTTTCATGCTTTTTTCGTTTCCTTTCCTTTTCATAAAAGTACAGTACGATTTTTTCTAATTTCCGTTTAAATACGATCTGAATCTCTTCTTTCTTATCAATTGGTTTTACCAGATACGTACGGATTCCTGCTCGGTTCGCTCCATATATGTCCGTAAACATCTGATCCCCTACAAATACAGTATTCTTCACATTGGTTCCCATCTTGTCCATCGCCTTGATGTAATTCTTTGTGGAAGGCTTCGATGCCTTGTAAATGTATTCTGCATTAATTTTTTCATTAAACCGTTTTACGCGTTCTTCGTTATTATTAGAAATCAGACATACCTGAAACCCAATCTCTCTTAACTGCTTAAACAGTGCAATTGCGCGCTCACTTGCATCCGCACCATGTTCCACCAGTGTATTATCAATATCAAACAGGATTCCGCGGTATCCATCCTCATATAGCTGTCTAAAATCTATCTCGTACGTTGAATTCACGTAATCGGTTGGGTAAAATCTTTGAAACATGGTATCCTCTTTTCTTGCTCATTCTAATATTTGCTTTATTATAACGAATCCCTTTTGGATAATCAAGAGCCTGTCTTGCTCCTTTCAAATTAAGTTTATGTAAATTTCTGAATGTCTATTAATTTTTTCATATTATCTCCCTTTTTTTATGTGTTTTTCGTCAATTTTATCCATGCCCTGTTATTCCATGATTGATTTTAACAAATGTAAGTTCTTTCATTTATCAATTATGTCAAACTTGACTAATTAACTTGATTTTGCAAAACTTTTAGTCTATAATAAACAATGTTATTGTAGGATAAAACATACATTTTTGTAAGTGCTTAGTTTTTCTAATTACGACATATGGTGTTTTATTTTTAACATACTGACTATTTTTTGTCGCAGCCACATATATGGCTTTGTCTTTCTGTCTGCACCGGTACCTTCATACTCGCAGCCAGATCTGTTACATATTTGACAAGTTCATATACTGATTTTGATTACCGCTGTGACGAAATAGTAATACACAACAATATTTCGTGGAGGTAATAGAAAATGGATTTTACACAGAAGTTTTCCCTTGAAGGCAAAATCGCTTTAGTAACTGGTGCTTCTTATGGTATCGGTTTTGCTATCGCAAGCGCATACGCTAAAGCTGGCGCAACTATCGTATTCAATGATATTAAACAGGAATTAGTAGATAAGGGTCTTGCAGCATACAAAGAAGCTGGTATCACAGCTCATGGTTATGTTTGTGACGTTACTAACGAAGATCAGGTTAACGCAATGGTAGCTCAGATTGAGAAAGAAGTTGGCGTTATCGATATCTTAGTTAACAACGCTGGTATCATCAAACGTATCCCAATGTGCGATATGACTGCTGCTGAATTCAGACAGGTTATCGACATCGATCTTAACGGACCTTTCATCATGGCTAAGGCAGTCATCCCAAGCATGATCAAGAAGAACTCCGGTAAGATCATCAACATCTGCTCTATGATGAGTGAATTAGGACGTGAAACAGTTTCTGCTTACGCAGCTGCTAAGGGCGGCCTTAAGATGTTAACTAAGAACATTGCTTCTGAATATGGTGAATACAATATTCAGTGTAATGGTATCGGACCTGGTTACATCGCTACTCCTCAGACTGCACCTCTTAGAGAAGAAGGACATCCTTTCAACAGCTTTATCATCGCTAAGACTCCTGCAGCTAGATGGGGAACTCCAGAAGATTTAGCTGGCCCAGCTGTATTCTTAGCTTCCGAAGCTTCTGATTTCGTAAACGGTCACATCCTTTACGTAGACGGCGGTATCCTTGCTTACATCGGAAAACAGCCTAAATAAGTTTTTATGAAAATGCCTCACCAGACAAAGGAGAGATCTGGGGGCTAGAAGGCATGGCGCAAATTGTGTTTCGAATGTTCGGACGCATGAGCGGACAAAAAGGGACGAAGTCCTTGACTATCAGACACAAATATACTGTCTGATAGTCAAGGATTTCGTCCCTTTTTGTTCGTCATGAATCGGACATTCCGAAACACAATTTGCACCATGCCTTCTAGCCCCCGGATTTCTCCGTCTGCCTATCAAATAGCTCCTTTGCTCTTTCTGTATTTCATGGGTGAAATCCCCTTAATGTGTTTGAAGGCATCACCGAAATAATTGCTGTCGTTGAAACCGCAGCTGATTGCGATCTCCGTGATTGTTTTTTCGGTTTCAAGAAGCTGTCTGGCTGCCTCTTTCACCCGAACATTCATCACATATTCCTTAAACCCAAAACCGGTAATCTCCTTAAACTTCTTAGACAGATAAGAAGGACTGATATTATTCATGCCCGCCACCTTATTCAGGGTAATATTTTTATCATAGTTATGATAGATATAGGTGGCCGCATTCTGAATGATCCCATTCGTTACATCCATCTCCTTTACCACTGTGCTCCCATGCTCCTGAAATCGGATCAGAAATAACAAAAGTTCCTGAAGATAATTTCTAATAAAACACTTGGACATAACATCAATATGGCTATTCTCAAACAGAAGTTTTTCAAAAATATCAATCACATAGCTTCTTCTTTTGTCCGGAATAGAGATCACACCTCTTTTTAAGGCAGCATTCACCTTTTCTTCCCCTAATTCCTCATATAACGTATTTATCATCGATTCCGTAAAATCCACAATAATACGATCGTGAATCCCACCGATTGTATATGTAGTCTTATGAATTTCTCCGGCCGGGATCATAATCAAATTCCCTTTTCCAAGTTTGTAAATATTATGCTGCAGACAACAGTTTCCCTCCCCCGAGACAAGATAGATCATCTCAAAATAAGGATGATAATGTGGCTCATTGGTGCATCTTGAAATTTTCCCTTTTTTTCGTTCAATCAAAAAATCATCTGTCTTATCTAAAATCATTTTCTTCTCCTTTATGATAAAGCACCCTTCCTACGGTAGAAATATGGTAAAATGGTGACTTCCACACTTTGATATAACTCTAAAATCCAATTCAATTGTAACTCCCAAAAGGACGTTCCATTCCTTTTTTCTTCCTATTTATTATACTACAGAAATTTCAAAAAGACAATTTTTCTGTATTTTTAATTTAAATCAATATTTTTCAAGTAGAATTCACTGTTTTTTTGTTTTATATTTATTTCAGTAATGATCATTCCTTGTTACAGGAAGCATCATACATAATCTAACTTTATAAGGAGGCTTTCCTATGGCACGTAAGTATAATCGTGACCTGATACTGAATGGCAATATTAATAAAGCCATCTTATCGATTGCTGTACCAATTGTGATCAACAGCTTTATTCAGACGATGTACAATCTAACAGATACATTCTGGCTCGGCAAAATCGGAACCAATCCGATGGCCGCCATCACCCTTGTTTCACCGGTTCAAAACATTATCATGAACTTTGGTTCTGGTATCACAGCCGCGGGAGCGATTCTTGTTTCCCAGTATATTGGGGCAAAGGAAGATAAACAGGCAAAATCAATGACCAATCATATTTTTGTCTGCTCCATGCTTTTTTCCATCATTTGTGCGAGCCTATGCTTCATTGCCACACCGAACATTATTACATGGCTGAAAGCAGAAGGCGATATCTATCGTTTCAGCAAGACTTATTTACAGACAGTGGTACTGGATATGCCATTTCTGTTTATGATCAATATTTTTGCCGGAGTCAATCAGGCGCAGGGTGACACCGTCCGGCCAATGCTTTTAAACTTTTTAGGTGTTGCCATTAACCTGATTTTAGATCCCCTGTTCTTAGTCGTTTTCAATTGGGGCGTATTCGGTGCCGCATTCGCTACGCTTCTTGCCAAGGTTCCATGTGCGATCATTGCACTGATTTTATTAAGCAGCAAGAAAAATGCCGTACGCTTAGAGCTGAAAGGATTCCATTTTGAAAAAGAGAAAATACGCTCTATCATTAAGATTGGTCTTCCTACTGCCATCGGGGGCAGCACCATGCAGTTTGGTTTTCTCTTAATGAGCAAGAATGTATATAAATATGGTGCTTTTGCTACCGCTGCCTATGGTATCGGCAATAAGATCAACGGTCTGATTTCCCTTCCATCTAACGGCATCGGTTCTGCCACTTCTACCATCGTTGGGCAGAATATCGGTGCAAAGCAGTATGATCGTGCAAAACAAGGCTATCGCAAAGCAATGCATATGGCCGTATGCTTCCTATTTGTAGGCGGTCTGATTCTTTCCAGACCATTTATTGCAAGGCCGATTGTCAGCATTTTCTCAGATGATGCTGAAGTTATCCGTATGGCTACCGAATTCTTATCCTTAATGGCTATCTGCTGCTGGACAAATGGTATCTATAACTCCACCATGGGCCTATTCCAGGGTTCCGGCCACACAATGGTAACAATGGCGGTAGATGCCACCCGTTTATGGGTATTCCGCTTTATGACCCTATTCGTATGCGAGAAGGTGTTACATATGGGTGTCAGCAGCATCTGGTACTCGGTTGTTGTAAGTAATGCACTGTCTTCCTTAATCCTGTATATTCTTTATCGTACAAATATATGGAGGAAAGAAGCCATTAAGATCAAACGATCTGCGGAACCAGCGGCTTAGCTAAGTTTCGTGATTGAATAAAACTGTAGCATTTATGGGATTCTGTTAGTCCTTTTTGTTTCAGCATAAGGCAGTTTTCTAATATGCGATAATAAAAAAGCTATGAAGGAAATCAAAAAGCATATTCGCTTTTCTTAGTTTCCTTCATAGCTTTTATTTTATATGAATATCTTGGTCATATGTTGCTTATTAGCGCTTGCCCTTCTTTGCAATGGAACGAATGGTTCCGCGTCCCGAGTTCTGGCTCTTCTTGCCTCTTGCATTCTGGCGTTCTGCCTTTGGTCCTCTTGCGTCGCCTCTTCCTTCGCTTCTACCGGAAGACTTGCCTGCTCTGCCATTTCCAGATGCTTTTGCACCCCTCTTCGCATCCTTTCCTGCCACAGGACGTTTTGGATTATTCGGAGTACCGAAACGATCCTTATCCTTGTAAGCCGGACGAATCAGACAATGCTTGTCAAAACCGATTAAGTCAGTACGATTTGCCGCTACAAGAGCTTCGATTACTAAATCATAGTTCTTTGGATTACGGTACTGAATTAACGCACGCTGCATTGCCTTTTCATGTGGATTCTTTGGAACGTACACTTTCTTCATCGTTCTTGGATCTAATTCTGTATAGTACATACAGGTAGAAAGAGTACTTGGTGTTGGGTAGAAATCCTGTACCTGTTCCGGCATATAGCCTAAATCACGAAGATATTCTGCTAATTCAACCGCTTCTTTTAATGTAGATCCTGGATGGGATGACATTAAATAAGGAACGACGAACTGCTTCATGCCAAGCTCTGCATTGGTCTGCTTATACTTCTTGATGAACTTCTGATATACATCATTGGTTGGTTTGCCCATCATGTTTAATACTTTATCCGAAATGTGTTCCGGTGCAACCTTAAGCTGTCCGCTTACATGATTCTTGCAAAGTTCCTTGATAAAGGTATCATCCGTATCATGAATCAGGTAATCAAAACGAATACCGGAACGGATAAATACTTTCTTTACCTTAGGAAGCTCTCTTAACTTCTTTAAAAGGCTTAAATAATCTTTATGATCAATCTTTAAGTTCTTACATGGAGTTGGGAACAGACACTGTTTGTTCATACACACACCATGAGTCATCTGCTTTTCACAGGAAGTATGTCTGAAGTTTGCAGTCGGTCCACCTACGTCATTGATATATCCTTTGAAGTCCGGTTCCCACGTTAAGATCTTTGCTTCTTCAATAATGGATTCATGACTACTTGTCTGGATGATTCGTCCCTGATGGAACGTTAACGCACAGAAATTACATCCACCAAAACATCCGCGATTACTTGTTAAACTGAACTTTAACTCTTCAATTGCAGGAATACCGCCCGCTTCTTTATAGCATGGATGATAATCACGCATATATGGAAGCGCATAAACACGGTCCATCTCAGACTGTGAAAGTGGTTTTGCAGGAGGGTTCTGCACCACATACTCATTGTCTTTATATTTTTCCACTAATACTTTCGCTGTAAATGGATCCGTATTCACATACTGGGTATAGAAACTCTTTGCAAATACTTCCTTGCTCGCAAGAATTTCATCATATGATGGAAGAAGAACCGCATCGTAAACAGAATCTAAGGACTTTGCCTTATAAACAGTTCCTGCTACAAATGTGATATCTTTTACATCGATACCGCTGTCTAATGCATCCGCCAGTTCCACGATAGAACGCTCACCCATACCATAAGAAATGATATCTGCCTGAGAATCCAATAAGATGGAACGTTTTACTTTGTCACTCCAGTAATCGTAGTGAGCCATACGACGAAGTGATGCTTCGATACCACCGATGATGATCGGTGCGTGATGATATTTCTTACGGATCATATTACAATATACGATTGCCGCACGATCCGGACGTTTTCCAATCTCACCGCCAGGGGTATAGGCATCCGTCTTTCTGCGTTTTTTCGCAACGGAATAATGATTTACCATTGTATCCATATTTCCGGCACTTACTAAAAAGCCCAATCTTGGAGTTCCAAGCGCCATAATGCTCTCTTCATCTTTCCAGTCCGGCTGGGAAATAATACCCACCTTGTAGCCATGGCTTTCTAATACTCTGCTTATGATCGCCGGCCCAAAGGAAGGGTGATCTACATACGCATCGCCGATAACGTATACGAAGTCACATTGATCCCAGCCGCGTTTTTCCATATCTTCTTTATTAATAGGCAAATAATCTTTTACCATTGTAATCTCCAATCTTAAAACACACGTTCTGTCTGATGTTTTGTCACCAAACAACTATACCATGAATCCAGATCTGTTTCAAGATAAAAGAATTACCTGCCCATTTCCTGACACCAAGAGGGATGGGGATCTGCCTACATCTCGCCCTCAGCTGCCTGTTTTGCTGCCTCGTCCATTACCTTCTGCTGTACATCGGAAGGAGCCTGTTCATATCTGGAGAACTCATAGGAATACTCTCCCATGCCGCCTGTCATAGAACGAAGATCTGTTGCATATCCAACAATCTCAGACATTGGAATATCCGCAACAATCTCCTGTTTTCCGCCTGCGACCGGATTCATTCCGAGCACCCTTCCTCTTCTCTTATTTAAGTCACCCATAATATCACCGGTAAACTTATCCGGCGCAACTACATTGAAACTTACAATTGGCTCTAAAAGAACCGGCGATGCATCCATAACACCCTGCTTGAATGCCTGAATCGTAGCCATCTTGAATGCCATTTCAGAAGAATCTACCGGATGATAGGATCCATCTACTAATGTAGCTTTGAGTCCGACTACCGGATAGCCAGCAAGCGGTCCACGCAGCACGCATTCCTGAATTCCTTTTTCCACTGCCGGGAAATAGTTCTTCGGAACAGCACCGCCGAATATCTTCTCTTCAAAGATATAAGGGGTCTCCATATCACCGGATGGCTCAAATTCCATATGAACATCACCGTACTGGCCATGTCCGCCGGACTGTTTCTTGTATCTTCCCTGAACTCTCACTTTCTTGCGGATCGCCTCACGGAATGGAACTCTTGGACGTTTCAGCTCGATCTCTACTTTATAACGGCTAAACAGCTTGCTTACCGTTACTTCCAACTGCTGTTCACCAATTCCGTATAGCAGAGACTGGTGGTTTTCTTTATCATTTACCTGACGAAGCGTCAGATCCTCTTCCATCAGTTTTGCAAGTGCCTGAGATACCTTATCATCATCGCCCTTTGCCTTTGTTGTATAACGCATATACGCATATGGAACTGAAATAGCTGGTCTATCATAAACAACCGGGCATGCCTTTGTAGACAGCGTGTCCCCTGTCGCAGTATTGGAAAGTTTGCCGATTGCGCCGATATCCCCGGCATACAGCTCTTTCACTTCAATCTGCTCTTTTCCCCGAAGCACATACAGTCTGGATAACTTCTCTTCTGTATCCTTATCTGCATTATAGACAGCCGAATCCGCTTTTAATACACCGGAGCATACCTTAATTAAAGAGAATTTCCCGATAAATGGATCCGCAATCGTCTTGAACACTCTTGCCGTAACCGGTTTGCTCTCTTCATAATTTGCTTCAAATGTTTCACCGGTCTTTACGTTCTTGCCGGAAACCATCTTCTTCTCTGGGGATGGGAAATACTTTTCAATCGCCTGTAACAGCATGTTAGAGCCCTGCGCATTCAGCCCGGATCCCATTAAAACCGGTACGATGCTTCCGTCAATGACCGAATCTCGTAGTGCGTTAGAGATTTCTTCCTTCGTAAACTCCTCTCCCTCAAAGTATTTTTCCATCAGCTCTTCACTGGACTCTGCCACACTTTCTAATAAAGATTCCCGGTATTTATCCACATATTCCTTCTGATAAGCTGGAATCTCACATTCGGTATACTCACTTAGTTTTGTGAATCTTCTGCCTGCCATCTTTACCACATTGACAAATCCCACAAACTTCTCTTTTTCACGGATTGGGGCATGAAATGGCGCGATCCTCTTGCCGTAAAGCTCCTGCAGCTTTTCCACAACTTGTCTAAAACTAGCATTGTCATCATCCATGTCCGTTACAAAAAACATTCTTGGAAGCTTGTACTTCTCACATTGCTCCCATGCCTTCATGGTACCGACTTCCACACCCGCTTTTCCAGATACGACGATAACTGCTGCATCTGCTACACTTAGCGCTTCCTCTACTTCGCCTACAAAGTCAAAGTAACCTGGTGTATCAAGGAAATTAATCTTGGTATCTTCCCAAAGGACTGGCACTACTGTAGTACTAATAGAGAAAAGTCTCTTTGCTTCTTCCTTATCATAATCGCTGATTGTATTTCCTTCTTCGACTTTCCCCTGTCTGTTAGTAATTCCGGTAGTATACGCCATCGATTCCACAAGTGTCGTCTTACCGGAACCGCCATGACCCAACAATGCAACATTACGAATCTTTCCTTTTTTGTAAGTTTCCATGTCTGTTTTCCTCCAATACTAATAGTCAATTCATAGATTCAGTCCAAAAACTATCATTTTCTGAATCTGATTCATTGCCAACAGGGCTATCAGCTGATAACTCTCCCATACAAGTATTGTACTAAATTTACTAAAAATTTACAATAGTGCATTCCATTTATCTGTCATTATTTAGCAAATACTCTTTTTGTCTACTAATGCAATCATTTAGACCATCTTATCATTCTATTACAATGGTTTATCGCTAAATTACACCTTTTTCAAAAAAATATGGAATCTTATGTCGCACGCATTCCGTTACGATCATTCCGGCCTCCTGCCTACCCCTGCGGGCAAATAAAAGAACCGCTTATATCTTAAGAGGCTATCTTATTAGAACTTATCATATGCATTGAAGCCTAAAATATGCATCTTTTGGGAAACTTTAAGAAATCGCTTAAAAAACAGGGAAACGAAAATAAGGAGGAGGTTAGAAAGAGCGGGCCTGGGATGGCAGAATTGTCGAGCTAAGAGAGGGTAACGGCTGGAGGATAGACGCCCCGCACGTTTGGCTCATAACGAACAAAAAGGAGGTCAGTCCTTGACTATCAGACCGTGATTTTCTGTCTGATAGTCAAGAACTGACCTCCTTTTTTGTCCACTCATGCGTCCGAACATTGGACCATCATTGTCCTCCAGACGGCGCCCTCTCTTCATTTGGCGTTCCCGATTCTCCGTCCTGCTGATCCTATCCTATTTTCTTTACTGATTTAAAGAAGCAAGGATTTCTTCCACCATGGAAGCAGCACCAGTGCGGTAAAGGTTCATGCCGTCTTCTACGCTCATGCCCTGAGTTACAACTTCTGTGATAACTTTATTACGTAAATCCCAAAGGTCACCGCTGTAATCGCTTAATGTTTCATTGGATACGATTACTGGAGCCTGTACACACCACTGATTGAACTTATCCGCTACCTCGAATGCTACATCAGTAATACCGGTTACACCAGGATCTTCTCCGATAAAGCCAGCTAAGCTTAACATTGAATCGATATGGTGTTTCTTTGTTAAAGTATCTGGTGTTTCTGGGTTAGGAAGCATATGGAACTGTCCGGCTTCCCATGTTTCTGTATTTTCACCATATGTTACAGTTTCTGCTGCTGTAGACCAGTGAGTGCCTTCTGCACCATATGTCCAAAGTGTCTGCACATCGCCACCATCTAACATTGTTTCTAAGAAATATTTAAAGATTCCTTCTGGATTCTGAGCTTTTGTTGTAATACACCATACTGGAGCCTGTCTTTCTACATAAGAACCAACTTCTTCAAGTGGAGCCATTGCAACTAATTCGCTGTCTAAACCATTTGTTTCAAGATTGTCAGTTAAGTTTGCTGCCCATGTACCTGCCCAGTAAGTAAATACACCAACTTTATTGTCATAGAATTTATTACGGCAATCTTTTGTACCATTGGTAATTGTTTCTTTATCCATATAGCCAGCTTCATAAGCTTCTTTTAATCTTGCAAGAGCATCTGCCATCTTATCCTCACCGAAACCATCTACCCAAACGCCGTCATCGTTCTTATAGAAGTCTGGATAAGCATCCTGATAGAATTCTGGAAGGTAGTTGATATATGGTGCTTCAGAGCCGATTAAGCCTGCTGCTGTCACGCCGTATGTATTAGATGGATCACCGCTTCCGTCCATATCATTTTCTGTGAAAAGTTTTAACATATTTAAGTACTCTGCATAGTTGGTTGGAGTTTCCAATCCTAACTGATCTAACCATGCTTTTCTAATATAAGTAACGCATCCATTACCTCTGGCTGGAGCAAATCCGTAAAGCTTGCCATCAATCTTAAGACCTTCGATAATCTCTTCATTTACAAATCTTCCGGAAGCTTTTAACTCGGAATTTTCCCAATAAGCTGTAAGATCAGCCAGTGCGCCGTTTGCTGCGTAAGTTGCATAATAATCAGAACCTAATAAAATAACATCTGGCCAGTCGCCACCAACAAATGTCTGGCTTACTACATCATAGTAGCCGCTATGATCTGGCTGATTGAAAATAATATCAATTCCAAGTTTTTCTTCTAACTGCTTTTCAAAAGCATCACGGCCCTGTGCCTGTGTAAATACATTGCCGTTTACCATAACCTTAATGGAAGCTGGTTTTACAACCTCTCCCGTTGCAGATGTATCATTATCCGCAGATACCGTCGGAGTTGCTGTCTGGTTATCACCTTTTGTATCGCTGCTCTTAGATCCACAGCCTGTCAGATTTAACATAAGTGCAAGACATAATGCAATTGATAAAAATTTCTTTGTAGAATTTCTCATTTTGTTTCCTCCTAATGTCCCCTATTAAAATATTATGGTTTTGTGTTCGCCAAGCAAGTAATTAGTCACAATATTTCAAATATCTAAAGTATTCTTTTAAACATCCTTCACAAAATAATCTAACATTCTTTTTGAAATGCTTTTTCCCAGCCATCTCTTTTTGTTTATATTGCTTGAAAACCTATCTAGAGTATACCATATGATAGACATTTTTTACAAGCATAAATCTGCATTTTTCCTGTTTTTGTATACTTTATATAATATATTCTCGTTATTTTGTCTTTTAAGGTCGAATTTTGCGTTTTTTATTGTGCAATATTACTTTTGTTTTTTCGTTTTGTTCCTTGATTTCTTTATTACTTTCTTTGCCTTTTTATCTCTCCCCTTTTTGTCTCTTTGTCTTTTTGCTCTCTTATTCTTTTGTTCTTTTACAGTTTCACCCTTTTACAATTTTACTTTATTGTTGTTCTCCTAATCAAAAAGAGAGGAGACTGTGTTGTACTCTTATCGCACAACCGCAATCTCCTCTCCTTTATGACGATTCTATATCATTGATTAAACCGATTACTGATTTAAAGATGCAAGAATCTCTTCTACCATAGATGCAGATCCATCTTTATACATCTGCATTCCATCTTCCACGCTCATTCCCTGTGTTACTACTTCTGTAATAACTTTATTACGTAAATCCCAAAGATCACCGCTGTAATTGGTAATCGTCTCATTGGATACAATAACCGGTGCCAGTTTGGACCATTCATTGAAATCTTCTGCAGATTCACGTGCCAGTGCTGTAATATTGTCAACGCCCGGGTCACCATTTATGAATGTTGCAAGACTTAACATTGGATCAATATGGTTCTTCTTTAATAAAGTATCCGGCTGTTCTGGGCTAGGAAGCATATGGAACTGACCTTCTTCATATGTAACGCTGTTATCACCATAAGTAACAGTCTCGGCAGCGGTTGACCAGTGAGTTCCTTCTGAACCATATGTCCATAATGTCTGAACAGTTCCGCCATCTAACATTGTCTCAATAAAGTACTTAAATACGCCTTCTACATTCTGGCATTTTGATGTGATGCACCAAACCGGAGCCTGTCTTTCAATATAAGTACCGACTTCTGTGATTGGAGGAAGCATAACAAGCTCGCTGTCTAATCCGTTCGCATCCAGGTTATCTGTAAGATTAGATGCCCATGTACCTGCCCAGTAAGTGAAGACACCGACTTTATTGTCATAGAACTTGTTACGGCAGTCTTTTGTACCGTTGGTAATGGTTTCTTTATCAATATATCCTGCTTCATAGGCTTCTTTTAATCTGGAGAGTGCACCGGACATTGCCTCTTCAGAGAAACCGTCTACCCAAACGCCCTGATCATTCTTATAGAAGTCCGGGTATGCATCCTGATAAAACTCAGGCAGATAGTTAATATAAGGTGCTTCATTGCCAATCAGGCCAGCCGCTGTAACACCGTATGTATTTCTTGGATCGCCGCTTCCATCCATGTCATTCTCTGTGAACTGTTTTAACATATCCAGATACTCAGCATATGTAGTAGGTGCTGATAAACCAAGCTGATCTAACCATGCCTTTCTGACATATGTAATACATCCATTGCCTCTTGCAGGGCTAAATCCATATAATGTACCATCGATTTTCAGACCTTCAATCAGATCTTCATTGGTGATTCTTCCGGATGCCTTTAATTCAGAATTTTCCCATAGATCCGTAATATCTGCTAAAGCACCTTCTGTTGCATAGGTTGCATAGTAAGCAGCACCTAATAAAATAACATCCGGCCAGTCACCACCAACAAATGTCTGGCTTACTACATCGTAGTAACCGCTATGGTCTGGCTGATTGAAAACAATATCTATTCCCAAATTCTGCTCCAGCTGTTCTTCAAATGCTGCACGTCCGTTCGCTTCTGTAAAAACAGTACCATCCATCATTACCGTAATTTTTTCTGGTTTTGTTACTTCGCTTTCTGTACTTTCTGCTGTTTCAGTTGGGGTTGTTTCAGATGCCTCTTCTGTTGGAGCTTTGGTAGCAGCTGTCTCCGTAGTTGGAGTCGCAGTCGCACTCTCTCCCGATGTCTCATTCCCCTTAGAACCACATGCTGTGAAATTCATCATCAGAGCAAGACAAAGTGCAAGTGCCAGAAATTTCTTACTAGAATTTTTCATGTTTTTTCCTCCTCTTAATACCCAATCTAAAATTTTGTAAGTACTTTACTGAATCAGGTTTCTAAATTCTTACTTAATCCGCAAGCACATGAAGCATTGAGCGCTTTGTTTAATATGTCACTCCGCCTTTGTTAATCATAACACACTTTGTATATATTTTACAATACCAAAATACATATTTTACCATAAATCACTTTTATATCACATATAAAATAGAATTTAAACAATTTGTATATAAATTATATACAATTCATTCATGTATCCACTTACATATATTTTTCTATCTCTGCCTCACCTCTTCCTTATACTACACTGCATCACTCTCATTTACTCTGTTCCACTCAAATTAGCCATAACCATTTGACTATCCGATGGAAGGCGCTGTCATGCCAAAATCCTCAGGGCCTGCCGCAAACAGTGATCCGGAATGTTCGGCTCATGACGAACAAAAAGGACCTCAGCCCTTGAATAGCAGACAGTGATTTTCTGTCTGATAGTCAAGGACTGAGGCCCTTTTTGTCCGCTCATGCGTCCGAACATTCGGACCACCGTTTGCAGCAAGCCCCGAGGATTTTAGCGCGACAGCGCCTTCCCTCGGATCGCCCATATCTTAATTATTTAAAGACTCTAAAATTTCAGAAACCATGGAAGCAGAGCCATCTTTGTACATCTGCATACCTTCTTCAACGCTCATACCCTGAGTAACAACCTGAGTGATAACTTTGTTTCTTAAATCCCAAAGGTCACCGCTGTAGTTGCTGATTGTTTCGTTAGAAACGATAACTGGAGCAACAGTAGACCATTCGTTGAATTTTTCTGCACAGTCAAGAGCAACTGGAGCAATCTTAGATACGCCAGGATCTTCACCTGCAAATGTAGCTAAGCTTAACATTGGATCAAGGTGATTCTTCTTAACTAAAGTATCTGGTGTTTCAAGGCTAGGAAGCATATGGAATTCACCTGCCTGATATGTTTCAGTTGTTTCACCATAAGTTACAGTTTCAGCAGCTGTAGACCAGTGTGTACCTTCAGCACCATATGTCCAAAGTGTCTGAACAGCGCCACCGTCTAACATTGTTTCGAAGAAGTATTTGAATACGCCTTCTGGATTAGCACATTTTGTTGTAATACACCATACTGGAGCCTGTCTTTCAATATAAGAACCAACTTCAGCGATTGGCTGAAGAACAACAAGTTCGCTGTCTAAGCCGTTTGTTGCAAGGTTATCTGCAAGGTTAGATGCCCATGTACCTGCCCAGTAAGTAAATACGCCAACTTTATTGTCATAGAATTTGTTACGACAATCTTTTGTACCATTTGTGATAGTTTCTTTGTCAATGTAGCCGTTTTCATATGCCTCTTTTAATCTTGTAAGAGCGCCAGCCATTGCATCTTCGCTGAAACCATCTACCCAAGTTCCGTCAGCTGACTTATAGAAGTCTGGGTAAGCATCCTGATAGAATTCAGGAAGGTAGTTAATGAATGGAGCTTCGTTACCGATTAAGCCAGCTGCTGTAACACCAAATGTGTTAGATGCATCACCGCTGCCATCCATATCGTTTTCTGTGAATAACTTAATCATGTTAAAGTATTCATCGTATGTAGTAGGTGCTTCAAGTCCTAACTGATCTAACCAAGCTTTTCTGATGTATGTTACACAGCCATTACCTCTTGCAGGTGTGAAACCATATAATTTTCCATCGATCTTGATTCCTTCGATTAAGTCTTCATTGATAAATCTTCCAGATGCTTTTAAATCTGAATTTTCCCAGTATTCTGTGATATCAGCTAATGCACCTGCACTTGCGTATGTAGCATAGTAAGCTGCACCTAAAAGAATAACATCTGGCCAGTCACCGCCAACAAATGTCTGGCTTACTACATCATAGTAACCGCTATGATCTGGCTGGTTGAATATAATATCAATGCCAAGTTCTGCTTCTAATGCTGCTTCGAAAGCAGCACGTCCCTGCGCTTCTGTAAATACAGTACCATCACACATAACAGTGATTGATTCTGGTTTTACAACATCAGATGTTGGTGCTTCAGTAGGGGCCTGTGTAGCATCGGATGTTTCTGTTTTACTTTCTGCTGGGGTTGCAGTTGGAGCACTTGTTGATGCGCTATCATCTTTTTTAGAGCCACATGCTGTTAAGTTGAATGCAAGTGCTAGACATAGCATAAGTGATAAGAATTTTTTAGTTGATCTTGTCATGGTAATTCCTCCTCAGACACTTTAAAATATAGACTATGCTTTTTGCTGTAATATCATATTAAGAAGTTCTTCACAACTCTTCCTCCTGTTGGATCCCCTTTTTCTAAATAATTTTCCAAGTTGTTATTTTACTCTTAAGTATGAAACCACTTTCACTAAATGTTTGTTTGTAAACATTGTTTAGTAGCACACTCATATAATACCACAACATGTACACTTTTAACAAGAGGTATTTTAAAAATTTTGTCAAAAAATCTAAGATTTTCCTAAAAGCCCTTGATTTTACTGCATTTTTTTGTATTAATTTTTTTCATAAGGCCTTCCATTATTTAGTTTTTTGTACTCTTTATCACTAAATTGATGCGTCTTTTTCGCCCTCTTTGCTTACCGCTTTACTTATATTTTCATAAAAACGCTTTCATTATTTTCAATTTTCTATAAAATTTATACAATACATTTCCTGACTTTTGATCCGTATCTGATCGGTTTTGTTCAACTCAGCACTTTAAAGTGGTATAGTGTTGACATATGTTAGCGGATGGTTTAAAATAACATTCAGTGAAATAGCATATACTAACAACATATGCAGATACTTCTGAAAGGCAGGATTATATATGATCATTGTAATGAAACCAAACGCGAAGCGTGAATCCATTGAGCATATCCTTAAGCTGATTAAGGATAACGGCCTGGACACTCACATATCACAAGGTAAAGAAGTAACAATAATAGGTGTAGTTGGAGATAAAAGTAAACTAATGACTCAGAATTTAGAAATTGCAGAGGATGTAGACAAAATCGTCCCTGTTACAGAAAGTTATAAATTAGCCAATCGAAAGTTCCATCCGGAACCAAGTGTAGTGAAGGTTGGAAATACTTCAATCGGAGGAAATGAATTCGTTATCATGTCAGGTCCATGTGCGATTGAAAGCAGGGAACAGCTGTTAGAAACGGCGTTTGCCATAAAAAAAGCCGGTGCCACCATTTTAAGAGGAGGCGCTTACAAACCTCGTACAAGCCCATATTCCTTCCAGGGACTTGAAGAGGAAGGCTTAAAATATATGAAAGAAGCAAGAGAGGCAACCGGCCTTGCCGTTGTATGCGAAGTAACAAGCCTTGCTGCCATTGAAACAGCCGTAAAATATGTAGATATGCTGCAGATTGGTGCCAGAAACATGCAGAATTTCTATTTATTAAAAGAAGCCGGCAAAACCGGATTGCCAGTTCTCTTAAAGCGAGGACTTGCCGCTACGATCGATGACTGGTTAAACGCCAGTGAATACATTATTTCAGAAGGCAATCCTAATGTCGTTTTATGCGAGCGAGGCATTCGTACCTTTGAAACCGCGACAAGAAATACACTGGATATCAGTGCAGTTCCTGTAATCAAAGAAAAAAGCCACCTTCCAATCATCGTGGATCCAAGCCATGCTACAGGCGTTCGTTCTTATGTTGCACCGCTTTCAAAATGCGCAGTTGCTGCGGGAGCTGATGGTTTAATGATTGAAACACATCCAAATCCAGCGATTGCTTTATCAGATGGACCACAGTCTCTGACCTTCTCACAGTTTGAACAATTATGCACAGAACTTCACCCATTTGTGGAACTGATGGGTAAAAAATTCTAATCCCGGAGGTTCTCCTATGAGCATATATGGCTTTATCGGATTTGGCCTGATCGGCGGATCAATCGCACGTGCCTTAAAGGCGCTGCCTGATCCGCCTGTGATCATTTCCTACAATCATAATAATAAGAAAGCAAATGCCAGTCTCAATGATGCTTTGGCAGATGGAGTCATTGATTTTATTTCTACTGATCTGGAACAGGATTTTAAGCAATGCGACATTATTTTTCTATGTGCTCCCATCCTAAAAAATATAGAATACTTAAAATGCCTGAAACCTGTAATCAAAGAGGAATGTATTGTGACCGATGTAGGAAGCGTAAAAGGAAATATTCATGAGGCAGCAAAGCAACTTATGCTTTCCAAAAACTTCATCGGCGGACACCCTATGGCCGGTTCTGAAAAGACCGGTTATCACAGTTCCCATGAAAAGCTTTTGGAAAATGCCTATTATATCCTGACCCCTTCCGCTGAGACACCATCGAATAAGCTGACTGTCCTTACCGATGTGGTAACTAAAATGGGAGCAATTCCAATTATTCTTGATTCGAAAGAGCATGATATGATTACTGCTACCATCAGCCATGTTCCACATTTAATAGCGGCAGAACTGGTGAATCTGGTTAAAGATTCGGATGACGCTTCCGAAAAAATGCGCATGTTGGCAGCTGGCGGTTTCAAAGATATTACCAGAATTGCCTCTTCCTCACCGGTGATCTGGCAGAATATCTGTCTGACCAATGCCAAAAGCATCAAGCAGATTCTTTCCCGCTATATGAGTTCTCTTGCTTCCCTATACGATGCTATTGATCAAAAAGATGGCGACTATCTGTTTCGTATTTTTGAGGAGGCGGGTACATACCGCAGCCAGATTCCAAACTCCAACGGGCTGTTAAATCGAATTTATGAAGTATTTATTGATATTACGGATGAAGCAGGTGCCATTGCGATCATTGCTACCCTTTTAGGAAGCAATCAGATCAGCATCAAGAATATTGGTATCATTCATAATCGTGAATTTGAACAGGGGGTTTTACGAATCGAGTTTTACAAGGATGAGGAAAAAGAAAAAGCCGTACGGCTTTTAAAAGCACATAATTACACCATCTATGAGAGATAATCTCTCAGATATGACGATTCAGCCCACAAAGAAAGGAAGTATAGATATGTATTTTAACCGAGTTAAAAAAATCACCGGCCGGATCCAGGTCCCAGGAGACAAATCCATTTCCCATCGTGCCGTCATGTTTGGAGCGCTTGCTGACGGAATGACCGAGATCCATGGTTTTCTCCAAGGCGCCGACTGCCTTTCCACCATATCCTGTTTCAAAGAGCTTGGAATTCGCATTGAAAATGATCCCGCCCGCAATCAGGTCAAGGTATATGGAAAAGGCCTTCATGGCCTTTCCGCTCCTTCTGGCATGTTAGATGTGGGCAATAGCGGAACAACCATGCGACTGATTTCCGGTATCCTGAGCGGTCAGCCATTTGAAAGCAATCTGACCGGAGATGATTCCATTAAAAAGCGTCCAATGGGCCGTATCATCAAACCGCTTTCCCTTATGGGTGCCGATATCATCAGCATCCCGGCAAATAACTGTGCTCCTCTGCGCATTAATGGTTCTTTAAAAACCCGCATTCTAAATCACGGACATGAAACCGCCTCCTTAAAAGGCATCCACTATGAATCTCCTGTCGCTTCCGCACAGATTAAATCCTCTATCCTGCTTGCAGGGTTATATGCGGATGCTCCGACAAGCGTTACGGAGCCTTATGTATCCCGAAATCATTCCGAAATCATGCTTCGTACTTTCGGGGCCGATGTTAAAACAGAAGGCACTACGGCGACCATTAAGCCTGATCCTATCTTACAGGCAACCAAAGTAACCGTACCTGGGGATATTTCATCCGCCGCTTATTTTATTGCTGCCGGCCTGATGGTACCCGATTCTGAACTGGTCATCGAACATGTTGGCATCAATCCGACTCGTGACGGAATTTTGGAAGTCTGCCGCATGATGGGTGCTGATCTTACCCTGGAAAATGAATCCGATGACAACGGAGAACCTTATGCCGATATCCATGTCAAAACAAGCAGCCTCAAAGGGATTACCATTGGAGGCAGCCTAATTCCAAGACTGATTGATGAACTTCCGGTCATCGCTGTTCTTGCCTGTGCCGCTGAAGGAACCACGATTATCAAAGATGCGCAGGAATTAAAGGTGAAGGAATCAAACCGTATCGATGTCATGGTTCAGAACCTTTCCTCAATGGGCGCTGATATCACTGCAACCGAAGACGGCATGATCATCCATGGCGGCAAATCGCTGCACGGAGCCGTAATCAACAGCAAGAAGGACCACCGTATCGCCATGTCCTTCGCCATCGCCTCTCTAATTGCCGACGGCACCACCACCATCCAGGACACCTCCTGCGTCACCATCTCCTACCCAACCTTCTACCAGGACTTAAAGAGGGTCAGCAGATAATACTAAGAGGAAAGAGAAGGATGGAACGAGAGGAAAACCGTGCGGCGACAAAGCTCGACGCCCTATCTTTTCCGGAATGTCCGGCTCATAACGAGCAAAAATAAGGAGGCGTCTTTGAATAGCAGACAGAGTTTTCCTGTCTGATAGTCAAAGACACCTCCTTATTTTTGTCCGCTCATACGTCCGAACATTCGGAAATGGTAGGGCGCTAAGCTTTGCCGCCGCACGGTTTCCCTCCCTGTCCTCCTTGCATGCTTCCGTCCGCCTGCCCGTACTATGCCTCTAATATAGGCACCAAGTCTTTTAGGGATTGACGGAATTCGGCGTCGGAGGAATTCTTGAAGATCAGGAAATCATCTTTGATGTATGGATCGTCCAAAGCAAGAGGAGGATTGAAATTGCATCCTTTGATGTATTCGTCCCAGTGCTGTAACTTCCAGGTATCGCGAGAAGAATTTCGTTCAATCATTCTCTGGTGGCATACCTCAATTGAGGTCTCAACCCAGATAATGCAAAGAATTGCTCCTTTTGAAGCCAGTTTCTCTTTCAGTGCCCGAATATATGCAAGGTCACGGATTTCTCTTGTAAATGGGGCATTAATCAGCACCTTGTCATCGTACTCCAGCGCTTCTAACGCCAGATCTACAATAACTTCATACTCGTAATCGCGGATATTCTCTTCAAAGAATGCAGAGCTGCGATTAATCTCCTGCCCCGCCACCTTGAAAATCTGATTCGATAACTTAATCAGCGTATCTTTATCAAGGTAAACAATGCCATGTATTGCCTTTGCAAGCTCCTTTGATATGAATGTCTTTCCGCATGCGGGTGGAGATGTAACAAGAATCAATTTTTTCATTATATCCTCCCTTTCCTGCTGCTCTTTTCTTTATCATACCATATGTTCCAAATTATCTCAATTAGCGAATTAGTGCTTAAAACCCCACTTTTTTGTTATAATCGGCTGTTTACGTAAGTTCCTGCATAAGATGCGCTGTACTTGCCACTGCTTCCATATAACCGTCCATTAGAAGCTGCTAGTGCGGCCGAACTGCTGATTCCGCTTGCTTTCGATGCCGTCTTTGCAGCAAGGGAGTTATTTCCGCTAAATAAAGTCTTTAGTGTACTGATATCTGCATTCTTCAGCGCATTCTCATCTATCGTAAGCTTATTGTCGCTTCCCACTGTAATGCCTACCTGGCTTAACAGATTTTTATTAGCTCCCGTCCCCGATGTCATCATGGCAGCCTTTCGCAGCACAGATATATCATCCTGACTGCTTGAACTGTCTAATGTATCGTTATAGGCATCCGCAAATGCTTTTACTGCATTATAAATAGCATCGCGGTCATATTCATATTCCCCTGTCTCTGCATTCTGCTTCTTTTCAAACAAGGAAGCTAAATTCAGTGCAGTTGATGCCTTATAAAGAGAATCTGCATCTTGCTTTGCCGTAAGATACTCCTGTTTTGTGCTGGTTTCTTCCCTATCTTCCTCTTCCTGCTTGGCATAATAACTCTTCAATAATTTCTTGTAGCTGCCGCTGCGTATGGACATAAACTGGCCTACCGCACTGGAGCCGGAGCTTCCCGCTGTCAGCAGAGAGGACGTATAATTTTTATATGTTGTGTTGATTGCCATATTCTCCTCCTTTCTTTTCTACTGTATATATCGGATTTTTTCCATTTTGTATTAAGGTTCTTATCCATTTGTCCGGCAAAATAGACTAATATTCTCAATAAATTGACATGATGTTTCAATTATGTTACCATACCCTGGTAAAAAAATAGAATAGGGGAATACCAATGAAAAAGAAACTTCGAATTCTTATGCTGGCATTTGTGCTTGCCTGTGTATCTCAGGCTCCAAAAACAGCATTCGCATCTTCCGCCTCTGCTTCTTCTGTTTATCTAAACGAAACAAGCATTAAGCTGCAGCGCGGAAACACACTGAAACTAACACTTACCGATTCCTCCATCAGCCAGGATATGTTCTACTGGAATGGCTATGGCAATATTACATGGAGTTCTTCTAATGAATCCATCGCAACTGTCGATCAATGGGGATATGTAACAATTGTCGGAACCGGTTTTGTTAAGATCACCGCAAATTATGAAGGCAAGAATTACACATGCCGGATCAATGCAGTGGAAAGCGCTTATAAGGTAAGCCCTACAACACTTACAATGAATACATATGAGACAAAGACAATCAAAATGAAGCATACTGACAATGTTACCTGGTACGATGTCTATGCCTATCAGCTTGAAAGTGATGGAACCAAGACCTATGCCTCTCGTGCATTTTATGTTGATGCCGATACAGATACCGGGGTAATCACCATTACTGCTAAAAAAGCCGGCAATTACATACTGGAATGCATTGCTTACGTGGATACAGACAATGGTGAGCAGACTTATGCAGCTCTTATAAATGCTTCCGTAAACCTTGTTGGGTTAGAAGAAACACAAATCACCTGTGCACTTGGTACAACAAGGACCTTAACTTATGCCGGGTGCGAGAATGTGTCCTTCTCCTCTTCTGATCCGTCTGTTGTAACAGTGAATAAAAATGGGAAACTGACACCAACAGGCTTAGGAGAAGCTTCTATTACGATGACCGGCACCACTTCTAATGGAACAGCTGTCGAATACGAATGCTACGTAACGATCACTGATCCTATTGTAACATTAAATTCTTCTTATGTTCTGCTAAATGATATGGTGGACTTCACAATTAAGGGAGATTCCTATGACAGCGAGATCATTTATCATGCGAGCAAGCCTTCGATCTTACAAGAAGACAGTTACGGCCTGACCGGTATTAAGGTTGGTACTTCCAAACTATCCGTCAGCGTAGACGGAAAGAAATTTTGGTTCACCGTGGATGTTATTAATCCAAGTTTCTCTTCTGACAGCTATCTGCTTACTGCCGGTTCTTCCAAAAAGATTGCGGTACAGGGATTAACCGCAACCGCGAAAAAGGAAAAGATCACATACTCTGTCGGCAATACAAATGTGGCCACAGTGGATGCAGCCGGCAAGGTTACCGCAAAGAAAGCCGGGAATACGGTCCTTACGGCAAAAATCGGGGATATTACCCTGAAAACAGGTATCTCCGTCGGCAGCAAGAATGCCGTTAATGCGATTAATAAAGCTTATTCGGCGATTGGCTCTATTTACAGCCAGGAAAATAGGATGCAGGAAGGTTACTATGACTGCAGTTCCTTAATTTGGAGAAGCTATTCTCCTTTCGGCGTGACATTCGGTGCAAGCTCTTATGCTCCTACTGCAGCAGAATTAGCACGCTATCTGGTTAACAATAAAAAGGCGGTTGCTTATACTTATACCGACCCTAAAAAGCTTCAGCCGGGAGACCTGATTTTCTACGGAGGCTCTGATAACGGACGCTTTATGAATATCTACCACGTTTCTATGTTTACCGGTATTACAGCGGATCCTTATTACAGCTATTTAAGCGGCACGAGCTACGATTACACCGGTAAGATCGTCCACGCCTCCAGCGGCACCGTCCTCCACTCCACCTTCACAGAGACCTATGGCAACATTGTGCTGATTGCACGACCTGGAAAATAGGAAATAGCGAACAGTCGAGATGGAGAGGGGAGAAGGAGACGGAGGGTGGCACGGATGCGGACATTCCGGAATACCATCGCGTCCGCATCCGTGCCACCCTCCGTCTCCTTCTCCCCTCTCCATCTCTCTGATTCCACTCTTGTGGATGGAAGTATGTGCAATCCACTAGGGGATAGTCGTAACTCAATGAAATGGATGGGAATGCAAGCACTGTCTACGATTAGTACATTTATTAGAATTCACTTCCTAAACTAATGAAAAACGGATGTTGATGACAACATATATGGGTTGGTGTAGATGAGTAGTGATTGATTTTAAATTACTTGGTTATGACGGAGACTAGGTAAAAGTCTTCTTTGGCTGTTGTTATAAGACGGATGGTCATGGTGTGGGTGGCTTGTGAGCCGGTGTAGATGTCGTCGAGGTAGAGCCAATCGCCCCAGCCATTTTCATAGTTTGCGTCAAGCTCGGCGGTTTTGGTACCATCAATATAGACTTCTGCTTGAGGAGCATTCATAGAGACTGATTTTTTATACTGAAGGGCTATCTTGGAGCCGGTTACCGTGAATGTGATTTCATCTCCGGCTTCTTTGGCCTGCCATCCATTTTTGAATATGTCGGTGATGCCGTTTTGAACACGCGTATCAGGCTCAAATCCGGCCAGTTCCGGAGTGGAGTTCTTGTTATTGAAACGGGTAGAATGGATACTAATCAGATTCTGCATGCTTTCCGGAAGATTATATGGGGCATCGTTTACTATCGTTTTGTCCTTCACTTTTGTAAGATAAGAAGAAATGATTTCGGCAATCATGGCATGACCGGTGTCATTCGGATGAATATTATCGGCGGATACCTGAGATGCCGTCAACCTGCCATATAAGATTTCTTCAAAGATGCTGTCTTTCATGCTTATGACGGGGAGATCATAGTGTGCTGCGATTTGATTATGGATGGACTGGGCATTTATGCCGTTATCGTACTGAACCATATTTAAGACTATAACGGCAGGTTTTGAATCCGACTGAAGTACTTTTCTAAGCAGGCTTTCATAGGTTTCCTGATATAATGGGGTTGAACTGTCATTCACACTGAATTCTACAAAGACTACATCCGGCTTATAGGATAGCAGGTCCTCATCTGCTCTGGCACAGGCAAATTCTGATGTAGTGGCTCCGATTCCGGCATTGATATAGTTAATCTCTTCTGTTTGAAATGTATCCTTCCACCAGTCAGCAACAAGTGATGCGTAACATAAATCCTGACTGCTTGCTCCCGTACCCATTGTGATGGACCCGCCGATAAAGCCTATGGTGAGTTGTTCTCCTGCTTCTGCTTTTTTAATTGCTTTATTCAGCCTGCTTGTATTTCCTTCCCTTACAATGGCACGCTCCACATATGGAATGTCTTCTCTTGCTACCCGCTCTTTTCCGGTTAACTCTCCGGTTGTGCCAAATCCCAGGATATGAAAGTTCTTATCAATAGAGTCTTCCTTAACCCGAATTTCAACAGTATGAGTCCCCTCTTTTACATCATTCAACAATACTGCGAATTCTGGATTGTTCCAGCCATCTGCTGCATTCGCGCTAACCTCTGTCTCTAATTTTCCGTCTATATAGACCTCTACTGTCCCCATATTATCACTGTTCGCCTCTTTATACAGCATAAACAGATTTCTGCCCTTTAAAGTAAACTGCAAACTTCCGGCATCTTCTTTATTCCAGATCCAGTCATTTGGAAAATGAGCGATATCTGAGTTTGCTTCTACAAATCCGCCTAATGACTCCGGGTACAGGTTTAAGCTATTATAAAATATCATATCCGCATATGCGGCACCATAGGCATGTATGGACTCGTAATCAATCTCAGATAGATCCGCTTCCTGTGCTTCTATCTGGTTTTCACATACGCTAAGATAATATGCCAGACATTCCTTGATCATCTCATGACCTTTTGCCGTCGGATGAGCTTCATCCTGGGCATAATCACTCCAGGTCAGTTTATTGTTCTCTCTCTCATAATCGATGGCATTTCCCATGCTGATCATCGGCAGACTGTATGCTTCTCCTACTTTCTTCATCTGCTCTTCGCATGTATAGCCATTCTCCAGCTGATTAAATAATAGAATAACAGCTGGTTTACTCTTACTTAAAAGGCATTTATTTACAAGGCTTTCATACATCATCTTGCTTATCGTATCCTGCCCATCATTTACTGCAAACTCAATTATAATGAGATCCGGTTCCTCTAAAAGTACATCCGTATCTGCCCGCATTAAACCGATGGAAGATGAAGTTCCGCTAAGTCCGGCATTGATGCAGGTAACGTTATCATCCTGATAAGTTTCTTTTAAATAGGCCGTTAATTTTGCCGGATAATTTTGTTTCGAATTCACCAGATATCCTTCTGTTATGGAACCCCCAAGAAAAGCGATCTTTACATCGTCTTTCTTCCTAAGCTTTTCAAGCACGGTACGCATCCGAGCCATATTCCCGATCTGTATCAGGCAATTCTGTTTATAGTCAGAGATTTCATCTGTTACTTCATCCACGATTTTCTCCGCTATTCCATTCGACATTTCCTCTGCCCCCTCCGTATGATCTCTATTGGAGCATCCCGTAACCATCCCTGCTATACCAATTGAAATCATGCCAATCGATATCATCCCAATCAAAGCTGACATAATCGCTTTTCTTTGCATCCTCTTCCATTTTCCCATATTCTGCTCCTTCTCCCAACTATAGTGGTTAGCGCTAACAAAAAAGCTGTCACTCTTATAGCGACAGCCTCTTTCTTTTAATCCTCCGCCAGCTGCATCAGCGCTTTTGTAAGGATATTCAGTTTTTCTTCTGCATCGGAGAAGCTGTTTCCTTTTACTCCGATATAAAACTTGATCTTAGGCTCTGTTCCGGATGGACGAACACATACCCAGGCATCATCATTTAAATCAAAATATAAAACATTTGACTTTGGCAGACCGGTTGGCATCTTACTGCCGGATGCCAGATCAAGGATCACATCTTTCTTATAATCCCGCAGCCTCTGCACCTGATATCCGCCTAATTCCTTTGGAGGATTTGCACGGAAGCCATCCATCATCTGCTGGATCTTCGCAGCTCCATCCATTCCCTTTAATGTGATGGTCTGAAGACCCTCTTTAAAATACTCATACTTCTCATAAATTGCTAACATCTGATCCCACAATGTCTTGCCATGGAAACGATAATAAGCTGCTGCTTCACATAGTGCCATAACTGCCACTACTGCATCCTTATCTCTTGCATGGGTACCGACTAAGCACCCATAACTTTCTTCAAAACCGAATTCATAAGTAGCATTGTGATTCTGTTCAAAAAACTTAATCTGCTCACCAATATATTTGAATCCGGTCAGCACTTCAATCAGTCTGACATCATATTCTTCCGCCACTTTATCTGCCATATTGGTTGTAACGATTGTCTTGATTAATGCACCATCCTTTGCAATCTTTCCTGTTGCTTTTTCCTGGCTTAAGCGATACTCACAGATTAACATTCCGGACATATTGCCGGTAAAGGACATATATTCTCCTGTTTTCTGATCTTTCGCATAAACACCAAGACGATCGGCATCGGGATCCGTTGCCAAAACTAAATCGGCATCCTTTTCCTTCGCAAGCTTTAAGGCAAGCGCAAATGCATTCGGATCTTCCGGATTTGGGGATTTTACGGTTGGGAATCTGCCATCCGGCTTTTCCTGTTCCGGCACTACATAGACATGCTCAAAGCCAAGTTCTTTTAATACCCTTCTTACATTCACATTACCGGTACCATGTAATGGTGTATAAACAATTTTTAATTCTTTTCCCTCTTTTTCAATGATTTCCGGATGGAGCACCAGCTTCTTTAACTCTCCTATATACGCATCATCAATCTCACTGCCAATGATATGATATAATCCGGCTTTTTCTGCCTCTTCTTGATCCATTGTCTGAACCGTGCTGTAATCCGTCACCTTGTTTACTTCGGCAATGATCTCCACATCCTTTGGATATGTGATCTGAGCACCATCTTCCCAGTATACTTTATAGCCATTATATTCTGCCGGATTATGGCTTGCCGTAATGACAATTCCTGCGATACAGGAAAGCTTTCTTACTGCAAAGGAAAGCTCCGGTGTAGGACGAAGTGCATCAAAACGATATGCTTTAATTCCATTCGCACATAAGCAGAGTGCTGCTTCCTCGCTGAATTCCTTTGACATATTTCTTGAGTCGTATGCAATTACAACCCCCTTATCTTCCCCATGCTGCTTTTTTATGTAATTAGCAAGTCCCTGTGTTGCCTTTCTGACCGTATATACATTCATACGATTATCCCCAGCTCCGATAATACCACGAAGTCCTCCGGTTCCAAACTCCAGATTCTTATAAAAACGCTCTTTGATTTCAGCATCATTTCCTGCTAACTGCTTTAATTCCTCTCTGGTCTGCTTATCAAAATATGGATTCTCACACCAGTTCTGATAGTTCTCTAAGTACCCCATTGTTTTCCTCCCTTTTTATCTTTTATATTTACAAATATTTACTATATTCGTCAGTCTTATTATAAAAAATGAGTGATAAAAACACAAGAGCAATTTTTATTTTGCCTTTCTATACCTCTGTCTTTTTGCTTTCGTTTAAAAGTTTTAAATTCCGATCAATCAAGCTACATCTTTGTTTCACACAGTCTGCGCTGCGATGCGGATCAGACGGGGTATGGAAGACATAATCCACTAACTTGTCCACGGTAGTCGTTGCGACATGAAGTCTTGTATCCGATGATGCATAGTAAATATACACATCTCCATTTTTCCTTGCAATGGCACCATTGGTAAACACCACATTGGAGACGTCACCAACGCGTTCTTCCCCTCTTGGCCCGATTAGAAGCCCTGACGGTTCTGCAATGACCTTCCACGGTTCGTTTAAATCCGTTGCGAATGCATAGATTACATATCTAAGCCCTGCTGCCGTATTGCGGACACCATGTGCGATATGAATAAATCCTTTCGGAGTTTTAATGGGTACGGCTCCGGCTCCGTTCTTTTCTTCGGTTATCGTATGGTACATCCGTTTATTGATTACTCTTTCCTCTCCTATTTCCGGATTTAAGATAGAATCGCATAGTGCAAAGCCAATTCCGCCTCCATTTCCGGCATGAAGAAAATCATCCATTGGTCTTGTATAGAATGCGTACTTTCCCTGAACGAACTCCGGGTGAAGCACTACATTCCGCTGCTGGCTTCCATCCTTTGTCTTTAGATTCGGAAGGCGTTCCCATGTCACAAGGTCTTTTGTTCGTACAATTCCGGCCTGCGCAACCGCTGCTGAAAGATTGTTGCTGGATGTGTCTTTACTTTCGGAACAGAAGACACCATAGATATACCCATCTTCATGTTTTGTAAGGCGCATATCATATACATTCGTCTCTTCCGGATAAAGATCCGGCATTACGACCGGATGGTCTAAAAATTCAAATCCGTCAATTCCGGATTTACTCTTCGCGATTCCGAAAAAAGACTTTCGATCATTGCCTTCAATTCTTGCCATAAGATAGAACTGTCCGTCTAATTCAATGGCTCCTGCATTGAATACCGCATTCACCCCCAGACGTTCCATAAAATACGGATTGGTCTCTTTATTCAAATCATATCTCCATGTTAACGGAATATGGTCTCTTGTGAGTACAGGATATTCATAGCGGTCAAAAATCCCATTGTAAAAGCTGGTTTTCCTATTTTCTTTTGTAATCTGCGCACGATAATCAAACAGCATCTCATAGTACTTTTCATGAATCATCTACCAGTCCCTCCTTAATAATTCGAAGCACATTCTGCCATTATGATATGGACATTTCCATGGCTCCACGATTGGATTTTTTATACTAGGCAGTCCATTTTCATCCAATTCCGAGAACCATTCAGAACCAGGTCTTTTATCTACCATCTTCTCCATTATATAATGAAAAATATCAATGGAAGCCTTCAAATACTCCGGATGATTGTTATCATGCTCATATCCATTTAAAAACCCTGTAACCGCTTCCGCCTGTACCCACCAGATCCGTTTCTTATTTAAAATACCACGGTCACATTCATTTAACAGAGAATGCTCTTTATATGCGCTTTTATAGATTTCTGCGGTCAGATCTTTCGTAATTTCTGAAAGCTTTGCCGTGTAAGAGGCATCTTTTAGAATGGAGAGTGTTCGATCGATCAGCCATGCTGCTTCTATATCATGACCAAAGGAATGAAGATCAATGAGGGTGTTCATCTTTCGGTCAAAGAAAACTTCCTGCCTATGCAACTCTTTATTATACACCTTATCTGCGATCTGCGTCAGAATATGACGCAGTTTTTCTGCAATCTTAGGATGTTTGGTAACCCGATAAGCCTCCGTATACGCCTCTAATACATGAAGCAGTGTATTCATCGTCTTTTCCGCCATGACTCCATTTTCAGAAAGTTTCTCATTGGAAACCGAATGGAAAGAGGCATCGAACGCTTCTAAATATCCATACTCATCCTTCATCCTCTCCTCAATCAGATCAATTAAAGAAAGGGCTAAGAATAATGCCTCTTTATCTCGCATCACCTCATAATAGGCGCTCAGTGCATAGATTGCAAATGCCTGATTATAGGTATGTTTCGTCGCATCGCATACCGTTCCGTCATAATTTAATGACCAGTACATGCCTCCATTCTCATGATCCAGACATTTATTCTTTAAAAAGTCAAAGGCATGTGCCGCATAGCTTAAAAGAGAATTATCCTTTAATGTTTTGCTTGCCTTTGAGAAAAACCATAAAATCCTGCTGTTTAAAATACATCCTTTCACTGCCTTCTTATCCAGTTCCAGATCATAGGACAAATATCCATAAAAGCCTCCATATGTATCATCCTTTAATCCTTTCCAAAACGGAAGAAGACATCCTGTCAGATGATTCTTTGCTTCTTCCTTAATTGCTTTCTTTTCCTTCTCTTTTTCAAGAATCTCATTTACCGTCTCCTGCATTGCCAGATCCATCTCACACCCATCCCCTATCTTTACTTCTAATTTTCAGTGCTAAACGCTGTGCTTTCTATTCTTCTATACGAATTCCGCTTAAAAATTCCTGCTTCACGATATCATTTTCTATCTTTTTGCTCTTACAAAAAGCGTGCAGCCCATTTCGCGAAGAGATGCAATCCTGTCATAAATAAGCTGCTCTTCACAATGAAAGTAGGATGCAAGACACGGGATGCAAAGATAAGACTTAGCACCCCGGTTCACAAGTTTTCGATAAATTGCAATTTCATCCGCTTCTAATTTTTTACCACATATCCTGCAGCATAAAATATTCTGTTCCATTCATCCGTCCTGTCCTTTTACACCAATTTTGCTCGAAATACCTTGCATGCATGTGCCTTTAGGCGGCATGTGTAATTCTCCTTATATACACCAGCCTCTTCATGTTCCCATAAATCCCGAAGAGATAAGGAGTAGCCGGACGAGGTTTCAAGTCCCATATCCCAGAACTGCAGGGATCCTTCTGCATCCGAATCACTGAAATTAAAGAATCCGATTCCAAAGCTGCCATCTGACATTGGTTTGATTAAAATCGTGACCTCCGGGTTATTCCACTGAGTCAGACGATAAGAAGCACGTCCTTCCGGATCCTGATTTAAAGCGATCAATTCCTTATTCATTAAGATGGTTCTGACATCCTCGTTCATATTCCGGATATCGCATCCGATCATAAGAGGCGAATCCATCATACACCATAAGGAGAAATGCGTCTTATATTCTTCTGTCGAACATCCTCCTAATGCCACATTTCCTTTTCCATACATGCCAACTACCAACATATCCATATCATCATAGCAGTATGGTGCGGAATAACATTCTTTGTCCATACGGCTTAATGCGATATTCTTAATTGACTGCCAGTTGTCCTGAATATCCCCGGTAGAACGGTACATATGTGCCCCTGAAGAACGAATCCATTTATCACACTCATCACTGCCCCAGTTGCAAGCAGAGAATAAAATATCCCTTCCACTGTTCTTAAGGGCCATCCCCATTCTCTTATAAAGAATGTGGCCCGGGATATTCTGTGGTTTATAGCAATAGTCATACTTTAAGAAATCAACGCCCCATCCTGCGAATGTTTTCGCATCTATAAACTCATGCTCCAGACTTGACGGATACCCTCCGCATGTCATCGTTCCGGCACAGGAATACATGCCAAACTTTAGTCCTTTGCTATGTACATAATCACTGACTGCCTTCATCCCATTTGGAAATTTTATAGGATCCGGCACCAATCTTCCGCTTTCATTTCTCTGTTTTAATGCCCAGCAGTCATCGATTACCAGATACTCATATCCGGCATCTAACAACCCGCTTTCTTTCATCTGATCTGCTGTATGAACAATTAAATCTTCGGATATCTGCCATCCAAATGTATTCCATGAATTCCAGCCCATAGGCGGTCTCTGTGCTAACATCGTTTTCTTCCTTTCTATCATGCAGTCAGCCTGTCTATTCCTTCAGGCAGTTTCTGTTTTTTCTTTTTTCCTAAAGAGTCTTTACTTTCTTTTTTCCAGCATTCTTAAATTTTGCCCTTATGCCGTGATAATAGAAGCAAGATAGAAATCACTTTCTGTATGATCTGCAGAAATAATCGTGATCGTGATTGTATGAGTCTCTTCCTTTTCTCCGTCAAACACGTTCTGCAGATACAGGCAGTCTCCCCATGTTTCTTCAAAATTAGCATCTAAGATCGCTGCGTCCTCTTCCTTTCCATCAATCACAGCTTTTGCAATCGGAGCCGGTTTTACAATAGATTTCCGATACTGAATAGCTATATGTTTCGCTGTTACGATCAGGGAAAGTACATCCCCGGTCTTTTTTCCAATATACCCATGCTTGAATACATCCGTGATGCCATAGGATGTGGATTCATCTTTTATGAATCCTGTTAAGGACGGCTCTGCATTCTGACTGTTATACCGGATGGAATGCTCATATTCGTTCTTGCTAAGCGGCTCTTTTTTTATAATTTCCTCATATATCTGATGATCCTCTTTTATTTTTTCTAAGAGATGAATCAATACCTTCGCAACGAATGAATGGCCTAAATCATTTGGATGCAGATTATCCGGCGTGATTTTTCCCCGTTCTATCCTGCCATCCAAGATTGCCTGATAAATGCTCGATTTTATATCTCCCATCGGAAGATCATAATAAAAACCAACTTTATCATGAACAGCTGCTGCATTATTTCCGGTATCATATTCCACATTCTCGAACATCATAAGAGCCGGTTCAAAAGATGCATATAAAATAGTCCGAATCAGCCCTTCAAATGTCTCCTCAAATAATTCTTCCGGCTTATCATTGACACTAAACTCTGCAATTACAAGATCCGGCTTATAAGAAAGCAGGTCCTCTTGTACCCTTGCCACTCCGAACTGTGACGTAGTGGCTCCAATTCCGGCATTCACATAGGTTATCTTGCTTCCTGGAAATGTCTTCTCAAACCATTGTTTGACTAAATATGCATAGCAAGTTTCAGGTGTGCTCGATAACGATCCCATCGTTATCGAGCCACCAATAAATCCCACGGTAATAGGCTTTCCCATCTCCGCTTTTTGAAATACAGTCTGGAACCGGCTTACATTCCCTATATTTTTAATTCCCCGTTCCAAATAGAATTCGTCCATCATTTCAAGGCTCCTTACATAATTCCGATTTCTGCATCATCCCCATTTTCCACGTGGTTTTCTTTTACGAATGTTACGATCTCATCGACTGTCGTGAATGCAAGACCAACATAGCTGTCTGCCGCCCCATAGTAAATAGCGATTCTGCCTGTTTCAGAATCCGTAAGAGCTGCACATGGGAATACTACATTTCCTACAAAACCTCTTTCTTCATACCATTTCTCCGGTGTCAGGATAAAGCAAGAAGACCGATATTTCACTTTGCTTGGTTCATCCTTATCTAAGATTGCAGCTCCCATGCTGTATACGTAACCGTTGCAGGTACCGGTAACGCCGTGATAGAATAACAGCCATCCTTCACTCGTCTCAATTGGTGCTGCTCCGCCGCCGATCTTTAAGGACTGCCACCACTGATTGTAGCCTCTTGTCATTACATGTCTGTGCTTTCCCCAGTATACAAGGTCCGGACTTTCACTTAAGAATACATCTCCGAACGGTGTATGGCCGGAATCGCTTGGACGGCTTAACAGAAGGAAGTTTCCGTTCACTTTTCTTGGGAACATTACACCATTGCGGTTAAATGGGATAAATGGATTTTCAAGACGTACAAAATGTTTAAAATCGGTTGTTTTAGCCAGTCCAAGAGCTGCACCGTAAAAGTCGGTACACCAGATAATATAATAGGTATCCTCTACTTTGATCAGACGAGGATCATATGCTGATTTTGGCATATAGGACTTGCCTTCTTCATTTACAAATGGGATTGGATGTGGTTCGTAGGTCCAGTGAATGGCATCTTCACTGTATCCTAAATATAACTGTGGAACACCATTTGTCTGTTCGCCTCTGAATACGCCAACAAATTTTCCTTCATATGGAACAACAGCACTGTTAAAGATTCTTGCAACACCTTTTAATGGATTACGGTCGATAATTGGGTTCATGGAGTATCTCCATACTGGACCTACTGAGTCTGCTGGTTTCTCCTCCCATGGGATATTTGGTAGTGGATCCGTAAACATTTTAACTTCGCTCATCTTATTCTCTCCTATTCATTCTATTATTGTGATATTATAGTGATCTCATGACCTTTAACTTGAATCTTAGATTTCTGCATAAAAAGAGCGCGGCACATGTGAAAACTGCTTTCTTAAGGCGGTCATTCCATTTTTCATGGTATGGGTATTATGTATGCAGTTTTTAATATGCCACACTCATTCAAATCTGTGTTTTTTCCCTATGTACTTTTCCTCGTAGAGGTTACTCTCTCTGACTGTCCCCTACTGATCTCTACTTTTTGCTATTAATCTCTGCTGATTTCTATCGTTTACTACAAGCCTTCCGCTGTTATTTTACAACTATCATTTTATTTAAAGTAATCATCTAATTTAGCCTGAACAAGCTGTTTGTTTTCCTCTGCATACTGTGCTGCTGTCTTGGTTCCGTTCATAATATCTACCATAGACACAACATCTAAGCTGCCCCAGATATCAAACTGCTCTTTTGTTCCCATCACCTTTAAGTAATCGAAGTTTCTCTCGGTCATCATCTGGTTTTCAAACCATTCCGTATCATCACGTAAGGAAGTATCTCCGTCAAACCAGTTTGTCCAGTCATAAAATACTTTGTATACGAAATAAGGATCTTCCACACCTGTTGGGATAATATAATAGTTGCCTGCTGTTAAGTAATGTTTATTTGTTTCCTGATTTCCGCTTGGTCCTACTGGCCATGGCACTACACCAATCTCAAACTCAAGATCAGATCCGCCGTAAGAAGAGAATACCCATGCTGCACTTGGCCAGAATGCAATCTGTCCATCTGCATAGCAGGATGTATTGATATTCCAGTCATCTTCATTCCAAGGTTTTGCTACCTTATCTGTGTTATACATATTATAAATGAAGTCCATTACTTCGATTGTAGCCGGAGAGCTTAAACCTTCTTTGGTAGAACCAGCAATATTAGCACCATTTGACATTAATAACTGGTTTAACATGGTTGTCCACCATCCGCCATAACCATAAACATCTACTACTCCATCTCCATCATTATCCTTTGTTAACGCAATCATATATTCACGGAATTTATCCCAGGTCCATTCTCCTCTGTCATATAAATCCTGTGGATTCTCAAGGCCTGCTTCATTGATCATATCCATATTAAAAGCAAGCGGATAAGCACCTAACTGAATGGAATTTCCGGCAAACAGATAATCCTTATCCATTCCTAACACATTCAGATACTTCATAACAGTCTGATCATTGAAGATATCATCATCAGCCGGGATAAAATCTTCAAGAGGCTGTGCATATCCGGATAGTGCTGCCGGGATACCAAACTGAAGATCTACTTCATAAATATCACAGTCTGGTGTGCCTGCCATAATAGAAGTATTGATACTTTCCATCGTACCATCCCATGTCAGGTTAACAAAACGAAGCTCTACATTGTATTTCTCTTCAATTGCTCTCATATTATCAAGCTGCATCTGTGCGGTCTCCACATCGGAAACATCCGGGTTATCATACACGTCATCGTGATCACTGGTATAGTAATGATCATACCAGGTACCAATTGTAATGACTCTCTTTTCTTTCCCTGCTTCAACGGTTGGCTCCGATGCCGCATCTTTTTCTGCCTCTTTGGTTGGTTCGCTAGTTGCCTCTTCTTTCTGTGCTTCCGATTCTTTTGTAGCGGTTGTTGCCTTTGATGTCTCTGCTGCTTCCTCATTCTTACTGCAAGCTGTAAGCATCGTGAATACCATCGCCAGTGCAAGGGAAAGTGCCATAGCCTTTCTTGTTCTCTTCTTCATACAACAATACCTCCATCCATGATTTATTATTGAATTGTAACCTTCGTTACTTTTAATGCTGCACCACAGTCACCAACAATAAAGTTATCAAGAAGCCCTGCAAAGTCATCGGATCCGAATGCTGCGATCATATCGTCCACACTATAAGTTGCCACGGTACCCGTATCAGCACAAGCTGCGACTTTTGCCCAGCCGGCTGTATCCGGTGCTCCTTCTGTCCAGCTCTGAAGCACTACTTCCGGACAGATATCCGAAGTATAGGTAACGCTGATCATTGCGCCGGATTTTAACATGGAAGCATCAAATGTACCGCCATCCTTTACGGTAGCAAGCATTACTGCCTGTCCCCAGGAACCATCGGATTCGCCTTCTGCGCCTTCAATTACCACTTCTTCTCCTGCCGGCATACCAATCGTCACCTTGGAAACTGAGATGGCATTTCCGGTATCGCCTACATTAAAGTTATCAAGATAGGTTGCAAAATCATCTGTACCAAAGGCAACTACCATGTCATCATAGCTGTACTGCGCGATCGTACAGGAATCATTTACCGTGAATGGAGCAACTTTTGCCCAGCCTGATGTCTCCGGTGCCCCTTCTGTCCAGCTCTGTAAGATTAATTCCGGTGCACTTGCAGAAGAATAATATACGGTGATAATGCTGCCTGGCTTTAAAATGGATGGATCAAATGTTCCGCCATCATTCTTAAGCGCCCCGATTACAACAGCTTGTCCCCAGCCGCCATCTGTCTTCCCTTCTGCACCTTCTATCGTGCTTTCTGCTACGATTCCTGTCAGATTGGATAAATCCGCTGCCCCAAATCCAGCCGGCTTATCAAATCCAGCAGATGCATCAACTGGGATCGGATTGCCATCGGCATCCCGGATAATGATATTGTCAATATAAAGGTCTGCTGCGGATACGCCGGCTGTCATCCCGTTATCCGTCTCTTTTGTCACAACGAAGAAATTCTGTGCATCCGGAACAAAATACTCTGATTCGTTATCCAATACTCTTTTTGCAACATTTGGATTCTTGGTTGCCAGATATACGCTCCATGCATCGGAGGACTCGGTTCTTTCTGTCCCACTGTATGCGTAGACAAGACCGGAACATGCACGAAATTCTCCGTCATCATATCCGACTGCGATATCCATCTCAATCGATCTTACATCAGCGATATGATCCTTAACGAGACTCGCCACATCAATTGCCACGTATGGAACCTTATCATTCTTTACATCTACTTTTAAAACTTTAGAGCCGCCGTAATCCACAATCGAAAGCTCTGATTCATCCGCATTGCCAGGTGCGGTATTTAATTGAATGAATCCATTCTGACCGTCTTCAAAATCAATGACAGTCCCTTTCTCCATCGCGCTGACATCGGTAAAGGCTGCTTCCTTTTTCTCCGGCTCTTTGGTCGGTTCCGGTGTATTGGTCGGTGCCTCAGTCGGTGCTTCGGTCACGGTCGGTGTTACGGCATTCGCATCCGTTTCTACATCCTCCGCCTTTTTGCATCCATTCATTTGCAGGATGAATGCCATTACCAAGAAAACTGTAAACATTTTCTTTCTGTTTAACATACTACTCCTCCTTACGAACTAAATTCATATTGCTTTATCAACTAATCGGTTATCCTACGATACCGCTTCGTTCTACGCCTTCGATGAACTTCTTCTGTAATGCGATATAGATCAGAATGATTGGCAGGATGACAAGCACGATTCCTGCATATACATAAAGCTGTGCCACCGTTGGGTCGAGTACCTTATCCACACTCTGAATCGTTGCCTGCAACGTTGTGATCTTCTTGCTGATTGCCACATTCGGACTGATTAAAAACAATTTTGCATAAAAAGTATCGTTATACTGCCATACAAGTGAGAAAATAGAGACGGTAATAACAGATGGGATGGCATTCACTAACATAATCCGAAAGTAGGTGTACCACATTCCGGCACCATCCACAAATGCAGCCTCTTCAATTTCTTTCGGAAGGCCTCTGAAAAACTGATTGAATATGTAAATATAAAGCCCGGACCTAAGTCCGCATCCAAGTGCCGTCATAATATACATTGGCGTGACTTTCTTAAGAAGGCTTACTGATCCGCCGGTAAACAGACTGACTAGCCCAAGCGGATCGAACTTGCGGAATGTCACATATAACGGAAGCATGATCGTATGAGTTGGAATAACAATCATCACAACCACACAGGCAAACAAGATTTTCTTTAACGGAAACTGAAATCTGGCGAACCCGTATCCAACCATGGAGCATACAAGTACCTGCAAAGCCATCAACGTCAGCACATAAACAAGTGCATTTAACAATACCTTCCAATAATTCAGTCTTGCAATCGCCTTCTGATAACGTTCAAGAGTCGGCGCTATCGGAAACAGATATACCATCGGGTTATAGCTGTCTTCCTGCGAAAAAAAAGATTTGGATATAATGCCGATAAGCGGTCCTATGATCACATAGCAGATTCCAACGATAATGACCAGGCGAAATAAGGTAAAGAGAAAACTCTTGCTCTTTGTGATGACTTTCTTCCGGTCATTTGCAAACTGCTTGTCCTCTTTCATATGCCGGATTACGTCATTTCCCTGATTCAGAAGGTGCTTTGCCTTTCCTTCTGCTGTGGGTTTTGTTTTTGTCACAAGTTCCATTCTTCTTTCTCCTTTCCTAATTGTAATAGAATGTCTTCTTTGAAATCAGCCCGCATGCAACCACTAATACCACGCATACCGCGACGGTGCTTAGAAGGCTCATAGACGAACTCAATCCATATTTCTGGTCGGTAAATGCGGTATCATATGCAAGCTGTACCACATCACTGTTAATAAAGGAATCTACTACGGTATATACGATATTGGTGATGATAAGAGGTGAAACCATTGGGAATGTTACTTTCCAGAACGTCTCATATCCGGTCGCTCCTTCAATCTTTGCTACTTCATACAGTGCTGGAGGCACTGCCTGAAGGGCTGCGATAAAGATGACGATCTGTACGCCGGAAGCGGTGATGATATCATTAATTCTGGCTACTGCCCCGATAATATAATCAAGCAGGCCATCCGGAAGCGCTAAGTCACGGAACAGCTCCAGATAGTAATCAATATTAACGCCTCCTGACATCGACTCCATGACTTCAGCATTTGCCGGGTTTAAACCGCCTGCCATCATCTGACGTGTCATCTGGATGGCTCCCTGGATCGCTTCTGAATTCATGATTACCGGCAGGAAGAAAATCGCACGTACAAGCGTTCTTCCTTTAAACTTCTTATTTAACAGCACCCCCATAAAGAGGCTGAAGAAGATAATCAATGGGACATCCACTAACATATTTCCTAACGATGTGGTAAGCACCTGCTTGAATGTGCCATGCGCGGTCAGCGCATATTTAAAATTCGAGATGCCTGCGAAAGTAAGAGAATAGCCTCCATTTTCCTTTACTGCCACATCCGACATACTAAACTGTATGGTCATAAATAGGCTGCGTGCATAAAAGATCAAAAATCCAATCAACCAGGGGGAGATAAAGAGCAGCCCTACAATCGCACGTTTCTGCATTAATGTTAATCTACGCTTTGTTCTCATTTTTCTATCTCCTCCAATCGATAGCTTCTTGCACTTACTGTGCCTGATTCATCTAAATAGTCCTGCTCTGTCGTATTGATATAGATCACAACGCCATTGCTGTACGTTACTTTCTTTACTCCTTCTGCTAAAATCTCATGCCCCACCATCTGGGCTCCCGATACATAAGAAAGAGCTTCATTTACCTTTCCATAAACGGATTTTGCAATGTCTTCCCATGCTGAGAATGTGGTACTGTAATCCATATTTAAACCGGTATATTTTAATTCGGAAGATTCCTCATAGCTGAATGTGAAATGAGGTGCTGCACCGTATTCAATCATACGGAGCACTACATCTGTCTCATCATACGTGCTGCTTAAGTTAAGTGCTTTTCCTGCATAATCGATGCATCCATGAATCACCATCTCATAGAATGGGATTTCTTCGTCCACAATAAAGAATGGATTGTAGGATGTCGGAATATTGATCAGGTCATCCGTGTAAGCTAAGGAATATGCATTGCCGCCGCTTGTCATAATATCTTTTCCCGTATCCTTAAGTGTCTGATACTGTGCTTCTACAACCTGTTTGGCAGCTTCCCTATCAATGAATTCCGTCTTCTTCTTATCTGACTGAAGCACATCTCCTAAATCCCGAAGAGAAATGCCGGTGATATCATACTTTTTAATCTTATTGGAGAACTTTTCTACATAGCGCGGTAAAAACTTTGGTGAAATCAGATCGTATAAGGTTTCTTGGTAACCAAGAGAATGCGTTGCGGTTAAAGTAGCAGGACTTACCTGTCCAAACACAATCAGCTGACCGGTCCCGTAATATCTTGCAGTCTCTTTCATATAGTCAAAGCGCTTTGAGATAAAGGATACTTCCTGGAATGCCACATCTCCATATAACTTTCCGCCAAGGTCTTCTACTTTCTTTGTCAATGCTTCTAAATCGGATTTGGACCCCAGCTTGCTTACAACCTTAATCTTATCTGCCACATCATGATAATATCCGCCGTTAAACCATCCCTGATAATTGACTACAAGATTGTGGATTCCGTCTTCTGCCAAAGAGTCCGTAATTTTTTCTGCCTCTTTGAATGTTGTCATTGGGTAAACCTGAAGATACTGTTTTCCTAAGAAGAACGCCGTCCTCTTCACTCCCCCTAATAAATCCATATAGAATGGGATATCTCCTGTCTTTTTCTGTTTTGTAAGAGCACCTTCTTTTATCAACTTCTCCCGGTAATAGGATGCCATGCCCGAATACCCTTTGTACTCATCCGTTAAGAAGCTGTAGCGAATTGTCAGATCCACATCATAAAGATTCGGTTCAAATACTGGTATGGAATTCTCACTTCCTGTTGATCCTGACATAACAAGACGGTTAAAGGTTCGTAATAAAAATGATGGATATACGTTATTGTAAGAGGTGATCTTTCCCGCAACACAGGCATTTAAATTTAAGAAGGATTCCCCTTTTTCTACCACAGCAAATATTCCGCTGTTTTCTCTTGCAATCCCGAATACCGGCATTCTTGGCTGCTCGGTATTCTCAATTTTAATAGCATCCATATTCGCCGGATCCATATCATACATATACTGAGAATAGTCTGCTGCTGTGGTCTTTCCATTATTAAAATAGATCAAAGATCCGCTTCCATTTGGAACAACCATATATCCTTGTTCTGTCTCAGATGCTGCTCCGAAATAATTCAATACCTGAAGCCAGCTGATTAATCCGCCACCATTTTCTTTAATCTCCTTTGTCGGCACATTCACAACCAGCCCGTCATCCTCTAATCGGTACTCAAGCGGAACCTCAAATGAGATTGGAACTGCTCCTTCCACGCCGGATGCTTCCATATCTGCCTCATAATCTTCCATCGTATATCCGGCTTCCTCTAAATACTTATTTAACTTTCTTAAGGTAGCTGCACCTTTCTTACTTGCATCATTTAACTGTAAAAATCCTTCCTTTACATCCGATTCCATATACTTTGTCGTAATATACTTGGATTCTTTTTCATCTAACTTATCGGTAAAGGAGTATAACCTTTCTGCCGAGATGTAAGTAGGCACAATGCCTGTTGCACTTGACAGATCACCGATCGTATACACATACCTGAGACCATTTTCGATCTTCTCACAGGTAAACTGTCCTAAACTTACCGAATAATCATAGGAATTATAACTGCCTGCTGTCTTTGATGTATTATAATAAATAAGAGAGATCTGTGATTTTAAAGTAGACTTATTGACCGCGCTTGCAACCCCATCATTATCTGCATCCGGTGGATTGGAATAACTGATCTGCCCATTCCGCTTATCATAAATAGCTACTTCGGCCGTCTTTAAATTGGTGTATAACTTTAAACTGTCACTCTCTGCTGCAAGCACCATGCCCTCTACATCTGCATGATCTTCTTTAATCGGCTCAAACTTAGTTCCTTCCTCGTATTCATATTCCTTATTGATCGCTTCTTTATAATCGTCATACCAAACATAATGAATCAGGTAATAACCGCCCTTACCTAAAAGAACAACCAGGACAATGGAAAGAAGCGTAATGCAAATCTTTTTTAATATGCTCATCTTAAATCGCCCCCATCCTTTTATGTTCTAAACATCAGTTCCATATAAATACTGCGGAAGAAACTATATACCTGTATCACAAGGTCCTGCAGCATCATCACGATAAACACGATGATTAACATCGCAGCGACCGTAAGAATCAATGTCACCAGCGTCTTTAGCGAGGAGTAATTATGTATCGTCATAATTCCGATAAGGGCTAACACTACCGACCATGCCGTCCCGATAAAAAGAATCAAACTATAAAATGCCTCCTCATTCGCCGCAATAAACTGTGAAATGATCGTTGCCGGCACATAGGTTAAAACCATCGGAAGAAGGGAATACCCTAATACGATCACAATATCTTTAAATCTTCCTTCCCCTTCCATCAGGCAGGTGATTGACCAATTGCCGATGCAGAACAAGAAGAACAGTAAGAATACGCCTTCTAAGTCATGGAAGGAATCCACCTCTCTTGGATCAATGTCATTCACCACAAAGCTTGCCATCATCCGGTTAATCGAATAACTGACGCTGAACAATGCGGTCAAAATCAAGGAAATCGGAACACTTCCTCTGTCCCGGTGCCTGATTTCATAAAAGCCGTCCGCCGGATGCGTTAATACGTAGAATGGATATAATAACTTTTCTTTTGAAAAATACTTGTTCACTCCTTAACGCCTCCTTTCCGTCTTTTTACGATTGATCCTATCTTCAATGCTGCAATGAGCACCACAATGCCGGTTAAGATATATCCCAGATTATCTTTTAGGATTTCATTGCGGTATCGCTTAAAGGCGATAGAATAATAATCCCTGCTCATGCCTAGCTTTAAATACTTCATTGCACTCTTGTTATCTCCGGCTGTCAGATAAGCTTTCCCGATTCCCACATTGGCAAGCTCGAAGTTCTCATTAAAATCAAGTACCTTTTCCCATACACCGACTGCCTGGCTCTCATCCCCGCTGTACCTTAGTCTTACTGCCTCATTGATCAAACTTCCATATTCAGTTGCCTCAAATGTAAGAATCTCTGCTCTTGTGGCGTCTAATACAAAAATCCTGTCTCCGGATTCCTCAATTGCAACCGGGCTTGTGAAGGTCCCTGCTTGCGAACCAAGTCCGCCGAAAATATAAAGCATATTTCCTTCATGGTCATAGGTGAAAATCCTGCCACGTTTTGAATCCAAAATGGAATAAATGCCGTCATTCCGATATACGATATCTACAATATAGGATGGACCGCTATATGTAGAGGCTCCGCCTGTTACTAAATCACCGCCTACGTTCTTCTCGGTTCCTTTCTTAATGACATCCTGGCCTCTTGGATTTAGTCTTCTTGCTGCCTGTACCCCAGTCGTATCAATATTCGATGCATAGATAAATCCATCATCATCCACATCGACTCCGGTAAACTCCGTCGGAATATAAAGGGTCTGTCTCGATCGTTCTTCTTTCGTGGATAGCCATCTCCAGAACTTCTCCCACGTGCTGATCTCTACATTGATTGTCCCAAAGAAACTGGAGAACTGCCCATTTTCCTCGAAAACCATAATTCCTTCAAATACACCTTTCGCGATGCAGTACACTCTGTCTGCATAATCAACGGTCACTTTTAGCGGAGTGAATACAAAGCCTTCCTCTAACACATCGGAAGTTGGGTTCTCGATGCATTTCACAAACTCTCCATTCTCATCAAGAGCGATGATCCGCTTATTTTCGGTATCGGCCACATAAAGCACATTGCTTTGGGATACGCATACCCCATATGGCTGTTTGAATGTCTCTTCCTTTCCGTCCCTTGTAAAACCTTTAATCTCCTTTACCACGTTTAATGCATCTTCGCTTAACACTACGATCCGGTTATTTCCGGTATCGGCCACATAAATCTTGCCATCCGGTGCCACGCACATATCCTGCGGGTTTGTAAACTTGCCGACTCCAAGGCTGATACCCGATATATTCTTCTTAGGTACATACGGTGCCGGCGTTCTTACGATATATCCTCGATAATCGTATATGTAACTGTCATATGGAATCGATGCCGCATATGCATATCTTTCTCCCATAAACGATGTAAAGAGCAGAGTAAGAATACACAGCACCAAAAAAGTAGTTTTCTTTGAATTCATCGCTGCCCCTCCTAATCTTTCATTCCGGATGTTGTCATCGTCTCTAAGATATTGCTCTGACAAACAAGGAAAAATGTAATGGGAATAGCAGCTATAATGAACATAACTGCTGCACTCGCACCGGCTCTTGCTGCCCCGCCTGCTGTAATCTGCTGCATCGCATACTGCAAAGGCTTTAACTGCTCGCTTCTAAGGAACATATTACCGGTGTTGCCCCACATCTGCTGGAACTGAAAGATTGCAAGTGTCAGCCATGCAGGCTTTACATTTGGCATTACCATTGTCATGAATGTCTTAAACTCCCCTGCACCATCGAGTCTTGCGGACTCTAAGATAGAATCCGGAATCTGCTCCATAAACTGCTTCATCAGATAAAGTCCCATACCAAACTGCCATGCCGGTAAAATCAGTGCAAGATAGGTATTATTTAAATGCAGCCAGGATATGATCATATAGTTTGGGATCTGCGTAACGGTCCAGGAGAACATCATAGAAAGAACAACCATTTTAAACAGGATATTCTTTCCCGGGAAATTGTGTTTTGCTAATGGATAAGCAGCTAAGGAAGCCACGATTACATGCCCTACTGTCCCAAACCCGGTAATGATGATCGTATTTAAGATGTACCTGGAAAATGGAACCCAGGAATCATTCATAATAACGAACAAATCGGTGAAATTTTCAAAAGTAGGGTTTCGCACAAATATCTTTGGCGGATACTGAAAGATCTCATCTAATGGCTTCACTGCATTATTTGCGATCATAACAAGCGGCGTCACCATAAATATTCCGCAGATAAACATTAAAACAAATAGGATTCCATTGCCGGCAGCCGATCGATTCAGCTGTTTTTCTCTTCTAAACCAGTGCCGTTTGGGCACCACTCGCGTATTCGTTTTATGCAACTTACTCGCCCACCCTTCTTAGTATTTTTTGTACAAACTTATTTGAGCCTACCATCATTAAAAACAGTACCGTCGCAATCGCGGAGGCATAACCCATTTCAAATCTGGTAGTACCGTAGTCAAGAAGGTGAGTGACGACGGTCGCACCTGCATAGTTGACACTTGGATTTCCAGCTAACTGAATCGATACATCGGCAATGGCAAATGACTGCGTGATCTGCATAACGGCACCGAACATAAGCTGTGGCTTCATAGCAGGAAGGGTGACATGCCATAATTCCTGCCATCTGTTCTTAACACCATCCATTGCAGCTGCCTCATATAAGGACTTATCTACCGTCTGAAGACCGGCGATAAAGGAAAGGAAACCGGTTCCAAGGCTTAACCATAACTGAACGATGATTAAGATTGGAAGCACATATTTTTCAGTCTTCATCCAAAGCCTTGCCTCATTGATCAGGTTGAACTTTAATAAAATACCGTTTAAGTAACCATTTCTATCACCGGTTAAGATCAGAGTCCAAATCAGATAAGCATTACCACAGATAGATGGTGCATAGAAAATCAAGGTTAAGAACGCTCTTACCTTCCCTTTAAACTCATTGATGATCCAGGCAAACAAAAGACATAGAAAATAGCTAACCGGACCGGTAATGACTGCGAATAAAAAGGTGTTCTTCAGTGCGATTAAGAATATATCATCTTCCAGCAAAAGCTTCGTATAATTCTTCCATCCGACAAAAGTTGGTGCCTCTAACATATTAAAGTAGGTAAAACTAAGTCCGATTGAAATAAGCACCGGCATTACGGTAAAGAAGAAGAACAGGATAAAATAAGGTGCCATCATAAAATAGGAGGCCCGGTTTCGTTTTATCTGTTTCCATAACGTTGACTGCTTCTTTACTTTCTTTAGAATCTCATCATTTTTTTCTTGTTTTTGTTCCAAGACTGCTTCCGACTGCATGTTCTATCCCCCCTGTCCTACTCTTTTGCAACTGGAAGTTTGAATTCCTCCCGTTTGTATGTGATCTCGTCATTGACGTAAATAACCTTATCCTGCAGCGATTCCCTTGGTGTTGCAGTATCCGTATCGGTCGTTACTTTATAGAACGCATTGTTTACATTTCGCCAGGAGAAATACCCGCCCGGTACCTGTGGAATTCCTCTCACAGATGAGAACTGTTTAAGGAGTGCTTCATAATCTGCTACCGGCCATGGAAGATTTGCAAATGCTTCCATATTGGCGGTTGCCACTCTGGCTGCTGCTCCCATTAAACTTTCCATCTCTCTACCGTAAAGCGTCTGAGTCTGGGCAGAAGTCCACCATTTTAAGAATTCCCATCCCTGATCTTTTAATTTGGAATCCTCCATGATTACGCATCCAAGTCCGGTACTTCCGACAGAATTATCCATCATACCGTCTTCTGTTTTCACTCCCGGAACCGGTGCAAACCCCCACATCCCTTTAATATCCGGAGCCGAAACCTGTAAGTTGTTATAAACCGTATAATCTGCAATGATCAACGGACATTCACCGGTACGGAACCGTTCTTCCACGCTTGTTTCTTTATCCAGCTTGTAATCGGTATAGTACTCACAGTATTCCTTAAATGCATTGACTGCTTCTTCACTGTCAAGTGCCGACTTTGTAGCATCCTCATTATAGTACTGGCCGCCATTCTGATATAAAAACATTGCAAATACCTGCTCACTCGGCAGCATGCCAATCTCCATCTGGTTCTTGCTTAACACTGCCATTGCGACTTTCACTTCATCCCATGTAGTCGGCACGGACATATTAAGCTCTTTTAAGATATCCTTACGGTAGAATAACATCGGGAATGTCTGTGTTTCCGGAAGCGCATAGGTCGAACCGTTAAAGGTAAATGCCTCCATGGCGCTTGCATTAAATCGTTTCAATATATCCGGAAGATCGTCAAACTGACCTAAATCTGCTACAGCATTACGCAGCCCGTAATTCATCGGCATATCGTTTGCGACCTGTATTGCCACATCCGGCCCCTGCCCTGCGAGTGTTGCCTGTAAAAGGGTATTCATATCCACTAACATAACGTTTACCGCAATACCCGTCTCATTGGTGAAATGTTCATCAATCAGCGCTTTAATAACATTCGCCTGATCACGCCCGGTACCTACCCAAAGCGTTAATGTATCGGTATTGGCTTCCTCCGATACATTGCCGATCTGATTATAATTTACAATAAAGGAATAAAACAGCTTCTTAATCTCAAAACCGATCTTTGCCCATACTGTATCATGTGCTACTTTTACCGTGACATCCGGAGAATAGATATAGATCGTATCTAACTGTAATGGCTGGCTGATTACCTGTGTAAGCCAGGTACCGCATGCACGAACATTGATCTTAAAGGAGCCGATTACCTTCGTGAATCGTTCTTCATCTTTAATCAGTTCATCTAACTGATCCCGCATCGTAATAAGCACGGTCAGTTTTTCAGAACCATTTCCTGCCACTGACTTAAGCTTGTCAATTGCTCCCTGTAACAGTTCTCTTGCATCGCCTAACTGATTCTTTAATTCTGGAAGACTTGCCTCAATCTGATAATCACGATACGTATCCGGTGATACACCGGTAATACGGATCACACTTCGATAAATGGCATTTAGCTGTGTGACCGCTTCCTTTACATCGGCTATAATGCCTGCGAATTCACCAAGCACTGCCTGCATCCGGAGTGTATGCTGCCCTTTCGTCAGATAAATCTTATATGGCACGTCATCATCACCGGAAAGAGTGATCAACTTCCAGTTCTGCCGGTAATCAAACCCGAACGCATTCATTTCCTTAAATGGGACTTTCCCATCAATCTCAATCTTTCGGGATACAAACAGACCTTTTGAGAAATTCTGTTTGGCAAACATAGCGATATCATAGTAACCGCTTTCTGGGACTTCAAAATCCCATTCGATCCACTGACCGACCAATCGCCAGGAATTGCCGCCGATTGTATTATTCTTTAATTCTTTTGCACTAGATGGATATACTGCCGGAGAGGATTTATCCTGTACCGGATACAGCATCTGGGATGAGGTTCTGTCTGCATTCTCTGCTTCAAGACGAATTAAATGTCCGCTTGTGCTAACTGCCCCATTCTTATCCCACTTGGCCGTTACGGTCTGATAATCCTGTACTTCTTCTGAATTGCTTAATATAAGCCTTCGAAGTAACATTGGCTCTTTGATAGATAGAATTGTAATCGTATGTGTTCCTGCTGTTAGATAAATGGAAAGCCTGTCTGGAATGTAGCCATTGCTGTCATACACATAAGACGTAATCCATGCAGGATTCTCTGCTAAAGATGGTTTTAAATCATTTCCCTGGTTATCCGTCTCCCATTTAAGAGTCCGGATACCGTCTGCCGATGTGGCATAGTCGGTAATCTCATTGCTCCATATTCTTGAAAACTCCACCAGGGCGAGTTCCTCATATGGCAGCTTCCCGTCAACCAAAAAACTTCTCTGAATTTCCGTGTTCTTGCCTTCTACCGGATAATACTCCAGCGAAAGTTCATAAAGTCCTGCGTTTTCAACCGTAACTTCATACTCGATCAAACCGCTCTCTTCGGTAAGCACCGATACTCCGTCCACTCCTTCATAATCGGTATACGCTTCCGGCGTAGAATTCTCATTTCCATCCTCGTCCGTGAAACGCACATAATCTTTGGCTTCACACGTATACGTATCCGCCGGTCTTGCCCCATCTGTATGACTTAAGTACTCTTCATAACCTTCCATCGATTCATCAATGGAATAAGTTCCGACAATCTCTTCATAGTCATCAAGGGAGAGATCTGTTTTCGCACTTACCGTCATCGTATCTAACCTAATTGGGACAAGCATTGCCGAGACCAGAAGACATGCTGTTGCTTTTTTCATAAACTGACTGCGTCTCATACTTTTTCTCCTTTATTCATGTTTTCTTGCTGCTGATCAAACCATGCTTCCTCTCCCTTTTCCGGAACCGGCGTATGCTTTAGAAGCACACGTTCCACCAGGTAAGTGGAAAGATAGCACCAGGCTCCTGGAATAATCAGCGTGAACGGAACCGGCAAAATCAAAGTTAATGCCACTGCTGCCACCAAACCTCCAAATAAAGCCACGGTTATCGGCAGATAGCGGAATTCCATATATAAGGCAAGCTTCAATAGCTCCATTCTCTTTAACTGAAATCTTCCCATATTCGGGAACAGATACAGCAACATGCCACAAAGACTAAAAAATAAGAAATCATATACCGCCACCATAAAAAATCCATGCAGTGTATTCAGTGAATCCATATACTGACGGTTTATATAAATCAGCACAAAAGCTGTCAGAATTCCG
>SVEB01000016.1 GCA_015057635.1 Lachnospiraceae bacterium | reverse complement strand
TGCGAGAGCTGCTGTAAAAACGGAGTACGAAATCCGGGGACAGTTGTCTATATCACATCTTATGGAAAACGATATCATTCTTCCTCAGAATGCAGCCAGATTGAGAGAAATGTAATAGAAAAAAGACTTTCGGAAGTACAGGGAATGAGGCCGTGTTCTAAATGCGGGAAAACAGAAGAATAGATAAGGAGGGGTTACGTGGAAATTCCGATTGGGAAAATTTTATTTGGAATGCTTTTTTTAGTTTGTGCAGCAGAGGATATAAAGAAGAAACAGGTTCACCGCATGCTCCTTATTCTTATGGCAGCATTGATGGTACTGGATTTCGCATTCGATCATGAAGTTTCAGTCGGAATGCGTTTTGCAGGTATATTTTTAGGCAGTCTGTTTCTGTTAGTAAGTAGACTAACACGAAAGCAGATTGGAAAGGGCGATGGGATACTGCTTACAATTGTGGGGGGATATTTGGGGATGTTTGCTTTTATTGAATTTATCATGTATGCCTTTTTTATGGCAGCACTTGCAGCTATTGTTTTATTGGCCATCCGGAAGTTTAATCGGAAAAGGACGATGCCGCTTATTCCATTCTTGTTTGCTGGATTCATAGTATGTCAGTGGATCGGAGGATGAGAAGAATGATAAGAGACAAAAAAGCGTGCATGGAAGGTAGCATTACAGTGGAAGCGGGTCTTTTAGTGCCCTTTGTAATTCTAGTCATTGTAACTATGATCTTCCTTAGTTTTTATCTGCATGATGCCGTTCATTTGGATGCGATGCTTCATAAGCTGACGGATGAGGCGGTAAACTATGTAGCCTATGAAGTGAATCCGCAGAGCGGTCTTGTACAGTATGAGAATGCCATTCATCAGAGCATTCTCTATTTTGCAGGAATCAGCAAAGAAACAAAAGAAAGAATTTTAGAAAGTTACTGTAAAGAACAGTTGGAAAGTGGTTTCTTTATAACAACAGTCTTACAGATACAAGCAGATATTGATATAAGCATGGTGAAAATTAAGGTGAAGGCCCATTCACAGATTCCAGTCAGGTGGATCTCGAGTCTTTTTCCGCAGAACCTTAAGTCAAGAACTGTTACTATGAAGAAAAGCTACTTTAAGAGAGAGGAAATAACCCGTCTGCTTACAGTGGCGTCAGAAACCGGAGAACAGATTAAAGGAGTAAGTGAGGCGGCAGAAAAGGTAAAGGATATTGTGAATAAAATCAGATAATTGTGGATAAAGCAAGAGAAAATAAGGGAGGGGTGTGGATGATGCTTCAAACTGAGTTCAGAAAGGACCGTTATCATAATTATGTAGTAGTATGTGCACAAGATGGACATAGGATAACGTATCAGGATGAAATGATACGTCACAATAAAATCAGAGGTTTTTTGCCGGTTCAGATTCATTCTTTTGATAATAAGATAGAATATTACTACGATATTACAGGAGCCCAGAGTATAGCACTGATTTTGGAGAAGAAGCAGCTATCCTATATGCAGATTAAGAAAATCTTATATGGGATCAGTCAGGCAATTCGGAATAGTGAGGAATATCTGCTTTCAGAAGAGGATTTTATCCTTTCTTGGGAAGAAATCTACCTGGACTTAGAAAAGGAGGAGGTAAAGCTTTGTTTTTATCCTGGATATGCAAAGGAGGTTTGTGAACAGCTTCATATTGTGTTTGAAAAGATGATGGGAAAGGTTGCATGTGAGGATAAGGAAGCGGTTCTTCTGATTTACTCCTTGTACATGAAAAGCGGTGAAAAGGAAGCAACGCTTGAATCACTTTTGAGCATCATTGAGACAAAGAATCAGGACAAATCAAAGGTAAAGGCAAGTGATAAGGAAGAGACGGCAGAAGATATGACAGAAATGGGATTAGAAGAAGAGGAAAGTAAATGGAATGAAGAACACAGAGATAGGAAAGGATTAGAATGCTCCGTGGATTATATAGAGGGTGAAAGGAGAGAGCAATGTGCCAAAGCGGGAATGGAACAACAGGATAAATCAGAGGAGGAAGAGTGGGAAGAAGCGAAGAGATGGAAAAGAGAAGAAAGCAAAAAAAGAGGAGCAATTGGATGGGGGGACTCTGAGAATGAAAAGGAGAGTCCTTTAATTCGAAGGGAACAGATAAAAGGAGAAATGACACGAAAAAAGGGGAGTCAATGGAACTGGAAACGGCAGATTATAACGGAGACAAAAGAGCAGCGGGATAAGTTAACGCCAGTAAGGATGCTAGAAAAACCATTTGTAACAGAACGGCTGGATGATGAAGTGGAGGTATCCTATTTTGAATTAAAGTACTACCTGATGGCAGGGGGGATTTTTTTTGGCGCCATATTAACGGTGCTTCTTCTTGTTAAAATGGGAGCGCTCGATAATGCGTTTGGTACAAGTCTTGATATCACAAAGCTTTTAGGTGTGATACTGATTATGGGAAGTGGGGTGATGGGAAGCTGCCTTAGGATCTTTCGAAAAGAAAATCGATCTACGAAGATGGCAAAAAGAGTTACTTACGTGGATCCGGATATTGAGGAAGCAAGAATAAAACCGGATGCGGAAAATGGAAGAGATGGAATTATTCCGGCCTCATTTCGAAAGAAAGCGGAGGAAGAAAATCAGGAAGTACGGCAGGAGATAATGGGCAGAAAGTCAGAATGGGAAGCGGATGAAAAAACAGCAGACAGTTGGAATTTAGAGACGATGAAGCAGGTAATCAGAAGGAGAGGAGAGCATACAGAGGAGGAAAGGATACAGGAGGAAGCGGTATCTGAACGAAAAGATTTTATTCTGACAGAAAGACCGGAGCACTATGAAAAAACAAAACTATTAGCAAAAGAGGAGGATTTAGCGTATTTTAGATTAGTTCCGAGAGAGCGAGGAAAGTATGAGGAGATGATATTAAAGAATTTCCCATACTTTATTGGAAAGCATAAGAGTTTTATGGATTATAATCTTTCAGAAGATACAATCAGTCGCTTTCATGCTAAAATTGAGAAAAGGAATGGGGATATCGTATTGATGGATCTGAATTCGACGAATGGAACCTTTCGAAATGGCAGACAGTTAGTGCCGGAGGAAGAAGAGATTTTAGAGGATGGGGATGATATTGCTTTTTCCAATATTCACTATATATTCACTTGTCCTTCCGAAATGGCTGTTATATAATAGAAAAGAGAGAAGCGGAGAATCTTTTAGCAAAGTAAAAGAGAATCTGTCGTGGAAGATACATAAGCTTTCGTTCCAGCCTCACACAATATTTAAGTTACAAGGGCAATGCTTAGTTTCATAGCATAATCAGGAAGCAAAAAGGGGAATGAGGTAGAGTGATGGGTTATACGTACGTAATGAGTGATATTCATGGAATGTATGAAGCATATCTTAGAATGCTTGAGAAGATTGAGCTGAAAGAAGAAGATACCTTGTATATATTAGGAGACGTGATCGATCGGGGACCTTCCGGAATTCAGATATTAGATGATATTATGAAGAGAGATAATGTGACATTGCTGCTTAGAAATCATGAAGTTATGATGTTGGAGGTCATCACACTAGAGAATCTTTCAGGGCCTGCGTATCAGACTGGGATGTATCGATGGGAAAAGAACGGGGGAGGAAGCACTGCCAAAGATTATTTTGAAAACCTTTCTTATAAGGAACAGGCAAAGATGATTGCATATTTAGAAGCGTGTCCACTGTTTCTGACACTCGATGTGGAAGGAAAGAAGTTTTACCTGGTACATGCTTATCCAGATCTTGCTGGTATTGCAGATGCCGTTACGGATCCGGTTGTTACATTTAACAGTCTTTGTGAACTTTCCATTGAAGAGACCGATAATTTAGAAAGTATTATCCTGTGGAAGCGGATGGAAAGGGAAGAGGATTTTAAAAATCATCCTTATGTCATCTTTGGACATACCCCTACCTTATGGTATCAGGATACCGTTCCAATGACATGCTGGCATGGAAAGAATGTGACGAATGTAGATTGTGGATGCAGTTATCTGGCAAATGGGTGGAAGGAAGGTCAATTAGGATGTCTGCGTCTTGAGGATATGAAAGAATTTTATGTGAGATAGGAAGATGGAAAGTCAGGCAGAAAAGATCAAAAGGGATCTTTCTTTCTTGGCTTTTTTTGTTTGGAAAGCCCAGTAAAATCAGCATGAGTTGTAAAATAAGGAACATAATAGTATAATGAATGTTTAAGAAAGCACAAAAGGCGACGCATGAGGAAGCAGTCATAAGGAGATGACGCCCAGTAAGAAGATGCTTTCATGCATAGCAACGGAGGTTTAGAATGAAAAAATATGTCATGGCATTGGATCAGGGAACGACAAGTTCACGATGTATTTTATTTAATCATCGGGGAGAGATCTGTAGTGTGGCACATAAGGAATTTCAACAGATATATCCGAATCCAGGATGGGTCGAGCATAATCCAATGGAAATCTGGTCTTCTCAGATTAGCGTGGCTGCGGAAAGTATGGCGCAGATAGGAGCGAAAGCAGAGGATATCAGTGCGATTGGAATTACCAATCAGAGAGAGACAACCATTGTATGGAATAAGAATACAGGCGAACCTGTTTATAATGCCATTGTGTGGCAGTGCCACCGTACAGCAGATATGATAGAAGAACTGAAAAAAGAAGGATTTGATCGTGTAATACATAAGAAGACAGGACTAATCCCGGACGCTTATTTTTCAGGAACTAAAATTAAATGGATATTAGATAATGTAGAAGGGGCCAGAGCAGAAGCGGAAAAAGGAAATCTGCTGTTTGGTACAGTGGATACATGGCTGATCTGGAATCTTACCAAGGGAAAAGTACATGCAACGGACTATACCAATGCATCCCGTACCATGTTATTTGATATTCGTAAGCTGGAATGGGATGATGAGATCTTAGAACGCCTCTCCATTCCGAAAAGCATGTTGCCAAAGGTTCAGCCATCCAGCGGTATCTTTGGGCATACCGAAGGTGGACTTCTAGGTGGTGAAATTGTAGTGGCAGGTGCTGCCGGGGATCAGCAGGCTGCTTTGTTCGGACAATGTCTGTTTGAACCGGGAGAAGCAAAGAATACGTACGGGACCGGATGTTTCCTGCTTATGAATACCGGAACGGAAGCAATTGAGTCAAAACATGGTTTGCTTACAACAATCGCAGCAAGCACTCCGGACCGTGTGGAATATGCACTGGAAGGCAGTGTGTTTGTGGCAGGAGCCGCTATCCAGTGGCTTCGTGATGAGCAGAGAATGTTACGAAGTGCAGGACAGTCGGAGGAATATGCAAAGGCAGTAGAGGATACCAACGGGGTTTACGTAGTTCCTGCATTTACCGGTTTAGGAGCTCCATACTGGAATCAGTTTGCAAGAGGAACCATTGTAGGCATCACAAGAGGGTTTAATAAGGAGCATATGATTCGAGCTACATTGGAATCATTGGCTTATCAGACATATGATGTGCTAAAAGCGATGGAACAGGATGCTGACATTACGCTTAAGAATCTGAAAGTGGATGGTGGTGCATGTGCGAATAACTTCCTGATGCAGTTCCAGGCTGATATTTTAGGTACGATTGTAAATCGTCCGCAGTGTATTGAGACGACCGCATTAGGAGCAGCTTATCTGGCAGGCCTTGCAACCGGTTACTGGAAGGATAAAGAGGAAATTAAGGACAATTGGACATTAGGAGCAAGTTTCCGCCCTTGCATGGGAGAGACAAAGCGACGTCAGTTAATCAAAGGCTGGAAAAGAGCTGTAAGATGTGCGATTGCATGGGCTGAGGATGACGAAGAGTAAACTAAGAGGGCAAGTGACAGAAAGGAACAGATATGAACCAGAAAGCGGCGTTTATATTAGAAGCAAGACAGTTTCGTAAAGTAGAGGTAAATGTCCCTCAGATTCAGGTTTATTATCAGGTCTTTGAAGAAAATGCCCATGTTGTGGTGCTTCTTTCAATTAATGAGGGAAATGAGTTTACAAAAGAGCAGTATGAGCATATATTAAGGCAGATTCAGGAAAGCTTTCGAAAAAGGGGACTTATAAATGTGTCTATGCTTACTGTGGCCTCAACGAAAGAATCGGAGGTAGCAAAGAAAGTATGTGGCGAGCAGAATACATGGATTATAGACGAGTCTAGATCCGTGCTTCTGCTTTATGAACACTCCGCAAGCGATTTCTGTGGTCTTCGTCAGCCATTTGAACAGATATGCCGGGAAGGATGTTATAGTCAGGAGACAGAATCTAGTGGAAAAGAGGAAGTCCCATATTACCAGAACTACCATGAAAGGGCACAAAAGCAGGAAGGCAGAAATAGAGAGGCTTCTAAGAAGCAGATTCAGAACCGATATTCTGTCAGTATAGTGAATGCATGTCTCGTCGGGATAAATATCGTAGTTTTTCTGATTATGGATCTGTTTCAGCTATCCGATAAGATGTTAGATCAGGGAGCTTTATACTGGCCGATGATTATATATGAGCATCAATATTACAGACTGATTACCTGCATGTTTTTACATGGAGGGATCGATCATCTGCTAAATAATATGCTGGTTCTGTTCTTTATTGGAGATAAAGTGGAGAAAATTATAGGGAAGACAAAGTATCTCATCCTATATTTTGGCGCTGGCATCATTGCCGGTGTCTGTTCCATGCGATATAATATGGACAGAATGCTGATTACAAGAAGTATTGGAGCATCCGGCGCGATATTTGGAGTTGTGGGAGCTATTGCATATATCGTTATTATAAACAGAGGACGATTAAAAGATATAAGCAGCAGACAGATCCTGTTATTTGTCATGCTGAGTTTATACGGTGGTTTTACAAGTCAGGGAGTAGATAATATCGCACATGTGGGCGGTCTTCTTGCCGGGGGTATTCTGACAGCCATCCTGTATAAAAGATCAGTAAGAATGAGGTAAAGAAGATGAAAGTCAACATTTATTATGGCGGAAGAGGCCTGATTGAAGATTCTACAATATATGTGCTGAATAAGATGACAGAAGTGTTAGAAGAACTGCGCGTTGATGTGGAACGCTATAATCTGTATGAGCAGAAGAACAATATTGCAACAATGCCCAATACAATGAAAGAGGCAGACGCCATTATATTGGCTGTTAATGTTGAATGGATTGGAATTGGCGGATATATGCAGCAGTTTTTAGATGCCTGCTATCTGTATGCAGATAAGGAGAGAATGAGGAAGTCCTATATGATGCCGATTGTAATTTCCAATACCTATGGAGAAAAGGAAGCGCAGCTTACATTAACAAAATCATGGGAGTTCTTAAATGGGATCGTGGTAGATGGAATCTGTGCCTATGTAGAAGAACAGACAGAGTTTGAGACAAATCCGGATTATGCGGCGGTCATTGAAAAGAAGGCCGAAGACCTGTACCGCATGATACAAAAAAGAACGAAGCCATTTCCAAGCAGCAGTCATTTATTTTCCCGCATGATGCCAAGCACCGCAAAAATTGAGCTTACTCCTCAAGAAAGCGAGCAGCTATCGGTTTATGTATCCGATGATACATATGTGAAAAAGCAGAAGGAAGATATAGAGGAATTAGCGCAACTCTTTAAAGGGCTTATGAAAGGCTCAGAAGAGGAAAAGAAGGAAGAGTATATTAAGAGTTTCACGGAAAAATTCGATCCAAAAGAGGCGGGAATCACCGTAAGTTACGCACTTCAGATCACCGATCTAAAAAAGACTCTGATCGTGGATATAATAGAAGGGAAACTAAACTGTTATTATGGTGAGAAACCGGATGCTGAGGTTATTGCAAAGCTGACAAAGGATAACATGGATAAGATCGTAGAGGGAAGAAGCACATTCCAGGGCGCCTTTATGTCAGGAGAGATTTCGGCAAAAGGAAACTTTAAGGCATTAAGAGCGTTTGATCAGGTATTTTCATTTCATAAGCTGATATAAAGATAGGAGAAAAGAATGTTTAGACTCTGGGCCAAGATATTTAAGGAAAACCGAATGATCCAGGATATGGTTGTAGAAAATGACGACCAAGATATGACAAGAACGAAAAAGGTATTCTCAGCGATTGATGAGATCTGTTATACATTTGATTTATCAAAGCCAATCTGGCTGGATGTGACAGTAGCAGATTTTAAGAGACATGACAAGACAAGATTTACAAAGGATAATTTTATTGATACAATAGAATTTGACTATTTGGAAATTGAAGTAATTGAAGAGGATTAGCAGGACGATAAAATACCATATCGTACAAGAAAGGAAATGTAAATGAAACGGGTTAAGTTAAGAACAGAACTTATGCTACTGGCTATTTGCAGTTTGCTTTCGTTAGCTGCGTGTAACTCGAAGGATAATAAAGTAAAAGAGAGTGAATCATCTAGTTTTGTTGTTACAGATGTACATACAACGGATGATCAGGCCTTGGTAACGAAAGAAAAAGATACATCTTCAGATGAGGAGTCTTTAGATACATTCTCTTCGGATGATTCCAGAACAGACGCGTATAATAAAGAACAGCAGAATGGGAATTTTGAAGGAGAAGGAAAAGAGGAAAATCTAGAGATGTCAGTATCAGAAGATATAAACGAAAGTACAGAAGTTGAGACTTTAAACAGTATAGGAAGCCTGTTAGAACCGGATGCCTCCGAAATGGTAGATGAGGTCGTAGTGGAGAATATAAAAGCAATGCCTGCAGAAAGCAAAGTGCTTGTTTATGAAACAAATGCGGTGACACTTGCCGCATGCTTCTATGCAGAAGAAATTCAGCCATCTGTCTATATGCGTATGGAGAATAAGTCCTTTGGTGAAGAGTGCACCACATCGTTAGAGAGCCTGCGTTATGTGAGAGTGCTTCATTTTGGATTTGATGGAGAGATTTATATTGGAGAGCTTGTAGTGAATCAGCTGATTGCGGATGATATCATCGATATCTTTAAGGAGCTGTTTGATGCACGATATCCGATTGAACGTATGGTTTTAGTAGATAATTATAGTGCAGATGATAATCAGTCTATGGCTGCAAACAATAGTTCCGCATTTAACTATCGGGTAGTAGATGGAACATCCAAGCTGTCCAATCATGCATATGGTTTAGCGATTGATATCAATCCATTATATAATCCATATGTGCGTACAATTGATGGAGAAGAAGTTATTCTTCCGGAAAATGGATCTGAGTATGCTGATCGATCCCTTGATAATCCTTATTATATCGTAAAAGGGGATGTTTGTTATAATGCATTTATCAAACGGGGATTCACCTGGGGCGGTAATTGGGAAAAATCAAAAGATTACCAACATTTTCAGAAGGTATTTGAGTAGTTTCATTGCTTTTATCATAAGAAACTGTTATAATATATCTGTTCGCTTTCTTGTATAAGAGATAGGAAAGTGAAAACGGTTCAGAGTGACGCTTAGAAAGGTACGGTTAACCACATGTCGTATACAGCGCTTTATAGAAAGTTCAGACCTGATTCCTTTGAAGATGTAAAAGGACAGGATCATATTGTTACAACGTTAAAAAACCAAATAAAAGCCGAGAGAATTGGACATGCTTATCTCTTTTGCGGAACACGTGGAACTGGTAAAACAACAATTGCTAAGATACTGGCGAGAGCAGTGAACTGTGAGCATCCGGTAGATGGAAACCCATGTAACGAATGTGCCATGTGCAAGGCAATTAAAGCGCAGACATCCATGAATGTAATTGAAATCGATGCTGCGTCCAATAACGGTGTAGATAATATTAGGGAAATCGTAGAAGAAGTACGGTATTCTCCAACAGAGGGAAAATACAAGGTATACATTATTGATGAAGTTCATATGTTATCAGCAGGAGCGTTTAATGCCCTGTTAAAGACATTAGAAGAGCCGCCGTCTTATGTAATCTTTATTCTTGCCACTACCGAAGTTCATAAGATTCCAATTACCATTTTATCACGCTGTCAGCGATATGACTTTAAGCGAATCTCCATTGAGAGAATTGCGGCAAGATTAGAAGAGCTGACAACAAAAGAAGGAATTGAAACAGAAGAAAAGGCATTAAAGTATGTAGCAAGAGCCGCAGATGGCTCCATGCGTGATGCACTTAGCCTTTTAGATCAGTGTATTGCTTTTTATTTAGGGCAGAAGCTGACATATGATAATGTTTTAGATGTCTTAGGAACGGTTGACATCGAAGTGTTCGCAAGATTATTACGATATATAAGAAAAGGTTCGGTTTCCGAATGTGTAGGTCTTTTAGAAGAACTTATTTCATACGGAAGGGAACTGACACAGTTTACCGTGGATTTTACCTGGTACTTAAGAAACCTGTTATTAGCGAAGACGTCTGATGATATTGAGGATATCCTTGAAGTGTCAACAGATCAGTTACAGCTGTTGAAGCAGGAGGCAGCATCCGTAGATGCAGAGATGCTGATTCGATATATTCGCATCTTTTCAGAATTATCCAACCAGATCAAGTATGCGACACAAAAGCGTGTAATGGTTGAGGTGGCACTGATTAAATTATGTAAACCAGCAATGGAAACAACATATGATTCTTTAATTGATCGCATCAAGGTAATAGAAAGACAGTTAAAGGATGGAGTAAGTATTGTTTCAAAAAATGAGACACGAGGGGAAGAGGCTGAAGACGTGAAAAACGAGCCGCTCATTCTTCCAAAAGCGGTATCAGAGGACTTAAAGATGGTAGCTGCCCAATGGCGTAACATTTTAAGTAATATGCCGCCTCTTGTAAGAACAGTACTGATTACGACAAAAGTTGTACCGGGATCCGATAACCAGCTGATGCTTGTATTTGATAATGAGGTGGATAAACGTGTTATCGATGCAGACAATCATATGGAAGATGTAAAGAATGCCATTGCAAAGGTAATTGGAAAAGAAGTTGCGATTCAAACAAAGTTAGTCAATGAAGGGGAGTCACTGAATGATTTTCCTGATTTAACAAAAATAATAAAAAATGTTCCGATCGAATACGTCGATTAATCGGATATAAAGGAAGGAGTTTTTTACATGGCTAAAAGAGGAGGATTTCCTGGAGCAGTACCAGGAGGTATGAGCAATTTAATGAAACAGGCTCAGAAGATGCAGAAGCAGATGGAAGAAAATCAGAGAATTATGGAACAGAGAGAATGGGAAGCTACAGCAGGTGGCGGAGCTGTTACTGTAAGACTTTCTGGTAAGAAAGAAGTTACTTCCATTAAAATTCAGAAAGATGCTATCGATTTAGATGATATCGAAATGTTAGAAGATATGATCATGGCAGCAATTAACGCTGGCTTAAAGCAGATGGAAGCAGAATCTGCAGAATTAATGAATTCTGTAGCAGGCGGATTAGGAAATTTCGGCGGACTTGGCGGTTTATTCTAAGAAGCATTATAAGTTTTTATCATAAGAATAGAAAAAAGGTATCGGATGTGTTGCTTAGAGAGTACTCTAAGGCACAGAAGATACCTTTTTGTTTTATATTCCGCTTGGTATTTATAAAAAATCTATTCATTCGGTGCCCTTGAAAGTTTGAGCTGATTACAGTATGATAAATAGGAAACATAATGGGAAGTAAGGATGACACAATGCGAAGCCGGAGGGGCAAATAGCTCGAAAGCGGATGCATAGGGCAAAAATACATAGCCATGATAAAGAATGTTATCCTGTTAAGAAATAGAATGAAGGTATGGTGTGAAACGTGGATTATTATAGCAGTCAGATTAATAAATTAATTGAGGAATTAGGTAGATTACCGGGGATTGGATCGAAGTCAGCACAGCGTCTGGCATTTCACATTATCAACATGCCGGAAGATCAGGTTGAAAGACTATCGTCTACAATTACAGAAGCAAAGAAAAATGTACGTTACTGCAAGGTTTGTCAGACACTGACCGATAAGGAAGTATGTCCAATCTGTTCCAGCGAAAAACGAAATCAGAAAGTCATTATGGTAGTGGAGAATACAAGAGATTTAGCAGCATATGAAAAGACCGGGAAATTCGATGGGGTTTATCATGTGCTTCATGGTGCTATTTCCCCAATGTTAGGAATCGGTCCTGCGGACATTAAGTTAAAAGAACTTATGACAAGACTTCAGGGGGATGTGGAGGAAGTGATCATCGCCACAAACTCAAGTCTTGAGGGGGAGGCAACGGCTATGTATATCAGTAAGCTGATTAAGCCTGCAGGAATTAAGGTAAGCCGTATCGCCAGCGGTGTTCCGGTTGGCGGTGATTTAGAGTATATTGATGAGGTTACGCTGCTAAGAGCATTAGATGGACGAGTAGAGTTATAGTTTATAACGATAGGAGTCAAAAAAGATACGAATGGAGGTCCTTTTCATGGGGGAAGGAAATGTGCTATCCGGTGGGATTGACGTCTTATATGCAATGAAAGACAGCCTGGAGGAATTAGAGAAGTACAAAGGAATCAGCGCTGAGCTTGCACAAAAAGAGGACGCACTGGAAAAAGAAATTGCATCAAGAGAGAAGGCGCTGCAGGCGGAAAGCGATGCGGTGGTAAAAAAGAGACGTCAGGAGATCGAAGCTTCCTACGAAGAGCAGATCAGTAAGACAAAAGCCAGAATAAAAAAAGTAAAGGCAAAAAAAGAAAAACGAAAGAATGCGAAAGTCTCTGAGCGAATCAAGATGGAGACCGGAGAATTGCAGGAAGAAAGAAGAGGATTAGAAGAGGAATTAAAGCTGATTTTTCGAAACAGCCGTATCCCGAACCTGTTTAATAACAGGCTTTATTATGCGTTATTTATGCCAAGGACATTTAAGGATTTCTTGATTATCTTAGGTTCTATGCTTCTTGTGCTTTTAGCTATTCCGGTAGGCGTATACCGGTTTTTATTGCCTCAAAAGACCTGGTATCTGGTCCTTTCTTATGTTGTTACCGTTGTGATTTTTGGAGGAATTTACTTATTTATTGCAAGTTTCACGAAAGAAAAGAATCAGGAAGCAGCGGGAAAAGTCAAAGAGGTCCGCAAAAAGCTAGCACTTAATCATAAAAAGATCAAGGCTGAGATAAAATCAATCCGCAAGGATAAGGATGAAAGCATTTATGGGCTTGAGAAGTTTGATGATGAATTAAAAGAGTTAGAAGAAGAAATTGAAAAGATCACAAATGAGAAGAAAAAGGCACTTGTATCTTTTGAAAGCAATACAAAAAATGCTGTGATTGAAGAAATACAGAGAAGAGATCAAAAAGAGCGGGATGCATTAAGGGATGAGCATGATGCAGTCTATCGGCAGCAAAAACAGGCAGAAGAGAAAGCAAAGGCCTGTTCCATTGATATCGCAAACCGATACGAGGCATACTTAGGCAAGAGCATGATGTCCACAGTATCTGTGGACAGGCTGATTGAAATTATGAAGCAGGGCGAGTGTACAACGGTAGCGGAGGCGCTTGCCGCACTGAAGACATTGCCACAGCAGAATAGTTAATATAAACATCAGTTGGATCGTAAAAAAAGGCCATCGCATAAAGAAAATGCGATGGCCTTTTTTTATCTGCGCAGCTGATACAGGCACAGACTGATTCCATGATAAATATGATCCGCCAAGGTCATGACAATGCCAAGCCGTGTCGTTTGCAAAAGCATCTGATCAAACATTCCGGAGAGATTCACGATCCCGGTAATAAACAGATCTCCTACATAGGGAAGATCTTTGTCAACGCCTGCACCAGGCTTTAAAGGTCCTTCACCTAATGTAAAGTATCCGACATGTGATGACTTTCCAAGCGAAGCATCAATCGCCACGATGAACGGATTCGCATGTTCTTTATAAATCTTATTTACGGTTTCTTTTAGATTCTTTGCATGGACCGGATGTTCGAGTGTTCCGTATACAAAAAGATTGGACATCTGAAGGCCGGTTAGTTTATAACCCACAATGGGACCAAGACAGTCTCCGGTAGCACGATCGGAACCAATGCATAAAAACACCAGTGATTTATTCCCGTATAGGTTATCCTCTAATAGATTCGTCAGAACCGAACTAAATTCATAAGGGGCTTTGCGCTCTTTGGAATCGAAGTAAAAGATTTTTTTTTCTTTCTCTAAATACTGTTTCAATGGGAGACTCCACCTCTCGTTATAGAATATAAGACGAAAAACAGAAGGAATCTATGCTAAGGATGTCCATTATGGGAGGATTAGATGACTTCTTATTTTCCAATAAAACGATAAAAATAAATGTCTCTATACTGAGTATAGCCATCCCCCTTATGGAATAGACATAAAATCGTAAACATTATTCTAAGCAAATTAGACAGAATGATTTGAATTTCGCAGAAAAAAAAGTAAAAAGCCATAGAAAACGTACTTCACTTGGTGAAAAGCCTAGAAAGAGAACGATGAGATTCTATTTAAGGCGTAGGGAGATTTGACAAAAACGGCATATCCAATATGATACTATGCTTGTATGAAGCGTATTACCAGATTGGTATGCGAATGGAGGGCGGGTACAGATATGGTAGAGAAACGTTATGAAGGTGAGGAAAAGACCACATCGAAGACTGGCGCGAAGGTGAAAATACCGAAAAATATCAGACAGATCGGACGGATTAGTGATAAGCTGCGAATATATGTAGAGGACTATGTTAAAACTTATGCGAGACAGCTTGCAGAAGGTGATTATACAGAACGGTGCGTCGCTGTGCTGGTAGGGGAATATACGCAGAATGAAATAGGCAAAAGTGTATTTATTTATGGGGCAGTAGAGGCAGAAGGTGCCTATTTCGATGGAAAAGTAACATTTAATGAAGAAATCTGGGCCACCATCTATGGGAATATAAAAAAGTATTTCCCGGAAGGAGAAATCGTGGGATGGTATTATGGGGGAACCGGATTCGGAACTGAGGACGGAGATATGATCAAACAGGTGCATATTGATAATTTCTCCGGCCGCGATAAAGTACTGCTTACATACGATGTGTTAGAGAAAGAGGATAACTTCTATCTATTTGAGAATGGCACTATTATGCTTCAGCCGGGATATTATATTTACTATGAAAAAAATCTGGAGATGCAGGCATATATGGTGGATCATAAAGAAGTGGCAGTAGAGGAAAAAGAGGTAGATGATCATGCTATTCGGGAGATTCGCAGCATTCTAGATGAAAAAAAGAAGCCGGCTAGATCAAGGGCCAAATCCAGGGGAAAAGACAAGGATCAAAAGAGCATACAGCGTCTGGTATATACGGCAGGGGGGCTTGTAGCGGCGGTAGTGCTGATTGTGGGTGTCACGGTTGTATATAATAATCAGCGAATCAAAGGAATTGAGACAAGCGTCAGTGATCTTGTAAAGAATATAACAGGTGCAGCATCGGTATCAGAGAGCGCCAATATATTTGATCGGGCAGAAGAGAACAGTGGAAACCGCTCCATTGAGGCTTCTACCAATTCAAGTTCCGTATTAGGCGGGGATGACAAAGTGTCGAATGCAATTCCGGGAGAATCCGAAGGGAATAGCCCGTTGCCGGAAGAGGGAATGAATGAGGGAGAGCAGACGGTAAAAGCGGAAACCCCTGTGCCAACGCAGCCAACAGAGGTGACTCCAGTTCCGACAGAAGAAGCAGATAAGACAACCAATAACTCTATCTTAAGTGAATATGTAGTAGAGAAGGGAGATACATTAGCCAATATCTGTTTTCGGCTTTACGGCGATTATAAGAATGTCACGATTATAAAAGAAATCAATCGGCTGGAGGATGAAAATAAAATTTATGTAGGGCAAAAGCTCCTTGTTCCATAGCAAGTCAGGGTGTTGCATAGGATTATGCAGCACCCTGATTTCAGCTTACTGAAAAACGACTGAGATAAGGTGAAAAAATAAGGGTAGATTTGGTTGCCAAAACGGGTGTAATACAGCCAAAATATTTGCTTAGATTCCAGATTTCGATAAAAAAAGAGTGCCAAATGAAGGGGAATAGAGTATAATCATTCTGTGAGTTTTTGAAAATGTCGCAAGAACAAAGCAAGAAGAAGGTCCTTGCTCATTTTTAGAATCTGGAGGATAAAACGTGGAAAAGATTAAAAAGGTTAATTTAAGATCAGAAGAAGAAAAAGCGAAGAAAAAGAAACAAAAGAGACGTGTTTTGACGCTTGGATTATTGGCTGCGGTATCGGTTCTTGGAATCGCTTCTGTCTTTTACATACAGAATAAGAAGTCGCAGAATTATAATGCATTTGAAGTGGTCGATACAATTGATCTGACCGGGACTGGAACAAGCAACTACATGAGTTATAAGTCCGGAATGTTAAAATATAGCCGCGATGGTGTGGAAGCAATCAGCGCAGACGGAAAAGTGTTGTGGAATGTAGGGTACAATATGAAGGACCCGATTGCAGATGTGAATGGAAGCTATGTTGCGGTAGCGGATCGTGGTTCTAAAACCTTATATATTATTGATGGGTCTGGAACGGCGAATGAGATCAGCCTGCTATATAGCATCGTGGATGTGGATGTGGCCGCACAGGGAATCACAGCGGTGCTTACCAACAATGGCAAGGAGGATCATATTTATCTGTATGGAGCGGACACAAAGGATGCTTATGTGGATATTAATACTAAGACAGAGTCTGATGGATATCCGATTGACATTGCCCTTTCGGATGATGGGACAAAGCTTGTAACATCTTATCTTGCGATGAATCAGGATGAGCTTGTAACCTGGCTATCTTTTTACAATTTCAGCGAGGTAGGCAAGAATTATATTGATAACTTAGTTGGATCTTATAGTTTTGAGTCAGTTATCCCAGAGGTTTCATTTATAAATAATGATTTAATCTGTGCATACCGAGATGATGGGTTTTTATTGTATTCCATGAAAGAAAGCCCGTCAGTGTTAGTGAATGAGACATTTTCGGATCAGGTAATCAGCGTATTTTCGGATTCCTCCCATATTGGATTCATTTTTAAGAATTCCGGTGAGGAATCAAAGTATCAGATGAAGATTTACGATACATCCGGCAAGGTATTGTTGAATAAAGGAATCAGTACGGCGTATGAGAAGGTTTATATATCTGGACAGGAAATCGTAATGTATGACAAGTTAGAATGCAGCATTTATAATGTGACGGGTGAACTAAAGTTTCATTCTGAGTTCCAGAAGAACGCTAAATTTATTTATAATGCAAGCGATTTCGACCGCTATATCGTAGTAGGCGATGATTCGATGGATGTTATAAAATTAATACAGAAGGAGAAATAATATGAATATTGCACTTGTTGTAGTGCTTTTAATCCTGATTGTAAATGCATTCTATGGAAGAAAAGCGGGGTTGATCAAAACAGTCTTCTCTCTTTTCTCCATGGTTGCAGCAGTGCTTCTTAGCAGCTTTATAAGCCCCCAGGTAAGTAAAGTCCTTCAGGAGAATGAAGCCGTCGTAGAATATATGTCCGATAAGGTGGAGGCAGTTCTGCCTCTCGAAGACCTTGGGAATAAGATTACAGATCAGATTAGTTTCGTGGACTCTCTGCCGATTCCAGCTAGCATGAAGACATCCATTATTGAAAATAACAATAGTGATACTTATGCACAAATGGCGGTAGATAATTTTACTGCATACATAACACATGCGGTTGCTAACATTATATTGAATGCAATCGCGTTTATCGTGACGTTTCTTGTTATTATCATTGTACTGAATATTGTATGCTCTGTACTAAATATTATCAGCAAGCTTCCGATTCTGAATCAGATTAATAAGACAGCAGGTATGCTGGTGGGTATTGCGCAGGGGCTTATTATCATATGGGTGCTCGGAATCCTTGTGACAGTATTTAGCGGAAGCACTATGGGGCAAGAGATCTTCAAAATGATCAATGAAAATGAATTCCTTAGCTTTTTATATGATAACAATCTGATTCTGCGATTTATAGCAAATGTATTTTTATAAACACAGATAGCAATAAGTAAAAAAGGCTGTCATTCCGTATGGGATGACAGCCTTTTTCCCAGAAAGCCGGGACAGAAGAGAGGGCCGGGGCAGTACAAGAAAGTAGCGATTACAGATGTTGAGAAATGTGAGAAAAGATACAGAATTTTAATGGGCGTAATTGACAAAAAAAGGGGAAAGCAAAGAAACTTCACTTGAAATTCTTCGGTATTTGGAGTATACTCTTTATGAAAGCACTTACATAGGTGCATGTTAGGAATAGGTATAAAAAAATCCGTGTATGATTCCTGCAGCAAGAACAAAAATCCTTGCTGTCAGGGCAGAACACATGAAAAGGAGTCATATTATGAACGAAGTATTAAAGCGTTTCCAGATGCTTGGTATTATTCCAGTTGTAAAGATTGATGATGCGAAAGATGCAGCGCCTTTAGCAAAGGCACTTTGCGAAGGTGGTCTTCCGGTTGCGGAAGTAACATTCCGTACAGCGGCAGCAGCAGAAGCAATCCGTCTTATGACAGAAGCATGCCCAGATATGTTTGTTGGTGCAGGTACTGTACTGACAACAGAACAGGTAGATGAAGCAGTAGCAGCAGGTGCTAAATTTATCGTAAGCCCTGGTTTAAATCCTAAAGTAGTAAAATACTGTATCGAAAAAGGAGTTCCAATCACTCCAGGTACATCCAGCCCAACTGATATTGAAGCTGCATTAGAATTAGGCTTAGAAGCAGTTAAGTTCTTCCCAGCAGAAGCTTCCGGCGGTCTTCCAAAGATCAAAGCAATGGCAGCTCCTTACGGAAACTTAATGTTCATGCCAACAGGTGGCATCAATCAGAAAAACCTGATTTCTTACCTTGACTTCCCTAAAATCTTAGCATGCGGCGGAAGTTGGATGGTAAGCTCTGATCTTATCAATGCAGGACAGTTTGATGAAATCAAGAGATTAACAAGAGAAGCAGTAAACACAATGCTTGGATTTGAAATCAAACATGTTGGTATCAATGCAAAGAGCGAAGAAGAAGCAGATGGTGTTGCAACTTCCTTCGAAAAATTATTCGGTTTCACAAAGAAAGTTGGAAATAGCTCAATCTTTGCCGGAACAGCAATTGAAGTAATGAAAACACCTTATCTTGGTGCAATGGGTCATATTGCAATTCAGACAAACTATGTAGAACGTGCAGTATACCATATGGAATTACAGGGATTTGAATTTAACAAGGAATCTGCTAAATATAAAGATGGCAAATTAGTAGCAATCTACTTAAAAGATGAGATCGGCGGTTTCGCTGTTCATCTAGTAGGACGCTAGTTTGTTGAGAAGGATTCGTACCGGGAAACTGTGTCTGGGTCCTAAGGACAGTCGCATATTATGCGGCTGTCCTTTTTTAAGTCATAGAGAAGTCTAAAGATCTTCCCTATGACTTAAAAACTCTTTAAGGGATGCCGGCAAAGCATATGTTTCGATGTGGCAAAATGCGTTGCCTTTAGAAAGCAGGAAGCGCCAATCTGCCTTGTTCTCTTATAGGAGAGAGACTGATAAAGCGACGTTTATAGGGCTAAAGAGATTATAGGAAGAAGCATAAAGTAAGAATAGAAAACTAAATGGAAGAAAAAAACATTAAAAAACTTTTAAAAAAGTATTGACACATGCTTTGAGGTCTGCTATAATCGATTTTGTTGACGCGGCAATGACACATTGAAGCGACACAACAAAGTGAAGTCTGAGAAGACAAGCTGAACTTTGATAACTGAACAATGAAACAACCTTGAAATTCGTTGAGAATATAAAATCTGAATTCAATTCAGAACGGTGAAGATGAAAATCTTCGCAACCTAAAAACAGTAACGGAACAAGATGACAAAGCTAAAACTTTTTAGTGATAAGTCAGCCAAGTTCTGAACGATGGTTAAACATCAAATTTTAATTTGAGAGTTTGATCCTGGCTCAGGATGAACGCTGGCGGCGTGCTTAACACATGCAAG
>SVEB01000102.1 GCA_015057635.1 Lachnospiraceae bacterium | reverse complement strand
TGTTTGTAAATTCGATATTTATAAATCATCCCCTGAGCAGCATTTGAAACCTTGCACTCCCAGAAGTTTCCGTCATGTATCTTATACATCTGCGTCCCATTCCACTCATTGAAATCCCCGATCAGTGAGATTCCTGCGGCATTTGGTGCAAATGTTCGAAATACCACTCCATCCGGTGTGATATGTGCTCCAAGAAACTGATATGCCTCAAACTCTGTGCCCGTATAAAATCCATAAAAATCCATATAAATACTCCCTCTTTTCCATGAATAAAATAGACATTAGTCGTTTTTCTTGCTATACTTATTCTAATTATTTCCAATGTTTTTTAATACCATCAGCTTTCAAAAACCGTTGGATAAACAACTTTTTTATAAAATCGTCGGAGATCGGAGAATGGATATGGATATTCGAATTGAGAAAACAAGAAGAACAATCATCAATACGTTTTTAGAACTGCGCTCGAAAAAAACTTTGGAAAAAATCACGATTAAAGAACTATGCGAAAAGGCTGCGATTAATAAATCCACCTTTTACTGTCATTATGCGGACATCTACGATCTGGCAGACACTCTGGAATCGGATGTGGTGAATTCGGTCACTTCGAATTTCTCTCATCCGGAATTTATTTTTTCCGCCCCAAAACACTTTGTGGAACAGCTATTTTTATCCTGCCGTTCCCATGACCGGCTGATTAAGATCTTGTTTTCCGGCAACCGAAGCGAACAGCTGATTACAAAACTAAATACGAGCCTGAAGCATATGGTGTTCGAGGTATACCCGGAATACGAAAAGGACCCGGTAGCCAGCACCATTCTATCCTATGCCATCTACGGGTCCTTTTATGCTTTTTCAGAAAATGAGAACTTTGATGATACCAAAGTCATCGAGACGATCGCTACGATCACGGAGAATGTAACAAAACTCTTATAACATTTTCACTTAAGTTCCCTACATTTATTCTAGCCGCAACGAGCCTCTTTTGCCGGCATTCTATAAATTTATCATAACCGCAATCAGGCTCTTTGCAGCAATGCTTTTTTATCTTTGTCTCTCCGCAACGTATTTCGAGACAAGAGCATTCTCCTTGATCAGCTTGCATCCTAGCAGATATTGATCATTTGCCTGTGGATCGATTCGGACAACGGTACCAAGCAGCGTCAGATGTGTTTTTAACTTCGTATCGTCAAAAATCAGCCGTACGGGCTTTCCGATACAGTCTTCTACCTTTCCTTTCATCGTAAAGGCATATCCCAATGCACTTAAATCCTTAAGGACAACGGAATCAGCCTTTCGATTGAATCCTACCTGCGCCACTCCCTGAAGATTAACAGGCACGCGAAACGCACCTCTTCGATTCCAATAATCGCCTTCATTTTTACTTGAAATCCGATAAGCTAACCTGCCCTCATGTGTTATCTTATCGCACTTGACTTCCTTCCACACAATGGAACGCCCAGACTCATCTGTTGCCCAGACACTGAGAATAACCTCCTTTGTATCAAATACAAGCACACCTTCTTTAAACCGGATCGGAGTTGTAATAAGTTCATTTCCCATCACGGCAAGAACCTTTACTCGAAACGAGAACTCACGCACATTCAGGCGAAATGTAATATTAATCTCTGTGGATTCCTTTAACTCACTTAATTTCAATTGTTTCCCCTTCCTTATCTGGCCGTATCTATTCCTTGATTTATCCATAGTAACCTAAGCTTTTCCCCGAAGCAGATACTATACTTTCAGAATAGAACCTATGTATATACACCTCAAATATGTATTTCCTATAAAATCCAATTTTATATTATAAATTATATCTATCACATTACAAAAATCAACAATATATTTCAAATTTAGTCATTGTATTTTGCATTTTTATTCTTATTATTATAATTGGTATACATTCCGTACTATTCTCCTATTGTTATCTTGTTCTGCTTTTTTCTTATGCTATCTTTTATGCGACTTTCTCTTATCCTATAATGGCTATTTATGCTTTTTCTACCGGCAGCCCCTTTGCCGTAACAATAGCTTCATACCTTCCTCCTATTCTGATTTGTTCAGAAAATCAAGAGCTACTTACGAAAGCTAAGAGATTCCTAGCAACGTCTTGTTACCATCTCCTCATACTGTCCAATGCCATCTTTAAGCCGTCTTAGTCCTTCCATCACCTGCGTCCTCGGGCATGCGATATTCATGCGGAAGAAGTGATTTCCATTTCCCCGGTATGGACTTCCGGCTGAAACAAATAATCCTGTCTTCTCTCTTAAGAAATGACAGAACTCAGTTGTATCTCCAACCACTCTGTTACAGTCAATCCATAACAGATAGGTTGCATGAGACTCTACCAGCTTAAGTTTGGGAAGTTCCTTTTCTATGTACTCTGCCACTGCTTTTTTATTTTCATAAAGATACGAATTCAGTTCCGTAAGCCATTCCTCTCCCTCGTTAAAAGCCGCGATCACTGCTTCGGTAGCAAACGTGTTCGGTTCTGCTACTTCATCTGAGTTTAACCCTCTTACAACCTTTTCCCTTAATTCTTCATTGGAAATGATAACAGCTGCCGACTGAAGCCCTGCAATATTGAATGCTTTTGTAGCAGAGATGCACATTATGCAGATATCTGCACATTCTTCCGAAACCGATGCAAACGGCACATAAGAATAGCCTGGATCTGTCAGATCACAATGAATCTCATCGGAAATCACGGTAACATGATGCTTTTTACATAACGCTCCAATGGTTGCTAACTCTTCCCTTGTCCAGATCTTCCCAGACGGATTCTGAGGATTGCATAGGATCATCATAGTCGTAAGCGGATTTGAGAGCTTTTCCTCTAAGTCCTTAAAGTCAATCTGATAGGATTTTCCGTCATATAACAGTTTATTTTCTAATACATGCCTTCCCGTGTTTTCAACGGAATGAAAGAAAATATTATATACCGGTGTCTGAACGACCACATTATCCCCTACATTGGTAATCCGTTTCACCGCACTTGTGACCGCCGGTATCACGCCCGTGCAGAAGGTAAGCCATTCTTTCTTTATCTCATACTGATGTCTTCTCTTCCACCATCCTATAATCGCTTTCTGCCATTCCTCCGGCACGATGTTATAGCCAAAGATTCCGGTCTGTGCTTTTTTCTGAATCGCTTCCGTTATCGCCGGTGCTGTCTGAAAATCCATATCCGCAACCCACATCGGAAGTTCTGTATCTAAAACATTCCACTTTAAAGAATTCGTATTTCTCCGGTTATTGATCTGATCAAAATCAAACTTCATCTTATCCCTCCTGGCATTCTGTCTTGCTGGCACTCTATAAACTTCTTCCAGCAGTAAGCAACCTCTTTTTTATCTGCTTACGCCCTTTTACTACACCGCGATATCCGACTCATAACTCGCGCACTTGATTTCCGATTTGATCTCCGTCTTCTTTTTATCCACTGCCGGATCATCGAAAATAACTTCATCAATTTTTTCTGCCACGATATGTCCGCCATATGGATTCTTCACGCTGTCGATCCGGCTTGTGATATCCGCATCGACGGTGGAATATTCAAATGCCAGGTTCGTATTCAGCAGCTTACAATTCTTTAGCACGACATGTTCCATATAGCACATGCCCTGAAGGCTTTCAATCGTACAGTTGATGAAGGTTACATTCTTTGCATTCCACCCAAGATACTCCCCGGATATAAAGGAATCGTATACGGTCACATTCTCGCTGTTCCAGAATGCATCTTTTGTAATCATCTTTGCATTGCGGATGGTCAGATTCTTTGCCCCGTCAAACGGATAATTGCCCGTAAGAGTAAATCCGTCAATTTCCATACCCTCACAGTTCATTCCAAAATAATCTCCATTTACGGTCACCCTCTTCATCTTTACATTTTTACAGCTCCACATCGTTTCCAAAGCATTCGGCATGGTCACATGTTCTAAAACCATTCCATCACAGCGACGGAATGTCTTTGGCGCATCTAACGTAATATTACGCATCGTCAGATCATTGGTATACCAGATGCCGGCTCTTGCATTTTCAAAAAATGCACTGTCTTCAACCGTTACATGGTTGCAGTACCAAAGAGGATATCTCCACTGGAACATGCTGTTTCTAATCTTTAAATTGCTGCCTTCCTTTAATGGAGATTCCCCATCTGCAAAAGTGCAATAGCTGATATCTAAATTGTTAGCTTTAAACAATGCCCTCTCTCCGATAAATCTCTCCTGCTCATATCGTTTCATATCCTATCATCCTTTCTCCCAACGTTCTAATATTCCCTTTATTTCCCATTCCATTTTATCACTGCTTCTTTTCCATATCAAATACTTCTAGATTCGATTGCCACTTTTATCACGGGATATGTTTCACAGGCATTGCAAAATATTCTGCCAGAAAAGACAAAAAAATAGTGCCTTCCCACCAATTTGTGAGAAAACACTATTTTTCATCTTACGATTCTATTGACCTCTTATGCGGCTTTTTCTCATCTTACTACCAGTCTTGCGATTAAGCTTCCCATATCGGAAAAACTGCGTTTCACAATATCCATAGTAAGAGGTGCATAATAATTCTCCGGTCCCTTTTCATCCGCTGCATAATCTAATAAATTTCCTTCAAAATGAATATTCTCCGAAAAGAATTCAAGCAAATCATCCGGACGATATGCATGAAGAGGCTTTTTCATGGAATAACCGATTCCCTTTAGAACATACATTACAAACTCAATGCAGGAAAAGGCTTTATACGTGTGGAATCCACGTGTGATCGGATAAGAAATCACGGAAAACAGATTATACTTATACTCTGGGTCCTCCGCGATGCTGTGTATCGTATTCGCAACCCATGTATACTGTTCTAGTGTGACAGGAATCTTAAAGATCACCACATCCACATTCTCTTCCCCTAATGCATAACGGTAGATATTCTCCTTTACCAGATGGGAAATAAAAATACCGTTCTTCTGCGGCCTTGCAAATGCATAAAGGTCATTTAATCCCTCATCCAGTGCGATTGCCGCATGACTGTAACGGACTCTGCCGAATAAACGTATCATTTTAGCGAACCCCGTCTGTGTCTTTGAAATCATAATATATATACTGTCTTTTTGTTCTATGCTCATTGTTTGCTTTACCCCTTTTCGAACAGAGTCCGAAGATTATAAACACTAAAATTCGATACTAATATCGCCTAAACTACATTATTCCTTAAGACGATGACTTCCCCATGGTACAATAACAATGGTAGAGCTGTCAATGTTTCTATTATCCAGTTTTCAAAATGACATAATTTCATTAATCGAACCATTCACTGGAACATGCACTATTTTTTAATATATGACTTCAAAATACGGAAATATTGCCGCTGTATCGCTCTTCTTTGCCGCACTTGCATATCTCTTCTATTTTTATGTCTTCATACATGAGCTTTACTCCCAAAAAGGAGCTGTCCCACTAAGAGAATGGGAGAGCCTTATGGTGGATGAGCAAAATCCCGGGCACCCTTGCCCTCTTTTTCTTTCTCCACCGTAAGACTCCCCACTCTCTTAGTCCGACAGCCCCTTTTTAGGGCACACAAATTGAGGGTTAAAGATATAAAACTCTAAGGAAGTAATGCTGCTTCTAAGTCTGCAAGCATGATGTCAAGTGCGGTGATACCGCCTTCTGCGGTATACCATACCGCTGGATTCTGAATATATACGATATTTCCGTTCTTATAAGCATCCGTTCCCATTACAAGCTCATTTTCCATGATTTCCCGTGCTAACTGAGCGCCTTCTGAGGAAATAGCACTGTCACGATCCATTACGAATACATAATCTGGATTCATCTTTACTACTACTTCGAAAGAAGATTCATTTCCATGGCTGGAAGACTGTTCATCCGCTACAAGATTTTCAAATCCGATTTCTTTACCGATGATGGAGCATCTTCCATCATTTCCTAAGAGGTTAAAGCTTCCGCTTGTTGTCATACCTACTAATGCAGTATTGCCTTCTGCTACTGCCTGAAGAGCATCGATCCTTGCCGCATACTCTGCTGTCTGAGCTGCTACCTTATCTTCTAAACCAAACATAGATGCAATAATTGTTGCATTCTTGGTTACACTTTCTATTACGCCTAAATCAAGATCTGTAGCAAGGTAAACAACTGGTGCGATTTCGCTAAGTGCATCATAAGACGCAGAAAGACGTCCGCCAATAAAGATTACATCTGGATCACAAGCCATAACTGCCTCTAAATCTGCTTCTTTAATGCTACCAAGATTTACAATCTCATCATTATCTGCATACTGATCTAAATACTCTAATGATACCTGTGCAGAACCAACGATGCGTTCGCCAGCCACTCCAAGATTATCAAGGATATCCAGTGATGCCATATCTAAGATTGCGATTCGTTCCGGATCATATGGAACTTCTAAATCCACTTCCTCTTTATTTCCATTTAAGGTTTTAATTACGATTGTCTCTGGTTTTGCTTCTTCCACCCTTTCTGTTGCACCTGTTGTTTCAGATGCAGGCGTTTCTGTTACAACTGCTCCAGATCCTGTATTAGTTCCTGTGTTTGATTTGCCGCAAGCTGTAAGGTTAAGTACCATAAGCATTGCAAGGCCTAATGTCATAAAACGTTTCATCATTAATTCTCCCTTTTCTATTTTTATCTTCATCCGGAAAGCAAGGTGCGTGCTACGCAAAATACGGCTGCATATTCCCTTCTTAACGGATTGAACTTAATAGCAAATCGATAATGGTTTGCCCTTAATCTCCATAATTTCAAAGTCTACCTTATAGACTTCTGACAGTGTTTCTTTTGTTATGACCTCTTCTACTGTTCCGAATTTTGCAATCTTTCCATTTAGAAATGCACAGATATAGTCGGAGTAAAATGCAGCGTAATTAATCTCATGAAGTACCATTACTACTGTCTTGCCCAGTTCATCACAAAGGCAGCGGGCGATCTTCATCATATTGGTCGCATGATAGATATCCAGGTTATTCGTTGGTTCATCTAACAGGATATATTCGGTATCCTGTGCGATTACCATTGCGATATATGCGCGTTGACGCTGTCCGCCGGAAAGCTCATCGATAAAACGGTCTTCCACTTCTTTTAATTCCATATAGTCGATGGCTTTCTCTATGATTTCCTCGTCTTCCGGCGTTGTTCGTCCCCCGGAGTAAGGGAATCGTCCAAATGTGACAAGTTCCTTTACCGTAAGTTTCATCTGCACGTTATTGCTCTGGGTTAAGATGGAAAGGCGTTTGGATAGTTCCTTGCTCTTCCATTCTTTAAGCTGTTTTCCTTCAAATTCAACTGTTCCGGCATCATGTTCAATCAATCTTGAGATAATACCCATAACCGTTGACTTTCCAGCCCCATTCGGTCCGATCATAGAGGTAACCTTGCCTTTTGGTATCTCAAAGGAGACCGAATCCACAACGGTCTTTCCGTCATACTGTTTTTTCAAATTTTTTATCTTCATATCAACCTCTCCTACTCTTTAGCAGCAGATACAAGAAGTAAATGCCACCGCCTACTGTAATAAACACGCTAATCGGTACTGCGTATACAAAGATTCTCTCCACCACAAGCTGACCGCCTACCAGGACAATCATGCCAAATAGAGCAGATCCTAAAATCAGCTGCTTATGACGGTACGTCTTTAATAGCTGTCTTGCCAGATTGGCAATGATCAGTCCTAAGAACGAGATTGGCCCTACCATTGCAGTCGCGACCGCGATACATAATGTAACACCAAGCAGCAGTTTCCGAATACAGCGGTCATAGTCAACACCCAGATTGATTGCCTGATCCTTGCCCAATGTAATAACATCCAGAAGCGCAAGTTCCTTATGCAGCACCAGAATGATCAAGCCAAGCACCGCCACTGAGAATACGATGATTTCCGTATTAATGTTACTAAAACTAGCCACTAAGGATGTTAACAGCGTATCATATTCATTTGGATCCATAACACGGATCAGCGTGCTCTGAATGCTGGAGAAAAAGGAAGATAATACAGTTCCGATCAACAGTACATATAAAATATTGTGATTTGTCTTTTTAAATAGATAACTGTATACAACCGTTGCTACAACACCCATCAGCACTAAGTCAATTGCAAATGACAGATTCGCATTCATCACCAGGATGCTTCCGGAACCTAAGAAGAATACTACGAACGTATGAATCAGCGTATACAGCGAATTCATACCAAGCAGACACGGTGTCACGATTGTATTATTGATAATAGACTGAAATACAATGGATGCCCCGCCGATTGTAAATGCTGTGATTAGCATTGCAATCAGTTTTGGTGCCCGGATCTTCATTGAATACTGAAGCAATCTCTGATTCTGAAAATTCACCCCAATTGTCATATATAAGATTGCCACGATGAGCACAAGCCCGCCCATGATCAGCAGCTTTCGTTTATTGGACTGGTAAGCTTTATGATTCATGTTTCTTTCCTCCGATCCGTATTGCCTTTCTTCCATGCTTCAGGCGATATAAAAGCATCATCACAAAGAGAATGCTGCCAAGAATACCGATGATCAACTCAATTGGAAGTTCGTAAGGCCTAATCAGAATTCGTCCAATCATATCGCAGACTAATACGAAGATAGCGCCAAATAAAGCCGTATCTATAATGGTTCCTCGAATCTTATCGCCCTTAAACATCGCAACAATATTCGGTACAATCAGACCAATATAGGAGATAGATCCTACCACAACCACAGTGGACGCGGTGATCATAGCTGTGATCGTCAGTCCCATAAACAGTACAACATTATATGGGACACCAAGATTTGTGGAAAAATTCTTTCCCATGCCCACAATATTAAAATGATTTGCAAAAATAAATGCAATCACAACCAGTGGCACCACCAGATACACAATCTCGTATCGCCCCTTTATTACCATAGAAAAGTGGCCTACCAGCCATGTGGAAAGCGCCTGCGTCATTTCATACCTAAAAGCCAGGAAATTCGTAATGCCGCCGATTACATTTCCAAACATAATTCCTATAAGAGGAACCATGATTACTTCCTTGAACTGAAGTTTCTGTATAAACCATACATACAGCCAGGTTCCAAGAATAGCAGTAACAAACGCGAAAATTGCTCTTGTCCATAAGGTGGACTTTGGCATATAAATCAATGCCAGCAGAATACCGAACTGTGCGGAGGAAATTGTCGCTCCGGTTGTCGGAGACACAAATTTATTCATGCATAGCTGCTGCATGATCAGACCGGCTACACTCATGCCAATACCGGTACAAAGAATCGCTAATAGTCTCGGCAGTCTTGAGATCAGGAAAATTCTCATATTCTTTCCGTCTCCTGCCAAAAGATTCGACGGCTTAACATCTAGTACGCCGACAAACAGCGATGCCACCGCCAAAAGCAGAAGACAGACTGCAAGAGCTATGGTTCCTTTATATTTCTTTATCATAACAGTTCCTCATTCACTTTATCGTATCATCGAGTTAGCATAAACTAACTCTTGACCAAAAAAATCAGCTGACCTATGATCAGCACCATGTGCAGTATAATCCATGTTCTTTAAATCCACAATAACTTACTTTTAAGTATGTATGTTTGGATTCACCACTAATTTTCTTAATTTAATCTTCTTTTTTCCTGCATAACTGTGACTGAATTCATACAGTGACTCAATCAATGGGCTTAATCCCTTATGCTCCGGATTCAGATGATACAATACTGTCTTTGGGGGACGATCATCCACCACTTCTTTTAATAAAAGCGACGTATCTTCAAGCTCTTTTAAAATTGTATATAAAACCTTTTCTGATATCTCTGGAATTTCCCTTTTTATCATGGAAAAACGATTATGACCATGCATGATATTCCATAACACTTCCATCTTCCATTTCCCTCCAATCAAGTCATTGGCAAGAATGGAAGCGGACTCATAGCTCTCTTTAATCTGAGGCATCTTTACACTCCTTCTTTCTAAAACAAATACCGTTACTCCATTGATTGTACTCGTCCGTTTTTTCTATATCTTTCTGTAGTTTTTGATCTAGTATTTTTATAACACTTTTCGTTGTCCTGTTTTTCATTGGGACAGTCCCTTTTAGTATAAAGATTGCAGTTTTTAGTGTCAATAAACATATTTTTTAATAATAAATTTTATCAATTACAATTGATTTTTTGTCATCTATTCCTATCTATATAAATTTTTCTTATTGAAATATAATGATTAATAATTTTCCATTATGATTCTCCTATGCTACACTGTATCCATACTCATTCAACTCATAAACCTGATGTTATCTTTGCATCGCGGACGCACAACATCGCTTCCCGCTTTGTGCTTCCACTCTTCACTTTGCAAAACAGATTCTTTATCAGGCGATGAAGCAGCCTCCGGGCTGCTTTCAATCGGTTATGGCCAGGAATGAAATGACGAAAAGGAGACTACATAATGAATATTAATTATGCAGACGAGTTCCGCGAAGACTTAAAAGACTTCCGCGAGATGACAGAAAAGTTTTATAACAAAGAAATTACCGTAGCACAGTACAAAGGTTTTTCCGGCGGTTTCGGAAGCTATGCACAGCGTGGCGGAGAAGCGAACATGCTTCGTCTTCGTCTCTGTGGCGGACGCGTTTCCAAAGAATATCTTGACTTCATTGTAAAAAGCATTGAAAAATATAACATCAGCTTATCTCATATCACAACATGTCAGTCCATCCAGCTTCATAACTTAGAAGCATCCACTGTATGTTCCTTAATGGAAGAAGCATGGGATCAGGGCATCATCACCCGCGGCGGCGGCGGTGACTACCCACGTAACGTTATGATGACTCCATTAACCGGTGTTGCCAAAGATGAATACTTTGACATGACTCCGTATGCAAACGCGGCTGCTGACTACATGCTTGGCTTCATCAAGACTGTAAAGCTTCCTCGTAAATTAAAAGTCTGCTTCTCCAGTACACCGGACAACTTCCCTCATGCAACATTCCGTGATCTTGGCTTTGTTGCAACGAAAGAAGGCAAGTTTGACGTATACAGTGCGGGCGGCTTGGGCTTAAATCCAAAAATGGGCGTATGCGTTGCAACAGGCGTAGAACCAAATAATATTCTTTATTATGTAAAAGCAATGATAAATACCTTCACTTCTTACGGCAATTATGAAAACCGTGCAAAAGCAAGAACACGCTATATGCAGGATACACTTGGTGCAGAAGGCTATATCAAGGCTTATAATGAAAAACTAGAAGAAGTACTAAAGAACGAAGACCTCACTCTTGATCTTACTGAAACCGTAATTACAAAGACCGGTTCTACAAAAGCTCCTGAAAGCAATCGTATCATCGAACAGAAACAGGCTGGATTATATGCCGTTGCTTACCATCCATTCGGCGGCAACCCAACTGCTGCAAAATTAGCAGAACTACGTGACGCCATGATGGAAATGGACGATGTAGAAATCCGTCTTACTCCGGATGAAGGCATGTATATCATCAACTGTACCGGTGAAGAAGCAGCCCGCATTCTTGCAATCACTGACGATGGCGCGAACACTACATTTGAAAGATCCGTTGCCTGCATCGGTAACCGCATCTGTCAGGTAGGCGCACGTGACTCTCAGGAACTATTAAAATTATGTCTGGATGCTGTTCGCCCTCATAACTTTGCAGACGGTATCCTTCCACAGATCCACATCTCCGGATGTCCATCATCCTGTGGCGCACACCAGACTGGCCGTATCGGCTTCCGCGGTGCCGCAAAACAGACTCCGGAAGGACCTAAGGCAGCATTTGCTTTATTTGAAAATGGCCACGACCGTCAGGGTGAGGAACGTTTCGGTATCGAAATCGGCTCCATGCTCTTAGAAGACATCCCAGTTTTCCTAGTAGAGCTCGGCCAGACCATCACAAACGCTAACACAACCTTCGAATCCTGGTTCACAAACAACCACGACGAATTCCTCACACTTGCGAAAAAATATATTTAGGACGCACACTAGTACAGTGTAGGAAGGGAAAAAGGCTGGGCACTGGAGTACGATGGAATCCGAATGTCCGGCTCATGACGAACAAAAAGGCGTTTGGTTCTTTGAATAGCAGACAGTGTTTTCCTGTCTGATAGTCGAAGAACCAAACGCCTTTTTGTCCGCTCATGCGTCCGAACATTGGATTCCATCGTGCTCCAGTCCCCGGCCGCTCTTACTCCCTACGCCGGTCGTCCGTCTAGCCCGAATAGCCCGAATAGTCCAAATCTAAGCAAGGTCTTTGCCGGCCTGGCGGATGATCTGGCAGGTGCGGGCAACTTCTTCGTCGGTGTGTTCCATGGAGAGGAACTGGATTTCATATTGGGATGGGGCTACGTAGATTCCGTGATCGAGGAGGTAGTGGAAGTACTTAGCGAACATCTCGTTATCGGAAGTGCAGGCAGATTCAAAATCTACTACTTCTTCTTTTGTAAAGAATATGCTGTATAACGAACCAGCACGGTTTACCCTTGCCTGTGGGAATGCTTCCTTTAGGGCATCTGTGATCTGGATTGCATACTGCTCTAACTTAGCATACTTATCTTTCTTTTCCATCAGCAGCTTTAAGGTAGTGATTCCTGCTGCGGTTGCGATTGGATTGCCGGATAAGGTTCCTGCCTGGTATACCTCGCCCATCGGCGCTACCTGTTGCATAATCTCTTTTCTTCCGCCGTACATGCCCATTGGCATGCCGCCGCCGATAATCTTGCCGAGTGTGGTCATATCCGGAATTACGTTATAGTATCCCTGCGCTCCGCCAAGTCCCATACGAAATCCTGTAATTACCTCGTCAAAGATTAAGACGGTCCCGTTTTCCTTTGTGATCTCACGAAGGAATTCTAAGAAACCATCCTTTGGCGGCACACATCCCATATTCGCTGCTACCGGTTCCACTACCACTGCTGCGATCTGCTCCGGAAATGCTTCAAATAACGATTTTACAGATTCCTTATCGTTATAGTTTGCAAGAAGGGTTGTCTTTGTATAGCCTTCCGGAATGCCGGCGCTGTCCGGTGCAGAACCAGTGATGGCCCCGGAGCCAGCCTTTACTAATAATCCGTCGGAATGTCCATGATAGCATCCTGTAAACTTAATGATATAATCACGTCTTGTATAGCCTCTCGCCACACGGATCGCACTCATAACCGCTTCTGTTCCGGAGCTGACTAAACGAAGCATCTCAACAGATGGAAGATTCTTTGTGATGAGCTCGGCAAGCTCTAATTCCTTACCAGTCGGTGCGCCAAAGGAAAGTCCGTCCACACAGGCATTCTGCACGGCCTCCACCACTTTATCATTGGCATGACCTAAGATCGCAGGTCCCCAGGAGTTCACATAGTCTAAATATTCATTTCCATCCACATCATACAGATGGGAACCTTTTGCCTTCTTAATAAATACCGGCGCTCCCCCAACTGCACGGAACGCACGTACCGGGCTGTTTACCCCTCCCGGCATATGTTTGCTTGACTCTTCAAATAAGTGTTCTGATTTCTGATAACTCATATCTATCTGTCTCCTTCCGACTTTTTATCATGCTGTCTACTGTTTTGCCAGTATTCGATACATTTCTTCTAGCAGCAATCGACCTCTCTTGTATCTATTATTCCTTTTATTCTTATCCTATTTCTTTTATTTATATGGTTCTATAATCTCATCGACCATCTCTTTTGTAAGCTCGCAGTCATTTGCAATCCCTGCCTCTAATAGTAACTGGAATGCATCCGCACGCTTCTTCTGGGAATCCACCTGCTCTTTTACATAAGCTCTCCATTCCCCCATCTGATGCACAAGGCGGTCATAATGGGATGGGATGGATTCCTGTACCTTGCGCTTTAAGTAACTTGCCGCAGCCGGACTTCTTCCGCCCGAGGATACCGCAATATCAAAATTGTCCTTATGAATGATGGCCGGCACGATAAAGGAGCAGTCCTTCTTTACATCGACCACATTGATCATGATCCCTCGTTCCTTGCAAATGACGGAGATCCGGTGATTTAATTCTTCATCCGAAGAGGCTGCCACCACAAAATCCTTATTATTAAGGTCCGCCTCTTCGTATCCTCTTCTTTCTATTACAAACTGATCCGGATAAGAGGCCGCCATCTCTAAGATCTCTTCCTGAACCTCTGGTGCCACAATATGAAAGATCACGCCGTAAGGAAGCATTACCTCAACCTTTCGTAACGCGACGATTCCCCCTCCTACCACTAGGCAGTGTTTGTTTTCAATATCAATATAAAATGGAAAATATGCCATATCCGTCCTACCCTTTACTCATCCTTAACCCACTCTTCCAGCTGATCCAACGCCAGAAGCACCGTATGGAAACTATCATAATTCAGGTTCTTCTTCATGCTAAAAACCAGCTTTTCAAATGGCTTCTCTTCAAATAATGCCTTCCACTTCGGAATCTTGTGATAACACTGATGGAAGGAAATATCCTTCTTCGCCGTCATCATTTCCTCTTCCATAATTAACTTCGCACGGTCCAACTCTTCTAGCTTTAAGGTGCTGTTTTTTTCGGATACGGTATCGTAAAAATCAATATTATAAAGGGTTGTCTGCTCCATTTTCCCGATGATCGGATCAATATCCCTAGGCATCGCAAGATCGATGAACAACCTTTTCTTCTTTGTCTTCAGCACCTTTTTTAATTCTGCCTCGCGTATCGTATAGTGCGGACTTGCGGTAGCACTTATGATCACATCGGCTTCTTCCATATAAGAATAGCGGTCCTCATAGGCAATCACGTGTACCCTGTCATCCTCCGGCACCATATTCCAGGTACCGTTATGCTTTCTGACGGTTCCTAAAATGTGCACATTCGGCTTGCAGACCAGATTCTTCGCAACCGTGCCCCCAATCTTTCCGGTCAGCCCAAGAATGACTACATTCTTCATGCCTTCCTTCTCAAACTGATGGACCTGATTGGCGACTAAGGTTGTAACCGAAACCGGGGTGCTTGATAACTTTGTATCGGTCTTAATCTTCTTCGCGCAGGCAATCGCTCTCTGAAAACTCATATTTAACTCATAATCGGTTGCATTCGCTTCTTTCGCCTCTGCAAATGCTTCCTTTACCTGGCGGAGGATCTCATCCTCCCCTAACACCTTGGACTCAAATCCCCCGCTTACCCGAAACAGATGAGAAAGCGCCTGCTCTCCCATATAAATATTCACATAGGGAAGGAGTTCTGATTTCTCGATGCCACGGAAACGTGCAAAACGCTCCTGAATCCCCATTAAAAATACTTCTTCGGGATTTCGCTGCTCATTTTGGACATCCTTATCTGCATCTGCCTCATTGCCGCTCTCTCCAGATAAAACGAACCTTCTAGCCGTATCTTCCTCACCTTTGTACTCCTTTGCATCCTGCTTGCTGATATATACCTCGCTTCGGTTGCAGGTACATAACATCACACAGCCGTCTGCTGCCTGTTCCTCTAACAGCCATTTCATAAAAGAAGCGCGTTCTTCCTTTGAAAATGCATACTTCTCGCGGATTACAGCCGGCGCTTTCTTATGGCTGATACTAATGCAATACATCTTTATCCAATCCTGCCTTCCTGAATAAAACGGGCGATTTCCTTCGCATAATAGGTAAGGAGGATATCGGTTCCGGCACGGTAAATGCTTGTTGCAGTCTCACAGATAATGCTGTCTTCATCCATATATCCTGCCTTTGCTGCCGCCTTGATCATCGCATACTCACCGCTTACGCTGTATGCTGCGATCGGACGGTCAATTACGTCCGCTGCTTCCCTAATGATATCCAGATAGGAAAGAGCCGGCTTCACCATAATGATATCCGCGCCTTCTTCTATATCCTGATGGATTTCCTTTAACGCTTCCTTGCGGTTATGGTAATCCATCTGATAGCTCTTGCGATCACCAAAAGAAGGGGCTGATCCAGCCGCATCACGGAATGGACCGTAGAAAGCAGATGCATACTTTGCTGCATAAGACATGATCGGTACCGTCACATGACCATTCTGATCTAACATAGTTCGAATGGCTTTGATTCTTCCGTCCATCATATCGGATGGCGCGATCATATCCGCTCCCGCCTGTACCTGAGACAGCGCGATCTTTGCCAGATGCTCCAATGTCTTATCATTGTCCACATACTGCCCATCTAAAATGCCGCAGTGTCCATGAGAGGTATACTCACACATACAGGTATCCGCAATATAATAAAGTTCCGGCACGGCTTCCTTTGCCTTTCTTAATGCCTTCTGCACGATGCCGTCCTCAGCCCATGCGTTACTTCCGCATGCATCCTTATGATCCGGAATGCCGAACAGCATAACAGAAGGAACACCTGCAGCCGCTACTTCCTCTAATGCTTTCGGAAGTTCATCCACGCTGTAACGGAATTGTCCCGGCATAGTGGGAATCTCTTCCTTAATGCCTTTCCCTTCCTTCACAAACATCGGATAAATCAAAGAAGAAGCATCCATCCTTGTCTCTCTCACCATTTTTCGTAATACCGGCGTTGTACGTAACCGTCTTGATCTCTGTATCAAATCCATCTTTTAATCTCCTCTCTATTCCTGCATGCCTCATACAGGCTCACATAGACAATTCCAGCAAAGTCTTATAACCATTTTTTCTCCGGTAATCTATAATTCCATAACCTTTTTTACAATGCTCTCCATCGTCGTATCATCAGCCATCACCGCCTGCATGCCGTACTGTTTCGCTGTTGCAAGCGTATGGGTTCCGATGCAGACCGCCCGTACCTTCTTACAGTCTTCCTCATCTATATTCTGTACAAACCCTTCCACCGCAGAGCTGCTTGCAAATGTCACAATGTCCTCTTCTTTCCACTGGAAGAATCTTGGTTTCTTATATTCCGTCCGATAAAGCGGAAGCGCCTCAATCCTGCATCCGGTCCGTACCGCACCATTTTGAAGAGCGGTAAGACATCTGCTTTCCTTATTTTCCGGTACAATCACAAGAATGCGTTCCTCTTTGTTAAGACGTTCTTCTAATTCCTTCGCTAACTCGTCTCCATAATGTTTCTTTGGTTCAAAGTCTGCGAATATTCCCCGTCTTTTAAGTGCTGTCCTTGTTCTTTCACCAATCACAGCCATCTTAGCCTTTGCAAATGCCCGGATATCGATTTCATGTTCGATCAGCTGTTCAAAGAAGCAGTCTGCTCCCATCTCGCTTGTAAATACGATCCAGTCATAAGATGCTGCCTCTTCCTTTAGCCTCTGCATGCGTTTTTGATCCTTAAGCATAACAATCGAGGTGACCGGAAGTTCCAATACTTCTGCACCTTCATCCCGTAACAATTCACTTAATCTTTCTTCCTTTTCCTTCGGTCTTGTCACGATCACACGTTTTGTTCCAAGCGCACGCCCTTCTGCCCAGGCAAACTCCTTTTCCAGTGTGCATACATCACCGACCACAATAATTCCAGGTGTGCCGATATTCGCTTCTTCCGCCTTTTTCGGAAGGTCCTCTAGCGTTCCGATTACCTTCTTTTGATTATACCTTGCTCCGTTCTGAATCACAGCAGCGGCCCGGTCTTTTCTGACACCTGCTGCAATCAGTCCTTCACAGATTTTTTTAAGTGCGCCAACACCCATTAAGAACACTAAGGTGACCTCACCGAGGGATGCAAGGGATGCAAAATCAACGCCTTCTTCATTTCCACGTTTCCTATGGGCCGTCACCACATGGAAAGACGGCGTAAAGTCCCTGTGTGTCACCGGGATTCCTGCATAAGCCGGCACTGCAATCGCAGACGTAATGCCGGGAATAATCTCATAGCCGATCCCTTCCTGATTCAAGGCTTCTACTTCTTCGCCCCCGCGTCCGAATACAAATGGATCCCCGCCTTTTAGACGGACCACTCTCTTTCCTTCCTTCGCTTCCTTTACTAATAACGCATTGATCTCTTCCTGCGTAAGGGTGTGATTTCCCGCATGTTTCCCGGCATCGTACAGAATTGCATTCTCCGGTATCTGTAACAAGATTGAGAGATCCACAAGCTGATCATAAACCACCACTTCCGCCTGCCCAAGCACTCTTAGCGCCTTCTTCGTAAGCAGGCTTACATCCGATGGCCCAGCCCCTACGATCCAAACTTTTCCGTACATCTTGGCTCCTCTGACTTCCTAAACTATTTTATTTCTAACGTAATCCTTTCAGCATTTTATTATTTTTTAATGGCTTCTTAATTCTAATCCTTTATGACTTTATTTGTTTCTTTATGACTTATTTAGAATAATGCTGCTTTCCGGATTCTTTTTATATAAATAATTGCCTTAAGTTTTTAGCTTAACTTAAAATTACTGATATTTGTCTTTCATATACTTGGCAAACTCATATCCAAGCTGCTCTGCATGCTCTCTGTTTCCTGTGGTGGATTCTTTAAAGAACTCTCCTGTCTCCTCCCGGTAATAAAGACCGCTCAGAATGATTTCTTTCTCTCCCACCTTCGCATATGCAGCAACCGGCGACGTACATCCCCCATTTAAGCTTCGTACAAATGCTCGCTCCGCTAATGCTGCAAGCTTCGTGTCCTCGTCACATACCGCCTCTAGAAATGAGATATCGAAATCCTTTCTTGCCTGAATCGCAAGGATTCCCTGTCCGGCTGCCGGGAGCACCTCCTCTGTTGAGAATACCCGGCTGATCCGTTCTCCTAAGTTCGCACGCTTTAGTCCGGCTGCCGCTAGCACAATACCATCAAACTCCCCTTCATCTAATTTGCGAAGTCTTGTCTGGATATTGCCACGAACGCTTTCCATTGTCACATCCGGATAAAGCGCTTTAATTTGAAGCCTTCTTCTAAGACTGGAAGAACCAATGAGCATACCGTTTAAATCGTCCGCAGTTACCGTCGTATCCGCATCCCCTTCTGCCCCTGTTCTCTCTCCGTCCTTCTTAGGCAGTACAAAAGCGTCCCTTGCATCTCCTCTCTTCAGAAATGCCACAATCGGAAGTTCTTTGGGAACCTCCATTGGTACATCTTTCAGACTATGTACCGCCAGATCGATCTCTCCTCTTAGCAGTGCCTGATCCAATTCTTTTACAAACAGACCTTTTCCCCCAACCTGATAAAGAGGCTTATCTAAAATCTTATCTCCTGTTGTTTTATAGGTCTTTAACTCTAGCTCTATTCCCGGATTGCATCGTCTGATTTCGTCCATTACCAGCTCGGTCTGCATCACGGCAAGGGTACTCTCCCGGCTGCCTACTACAATCTTTCTCATTTCAAAATTCCTCCATATATATTTACCTAGTATACCATAAGAAAATGCAAAAACCTAGGCACAGCCCAATAATAAAAACTTCTAGTTGTATAAGAAATATTTATCTTAATAAAAAAGCTGTTACCGGCATCTATTCCGCCGATAGCAGCTTTTTATATTAGAAATTTATATTTACTTTTAAACTATATATATCTTATGTTGTGCTATTTTTGACACTGTTCTCTGCAACCTGATCCTACTGTCTTACATTCAGTTTCTCAGCTACCTGATTCAGCTGTTCGATCAATGTCTTCACATATTCCACGCTGTCGCGGTCTTTCTTGCTGCCTTCTAATGTTTCAACAGCGCGTGCTGTCATCTCTTCTGTAACAGCAGAAATGTTGCCAATGCTTTCCGTAATGTTTATGTTCGCACGGCTTACGGTCTGCACAGCAGTATCGAGTTCCTTGGCTTCTCTGAATACAAGCTCGTTTCCATTTTGTATCTTATCAATATTCCCAGCAGTCTGATTGATATATTCACTCTGCTTCTTATTGCCATCTAACAGTAAATCTACGGAGTGAACCACTTCATTTAAAGATGCTGCAATATTCTCTATGATTCGTGTAATCTCTCCTGTCGCACCGCTTGTCTGGTTCGCTAAGTTCGAGATTTCGCTTGCTACAACTGCAAAGCCTTTTCCTGCCTCACCGGCACGTGCCGCCTCAATGCTTGCATTCAGTGCTAATAAGCTGGTCTGAGATGCTACGCTGTTGATCAAGTTTAAAATATTCTGCATGCTGTTTGTATATGCTTTCAGCTCATCCATTTCCTTGGCAACTAATTTGCTTGCCTCTTCGGAACGTTCTACCTGCTTCACAAGTTCGGTCATCATCTCTTTTCCGATCTGAAGGGAATCCTCTGTCATTTTCACATTATCTGTAATCTTCTCCGTAATGTTCTGTACGGAATGGATATGCTCACTGATCTCTTCTGTCTGAATCTGCTGTTCCTGAACGGATTCCGCAGCATCCTGCGCACCGGCAGCCACATCTTCCATAGACTTCTGTGTTCCATTGATGGAAGCATCCAATCCCTGCATCTTTTGTGTGACAGACTCTATGATCTGAACCATTTCTTTCGATACCTCTAAAACAGTTCCAAGCATCGCCTGTGTCTGATCCTTTTCGCGGTTGCTGTTTTCAAGAGCCGCATGATTGATACGCATTGTCAGACTAGCAGAAAGCAGTAAAAAGCTTCCGGTAAGGGCTACACAGATTATGCTGATTTCTGCCTCTGCAATATCACTAGCTGCAAATCCTGTTGTAAGCGCTGTTTTTACAACAATCACAATATTCAGAAGAAGCGCATATGCACTTATGCAAATGGATAATCTCATATTGGAATAAATCGTTAAAAGTGTGAACATAACGAGTATGTAACAGAATGCCAGTTTCGATGTTGTGGAAAACATAATATATGTATAGAGCAGACAGAATCCGCCTGTTGAAATACACTGTGTGGCAACGGAATCTTTCTTTTTACGAAAACTTATGTAACTAATTACGGTTGGAAGCACACACAATAGCATAATGCTTAAAAAACCAGATATGTCTCGGCCTCCTTTTAAATACTCAATAAAATATGCTAATAAAATAATAGCATTTGTGATGGCGAATCCGATCAATGCTAATCGATTCTTCGCCTGCATCGCCTGAATGGGATTACCCAGGTCAAAACGTTCTTTGTGTTTCTGTCCCGTCATGAAAAACTTTCTCCTTTGTACTAATTTTATAAATTACAACTGCCAAACAAAGCGATATGCTTTTTCGCAGCACGGCGCTTTCCTGCGTTGTAGGGCTATAGTACTATAAACGAGATTTTTTTTCAAGCATTTCATTTCCATTTTTATTTTCTCATTTTTTCCACCTTAAAAACAGAGTCAATTATCCCTCTTTTATCTTCTCCATCTGCCTTTTCGTCTCATATTCCAAAAACTCCTTCGTCTTTGACCAATAGCGGATGCCCCAGTTCTCAAAATTCCATTCCTCCATATAGTCATTGCACTCATAATCAATGTAAAATAACTTCTCCTGCTGCACCACAAAGTTCGTCGGAAAGTAGTCAATATTCGTATTGGCTGTATACAACAGCCTGCACATTTCCTTCATCTGCCCTATATAACATTCTTTCATCTGTTCCTTTAAAACCATATCATAAATAGTCTCTCCCTCTATGTACTCCTTTAGAATCCGCTCATTCTCCCGGTCGATCGCAATCATCTTCGGCATCGGGATCCCGATCTTTAAAAGTCTGTTATAATCCCTTTCCTCCGCCTCGATCTTATTGCCAAACTGGTAATACGCACAAGGCTCATGATGAATCTGCTTTAACACATAATTCTGTTTTCCATCTGTAGCAAGATAAGAATAACCTCCCTTCCCTTTTCCCAAAAGTCTGGTTATCAAATACTCCTGTCCATTTACACACATCGTATCCATTTCCATCATCCTTTCCCGGTCAGCCTTTACTGCACCACATTTTTACATTTTTCTATACTATTGTTATATCACGATTTCCCATCCCTTGTCTTGTTATCCTGCAAATTTCATTCTACTATCTGTAAAATAAAGCCGCTCCATCTTATAATCCGCCTAAAAAAAAGGCGGCATCCCCATCTGAATCCAGACGGGACACCACCATATCTTCATAAAATTATTCTTTTATCATTTGAATATCCAAGTTGGATACAATAAAGATATTCTCTGTAACCTTCTTGATATTGCACTTAGATCCACAGCTGTATCCGATCACCATATCGATAATACGCTGCTTCATCCCTGCATCCACATTGCTTAAGTTGATTACGATAGAATGACCATCCATCAGCTTATCAATAATCTTCTGCGCATCGTCAAGCTTTGACGGTGTACTCACCATAATGTAGTTTCCATCTTTTGTAACTCGGTTTCTTAGCTGCTTTTTCGCACCTTCACTCTTCTTATTGGATGAATATACGATGCCATCTTCTTCTATCACATCATCTTCATCTTCGTATTCTTCTTTTCCACCGATTACTCTGTTAATCAAATCTTCCAACATGTTCTTTGTTTCTCCTTATCTTCATAGATACAGGCATTTTATCAACATTTATTCAAAATCACAAACAAAATATATGTTTTTTTTACTTTTTTAATATTCTGCCGGATAATATCGGAACATCATACCATTATACAGCATTCATGCATGAATATTCCATCCATCATATTCCACTTTTCGCTATGATCTAACCGGCATTGTCCACATAATACTGCGCCTGCGTCGCGAACATTCCCGCGTAAATTCCATCCGGTATCCCCACCAGTTCATCATGTGTCCCGTACTCCTTAATCGTATCCTCTGCAAACACCGCGATATGATCACAGAACTTGCAGCTGGATAACCGATGGGAAATGTAGATGGCTGTCTTTCCACCCACCAACGTATGGAACTGCCGATATATATCATATTCCGCAACCGGATCTAGGGCTGCGGTCGGCTCGTCCAGTATAATGATCGGCGCATGTCGGTAAAGAGCCCGGCCGATCGCCGTCTTCTGCTGCTGTCCGCCCGATAGCTCTGTGCCATGCTCATCAAAGCTCTTATAAAGCATCGTATCTAATCCATTTTCCAGCTTATTCGAATCCTCATAAAATCCAGTCAGCTTAAAAATGTCCCGAATCTCTTCATCATCCGCCTTTCCGGAAAGACTCACATTTTCCCGAAGACTGAATGCGAACAGCTGAAAATCCTGGAATACGACCGCAAACAGCTTACGATATTCGTCTTCTGCATACTCTCTAATATCAACCCCATCAATTAAAATCCTGCCTTCGGTCACATCGTACAGCCTGCAAAGCAGTTTGATCAAAGTCGTCTTTCCTGCCCCATTTAACCCCACAATGGACAAATGCTCTCCCGGCTGTATGGTTAAATTAATATCACGGAGTACAAAACGTTGTGTCCGCGGATAGCGAAATCCAACATGCACAAACTCAATCGTATGCGGCTGCTTCTTCACAGCCTGATTTCCCTTTGGCATCGTATCCGAATACTCTAAGAACTTCAAAAACTGGCTTGCATAATTGCATCGTTTCGTCACATCCTGCCATCCGCTTACAATCCCGTTCAAACTCCAATAAAGGCTTGATGCGGATTCCACGCACATTGAAAATTCACCGAGCGTGATCTTCTTTTTCAGTGCCAGATATCCAATATAAAAATAGCTGATTCCGTCCCGGAATGAATTGATCACATCCATCTTATGACTTTCCTTCCGCTTGCGCCTCTCACTATCCTTCCAGATGTTAAGCTGTTCATAGGACATATCCTTCGCACGCTCTCCCATCATATCCGCGCTGTCATAAAGCCTGATCTCCTTGCCATATTGAAAATTCGGCAGCTGATACAGCACGTAAAAGAAAATACGATTGCTTTTGGCTAGTTTTAAAAAGTTTTCCACTTCCACCTTATTTCGTTTCGCATTCCAGTATGTAATAAAGCATAAAACAGACAGCTGAATCGGGATCAGAAGCGGACAGGTAACTAAAATAATCGCAAGAACACCCGCTAATATCACGATATTGATCAAAATCCGATAAAAGGTATCCAGTATGCCAACCACGCCTCCGCTGTACCAGCTGATACCTTCCTTCGCTTTATTTAACTGCTCGAGCACCTTTGGGTCCTCCGTATGCTCAAAATCCATCCTTAACGCCTTGTCCGCTAACTCGGTCTCAAAAAACTCATTAAACCACTCTGCCTGCACATCCTTCTTATTATTCGCTATATTCCGCATAACGCTGCATGCGATCGCTAATCCCATATAAAGGATCACGTAGCCGATCAACCTGCGAATATGATCCTGTAACGCTTCGCCCCTCTGCACTGCCACCAGTTCATCCAGCAAGAACTTCGGAAGCAGGATAACCTGAACCTTCTCCATGATATCCGCTAAAAATAAAAAACCATACAGTAGAAAAAGCATAGGCTTTTCCTTTCGTGCAGTACGAAGCATAAAGAAAAGTGTCTTTTTTGTAACCTTCTCTTTTGTTTTATTTTTGCTTTTCTCAGGCACCTTTAGTCACCTCCGCTTCCATTTCTTGCTCTTGTTCGTGCTCCGGATCCTCCACGTAATACTGCGCCTGCACATGGAACATATTCGCATACGCTCCGCCTAACTCCATCAGGCTCTTATGCGTGCCGTACTCCTTCATCTCACCGTCCACAAACATCGCCACATGATGGCAGAACTGGGTGGAACTTAGCCGATGACTGATATAGACTGCTGTCTTTCCTCCGATCAGTTTGTCAAAATCCGCATACAGCTTTGCTTCCGCCAACGCATCCAAGGCAGCAGTCGGCTCATCTAACACAACAACCGGCGCATCCTTATAAAGTGCCCTTGCAAGCGCTAACTTCTGCTTCTCCCCTCCGGACAGATCCACACCGTCATCATCTATCACCTTTAAGATCTGCGTATCCACTCCATGCGGAAGCGCCCGGAGCCGTTCGCCAAACCCTGCATCCAAAAGACACTGCTCCGCCTTTTTCTTATCCGTCTGATCCAGAGCCTGCATCGACACATTCTGGGCAAGCGGAAATGCAAACAGTTCCACGTTCTGAAACACCGGTGCAAACACACGGTAATAGCTGTCTCTGTTATACTTTTGAATATTCACCCCATTTAGCAGGATTTCTCCCTCACTCGGTTCATAAAGCCGAAGCAAAAGCTTAATGAAAGTCGACTTGCCTGCCCCATTTAAGCCAACTACAGCAAGACGCTCTCCGGCCTTTAACGTAAGATTCAAGTGCCGTAGGGCATATTTCTCTGCCTTCGGATAATGAAACGACACATTGTGAAAGGTAAACTCGTACGTCGTATCCTTTGGTACATCTAATCCTAACGTATCCCGATCACCTCCATCAAACTCCATAAAGCTGCGGAAATCATCCACCTCACGGCTCCGTGCCAAAAGATTGCTGATACAATTCAATAACTTTGATATGTACTCATAAAATGTCTGCGCCGATACAAAATATAACGTAAAGTTACCGATCGTAAGCCCCCTCATAACCGTTGCATAAATAAGCCATCCGATCACGATAATCCGAGACAATATAGCAAGGATGCCGGCTGCAAGAGAAGCTCTAAGCCAGAGCTTCGCATTTCGTTTTTGCGCATCCAGCCTGGTCTCATTTAGCTTCCGATACTTCTCGATCAGCCATTTCCTAAGACCGAACATTCGAATATCCTTAGCCGCCTTAAAATCCGTCGTGATATTCTGCATATAATTCCGTTTTCTCCACCAGGGTGCGAGCGGATCCCATACCGTCTTTTTTGATTCTGCATTGGTTTTATTGCTGATAAAGAAATTAAGAGTAGAAATGACAACCATTAGAATCATAATAAATGGATTCATGGTTCCTAAGATAAACAGACCAACAAGTACAACCGCGAATGACTGAAACAGATCCATGATCTGCCTCATCATGCCCTCAATGCCCTCATTGTTATTGTTGCATGCATTCTCCGCCTTCTGGTAACAGTCCAGTACATTCGGATCTTCCAGATGATAATACAGTATGTGCATCACCTTCTGATTCTTCTCATTCATCATATGAAACCGTATTTTGACAAAATTCCACCAATGAGAATAGAAATAGGTATTTAGCATCGTAGAACCAATCTGAATCGCAGTAAAGACTAACATCAGATACAAAAGTTCCTTTAAGCTTCTCTCCCCCGTAATCATATCGATGACGAATTTCGAGATAAACGTCCATAGATAATTCATCGTCGGCAAACATAGGATTCCAATCGGAAACAGATAAAGGAATCGTCTATCGTACTTCACCATTTTCTTTAGAATATACCACATGTTTCGAAAGAGGCCGTGCTCTTTATGAAGCGGGTTCTTCTCTAACATTACATTTCCTCCGGGTGATTATTTTCTCCGTTCGATCATTGAGTGGTTGTGGAGAATAACGGCCGTATAGTACCATTTTATTCCTTTATTTGGCATCTTTCAATATTCAAATCACAAACTGATACAAGAAAAAATGAACTTCTATTTTTTAATTGCAAATCCTCTATAATTGCCTTCAAACCGTCTTCTTACTACTTAAGAAAAAATGGTGGTGCCACACTAAGAATGCATAACCGCTAAAACATTTTTTAACTATAATGTTTTAGCAGCCATACTGTCTTTGCATGACGCCACCATATTTTACTTGCTTAGATTTCTTACATAAACCTATCTATTCTTTAGTTAAGCCTTACAATGTAGCTATGATCGAAGTAGTTCTCATACTGAGTTCCATCCGCAACAGGTGCATCCTCATTCCAGCCCTTATGATTTTCTCCGATTCCCTTATCATTGCGGATCAGATGCTGATAATTAAGCCATCCCTTCAGCCATACCTCATCATCATACCCTGGATCATCCCAGGTAACATCAACATGGTACCAATGACCATCATCCAGCTTTACCATATTCCAGGCATGATTCATTTCATCGCTGGACACCTCAATGCAAGGCACCCCTAATATCTCCATAAATATGGAAAATGTATTCGCATAAGCGGAGCAGATAGCAAAACGATCTTTAAGCACAATATCAACCATAGTTCTTTCAGTCTCATAACGCTTCATAAACTGTTTGTAGCTGTAAGAGATTTCATATACCATCCAATCGTGTACCTTGCGAATCTTTTCGATCTGTGGATCTGAATCGAGGATATTCATCTCTTCCATGCATGCCAAAGCCAGTGTATAATCTGCGACCTCACTATCCGATAAGAACATATATAATCCCTTTTCATAAAGCCTATATAGCGATATGCCACTTTGATGCCATATATAATCCTGTACTTTCATTTTGCTTGTCTGTTCCGAGACTTCATAAATAACCTCATTTAATGCAGGTGTAGATGCAAATGCCCAATCTTTAATAATAGTGAGATTCTTTGGCAATTTCACCTTTGTCAAGGATGTGCAATTATAAAATGCACACTCTCCGATTTCTTTCACGCTATCCGGTATCGTGATTTCTTTCAAAGAAGTGCAATCATAAAATGCTCCCCAATCAATGATCTCAAGCTGACTTGGAAGGGTCACTTTTTTCAGATTACTACATAGATTAAATGCACTGTCTCCGATCTCTTTCACGGTATCCGGGATGCTGATCTCTTCCAAAGAAGTACACTCAAAAAATACTCCCTCTTCAATGATTTCAAGTTGATTTGGAAGGGTCACTTTTTTCAGATTGCTGCATTGCTCAAATGCATACATGCTGATTTCAGTCACACTATCCGGAATTCGTATCTCCTCCAATTTGTCACAGTTATAAAAAGCGCTGGACCCAATGCTTGAAACCGTCTCCGGTATCGTAACGCTTGTAATATTGCTATTTATAAATGCTTCTTCTTCTATTTCCTCAATACCATACGGAATCTCAACTGTCTTGCTCTTTCCTGTATATTCACAAAGTACTACATGGTACTCTCCAGAATAATAATACTCCTCAACCACAAACCCTAATTTCTTCAATTGCTTGTCTGTATATGTAACTTCAACCTTTTTGATGCTTTTCTTACCGCTTATCGTATCTTTCGCTGTAATGACCGCATTACCAGGTTTTAGCGCTTTCATTTCTCCGGTGTTTGGATCAATCTTAACAACAGATGGATCGCTGGAAGTCCATTTCACCTTTATATTGCTAAGCCCGGCATTCTTCACTGTAAATGTAAAAGTATCTCCCACTTTACGTGCAGCGCTATTATGCTTTATTGATAGGTATGGATTCTTTACTGTCACGTTGACAGTTGATTGATACGTCTTGCCATTCCTTACAACCTTTATCTTAATAGTCGCATCTCCCAGCTTAATACCAGTGACACAGCCATCTTTCGATACTTTAACTATCTTGTTATTACTGCCTGTATATGTGACTTTATCACTTGTCTTTACATTGCGCATCACGATATTGCTGCTATTTCCTACATACACCGTAATACTATTCTTTGCCGGGTATGGATTTTGGGCAGCCTCTACTGTGTACTGCATAAAAAATACGGATATCATTAGTACTATACACCAAATGAAAATTTTGGTCATCTTATGTAATTTACGTTTCATTTTCCCTTTTCCTTCCTATGTACTGCGAGCCCTGAAGCCGTATTTTTGATTATACAAATAAATGCTTTACATGTCAAACTTATCCATGTAAAGCATTTACTTTAATTATTCTATTAGATGCAATTCATAGGAAATTCAGATGGATTCCCAACTTTCTTAGCCTCTCTTGCACACAGCTCTATTTTCTTTTGCATTTCCACCTCGTTCAAATAGCATTCATGCGTAAACACGATTTGGCACTTACCTTGAAAGCTTCTAATTTTTTGCCTTAATATTTCTTCCTCTTTTTCATTTTCTAAACGAATATTGGTACGCCAGAAATACAACTCTTTTTCTTCATCATATATAACATTTTCACGTACTAAACACTCATGCTGTTTATCGCTATGATCATATGAAATTCTATTATCATCTGCTGCAATCAGGCCGGTAACCCCATGATACGCATTCTTCCATGCCATACAGCATGCGCTTGTCCCTGCAAAAAAATGAATACGAGGTACCGTATCGATTGCTTTCTCTCCCACGATTTCAGAAAGCTGATGCATTACATATTGATAATCGTCCAATGCCTGATCGGCATCTCTGTTAATGGTTCTGGTCCCTCTATTGTCACCGTATACTGCCTCTGAATCCATCGCATGAAAACCAAACTTAAGCCACGACGCATTCTCCTCAAATTCTTTTCTATAGTCTCGTGTCACATCCTCTAATAAAAAACCGGATTTTAAATCTTTGCCGAAACAGTAGAGTGAAAAAACCGCACCATATTCTTCATGCATTCTTTGAAAAAATGAAAAGACCGGCTGGTTGAAAATAGACGGATACCTGTCTTTCTGTGCTGTTAAGTCTGCAAAATTTAAGATAAAATCATCAACTGAAAAATGAATCATATTGTCCCCCTGTTCTTGTATACAAAGAGAACTGAAGTCTCACAAACCTGGTGCATTTTCTCCTTCTTGCCTGCACCGACATATTGCAACGTCAAGATAGAAACACCGACTCCAATCCCCAAAAAAATACATAATAAAACTTCTACGGGCTGTGAGCTGGTACCAACTGCTGCTAACGATGTGGAACCACAAAACTGTCCAATCACTAACGTGTCCACCGTGGTATATAACTGTTGCAGTATATTCCCAAGGATAATTGGAATCGCAAATAAAAATACATTCCTCATAATTGGCCCAGTTGTCATATCTACTTTTTTCTTACGTTCCATATTTTTTGCCCCTTGTTTTTCATTTAATCGATCGTTAAAATAATAATAGAACAAAAAAACATATTTTTCTTATGATTTTCAAAGGAATATCAATTCATTTTTATGATTTCATGACATACGAAAGGAGCATTATGCCATTCCCTTTACCAGAAGGACAACAGATACAGGTTACATATAAAAAATTTGCTGCACAGTATAAAATGCCATCCTTACAAGCAGCATCGGATCATTATTCCCTTGCTTATCTTTTAAGCGGAGACCGTATGGCTATTACAACCACCATGAATTTCCCCCTGCATCAGGGCTATGTCGGTGCGATCCCACCATACGTCTACCATCGGACAATTCCTGCCTCTAATCAGATCTATGAGCGTATCTTAATTAAATTCAAGCCCGAATTTGTAAAGCCATTAACAGATCAATTCGGCATCCAGTTTTTAGATAGTATTTATGAGAATCCTTCCCATCATTTCTCACCTGAGTACCAGGGCAAAATGGAAGAATTATTTCGGGAAATGCTCTCCGAATACGAAGAAGCTTCTCCGTACCGTGATTTTCAATTGCAATGTATCCTTTCCCGCATTCTCATACTATTGCATACGCACAGTTTGCAAAATGAAGATTCCAAGATACATACCACACCTATTTCTCCACAGATTATCGAAGCGATCTACTACATGGAGAGAAATTTTGCTAAACCATTGACCATTGATGATGTGGCAAAGATATCCGGCTACTCCACAGCATATTTTTCAAGGCTGTTTCAAAGTCAGATCGGTAAATCCTACACAGAATACCTGCTATCCATTCGAATCCGACATATACAAAATTTACTATTAAACTCGGATTATTCGATTACTGATATTGCACTGGAAACAGGGTTTAAATATCCTGGGAATATGACGATGGTATTTAAGCAAAAAACGGGGTTAACGCCGTTGCAGTTTCGGAAGAAGTCGAGAGAAACAGGATAAGAGTCTTATGTAATTTTCTCCTTCGCTATGGTAGTCTATGCACCTGTAACATTATAAATAGCATCTCTATTCAGATTTTCTAATTCATCTAAACTAGGGCTTTTCCCTGTCGGAGAAGTAAATAAACTATCTTTCTCCTTGACATGCTTATATATAAAATAAGAATAGATTTAATTATAATTACTATACTCAAAAATCTAGCTCACTTATTGTCATACAAT
>SVEB01000101.1 GCA_015057635.1 Lachnospiraceae bacterium | reverse complement strand
CATCACAAAAGTAGTCCCCATGCCCTGGAGATCACTATGCTCTTTTGCTTTCGCTATTAATAGATCATTCGTCTTATTGATTGCAGTTTCGATCATACCAATCGGAGTTTTAGCAATACTATTCACTATCAAATTTGTAAAGGTTTCCACAGTAAAGCGAGATGCATAATCTCCTGCGTTATGGCCTCCCATACCGTCAGCCACAATATACAAATTCGGAAGTGCACCGACAGAGTTCTGATTACAGTAAATAAAATCTTGATTTATTTCTCTTTTCTGTCCAATATCGGTAATTGAAAAACTTTTCACGATTGTACTTCCCCTCCCTGTCTGGTTAATTTATCTTTATAGCTCTTACGTAACTGACCGCAGGCAGCGTTAATATCTGCCCCCATTTCCCTTCTTATAGTAACATTAATTCGGTTTTTTTCAAGTATATTTTTGAAATTTTGTATATTCTTTCCGGTTGAGCGTTTATAATCTCTTTCCTTGATTGGATTGACAGGGATCAAGTTAATGTGACAGTTTTTGCCCTTTACCAGACGAACTAATTCCATCGCTTGTTCTGCGTTATCGTTTACGCCTTCTACTAAGGAATACTCGAAACTGATTCGTCTTCCTGTCTTGTCGTAGAAGTAATCGCATGCCGCTAACACTTCATCTAAATTATACTTATTTGCGATCGGCATGATCTTTCTGCGGTCTTCATTATTCGGAGCATGTAAGGAAAGTGCGAGCGTCACTGCGAAATCCTCATCTGCAAAATCACGGATCCGCTCTGCAAGGCCACATGTACTGACCGTAATATTTCTCTGGCTGATATGAAGCCCTTTTTCGTCTGTTAACATATGAAGGAAACGAACTACATTATCATAGTTGTCAAGCGGTTCGCCTGTTCCCATTAATACGACATTGCTGACTCTTTCCCCTGAAATTCTCTGAATGGAATAAATCTCATCTAACATCTCCGATACTCTTAAGTTTCGCTCCAGTCCTCCTAATGTAGAAGCACAGAAGCGGCAGCCCATCCGGCAGCCAACCTGAGTTGAGATACATACCGAATTTCCATGCTGATATTTCATCAGAACGCTTTCGATAATACTACCGTCTGCTAATTCAAATAAGAACTTGCAGGTTCCATCGATTTGAGATTCAAACTTCTCAACCATTTTTAAAGAGACAAATTCAAATCTTTCTTCTAATTTATTACGTAAGTCCTTGGAAAGATTGGTCATCTCATCAAAGCCTCTTGCTAACTTTACATGCAGCCACTCATAAATCTGTCCGGCACGGAATGGTTTTTCTCCCATTCCGGCTAATTCCTGTTTTAATTCTTCTATTGTCAAAGATTTAATATCTACTTTTTCCATGAATACTCCATTCACATTTCTATTCCTTTATTTTGCGAAATCTGCTGATAAAGAACCCATCGGTCTGGTGCATGCCTGGTATCAGCTGAAGATACCCCTTCTTCGTTGTATCCGAATGCAGACTCTCAGGCAGGTAGGCATCTAAGCTTTCCGGAAGGAGTCCCAGTTTATTCGTAATATAAGATACATTCTCTTCATTTTCTTCTGTATTGATGGTACAGGTACTAAAAATCAAGACACCGCCTGGTTTCACATACTGATGCACCACATCTAAAATCTGGCGCTGTAAGGAGACGATATCCTGCTGAATCTCCTTTGTCATCTTCTGTCTGATATCCGGCTTTCTTCCGATAACGCCAAGACCGGAACATGGAAGATCCGCAATTACCACATCGGCTTTTGCGATGCTGTCTTTATCAAGTTCTAATGCATCCTGCACACTTGCTTTTATATTAGTATAACCAAGTCGGCTTATATTCTCATTGATCAGCGATACTTTATAGTCGGTTTTATCTCTTGCATCGATAAAACCAGCTGCCTTTTTATCGCCATTCTGCTTCCTTGTTAAAATCTCTGCTAAATGCAGTGCCTTTCCACCCGGAGCAGAACAAACATCGATTACATAATCATCCTTTTTTGGATCTGCCACAATGCTTGTTAACATAGAACTTTCATCCTGTACGGCAAAATAGCCCTTCTTAAATGCCGCTATATCAAAAAGAGAATCAAAATCACTTAAATATCTGGCTTCTTCTACATAAGCCGCTTTATTAACTGTGATTCCTTCCTTCTCTAACATCTGATCGAATTCCTCTAAACTGATTCTGCTCTCATTCACACGAACTGTCATTTTCTTTGGTTCTTCAAATGTCTTTAACATCTGCTCCGTTGCTTCGTAGTCCATACGCTTTAAGAAATCCTTGACCATCCAAAGGGGTGTGGAATAACGGATGGAAAGCTGTTCTTCCTTTGGCATATTTTCAGGAAGCGTAAAGAGGATTTCTTTATTTCTTGCAGCATTTCGAAGAATTCCGTTTACAAAACCGCTTAATCCCTGGAATTTCTTCATCTTCGCAAGCTTAACCGCCTCGTTACAGGCTGCGCTTGCAGGAACGCTGTCCATATACTTGATCTGATACATCCCCATACGCAGGATATTGCGGATCACGGGCTTCATCTTTCTCACTTTCACTTTGGAGAAACGTTCAATATCATAATCAAGAAACATCAGATGCTCGATTGTTCCCTCGCAGAGCCTCTGTATAAATGCTCTGTCTTTTTTATCTGCGTCACGATATTTTAATAAGGACCTGCTTATCACAAGATGACTTTGCTTATCCTCTTCTAAAATTTCCGTTAACATTGTAAGCACAACTTCTCTTGTGTTCATACGAATGACCTTCCTAACTTGTAATTTTCATCAGTCTCTTCGGTCTCTGTTACCAAATAAAATAATAAGACGTAATAACTGTAATATAGATGCTGCCGCCCCTGCCACATAGGTCAGTGCCGCCGCTCCTAATACTTTCTTTGTAGCGTTTAATTCATCGCCATATAAAATTCCGGATTCCCCAAGAATCTTTATCGCTCTGTTTGATGCATTGAATTCTACCGGCAGTGTCACAATCTGAAAGAGCACTGCAAGGGAGAACATAATAATGCCTAACGTAAGCAAGGATTGCATCCCGCCAAATAAAAGGCCCGCTAAGATTAGAGGCCAGGAAATCGTTGCGCCGAAATTGGCAACCGGTACTAATAGACCTCGAAACTTAAGAGGTGCATACGATTTCGCATCCTGAATTGCATGGCCACACTCGTGAGCCGCTACACCGATTGCTGCCACACTTGTACTTCCGTAAACGCTATCTGACAATCTAAGCACTTTGCTTCTAGGATCATAATGATCGGTCAGATTTCCTGAGATATGCTGAACGCTCACATCATAGATGCCTGCCTGACGCAGAATCCGTTCAGCAGCCTGCGCCCCGGTAAGCCCGGACATAGCCCGTACCCCCTGATATTTTGCATACGTGGATTTTACCTTTGCTGATGCTAATAATGAAAGTACAACACCAATTAAAACTAAAATATACGTCGGATCAAATCCATAATAATAAAACGGCATACTGACATCTCCTTTTCGTAATTTTGTTTTCGCAAAGAACCCTGCAGTCTCCTGTCAGAGCCTTTGCTCTTTCTTTTCCATCAAGCTTACCACAAAATTACGTTTATTCTGTAAACTCTATCTTAAATTTTTATAAAAGACTATATTAGCCAAGTTTCGTACCGGCTTCTAATGCCACGCCACGCAGAAAATCTCCTGCATGCATACGTTTCTTTCCTTCTAACTGAAGCTCGTTGATCTGTAAAAGACCATCCCCTGTTTTAATATAGAATGTATTCTTCTGTACAAATGCAACGGTTCCATTTTCCATAGAAGAAGCCTGCTTTACTAACTCTTCGTCTTCACATACATCAGCGTCCCAGATTTTTAATGTCTTTTGGCCTAATGAAGTAAATGCACTTGGCCAAGGATTTAATCCTCTGATTAAGCGTTCAATTTCTACTGCTGATTTATTAAAATCAATATTGCCCAACTGCTTATCTAACATCTTCACATAGCTGCTTAAAGAATCATCCTGTTTTTCTCTCTTAGCAGTTCCTGCTTTGATCTGTCCTAACGCTTCTAAAAGCGCTTTGGATCCTGCTTTAGCTAACTTATCATGAAGAGTTCCTGCTGTCTCTTTCTTTTCAATCGGAACTTCTACCTTTAAGATCATATCGCCGGTATCAATTCCTTCATCCATATGCATAATCGTAACGCCAGTTTTTTCTTCCCCATCAATGACAACCCAGTTAATTGGAGCAGAACCGCGGTACTTTGGAAGAAGAGAGGTATGCACATTGATACATCCGTATTTTGGCATATCAAGAATCGCCTTTGGAAGAATCTTTCCGTACGCAGCCACTACGATCATATCCGGATTTAAAGCTGCCATTTCTGCGATAAATGCCTCATCCTTTGCTCTCATCGGCTGATATACCGGGATATCATGTTTTAATGCCACTTCTTTTACAGCAGAAATTGCCATTTCTTTTCCTCTGCCCTTTGGCTTATCTGTCTGCGTCACAACCGCAATGATATCCTCCTTCGCTGCAAGCATGTCTTCTAAGATAACCGCAGCGAGCTCAGGTGTTCCCATAAATACTATCTTCATCGTTATCCGCTCCTTATTCTTCGTCTTCTTCTGCCATAGAGCTGTGAAGTTCACCTTCTACCTTCTCTACATAAAGAATACCATCTAAATGATCGATTTCGTGGCAGAATGCTCTGGCTAATAAACCTTCACCTTCCATTTCAAATTCTTTCATATGACGGTCTAATGCTCTTACCTTAACCTTATTTGGTCTTGTAACCTGTCCTGCTTTTCCAGGAACGGATAAACAGCCTTCATCTCCGCACTGTTCACCGGATACTTCAATGATTTCCGGATTGATTAATACGATTGGGTCATCCCCTTCCATAGAACAGTCGATTACAACTAATCTCTTTAAGATGCCAACCTGTGGAGCTGCAAGACCAACGCCCTGTGCTTCATACATAGTATCAAGCATATCGTCGATTAATGTCTGAATTTTATCTGTCATTTCTGTGATTGGTTTTGATGTTTTGTTGAGGATTGGATCCCCCATTACTCTGATATTACGAATTGCCATAGCTCTTCATCCTTTCTGGTTTTAAAAATATTAGTACCCATTCATTGGGTCAAAATCATAAGAAACATTAATTGCTTCAAAATAACTGCTGACAAGGCGATATTCTTCCAAGAAATCTTTCAGCCCTGTCAGTATATCATACTTCTGTTGTTTCACATATAGGACCATGCGAAAAAAGTCGTTTGCCTTTGCAAGATTTGCAAAACTTGGACCGATAATATCGGTTTCTTCCCGCACTCCGGTCCGCCTAAGCCACTCATCGGCAGCCCCGCTTAACAGCTTTCCTGCCATTTCAACCTTCTTTTCATCCTTCGATACAAGAAGTACTGCCATAATATGAGAAGCCGGCGGATACTTAAGCATCTTCCGGTAATTCATTTCCTTGGAAAAGAACTGTTCATAATCTTCCTCTGCCGCAGCTGTAATGGCATAATGATCCGGCTGGTAGGTCTGAATCACAACTTCACCCGGTTTATTTCCACGGCCTGCTCTTCCGGATGCCTGCGCTAACAGCTGGAAAGTACGCTCTCCGGCCCGATAATCGCTTGCATACAAAGATAAATCCGCCGCAAGTATGCCAACTAATGTGACGTTGGAGAAATCATGCCCTTTTACAATCATCTGCGTTCCGATTAAAATATCCGCATTTCCATTTGCAAAGGCAGCTAAAATCTCCTCATGAGAATTCTTGGTTTTAGTTGTATCCGCATCCATACGGAGAACTCTTGCCTGTGGGAACTCCCTCTTCACCATCTCTTCCACCTTCTGGGTGCCGGTTCCGAATGCTGCGATATATTTGGATCCGCATTTCGGACATACTTTCGGCATCGTCTGTGCCGCACCACAGTAATGACACTGCAGTGTCCCATTATTATGAGAGGTAAGCGAGATATCGCAGTGGCTGCATTTCATAACGTAGCCGCAGCTTCGGCAGGAGACGAACCCTGCATAGCCCCTGCGGTTTAAAAAGAGCATAATCTGTTCTTTTTTATCCAGCCTGTCTAAGATTAACTCTCTTAAAAGACCGCTGAACATGGATTTATTCTTATTCTTTAACTCTTCTCTAAGATCCACAATATGAACATCCGGCATCGTCGCACCTTTCGCACGCTCACTAAGCTTAAATAATTCATATTCGCCGTTCTTTGCAGCAAGATAAGCTTCTAACGACGGAGTGGCAGACCCAAGCACAACGCTGGCATTCACATCCTTCGCCCGCTTGACTGCCACTTCCCTTGCATGATACTTCGGCGGCATCTCACTTTTATAGCTGCCTTCATGCTCCTCATCAATAATAATCAGTCCAAGATTCTGAAATGGCGTAAAGAGGGCCGATCTTGGTCCGATCATAATATCGATCTCACCATTCTTTGCCCTCAGGCTCTGATCATAGCGCTCTCCTTTTGACATCTTGGAATTTAAGATTGCAATGCGGTCACCAAAGCGGCGGTAAAAACGGGATACCGTCTGGAATGTAAGCGCGATTTCAGGAATCAGCATAATAACCTGTTTCCCATGTCTGATCACACCTTCAATAATATCTAAATAAACTTCCGTCTTTCCGCTGCCGGTCACACCATGAATTAAATACGTTTTCCGGATGCCCAGATCGTAGTCCGCTAATACACTGGATACGATCTCCTGCTGATTGTCATTTAAAACAATCTTCTTTTCTTCCTTCTGAATCGTCTTAATCGGATTGCGGTAGACACGGTTTTCTTCAATTCTTATGATCCCGGCTTTTGCAAGGGAATTTAACGTGGAAAGTGGTACAAACAGCTGTTTTACCGTCACCTCGTAATCAATTTCTCCTTTGTTGACCACCGCCTTTAAGAATCGTGCCTTCGCTTTATAATTCTTTCTTTCTGCCTCCTCTAAGGCAATCACACCTTCTTCATTGGAGACATTGAGATAAATCGTCCTTTTTACCGTTGCTTTCACGCTCTGTTTTACCGGAATCACAGTACGAAGCGCATCATTCATGGTCCCCCCGTAATGTTCTTTAATCCATCCTGCAAGGGCAATCAACTGCCCTTCAATGGCAAGACCGGATTCCGGAACCGATTCAATCGGTTTAATAAATTCTTCTTTGATTTTCGGAGTCTCCGAAACCGAAAGGATATATCCCTTTATCGTACGGTTTCCTTTTCCAAACGGAATAATAACAGGTGCACCGATCACTGCTTTTTCCTCTAAATGAGCCGGTATACTGTACTGATAGGTCTTATCAAGATTTTCGTTCGATATGTCTACAATAATATCTGCATATAGCAACCTTAGCACCCCTTATCTTTCTTGATTTAAATCCGCCTGATTCAAATTCATTTTCTTTTTCTTGTTCCTAAAGACTTGCATTCTTATCAGAATGTCCTGACCTCTAAACTTCTTTTTCAAACAGATCATTCACCAACTGATCTAATTTCATTCCTCGGGATCCTTTAAAGACAATCGCATCGCCACTTGCCAAATCAGCTTCTAATGCTTCCTTCGCCTGTTCCCTTGTATCATAGTGTGCAACTTTTATCCCGCTATTATGTTCTTTTATTCCTTCCATAATCGCTGCTGCTTCTGTTCCGATTGTAATGACCTCATCCACAGGCTGTGTGGCAATATATTCGCCCACCTGTCTGTGGCAGCTTTCGGATAGTTCTCCCAATTCAAGGATATCTGCCAATACTGCAATTCTTCTCTTCACTCCGCTAATCGCAGTCAAAACATCAATTGCACTCTTCATACTGTCCGGGCTTGCGTTATATGTGTCGTCGATCACAGTAATGCCGTTCACTTTCCTGATTCCGCCTCGCATCGAGATCGGACGGTAAGCTTCAAGACCTTTCTTTGCTACACAAGGTTCGATTCCATACTTCATCGCCACTGCCAGTGCCGCAAGAGCATTCGACACATTATGATTGCCAAGAACCGAAAGAACCACTCGCTCTTCTATGGATTTCATACCGTTTTCTGCATCCGGATAATTCGCATGGAATGTAAAGTGTGTCTGCTCTCCAACTATCTCAATCTGATCTGCATAAAAGGTACATCCTTCCTTCAGGCCAAATGTATAAACCTGTGCCAGTTCAAGGGCAGCATTTGTTGCATCCGACACCTCTATTTTAACAGAGCTTTGTGTGTTTTCTTTGTCCGCAGACTTATCTTTTCCAAACTCCTCATAAATCTCATTCAACAAATGATCGTCTCCATTTACCAAAAGAGTGGAGTCTTTGGAAAATGCATTCACAATATTGAGTTTTTCCTTGCGGATATTCTCCTGTGTCTTAAGCTGCCCGATATGCGAAACCCCAATATTGGTCATAACAACTGTTTCCGGCTTAGCAATCGGTGTCAGCTTCTCCATCTCTCCCGGAATGCTCATACCCATCTCTATTACTGCAATATCATGTTCCGGCATAAGTCTGCACATCATCTGTGGAAGACCGATCTGACCATTCATATTGCCGGATGTCTTTAACACATTATATTTTGTCTCAAGAGCAGCCGCAATCATCTCTTTTGTCGTAGTCTTTCCAACACTTCCTGTAATACCTACTACCGGAATCAAAAACTGATCTTTATACCATGCGCCTAATCTCTGCAGCGCATCTACTGTATTATCGACCTTAATATATACCATATCCGGGACATCCTGGTTGATTTCTTCTCTTGACCAGAACGCCGCACGCATGCCATTTGCATATGCATCTTTGATAAAATCATGGGCATCCACACGTTCCCCGATAACCGGGATAAACAAAGTATGTTCATCTCCTTCTTTCGAGTTTGTGCTAAATCCGGTAACCGTCACATTGGAACTGCTTCCTTCAATTATGCCGCCTACAATGGCTGCAATCTCTTTTACTGTCATTTCTCTCATTTCTATCGCCTTCCCTAGAAAAAGTATAGACCAAGTTTCGTTCTTTCATCCTCACCCATTTCAGTAAGGATTTCCTGAATCAGGTCACGCTCATCCATATGATATTTTTTCCCTTTGATTTCCTGATAATCTTCATGGCCTTTTCCGGCAAGTACGATCACATCGCCATCTTCTGCATTCTGAATGCAGTAACGGATTGCTTCCTTACGATCAATAATGGCAACGTATTTTCCAGGACCTTTTTTGATTCCTGTCAAGATATCGTCTAAAATTGCCTGTGGTTCTTCAAAACGAGGATTATCGGAAGTTGCTACTGTTAAGTCCGCAAGACGGGATGAGATCTCACCCATTTCAAAACGACGGTCACGGGAACGATTTCCACCGCATCCAAATAAACATACAAGACGCTTTGGATTGTATTCACGCAGTGTAGTTAAAAGACTCTCTAAACTCATCGCATTATGAGCATAGTCGATCATAAGAGTAAAGCGTTTGGAGATATCCACCGGTTCCACTCTTCCTTTTACCTTCACCTTGCGAAGTGCATTCATAATTGTTTCCACATCAATATCAAAATGTCTGCAGATAGCAATGGCAGTCAGGGAATTGTATACGCTGAACTTTCCCGGAATATCCACAGTTACCTTAAAGTCCATAAGACCGGTCACATCATAGGTCACGCCAAGTGAACCAAGTGCGCTGTGTAAATCTACGTTCTCAGCACGTAAATTGGCTCCTTCTTTCAAACCATATGTCTCAAGCTTGCATGTATACCCCTTAAGCACCTGTTCCATATGCTCATCATCTGCATTTGCAATGCCTACCTTACAGTTTTGGAACAGAAGGCCTTTGCATCTCATATAATCTTCAAAATCCTTATGTTCATCCGGTCCGATATGATCCGGTTCCATATTAGTAAAGATACCAAAGTCAAATGTGAATCCGGATACACGGTGAAGCATAAGTGCCTGGGAAGATACTTCCATTACTACACATTTACAGCCCGCATCCACCATTCTCGCAAAATATTCCTGTACCAGGTAAGATTCCGGTGTTGTATTCACGGATGGGATTCTTTCGTCTCCTATGATCGTTTCGATCGTACCGATCAGACCGGTCTTAATGCCGGACTGTTCTAAGATGGAATGCACCATATAAGTGGTAGTGGTTTTTCCCTTTGTTCCAGTAATACCGATTGTCTTTAACTTCTCAGCCGGATGATCAAAATAAGCTGCTGCCATATAAGCAAGCGCCTCTCTTGTGTTCTCCACCTTTACAACAACGCAGCCTTCTGCTGTTGTCACATCCTTTTCTACAACAACCGCAGCCGCACCATTTGCAATTACTTCCGGTATATAATCATGACCATCGCTCTTTGCACCTGTGATGCATACGAATACACATCCCGGTTCCACCTTTCTGGAATCGTAAACAACCTTGCTTACTTCCTGATTCATATCTCCCTGCTTACATTCATATGCAAGGCGGTCGAATAATCTCTCAAGTTTCATGTTCTACCTCTTTCTGTTTCTCTTTTTTCATGTAACTAGAGTGTCACATATTTTTTCTTATACCTATACTACTATAAATTTGCAGAATCGTCAAAATATTGTGAAGATTTTTTAATAGGGGTATCCCGATAACTTCCCCCTCAATCAAGAAACGCCGGCATCTGAGATGTTACCATCTCAAATGCCGGCGACTTACAGGGATGCTTCCCTTCTTTTACGATTATGTGCCTTCCCTAACAATAAAGGACATATTCTCTATATGCGATCATACAGTTCTTCATACTTGCGTGCGGAATTGTTCCAAGAGAAATCTCTAGCCATTCCATGATCGATCAACTTATTCCATTCCCGTTTCTTATTATAAAAGACATTCTTCGCATAACGGATGATACCTAACATCTCATGTGCATTGTAGTTTGCAAATGAAAATCCGGTTCCTGTGCTTTCATATTCATTATACGGTTCTACCGTATCACGCAGTCCTCCTGTCTCTCTGACAATCGGAACTGTTCCATAACGGAGGCTCATCAGCTGACTAAGCCCACATGGCTCAAATAAGGATGGCATTAAAAATGCATCACATGCCGCATAAATCTTGTGAGAGCGCTCATTGGAGTAATAAATATTTGCGGATACCCGATTTCCGTACTTCCATGCAAAATGGCGGAATAAGTTTTCGTACTTCTCATCACCAGTACCAAGAACGACAAGCTGAGTATCTTCTGAACAAATTTCCTCGATGACATAGTCAACCAGGTCAAGTCCCTTCTGATCAGTCAGTCTGGATACAAGACCAATCATAAAGATATGATCGTTTACTTCCAGGCCCAGTTCCTGTTGCAGCCCCCTCTTATTCTTAACTTTTTCTTTTCTAAAGTTAATCGCATTATAATTCTGATAAATATAAGGATCAGTCTCCGGATTGTACTCATTGTAGTCAATGCCATTGACGATTCCGGTCAGACAATTCGCTCTTGCCCGCATTAAGCCATCCAGGTTTTCACCATAGAATGGCATCTTAATCTCCTCCGCATAGGAATCGCTGACAGTTGTAATGTAGTCCGCATATACAATTCCGCCTTTTAAGTAATTCGCATCGCCATATGCCTCTAACTTATCCGGCGTAAAATAGTAATCTGCAAGACCTGTGATATCCTTAATTGTCTTCTTATCCCAGATTCCCTGGAACTTCAGATTGTGGATTGTCATAATTGTCTTAATTCCATGATAGAATGAGTTACTCTGAAATACATCATGGAGATAAACCGGCACTAATCCTGTCTGCCAGTCATGGCAGTGAATGATATCCGGTCTGAAATCCAGGGAAGGAAGAGCTGATAAAGCTGCTTTACAAAAGAAAGCGAATTTCTCAACATCCTGATAGATGTCACCGTATGGCTTCATTCCTGAGAAATAAAATTCATTGTCAATAAAATAGAATGTAATCCCGTCATAGACCATCTCCATAACACCTACATACTGTTTTCTCCATGCAAGGTCAATATAGAAATGAGTCCGATAATGCATCTGATATTTATACTGATCTGAAATAGCCATATACTTAGGTATCATAACACGTACATCGAATTTTTCCTTATCTATGTATTTCGGAAGAGATCCAACTACATCTGCTAATCCTCCCGTTTTTATAAAAGGTACACATTCCGATGCGACAAATAATATCCTTTTCATTGCATACGCCTCCACCGCTTATTATAGATTCAACTCATATTCTGCCATTATTATTCCAGCTATCGTTTCAAGCTATTATATCGGATACTGCAACATTAGAAAAGGGGGAAACGAATACATATCAAACTTTATTGTATACATAGGATTTTCCTTTTCTGTTTTTAACAGCTGCATGAGCTGATTTTCTTAAATTACTTCTAAAATGCACTCCAAAGTATCTGTAAGCAGCAATTGTGCCACCAAAGCAAACTCTCATGCTGTGATCTCTCCTTTTGTAACTTATCGCAAGCATGGAAGTCTGTGTTCGGATTCCCGCTTACCTTATCACATTCTTAATTTATATTCCAAACGGATCTTATCTGCAATTAGGGCAACAAACTCAGAGTTCGTTGGCTTTCCTTTTCCGTTGCTTACTGTATATCCGAACAGGTCATCGATTGTGTCCATCTTTCCTCTGCTCCATGCCACTTCAATTGCATGACGAATGGCACGTTCTACACGGCTTGGTGTTGTCTTATGGCGCTTTGCGATAGATGGGTAAAGCTGCTTGGTAATGGAGTTTAACATCTCATTATCATCAACTGACATCATAATCGCATCTCTTAAGTACTGATACCCTTTAATATGTGCTGGAACACCAATCTCATGGATGATGTTCGTAACATCGCTTTCTAAGTTTCTTTCTTTATACGTGCTTGGATTATCATAAGAAACCATCTTATGATTATCAATCAGCTTGCTATGGAAATCACCCTTTATCTGTTTGATTCTGGATAATACCATATTGTTATCAAATGGCTTCATGATATAATAGCTAGCCCCTAACTCAAATGCGTTCTCTGTAACTCTTTCCTGGCCAATGGCTGTAATCACAATGAAAGAAGGCGCCTTCTTATACTCATTGCTCTTTTTAACCTTTTCCATTACTCCCAATCCGTCTAATTTCGGCATAATCAAATCCAAAAGCACGACATCCGGGCTCTTATCCTTGATGATATCTAACGCTTCCAATCCATTTTCAGCTTTTCCTACTATCTCGATATCATTGTCTTCTTTTAAGATTTCTTCAAGTAAATTAACCATTCTTAAGTTATCGTCAACAATCGCTACACTTATTTTCCCCATTATATTTCCTCCTATAAACATCTATATAATTATCCGGCATATGGCCTTTCCCTCAGGTAACTTATCACGCTCTTCTCACATGACCTAATAAAAACTTTCTGCTGAACGTACTTACGAGTTTTTATTACTTTCTACAGCCTTTTAGACAAGGGAAGAATAACGACTCTTTACAAAATCGGCGCCGATATATCTTGTAAAGGTACTCTTTTTCTTAAGGATGATACATGAGAACACAACCTTCGGTTAATGGTACCATGAATATAAATCACAAGCTGTAAATTTTTGTAAATTCTAATATAATAAAATTATATCCATTAATTCCCAAATTTTCAATTCTATTTTATCGCATTTTTCGACATATGGCAAGTAGTTTTTTTGTTATATATTTACTGCATGTCTTTCATTTTTGATTGTTTTGTGTAGCGCTTATTTGACAGTAATCGACTCTCATTTTTAGAACTATTACGTTTTTATTTTACAAAAATCTGATTATTTTTTACCATCCAAATGCTGAATCATATTTTCAATAAAAGTTCCGTATCCACGGGTAGAATCTTTTACAAATACATGAGTGACCGCTCCAATGATTTTTCCATTCTGAATAATCGGACTTCCGCTCATTCCCTGTACAATTCCGCCAGTCAGTTCAATCAGTTCTTCATCCGTAATACGAATAATAAGCCCCTTGCTTAAATTGTTGTTTGCCAGATCGATATCCTCTATCTCGATTTCATATTCTTTAATCTGCCCGTCAACATGGCACAAAATAGATGCTTTCCCCACTTCTACTTCCTGTCTTAATGCAATTTCCATCGGCTTATTATACTGAATCATAGTCGCATTCTGATAAAGTTCCGAATTTAAGTCAAGCGTACCAAAGATACCTTGACCGGTATTATAACAAAGCGTTCCTAGTCTACTAGCATCGCTTTGATGGATCACACCTGTTAATTCACCAGGCGCCCCTGCTTTACCTTTTACAATGGAAACAATCTCTGCATTATAAATCGCGCCGTCTCCAACTTCCATTAAAACCCCGGTATCTACATCGGTAATCCCATGACCGAGAGCTCCAAACTCACCTGTTGTAGTGATAAATGTAAGCGTACCAATACCCTGTGTATCATCTCTGATCCAAGTGCCTATCTTATACTCGCCAGAAGGAGCTTTTACCGGATTCACCGAAACCGTCAGGATCTCATCCTTTCTTCGTAGCAAGAAATTCAGTGTTTTCCCTTCACAATTCTGAATAATCGAAATCAGATCCTCTTTCGTCTTAATCTCCTTATTATTCACACCAATAATATAATCACCGGATTTTAATATATTAAGTGCAGGCTCGTACATCATTCCGTCAGCAGCAGAGATTGGCGAAGTTCCCAATACCAGCACCCCATCTGTCTTCAGTGTGATTCCGATCGGTCTTCCGCTCGGGATCAGTTCAACAGAGTCAATGACATCCAAAGATATTTTCTTTAATTCAAATAAGCCAAAGAGCTTAAGCACTACCTCATAACTTCCAGTCTCACTGGACTGCAGGGTAAATGGCTCATTCAGATTGATATGAATCTGATTGCTGGGTACGTTCGACTCATTTACTTCCAATACACCGATGTCTTCCGTCGTAATATCTGCTTGAAAAGGAACATCAAAATTAAATTCTTCCACTTTATTTTTCAAAATACGAATCGTGTCAGGTATATTGGTTTTTATCTGGTAAGAAGTAAATGCAATAATACCAACGATATTAAGCATAAGAATAACCACTAAAATACTGCGGTACTTTTTCAAAATCGGATCGGCATTATTCCTAGTCGTCTTCGTACGCATACTGTAATTCCTGCCTTTCTTTTCGTATCCAAAAAAGGATATACGTAAAGTATATCCTTTTTTATGATCACCTTATTTCTGTTTTTAGTATGTGTATTTCACCGATTTTCAAACTAGGATTTAAAGACTGCCGACCCATTAATTACTTTGGCATGATGAACCTTATCGAATAAAGTCGATAAGTCTCACTATGCTACGTAATGTTTGGTTGATTTCGCAAGGGTTTTCATCTCTCTTGCATTGGTCATTACATTGGCCGTAATCACGGCACCGCCTAAAATTCTCGCTAATTCTTCTACCGATTCCGATTCACTTAATTCCTTAATATCTGTCTTTGTTGTAATCTGATCTGTCTTTTTCTCAATCACATAATGAGCATCTGCCATCGCTGCAATCTGAGGAAGATGTGTAATGCAAAGAATCTGATGATTATTTGCAATTACAGAAAGTTTTTCAGACACTTTCTGTGCGGTTCTTCCGCTGACACCAACATCAATTTCATCAAAGATCAGGGTGCCGATCTCATCCTTTTCTGCCATTACAGACTTCATAGCCAGCATGATACGGGAAAGCTCACCGCCGGATGCCACTTTGGATAATGGTTTTAAAGATTCCCCTGGATTGGTCGAGATTACAAATTCCGCATCATCATACCCGTTGGATGTGTACACCGAAAGACGGTCAAATACCATCTCAAACTGAACATCTAAAAAATTCAGATCGATCAGGGCTGTTTTCATCTTCTCTGTAAGTTCTGCTGCTTTTTTCTTGCGAATGTCTGAAAGTTTTCCACACTCTGTCTCTAAGCGTTCTTCGCATACAAATATCTTGTGTTTTAATTCCAGAAGATATGCATCATAATCATTATATTGCGCTACCTTTTCCTCACATTTTTTACAATAATTGTTGATTTCTTCAATGGTAGAACCGTATTTGGATTTCATATGATTAATCATATCAAGACGTTGCTCAACAGCTGTCAGTTCTTCCTTGGAATCTCCCAGATCACCGATATATTCGGAAGCGCCTCTGTTAAAATCATAAAGCATAGACTCAATATCCGATAACTGAGATAACAGTCCACCGATGTTCTCATCATATTCCGCAATCTTTGTCATCTGTTTCACAGCCCTGCTGATAGAATCTGCCGCACTTGTGCTTCCTTCCGCCGTATAAAGATAAGCTGCCGACATTCCCTCTACGATCGCATTCGCATGAGAAAGCGTACGGTACTGACTCTGTAATTCCTCATCTTCTCCTTCTATCAACTTCGCCGCTGTGATCTCATTGATCTCATATTCCATAAAAGATATCTCACGCAGTCTTTTATCTTCGTCCACAACTGCATGATCAAGTTCTTCTTTTAACGCTTTATACTCTTTATAAAGCGCATTGATATCCGCTTTCAGATCTCCGATCTCATCCTTTGCGAAATGATCCACCAATGCAAGATGTTTTGTCTTATATAATAAGGACTGATGTTCGTGCTGTCCGTGAATGTCTAAAAGAAGGGTTGCGATCTCTTTCACTGCCTGGTTGATCACATTCTCTCCGTTTACCTTGCTGATTGTTCTGCCATTCGGCATGATCTTTCTCGAAATCAGAATCTGTCCGCCTTCCTCTACCGGCAGATCATATTCCTTTAACTTCTCGATCACATTCTTCTGTTCTGACTGGAAGATCAGTTCTACTAATGCATAGTCTGCTCCTTTACGTACCATATCTTTGGATACTTTTCCTCCTAATGCAACGTTGATGGAACCAATAATAATGGACTTTCCTGCACCTGTCTCTCCGGTCAGAATATTAAGATGATCTTTAAAGATAACCTCTACCTCATCGATAATCGCAAAGTTTTTTACATGCAGACTTACTAACATACTTTTCCTCCTGATTGAACTAATTCCTCTCAAAATTAAATTCGAAATATAATGAAACACCCTTCTGTCTTTTTGTTCCTCTGACTGTTTTTATCGGCGTTCTCTGTTATGTAACGATTTCTTCTACATAATCAAAACATATGTTCGTTTTGTTTCATTCTAGCACACCACTCTGGAGATTGCAATACTTTTCTCGAACATTTGTTTTCAGGAAATGGTAATTTTCGATAGCGTCCTATTTCTATCTATCATTCCCAATAAAAAAAGCCCCGCATCCGACAGGGTTGTTTCTCCTGTCGGATGCGGGGCTTTTCTTCTTGATTCTATTTGTTCAGACAGCTGCCTGGCACAATTTATGGAACCAGCTATTTTATCTTCGTAACTGTGACTTTACATGCTAATTTTCTTCCGTTCACAACCGCATATACATAGGTCGTGCCAACTGCTTTTGCAGTGACTTTTCCATTTGCAACCGTTGCGATTTCCTGGTTTTCTACATCCCAGCGGACTTTAATATTATCAGAACCTGTTCCGTCTACTTCAAGACTTAACAGAAGGCTTGTATACTGTTCTAAGGTGACCGATGTACGGCTTAAACCTACAACGTAAACCTTCACTGTACCTTTTCTTCCTGATTCCGTCATAACCGTGATATTGGCTGTACCAAGTGCCTTAGCTGTGATCTTTCCTGTTGTTGCATTTACAGATGCCACTAATGTATTATCTGAACTCCAGGTATAAGAATCTGTGGAGTTGGTAGGGATAATGGAAACCCCTACTGTCTTTGTCTCACCGGCAGACATAATGATTTCGGATTCCGCAAGAGAAACACTTGTACTTGCTACCGGTGCGATAACTTTTACATAACAGAGGCTTGAAACACCAGATGTATCATTTGCTTTTGCCGTAATGATTGCATTTCCCGGAGACAGCGCGGTAACCGTACCCTTCTTATTGACAATCGCAACGTCACTGTTATCTGTAGACCAGAGCGGTGTTTTATAGGTCGCACTGGCCGGTGACACGGTTGCCTTGATTGTATGGGATTTCCCCTGTACAAGCGTGATATATGTTACATCTAAATCAATTCCCGTTACAAGCTTACATACACGAACCACGCAGCTTGCTTCTGCCCCGGATCCATCATTCGCCTTTACGGTAATCGTTGCTGTACCAAGCGCAATGCCCTTTATCTTACCGTTTTTATCAACGGTAACAACTTTAGGGTTGCTTGATTTCCATGTAACAGTCTTATTCGTAGCCTTTTCACCGGATATGGTCGCCACAAGATTATATGTTCTTCCTATACCAAGCTTATAATAGCTTTTATCTAAGGTAATCTCGGTCACAAATTCCTCTACTGTAAGAATGCAGTGAGCAATAAAATTCCCATCATCGGATGTACAGGTAATGATGGTCGTACCGCCGGAAATACCCTTTACGACCCCGTACTTATCGACCGTTGCCACATCCTTTTTCGAACTGCTCCAGGTCACACCCTGATCCGTTGCTGTGGAAGGTGAAATCGTCGCGATCAGTTCAAGTGTATCTCCAACCACGATCGTTGCCTCACTCTTATTGATCTTGATTCCGCTTACCCCCTGCATAACTGTAACATTTACATAAGCAGACGCACCGTTTGGAGTCTTTACAAAGATAACACAGGTTCCGCCTGCCTTTGCTACAATTTTTCCGGAATTTGAAACAGTTGCTACTTTCTTATTTGTACTTTCAAATGTTAAAGAGCTTTCTGTCGCATCCGACGGTGTGATGGTTGTTTCTAGGGTATAATAATCGCCGACATTTAAGGTAATGTCTTTTGCATCTAATGTAACACCGGTTGCCACTTTCTTAACCGTGATCAGACAGATTGACATGTACCCGCCATCTGCTGTCTTTAAAATAATGGCTGTAGAACCCGGATTCTTTGCAGTAACAAGACCTGTTGCATTTACCGTTGCAACATTGGTATTGGTAGATGTCCATGTTACCGCTGCATTCGATGCATCGCTTGGTTTTACCTGATACGTCAGACGATAACTCTCACCTGCGTACATTTCTTTTGCTGTTGTATCTAAGGCGATCCCGGTTACTGCTTTTGTTACGGTAACCGTACACATTGCAGTAATGGTAGCATCAATTCTGGACGTTACGATTACCGTAGCGGTACCTGGTTTTTTTAACGTTACCTTACCGTTCTGATCCACTGTCAGAATAGAAGGATTGCTGCTACTCCAGATTACTTCCTGGGAAGATGCCGCTTCCGGACTGATTGTTGCATAAAGGTAGAAAAACTTTGAGGATAATGGAACGGTTATCGCAGATTCCGATAACTTAATACTCATGATGGATTCATATACGGTTACCGTACAAGAGCCAACAACCACATTATCCATATTAATCGCAGTAATGACTGCCGTACCACCGGCAACACCCTGTACGGTTGTGGATAAATTACCCTGCTCTACGATTTTTACAACATTTGCATCTGAAGTGATCCATTTTAAAGAAGCACCATTCGCATCCGGAGTAACCGTTGCATTGATTGTCAGATTATCCCCTACTGCAATCGCTTTGGAGGATGGAGATAGCTCGATTTTGGTAATTGTCTTCTTCACCGTGATTTTACAGGTTACTTTCTTTACTACACCATTGATTGTCTGTTTTGCTGTAATTACCGTATTACCCGCTTTCAGACCTGTAACAAGACCGTATTCATCTACGGTAGCAACCGATTCGTTGCTGGAACTCCAGTCTACCGAAGTATACAGATCACTTGCTACTAATTGAAGCTGAAGTGTAGAACCTACATACATAGTAGCATTGGTCATGCTGATTGCTAATTTATCGATAACACGGAATGTGATAGGAAATTCCGTATCTTTAATCAGATTCGATGTAACCCCCTGAAAGAGGCTTGGATCATAGGTGAATTTTAAAACATCCGTACCGCTTTCCACCGCTGTAACCGTACCCTTGTTATAGGTTACGATATTGCTTAAACTCCCCCCTGTATTATAGATCAGAGAATCGCTGGAAGCAAAATTGAATACAGATAGCAGGTTATACGTATCATCCACATTCATCGTGATGATCGCCGGATCTAGTGACATACGTACCGGAACGATAATCTTGATTGTCAAATCCACAACATTGGAGTTGTTTTCTGCAAATTTGGAAGTCGGACGTATATTCAGATAATATACACCCGCTTTCAGATTGCTAAGCGTAACATTCCCGGAAAACTCGCTGATATTAACTGTCATATAATCATTTTTATCAATATCAAGTATCTGGCCATTTTCATCTCCTTTGCGAAGCACATAGGTAAGATTCTTGGCGCCAAGACCGTTTGTCTTAATCGTAACCGTACTTTCTTTTGCTTCAATTGTATGGTCACCGATCCATGTTTTGTTAGCTTCATCATAAGCACGTGGCGCAACGATGACCGGAAATGTCTTCGACTCTGCTTTGCCTTTTTCCGATGTTGTAATCGTAGTCACCGTAACTTCCGCATAACCAGCACCAACTGCTGTTACAACACCACAGTCGTTTACTGTTACGACATTTGGATTGCTGGTTGTCCATGCCAGTGACATCGCACCGTTGGTATCTAAAATATCGCTTGCTTTAGTGTTTGCATTGATTGAACTGCCGATATTTTCAACACCAGCTTTATATTTCACATGGTCTAACTTCATCAGATAGCTCTGATAAGGACTTTTGGGATCTGCAGAAAGCTGTAATGTCTTATTGGCAGAAGTATCATTTGTCTGTCTGTTGTCATAACCATATTTCTCAGATGTATAGGACTTATTAGATGAGGATATGGATAGCGGAACATGGAACTGACAATATACCTGGCTGTAAGAACCGTCTTTTAGTTTAATAATAGCAGTTAACATGGAATAACCAGGGCTTACTGCACTTACGGATATCTTATACTTGTTTACTTCTGTATAACTGATAATATTGGTGTCATATACCTGCCATTCTATCGTAGCTCCTGCTGGCATATTTCCTGCATCGCAGTCAATACCGATCTGAATGCCCTCACCGGTAATTTCAATTCCCTCCCCTTTCTCAATCTGGGTCGAGTTGTTTACCATGTAAAAGGTATAATCCTTTCCTTCTGTCGTGATCGTCGTAGACGGACTGGACGCTCCTGTTGATCCCGCAGCAAGAACCTTTCCAGACAGCGGTGTCATGATTACCTCGCCTTCTGAATTCGTCAGCGGGAACAAATTCATGAAAACGATCGCCGCAGCTAGAAGAAAAGCAAGTCTTCTTCTAAGTTTTTCTTTCATTTTTTATCCTCCGTTTCTTTTCTATATTCTACAGCTGACTTTGTCCAATAAAAACATCGCGCTGCTCGTAAAACATAGATAACGATTCTGTATGCATATACGCTCAAACGCCTATAATATGCCATACTTTTGTCGTATTTAGGGTATTTTCAGCCTACCAATTATATCGGCTAAATACGGAAAAATAATTACACCTCGATCCAATATACCCAAAAAAATTTATTTTTCTTTTTAGCATAAAAAGAGGAATGCTGTCACGAATGACAGCACTCCCTTTTTTCGACCAAATGAGCAACAACACATTATAGAATTTCGTCCACTAAACTCTATACTATGATTTAACTTTTAGAATACCCTCATTATAAACAGAAGGAGGCAACTTTTATTCATTTCAAAGGATATTCTACTATATATTATGATATCTTCCATTTTTTGTGACCGTTTTATCTTACAATAAAAAATATTTTTCTTTTTTATTATGCAATAGGCTTCTATTTGACAATAACTTGTATTTTTTTACCTGTCAGTCTGTTTTGACTATTTCTCACTGCATACCATACTTCATATATGCCGGGCTGCTCTATGTCCACTGTATTCTTTATAATCTCAATACTGCTTGTAATCTCTCCATCCGCGTTATCATAAGCGTGTACTCCCTCTAATAAGGAAAACTGCTCTCCTCTTTTAATCTGCCGGTCGTTTGCCCATATAACAGGAAGGCTGAAAAAAGACGGCATTTTCTCATACACCCTTATCACCACATAATCCTTTCTTTCTCCCGAAAGGATCAAAACGATACCAACCCCGGTATCTTTCGCCATTATCTCTCCTTCTTCTATCTGTACAATTCTTTCATTTAGCGATTGCATCGTAAAAGTTCGGTCAGATGCATTAAATGGTGTAAAAACAATCTCAAGCTCGGTACTCTCTCCTTTTCTTAACAAAATCTGTTTTCGTGCCGCCGTCACAGATGTAAGCGGAATCTCCCTGCCTGCATACAGCATTTCTAAGTTTACAAGATCAGACGTCGCAAACGGATTCCAATCCTGCTCGTATGCTTTTACTCCATCCTCTAAAAATGCTGCATCCTCTGCAAATACCTGCTCCCTTGTATAATTTTTCGCCTGCTCGTAAACGAACTGCTTTCTCGATTCACTCACAACCATTCCCGGGCCAAAATTGGCAAACTCATAAAACCGGAATCTAATATCCTTTTCTTCCGGATACCCTTCCTTTCGGATATGATCACTCAGATAACAGTCTGTGAATACTGCCTCAGGGGAAACTAAGCTTTCCGTGTGCTTAGGTGCCATTCCTGCCAGATAGGCGCTTCCCGCCTGAAGTTTCTTTGCCTTTAACAGCATACAGCCATAGAATAGAAAACCATATCGGTCTTTTTTTCTTGTAAATGGAGCCACAACCATCTTTTCCGTTTTCGTTTTGCCTTCTTCTAAGATCATCTCGCATGACTCCCATACTGCCTGTGCATTTCCAGAGACAAGCACGGTCTCTCCCTGCACGGTACAGTCCCTATAATACTGTCTGGCAGCAAGCGTATCCAAAACTCCGGCAAACATAGCTCCTGCCTGCCCCAATATCCTGCACTGAATAAACATTGTCTGATCCGCTTCATTTACAACCGCCGGCTGATAAACGTCGGTTGCCGTCCCGTCCGTCCTGCTCCGATTTTCAAACGTAATATTCTCTGCTGAAAATCCAGTCCCTGCCTCACTGATATGCAAAACGGCATTCTCTCTTACACCGCCTGATTTATTCTCAAATGTGACAATGGTACTATCGCTGTCTTCTCCTATTATGCTGATGAAAGGACTTTTTATCCGAACCTGTTCATTATAAACACCTTTTCGCACAAAAATCACAGTCCGATACCTCTCATTTTCAAGCCCTTCCGCATCTTCAACCGCATCCTGGATACGAGAAAAATATCGTTTTCCATCTTCTGTCTTCCCTGTCTGCCCGGTATAGGAAGAATCTACAACATAGTCATAATTTTGTCTTTCCAGATATACAAACTGGTACTGTTTCCTTGTCAGATATCCTTCTTCATTTTCAAGTGTCAGTTCTAGCACATTCCTGCCCGGATGAAGTTCCAAGGAAATCAGGATAGGGTCCTTCGCTTCTTTCCTCATATCCGTAATGATCCTCTCCCCATCAATCGATGCGTTCAAAATCCCATCGGAAGAAAAATACCCTTTAAACATCAGCTCTGATGTCAGTACCGTCTCACTGATTTCAGACACGACCGTAAAATCAGCTGCATCCGCTCCATGTAATACCTTCTGGGAATTAGACGGATTTGGAAATGCCGACACGATTTCGGATGGATGGGATGCTCCATCCTGATTCACCGCCACGATTCGATAAAAATACCGTTTGTAATTCTTTACAGCCAAATCTACAAATGTATTTTCTCTTCCATCCACTTTTGCCTGCTCCACAAAATCTTCATCGGACTCCTCTGATCGGTACACTTCATAACCATCCGCACCTTCAACCAAATCCCAGCTAAGCTTCACTGCCTGGTTCTGCGACTCTGTCACCACATTCTTTACCGTATCGACCGGACGCTGCTCTATAGAAGAATCAAAATAGATCTGACTGTAGGATTTTATCACAACATGATTAAAAACTGCTCTAACCGACTGATAACTGCCTTTATTGCTGACTGCAAACCCTGCATGCCATTTAGAAGGCATCTGTAGAATCTGTGTGCTTCCGGACAGAATTTTATTATCGAATTCCGCATCCAAAGCTACCTCATACAGCAGATTATTCCCTTTCTTCTCCAGATGAAAATAATAAAAATCCGCCAATTCTTCCAACGTATCAGACTCTTGTTTTTCTGCTTCCTCTCCTTCTGCCTGTCGCCAGGAAACATAGAATTTATGATAAGCCGGTTCCAGATAAAGTGCCAGGTAAGGCGACTTTACACTTCCGGCGTCAAAACGGAATGCAATTCCGAACTGCCCTTCTTTTGCACTTTGTATTTCATAAGCTGACAAACAAGCAGAAAGGGAGGCATCGCCTGACAGTTCATAACTTACAAAATGATAACTGTCGGCAGCCTCCCCCTCATCTCCAATTCCAAGACCGGTTCCTTCTATAAAAAATGCTTTCTCCTCATGGTCATACGTGCTTTCCGCATGTTCTCCCGGATTTCCGATAACCGTGCTTATAAATCCGCCCGGAAGATTCTCCTCTAGTGCCAAATCCGTGGCAGCTGCGGGAATCACAAGCACCCATCCGGTCATCAGACATAGTGTTATCAGACCGGCTATCAGAATCTGCTTTCTTTTACTGCTTTCCATTTGCTTTTCCCCTAACCGTTTCTAGTATCTTTTCACGGTTAGTATTTCCTGTATTCCTACATCTTATCAGCTGTCATGACGGCATTTTTGGAACTTTTCTTTCTCTGCTTTTTGCTTTTTCGTGTATTTCTTTTGATTCCTATGAATAGATCGCTTTTGCCGGATTTTTACCGGATGGAAGCACTTCATTTCGAATATACTGAAATGTCGTCTCTTCCCCTTCTTCTGCTAACATTGTTAATAGGCTTAGTATCAGCTTCTTTGTATTTTTATGTAGCATGTAATGCTTTTCTTCTTTTAAAAAATAATTAAGAGGATCTGAGTCTTTATATTTTTCTTTATTATAGTTCTTGCTCGCCGCTACCCGGTCGCAGAACATCTCTACTACATATTTTACCGGCATTTCCATTCCGGTCATCCCTTCGTTCTCATCCAGACTGTAATCGATCCAATATTCCAGATGATGTTTGTTCCGTCCTTTATGATGCAGCCAGGCAAGTGTGTATCCTTTGTCTTCCCTTTCCGCAATATTCGGGCTTCGGTAGCCCTGATAGTATTTCACTCCTACTAAGAATTCAGTCGGCGTGTATTTGGACATATCATGTAACAGCCCCTGCTTATACAAACCGCACCGAAAGCAATGCTTTAATACTAGCCATTTGTGGTGATTGATTGTCTTCAAATGCTGGTACCATTTCATCTCGGTCAACTCCTTCCTGTTCCTCTATTGTACGGTTCCCCCATCTGAATGGCAAGCGTTTTTTACTGGAGGACGGGCGGAGAGTGCAAGGATACGAAAGAATATAATATACAACAGAAATGGGATTCTATTTTTTTCATAGGCTGAAAATAAGATGAGAATAGGATTGCAAAAAAGACACAGTGCCATATACTGCGCCTTTTTTATTTTCCTAAGAACGGATTATGATAAAAACCATGTAGGCGATATAGAGGGCGGATAGGATTCCGCCTTCGATGCGGCCGATTTGTTTTTTCGTGATGGAGAAGATATAGGCCAGGATACTAAATATCAGAAGTAACACCATATCGAAAAGAACGGCTGCGGATACGGCCATGTTGCAGATTAGAGCAGATAGGCCTAGAACCAAAAATACGTTGAAGATATTCGAACCGATTACATTTCCAAGGGCAATGTCACTTTTGCCTTTTCTTGCTGCAATAATGGAGGTAACAAGCTCCGGGAGACTGGTCCCAATGGCTACAATAGTTAAGCCCACGAGGCTCTCGCTCATGCCCCAGGATATCGCTATGTTAGAAGCCGCGTTTACGACAAGCTGACCGCCTCCGACAATAGCTGCCATGCCCCCCACTACAGCTAGCGTGATCAGGAAACCGTTTTTTAATTTCGTATCACTTACATTCTCGCTTTCATTGGATTCGTCAGACCTGCCTGTGACGGCAAGTTCGATCAGATAGTACACATAAATCCCAAACAGCACGATCAGCATAAAACCATCTGCTCTTGATAAGTAATTGGAACCAATCCCTTGGAACATAATATCCTGTGAAAGGATCATTAAAACAAATGCAGAGAGAATACAGAATGGGAACTCTTTTAAAATAATGGATTTCTTTACATGAAGCGGGCAGATTAATGCTGCAATGCCGACTACTAGAAGAAGATTGAAGATATTGGAACCAACCGCATTGCCGATTGCGATATCATTCGAACCTTTTAAGGAGGACGTGATGCTGACTGCTGCCTCCGGAGCGCTGGTTCCGAATGCCACTATGGTAAGTCCGATGATCAGAGGAGGGATCTTAAACTTCTCCGCTATGATGGATGCACCTTCTACAAAATAATCTGCTCCTTTTATCAGCAGAACAAAACCGATGACTAATAGTATATAATTCATTTTCTCCACTCCTAATAAAAATGCTAGCGTAAGATGCTTCCATCCACGCTAGCGTTAGTATAGGCAGTTTAAAAGAAAATTATCTATCCGGTATTTGTATTGTTCTATTCCGCTTCTTCTTTTTTCACAAGCTCTCTTGTGATATCGCATGCCTTGATGCAGTCTTCTACGGTACCTGCAGAAAGCAGGAAACCGCTGTTATGACAGAAACTTAATGTCTTAATGCCGCTGATTTCCGGCAGCTCCTCTTTTGTCTTTCCTCTCCATTCTTCCGGAAAGTCATAGGAAAGCTTTTCTTTTCCTTCCTCTTCTGACTGCTTTGGCACACCCTGTGCACAGTAACCGCCTCTTTTTGACGGATAGATAACAAACTCGATATCCGTTCCTTCCACAGCCTTCTTCCATGGGATATACTGAGAAAGCACAAGGATTCCATCCTTCGCATTGGACAGTTCCTGTTCTACGATCTGTTTTGCCTTTTTCGAACTCTTGTAATAACGGATCTCATTGTTTAAAATCGTCATAGCAAACTGCTTCGCCTGTTCGAAATATTCATCGGTATCCGCTTCCTCATCCCAGGATGGGTTAAAACGAGAAATCAGTTTTGCAATCTCATTGTCTTCTCCCGTATTGTCATTGATGTCCAGCGGCTGTACAAAACGTTCATCAAACTTCGCCTTATCTTCTTCATCCATTAAAAGTCCGCCAAAGCGTTCAAATATAAGGCCAAATGCCGCATATGCGACTTCATTCTCCCTTACCTTCTTATCCGCCTGATGATGATCAAACTCTCCGAATCCAATGTCAAATACGATGCCATCAAAGTTTTCGGGCACCTCAAAGCCTCTTTCCACCTTAAAGTCCGGATTTATAATTGTTAACAGCGCGGCAGCAAATACATCATCTGCATGGAATTTCCCGCCGTGAGTGAATCCTTTTTCAAAACGCTCCATTTTATTTTCTCCTTTGTAGCCAGTAAAATGGCAACTTTATTTTATTTTCGAGCAGATTGCTCTGACGAAATTATTATATCTTATTTTATAAAATAAATACAGTAGGCAAATAAAAAAGGCGTTTGTCTAAAATCACAAACTATCAAAAGAGTCTTCCTCTTTCCATAATCCTATTTTCAGACAAACACCGGTCAGCCGATACAATTTAAGATCCGAATACTGATTTTATTATTTACTTCTTCCGAATGGAAATGCTTTGCTTTCCTTCAGTCTCTTTAGGCATTCATTTAAGTAGCTTACTGATTTTTCAGCATCTGCCTTATCCATTACGCCAAAGTCAACCAGCTTCTTAAACAGCTTCGTCTCGACTTCAACTTCCTGCTCTAGTAAACTATAAACCTCGTTTTTCTGCTTATCACTAAGAGCATCCCATTTTTCACGGGCTTTTTTCATCTTTTCATCGAATTCGCCCCTGCGTCTCTGGTTTTCCTCTTTATTTGTGATAAATTCCTGTGCATTCGTTTCGGTTGCAAATGTGGTGACGGGAGTTGCAATTGCTAATCCCATTGATAAAGCTACGGCAAACGTACATAACTCTTTTTTAAACATCCATTTCCTCACTTTCAAGACATGCTTGCAACTGTACCAGCCTAAAGAATAGTGTCTCCAAAACCATTGCATTAATAGCCTTTTTTCGCTATCAATATAAGGGATTTCTGTTTTATTCTTCAACTGTACTTTTAAAATCCACAGTTTCCATTTGCTTGAATTTTTTTAAAATAAAGTCAAATAAAGGTATATAGAACAAAATAAAGATAACACCGGCAAGATTCGTAAACACTCGCAAGATTGCCGTCTGTTTTACAGAAAACAGAACCATCGCAGATACAGATGCGGCAAATGCATTACAAATAGTTTTTGGCAAATACTCCTTTAAAACAATGCTCATATACCCACATGCAAGCACCACGATTTGATGATACTCCTTTGGAACCAAAACCCCAATGATTATTACAAATAAAAGACTTCCCGCGAATGCACCCAGTACTCTCTTTCCTCTTCGTCTTCGTGCCTCTTCTTCATCTGCCCGGACCAAAGAAAGTACGGTAAGACTCATCCACATTGCCCTTGGCACATTAAATACCTGCCCTAAAAACATAATGATAGTAAGTCCTGTTGCTAACTTAAACTGCCATCTTGTCCGTTCATTATCAAGCGAGATACCTTTTAGCAGTTTTTCAAACCCGATTCCTGTATCTTCTTTCTTATGACTTACCATGTACACAAAGGAAAGTAATGCTGCCCCTGTTAAAAGGCCGGCAATTCTAAGGATATAATCCTTCCCTGCCACATCATTTCCCTGACAAAATATATACCCTAACACAAACGCCATATGATTCCCTTTGTGGTACTCATAAGTAGACAAGATTAGCACTGCAAAAATCGCCACCAGATTGATGAGGGCCCCAAGATACGGATTCACAAGGCTTAACTTCGGTGCAAACGATAGAATTAAAAAAAGCATCAGAAATGAGATGCAGGTCTCCTTCTTTTTCATGCCCAAATCTTCTTTTAGAAATACAAAACATCCGGTCAGCACTGCTACCCCTACAATACTGTTTGCCTCCCCGAAAGCCCTTTTAAATATCTGAATAAAACAGATGCATACAATAAAGACAATAAAGTCCACAAACAAACCTTTTAAAAGCCCTTTTCCTTGTTTTTCTTTCATTTTATCTTTCTCCCTTTTTTGAGTCGTAATGAAAATTATATAAAGACAAGGGAGAAAATACAAATAAAAAAATTATAAATATTAGTATCATTCTCCTAAATTTTCTCAAAAAACATTTGCACTGGAAATAAATGTATATTATAATTAAAGTTTAATAAAACACAAAATTTAATAAAGGGCAGGGTGAGTTTATTGAGAAAATTACAATCGCTATGTCTGATTTTAATTCTGGCCATCTGCCATGTAAATCCTATAGTGGCAAATGCTGCAGAACGTCAATTTCCTTCCGGAGGCTCTTATGAGAATATCGGAACGGCAATAAAAGACTTCGTTGATCAGAATCTTGAGACGACTGCCGGGATGGAAGTTGCCGTATTTGATGCATCCGGCATTATCTATCAGCAGAATTTTGGCTATGCCGATAAGGAAAATCAGATTTTAGCAGATGAGAACACGGTATTTGAATGGGGATCCGTAAGCAAGATTCTTATCTGGACAAGTGTGATGCAGCTGTATGAACAAGGGTTAATCGACCTGGATACGGATATCAGCAATTATCTTCCGAATGGCTTTTTATCAAACCGGACCTTTGATAAAACCATTTCCATGAAGAACTTAATGAATCACAATGCAGGATTTCAGGAAATGATCTCTGACCTGTTTGTGAAAGATTCCGCTTCTATTCTGTCACTTAAGGATGCACTGCTTCTTCATCAGCCGGCACAGATTTATGAGCCCGGAACTGTGACCGCTTACTCCAACTGGAGCACTGCGCTGGCCGCCTACATAGTGGAATGCATAAGTGGCATTCCATATTCGGAGTATGTGAACGAGCATATCTTTGCTCCCCTTCATATGGAGCATACCGCGATTGCTGTTGACCTATCCGATAACGAATGGGTCAAAGAGCAGAGAAAATCCCTGCAATGCTATACTGCAGGAGGTAACCTGATCAAAGACTGCTTTTATTATATTCCGCTTTATCCTGCCGGAATGTGCACAGGCACACTAAGTGACTTTGCTCTCTTTGCACAGGCACTGCTGCCGACAGATGGTAACAAGACGGTATTATTCCAAAACCGTGATACATTAGATGAGCTGCTCTCCCCTACCAACTATTATGGGGATACCAATATTCCAGTCAACTGCCATGGCCTGTGGTATGTACAGTTTCAGATTCCGGTTCTGACACACGGCGGGAATACTGCCGGATGCTCTTCCGGACTATTTATCGATCCGGACTCTAATACCGGCCTTGTGGTTATGACCAATCAGCAAAATGAAACCGTGTATAATGCAAAGATGCCGGAGCTTGTTTTCGGAAAGTTTGAAAACTCTGCGCTTTCCGATTACAACACCACAGTCCCATCCGGTTTCTACCGAAGTGCCCGGACTATCTTAAAAGGGCCATTATCTGTATATGGCTGCAGCTTCTATGTCAACAGCGAGGATGATCTGAAGTCCTTCTGGGTATACGATCAAAATAAAGACACGCCAAGAATCGCAGACACCTATACGGATATGTTAAAGATAAGCACCAAAGAGCTGATCGTAAACTTCGGTCTTCTGCTTGCGGTTGCTATCGGATTTGTTTACTCCATCATAACATTAGTAGCTGGCGGATGTATTGTAACACCGCTTCGAAAAAAGAAAGCAAAGCGCAAAGGCCTGGAAGCCGTGTCTGCTCCATTGCGTGCCTGGAATTACACTGCATGTGGATTACAGCTGTTATTCTTATTAAACATCCTGTTATTAGTTTACCGTCTGATAACTTATGCACCTAGCTCTCAGTATCTATGGCAGTTTTGTTTATGCGGAGCAATCGGTATTGCAATGATTGGCCTTTTTATCACTCTGCTTATAAAATGGAAGTCCTTGCATGGTAAAACAAAAATAAAAGTAAAATACGGCTTTACCGCCTTCTTCCTTCTTACAACCGTGTTTGCTATCTTATATTGGCAGATGTATGCGGTATGGGCATTGTAGAGTTTGAAATACTAAAAAAGCAGCTGACGTACTCTTAGAGGACGCGGCTGCTTTTTCATTTTTCAGATATCCGGCTGTTGATATACAGGAATCCATATCATAGCCTTATATAAGTAACTTTATATAAATCTTATGTAGATACTCTTCTCCCCTGAAATTATATACTATTGTCTCCCCACTAAATATAAATCCCTGTTTTTCTGCAAGGCACATCGATCTAATGTTATGTTCATAGATATGTGCTTTCAGCGTTTTGATTTTAAGATCTTCTTTTGCAAAATGAATCATGGCGCTCACGGCTTCCTGCATATACCCATTTCCCCAATATGGCTTCTTCATATCATAGCCAATTTCGATTGCACTATGCACTCTATCCCAGCAATGAAATCCACAGGTACCGATTTTTACATGATCCGATTTCCGTATCAGTATCCATCGATGCTGTTCTCTTGGCTCAGGGCAGGTATAAAAGTTTATAAGATCAACCGCTTCTTTTTCATCTGTCATCGGTTCTTCATCGTATAAAAACTCATTTACATCATCATCGGAAAACTCTGAAAATATAAATCCCGTATCATCTAAGGAGATATTTTTTAAGAGTAAACGATCCGTTTCCAATGCGTGAAACATAATAGTAGCCTCCTCATAAGATTTTATCTATACTGTAACATTTTAAGATGTATAATTTTGTCGAATAGTAAGCCTAATTTTTATCTTTTTTCTTTATAAAATCCACAGTTATCTATACTCATAAAAACCTCCTTCTAAATTCAAATCTTTTATAACTTCATTACAAAATGAACTACCTAACTCATATCAAATTTCTCTTAACTGGATGACTTTACAGAGCTAAGATTCCATTCTATTTACATATACATCCGAATGCTTGTATAATTCTATTATTGTTCGATTTCCAGGATCCGCTATTTATCTATATTGAAAGACTATTCTTCATCCTAAGCTAGCATATCCCAGTTATGTTGCAGGTTCAAACCTTTTAGCAAGCAATATGTATTATTATATCTCTGTTCCCATTATATAAGCCTTATGCCCATACTCACTATCCTTAATTGACTCTCTGTCATTATATCCCTGTGCTATCAGCATTCCTGCATCTCTCCATCCAAAGTTGTTTACAAGCGCCCGGTAATGAGCAATAAGAGGGGCTACTGCTGATTCGTCCTTATCGTTACACGTTGCAAATAACATCATCTTTTTATTTTGACTCTGCAATAATGGATTCACTACATACAATCGGTCAATTGCCATTTTAAGCTGTGAACTAAAACCAAAGAAATATAATGGCGTAACCAAAACAAGCATTTCTGTCCCTAAAACCGCCTGCTTTATCTCCTCCATTGCATCGTTTTGAATACAGTGAGCCTCATTTAGCCTACAATAATTACAGCCCAGGCAGCCCTTCAGATCTTTGCGTGCCACATCAATGCGGGACACATCATTTCCATTCTCACTCGCGCCTCTTATAAATTCTTCAGCAAGATAAGCTGAAGTTCCGTTTTTATGAAAACTTCCCGTAAGTACTAAAATTTTCATATATTTTACCCCCTTCTTAGTGTTAATTATATCACAACGTTGTATTACCCAGAATTAATTCCAATACAAATAAGGTGAACATCGTCATCTTCATCAAGTAAATCCAATGTTCTGTTGAAGAATTTGATGTCTTTTTCGTCTGTTAATTTAACCCAAGTAGAAGGAATCATAGTTACTTCTACTTGGGCCATAGGGATGTTTTCTTTTTTCTAATGCTTCACGAATATCACGGAATACTTCAGGATCTGCTAATACTTCGAAGCTATCGTCTTTCTCGTTGAAGT
>SVEB01000100.1 GCA_015057635.1 Lachnospiraceae bacterium | reverse complement strand
TCTCTGGTATCAATATTTTCTTTTTTTCAGTTAAATTATAGTCATAATTATATTCTAACGGATATTGTCTTTCATTAAAACATACAATACCAATGAATGTATTTCTATTGGAAGCCCCCACATGGAGCAAAATCATCTCACCATCAGCATGACCCCACCGGATTTCACTGAAAATTCAACCTTCGGTCCAATCAATATGTCCGACGATAAAGGAAAATGGGTGATGTCTTTAGTCACCCCGGCGATTTCAAGCCATCCTGATAGACTCACTTTTTGCAGCTGAATTTTATGTATGGGGTATATTGATGAATACAAATTACAGCATGCAATCGATCATAATATCCGGATTACTGTATATTCACTAGATTATGCAATGAAAATAAATAATATAGCTAGGTTAAAGAACAAAAAGGCAATCATACACATTAAGATTGATACCGGAATGAGTCGTATTGGATTTATAGTGAATGAAACTTCAATTAGTGATATCAAAAAAATATTTAGTTTAGATCATATAATCGTTGAGGGAATCTATACACATTTTGCAAAATCTGATATTACGAATAAGGATGCAACCTATGAACAATTAGAAAAGTTTCATTGGGTTCTTCATGAATTGAAACTATCTAATCTAGATATTCCGATCAAACATGTTTCAAATAGTGCTGCTATTTTAGATCAAAGAGACTGTGACTTTAATATGGTCCGTTTAGGGATTTCATTATATGGCTCTTATCCTTCCAATGAAGTGAGCAAAGAGATCAAACTGAAAACAGCTCTAACTCTAAAAACAAAAGTAAGTAATATCAAATGGATCGAAAAAGGAACCGAAGTCAGCTATGGAGGAACTTACATTGCAAATCGTCGTATAAGACTAGCTACAATCCCTGTTGGTTATGCCGATGGTTTCTCAAGAACTCAAAAGAATCCTCAAGTCTATGTAAACGGAACCTTGCTAAATATAGTAGGAAGAATCTGTATGGATCAAAGCATGTTTGAAGTTCCTGATGAACTTTCTATCAATATTGAGGATGAAGTTACTTTGATTGGCGATATGGATGGAATCCGTATCGGTGATATTTCAAGAAAAATGTCGACCATCGACCATGAAATTCTATGCTGCTTAACTGCTAGAGTTGATCGAGTATACTATACCTCCAACAAAACGCTAACTCACAAATAGAAGCAGCTTAATACTAATTATAATTGATCAGAGTACTAGTTAGAAATCTAGTACTCTGATCAATTAGCCAATTTCTTAATGTCACATACAACACCATTGAATAAATATCTATATGGAGGCACTCCACAGGGAGCAAAATCAGAACCATCTCACCATAGGCATGACCGCACCGGACTTCACTGAGAATTCTACTTTTGGGCCACTCAAGATGTCCGACTACAAAGGAAAATGAGTGATCTTCTTTAGCCATCCAGACGATTTTATATCTGTATGTACCACAGAATTAATCGTACTTGAAAAAACATTTGGCAATTTCAAGGCTTACACTATGAATTGCTAAGACTTAGTACCGAAAACGATTATTTCTTGCTTAGGCAAATGATATCTATCTGCTAAGCGGAATACAGATTTCCTTTAGAATATAAATTAAGCCAATATATCTTTTTAATATCAGATAAACTGGCTTAATTTTGAACATTATCTATATCGTTATTCCTATTTTCGTGAAACTCTCCCCTACTTATGGTACGGTTCCCCGTTAATAATCCGATACCCTCTATACACCTGCTCCAGCAGCACCATTCTCATCAGCTGATGCGGAAATGTCATCTTTGAGAAGCTTAACAGATAATCTGCTCTCTTGATAACCGCATCATCCAATCCTAATGATCCGCCGATTACAAATACAAGATGGCTTTCTCCATTTACTCCAAGACTCTGCATCTTATCTGCTAAATCTGTAGACGAAATCTGCTTTCCTTCAATCGCAAGAGCGATCACGTAAGCCCCATCCTTAATGTTTTTAAGGATACGTTCGCCTTCTCGCTTCTTAATCTGAAGTTCTTCTGCTAAAGATGCGTTATCCGGTGTTTTTTCATCTGCCAACTCGATAATTTCTAATTTGCAGTAACGGGAAAGACGCTTCGAGTACTCGTCAATTCCCTGTGTTAAGTATTTTTCTTTGATTTTGCCTACGGCAACAATAGTTATTCTCATAATATCTCCCTCACTCCATATAATCAGGTTTTCTGGAAGACACGGAATAGCGTATCCATAATAAATACTGCTAATGCAATCATGCCTGCCACCTGCAGCACATAGTTAAAATAATAAGTTGCCAACGCGCTGTCTTCGGCAAACATATAATAAGCCATACGGTACATGCCGATACCGGGTACCAAAGGAACGATTCCGGGTATTAAAAACATCGTAACCGGTGCCTTAAAGATTCTTGCAAATGTATGCGACATTAAAGCGACAACTAAAGTAGCGACAAATACTGCCATTGCTGCATCCTGTTTTAACGTATCATCCATAAGTAAATAGATAAACCAGCCGACCGCTCCAACGATTCCGGTGTATTTCAAATACTTTTTTGGAACACTGAACATAATGGATAGTGTCACAACAGCGAAAAACGCACCTATTGTCTGAAAAAGAATGCTCATCCTATACTCCTCCCATTATGATTCTTCCAAAAGCGAGGCCTCCGCCAATGCCCACTGCAAGAGAAGACGCAATCAAAAATGCTTCGATCACCTTCGCTCCGCCTGACATATAGTCTCCCTGAAGTGTATCACGAATCGCATTTGTAATCGCAACACCCGGAAGAAGGGCCATGATGGAACCTACGATTACCGGCTCCATATCAATGGTGAAAGGAAGATATTTGGTAAATGCCATCGTTGTCACAGCAATGATAAAGGAAACACAAAGATTCATGACAAACCGGTTAAACCGGATCTTTGCATATATAATCTCACTTGCCACAACAAACAGCCCATTAAATCCAGCGATCAGACATTCCAGCCACGATGCCCCTAATAGCACCGAGAATGAGACGCTGGTTAAGATAATACAGATAAAGAGCGTCATTTCCTTATAGTTGTTTTCTTTCTTTAGCGCTTTTAATTGCTCATAAGCCTCACTCTCTGAAATCTCGTGATTGCAAAGCCTTCTTGATATATCATTTGCACGATAAATCCTTCCCAGGTTCGTGCTTCGCTCGCCAACGCGCTTCACCTGTGTAATCGCATCAATGCTGGAATCCGACAAGGTCACCACAATACCAGTGCTGACTACAAAGCCCTCACAGGTCTCTAATCCTGAGGTCTTTAAGATTCTACAGATCGTATCCTCCACACGGTACGTCTCCGCACCGCTCACTAACATAATTTCACCCGCCAATACCGCAGTATCAACCAAAAGTTTATAATTCATATTCTGACTTCTCCCTAAACCATCCTAAGAAACTGCTTTTCTCATTATAAAATGGCAACCCCCTAATAATCAAGGAAATTATTGGACCATTTATCCCCAAATGTGAACAATCCATTAACTTTACTGTTCACAAAACATTTTTAATTTATCCATAGTTTGCTCATAAATATTATCTATACTAAAGTTATGAAAGTGAATGAGTAATTTTCACTCTCTCCTCCTCCCCCAATTATAATATATGATAAATTCCCATGTATGCCGGATGTATCTTGCCAGATAACCTGCACACATGGGAATTTTCTTTTATCCTTATGCAGCATCTTATTCCCACTGCATTTCTTCCCGTTTCCACCTTCAAGTTTCTTTCACACTTCAAACACAATTCCTACACACTTCCCGATTATAATCATTTTCAGATAGTGATTAAAGACACTTTCTACTCCCACCCTATTATACGCAGTTATGATATACATCCCAATATATCATGACAACTCTGGAAAAGGACCTAGCTTTTAGCCAGGTCCTTTTCCTATTCTCTTTTACATTCCATAGTTCACGATGTATTGTCTCTCCCGCCGGTCAGGAAACCTTGCAGCAAATTTTGGGAGGGAAGGCCGGCGCAGATAGGATCCCAGATCATGGAGCTCAGATTGCACCTGCGCCGGCCTTCCCTCCAAAAATCCGCTATAAGGCTTCCCTCTCCATACAAATACGCCTAAAATCCGACAAATTTGTTTCATAATTTGATCACAGTTTATACACAAATTTCAGGTATACTCTATCTCAGATAGTGATTAAAACACTTTCTACTCCCACCCTATTATACGCAGCCATAATATATCGCTATATATTATGGCAACTCAACAAAAAGACAAGCCTTCCCTGCTTGTCTTTTTTGTTTTTTTTGTTTTTCTTGTAGTTTCTAAAACTTCTTTTATAATAAAAGTAAATCCTGTAATGATTAAAAATAATTATTTTTCCTAAAATTGATTTTAGATCCTACTACTTGCTTTTATGATTCATCCTATGTTCCATTCCCTTTTTATTAAAAAAATGAGGTGTCGTTATGTTTAAAATCGGTGAATTTTCCAAGCTTACACAAGTATCCATCCGCATGCTTCGCTACTATGATGAAACTGGCCTTCTAAAACCGGCTTTCATCGATCATTTTACCGGATATCGTCTCTACCAGGCCTCCCAGATCCCGGACCTGCAAAAAATCATCCTGCTCCGTGATCTGGGTTTCTCCACAAATGAAATCCTTACCGCTCTTCCCCAAATTGAATCGTCTGACTTTTCCGCCCTTCTCACTCAGAAGAAAGAAGAATTGGAAGAAGAGATGCAGCACTTAAGTAACCAGATTCTAAAGATTTCTGCTGCCATCAAGGATACCACTACTCATTCCATTCCGGTCCACTACAACGTCTCCATCAAATCCATTCCTTCTTACCAGATTCTTTCCACCCGCCATAAGATGAAAAGTTACTACGAGGAAGGAGCTTTATGGCAACGATTCTACGCGCTTCTTTCCTCTTATCAGATTTCCTCTTCTGTATTCCCTGGATCTTTGTCTCTCTTTTATGATGATGATCCCGAAAAGGAGATTGATATTGAAATCGGATTTCTTCTTCCTGGAAGCATTCCAGTTAAGCTGTCCCGCTTTCTTTCATCTAACGCTCTGACATCCGATCCTAGCTTCTCTATATCCATCCATACACTGCCCCCGGTCCCGGTTATGGCCTCCATTCTGGTACTTGGTTCCTATGACCATATTGGAAACGCCTATCATTCCTTTGCCGTATGGCTCGAGGAACACAATCAATATCAGATGTGCAGTCCCATCCGCGAAATCTGTCATGTAGGGGCTGAAAGCACGGACAATCCGGATGAGTATATTACAGAACTCCAAACTCCGATTTGCCGCTTGACTCTCACATGATGTGAGGGTTTATGCTATCCTCATAAGGCACTCAGGCTCAGTCCTGATTATGCAATCTTATCTGTTATCTTATTACTTTAAACATATAAGGAGGTTTTTGTTATGAAGCAGTTTTTTGTAGAGCCAATTGGAACCATCGACAACAAAGGGGAGGAGGGACCGGTTACTATTCATTTAGATAAGCAATATGCACCTGCCTTAGAAGGTCTGAAAGACTTTAGCCATGTGATGATTCTATGGTGGTTTTCCGAGTTTGACACATCAAAAGGGAGAAGTCTGCTTACCACTGACTGCCCTTATAAAGGTGGTCCCAAACAGCTCGGCATCTTTGCCACCCGTTCCCCGATGCGGAAAAATCCCATTGCTGTAAGTGTAGCCGATATCATTTCTATTGACGTAGAAAAAGGCATTCTAACACTAAGCTATCTGGATGCATTCGATGGCACTCCGGTACTCGATATCAAGCCTTATACGCCAAGCCTAGATCGTGTGGAACATCCATCCGTTCCATCCTGGTGCAGCAGCTGGCCGATGAGCTTAGAAGACTCTGCATCATTTGACTGGAGCAATGTATTTAACTTCTAATCTGAATTCAAATGCCTCGACATACCCCTTTCCAAAGTTATGCCCTCCCCTTCCATCCGTTCGTGCCACAATGCGTTTTGTTTCTCAAAACGCATTGTGAAGCATCCCGACCGACCTGGCCACATGGCGCAATGGATAGCGGGGATGTATGTCTCAGGGCGAACAAAAAAGAAGAGATGCCTCTGGCTATCAGACAGCCTTTTTCTGTCTGATAGCCAGAGACATCTCTTCTTTTTTGTCTGATCCTGCTTCCGAACATCCCGCTATCCATTGTGCCATGCGGCCAAATCTTTCGGGATGTCTCCCCTAATTAAGAAGCATTCTCCTCCTTGTGGGGTACGATTCGTACCTGATCGATCATCTTATTGTTGACTTCTAAGATCTCAAAATCATATCCGCCATACGGTATGGTTGCCCTCTCCCCGTCTGTTGGAATATGTTCTAACCTTGAAATCAGAAGTCCGTTTAACGTATCGTAATTCTCTTTATCTTCTTCTGCAATCTCAATTCCCAATGAATCTTCCAAATCCTCTAGGCTCGCATCGCCTTTTACCAGATAAGTCTTATCCTTCTGTTCCACGATATCTTCTTCTTCCTCGTCATATTCATCCTGAATATCACCAACGATTTCTTCCAAGATATCTTCCATGGCAACAAGTCCCGCGGTTTGTCCGTATTCATCAATAGCGATTGCCATATGTATTTTCTTAGACTGCATATCATGGAACAATACATCGATACCCTGCGTATCCGGTATAAAGTAAGGTTCTCTTGCCACACAGGTAAGTGGCTTCTTTCTTAAATCCGGATTCACATAATAAAACATTACATCTTTCAGATGGAGAACACCTACGATATCATCAATGTTCTCTTGATAAAGCGGGAATCTCGAGTAGTTCTCCCCAAGCATGAACTTCAGTGCCTCTTCAATCGTACTCTCGGTACTGATTGCGACGATCTTCTTTCGATGGGTCATAATATCTTTTGCTGCTTTTTCATTAAACTCAATGATATTAGAAATCATTTCAGCTTCTCCGGCCTCAAGAACACCCTGTTCCTGGCCTTCATTTACCATCGAAATGATTTCTTCTTCGGTCACATTTTCTAAAAGCTCATCCGGATTGATACGAAAAATACGCAGTAACAACTTCGTGTTTTTTTCTAACAGCCAAATAGCCGGTGAGAACAGGCGGGAGAAGAACTCCAATAAGTTAGCAAGTGAATAGCCCCATGAATCTGCATACTTTGTAGCCAGCTTCTTTGGCAATAACATGCCAAACAGCACCACAAAATATGTCAGCAATATGGTCACGACTATCATTGATACCGTCGTCTGAATTCTTACATTTCCTGTCTTAAATAAAGTTCCTGCATAGTTTCTGATAAAATTATACTGTGCGAAGGAATAAATCATTCCAATCAGCAGACTTGCTAAAGTGATTAAAATCTCAATTACGTTTATGTAACGATGAGGCATATCTAACAACTTCACAAGCTTTAACGCTGACTTATCATTCTCTTCCGCTTTTTTTCTTACACTGCTCTCATTCAGGTTCTCAATTGCTGCTTCCGCTGCTGAAACCACTGCATTCAGTGCTACCAATCCTAGAATTAATACGAATCCACGTATGGGATGGCCTTCCATAAATCTAATCTACTCCTTTTTTCGTCATGTGTTTATGTATCCAAAGCAAAACTGATCAATAAAGCTCGATCAATACGCTTAAGGATATCTTGATCCAAATGGCAAACCTTTTCTTTTAATCTGGATTTGTCTATGGTTCTGATCTGTTCTAATAATATAACAGAATCCTTAACAATACCATATTTTTCTGCATCAATCTCTACATGCGTAGGCAACTTAGCCTTATTCATCTTAGAAGTAATTGCTGCACAGATTACCGTTGGACTGTGTTTATTTCCTGTATCATTCTGTATAATCAATACCGGTCGTACGCCGCCCTGCTCAGAGCCAATGACCGGACGCAAATCTGCGTAAAAAATATCTCCACGTTTTATTATCACATAACTCACTCTCCATTTTATGGCTTTAGCTCTATTATTACCAATTTTGACCTATGTATTCCATAAAATGATTCATTTCATGTAGATTGTAGTTATGCTTTAATGCTAATTCACGCCACACCTTTACTACAAACCATATGTTCCATATGTAATGCCATATGTACCATACTTTATTACTCTATTCAAAATGGTATAACTCTTTTTGTTTTGGGAAGGTCACATCATAAAATGGACCTTAACTAAAACCTCTTATATTTCATTGCCTTTTGCTTTTCTTGAGCATACCCCTATTTCTAGAAAAGCATTCATACTATTCTATTCCTATTAATGTATTTTTTCTCTCCAATAAAGGAACCCTTCTACATAATAAAAAAGGGTTCTAGCTATTTTATCAGTAAAAGCAACTAAATTTCAACAAAAAAATTATTAATTTTTACTTTTTATTCTTGGAAATATCATCCTGATATTCATAAAAATGTATATTGGAATATAATTTATTACATTTTCTTTGTTTTTATTTCCTAGCTTTACTAATCATGTCTGACTAAGAATGGATTCTGGTTCTGAAAATAAATTCGTGGAACACGTTTTCCAATATCACAGATAAATTCATAATTAAATGAACCGGATAAATCCGCTGGTTCCTCAACCGGAATGTATGCTTTGCCATCACGTCCTACCAATGTTACCACATCTCCCTGTCTGATATCCGTAATATTCGTTACATCCACCATAAACTGATCCATACAAATGCGTCCTACAATTGGTGCATACTGTCCATTTATGATCACACGGCCTTTTCCTGACAGCCTTCTTGGATAGCCGTCACCATAGCCGACCGGTATCGTAGCGATCTTTCTCTTCTCACTGGCTATATATGTGCTGCCGTAACCGATTCCGGTTCCCGCTTCTACTTCTTTTACGTACGCTACATGTGTCTTAAGTTCCATCGCCGGCGTTAAGAGCAGATTATCTTTTTCCACCTCTTCGGAAGGATAGAGACCATATGTGCTGATTCCGCTTCTGACCATATCTAAATTCACTTCCGGCATATCAATGATTCCCGCAGAATTGGATACGTGTTTGATTGGAATATTAACACCCTCTTTTTCTAAGTCCTGTGCAAAATTCATATAAGTATCAAACTGCTTATATGCAGATGTCTTATCTTTCATATCTGCACATGCGAAATGAGTGAACATGCCTTCTATGCATACATGTGAGAGTCTGCTGATCTTTACGATTTCCTCTATGCTTTCTTTAACAGGGGCAAATCCAATACGGCTCATGCCGGTATCTAATTTAATGTGTACATTTGCTTTCTTATTCAGCGCTCCTGCCACTTCATCCAACTGTTTTGCCCTGTCATACTGAAAAATGGTCATTGTGATATTATGATGAATCGCATCCTCATACTGTTCCGGTGCGGTATATCCTAAAATCAGAATTGGTTCTGTGACTCCTGCTTTTCGTAATTCGATTCCTTCTTCTACGATTGCTACTGCATAATAATCGGCAATCCCACGCAGTGCCTTTGCAACCGGTACTGCACCATGGCCATATCCATCTGCTTTCACAACCGCCATCAGTTTCGTTCCTTTTGCAATTTTTTCTTTGGTTCGTCTCATATTTTCGCAAATAGCGTCTAAATCGATATTCGCACTTACTCGATAATACTTATCTTTATATGTCTCTTCTGTCATCTCTCCACCAAAACCTCCGGCAATGCGTTAATCATATCTCTTGCCAGCATTGAATAGTATCCCATCTTTGTTGCCGCTCGATCACCTGCAAGCCCATGAATATACACACCCAGGCAGGCCGCCTCATAGCTGTTAAGTCCGCCTGCTAATAAGCCTGCTATTACTCCGGTCAATACATCCCCGCTCCCGCCTACAGCCATTCCATGATTACCGGATACATTCAAATACCGAAACTTATCATGCGCAACAATTGTTCGTGCGTCTTTGATCACATAAGTCAATTTTCTATTATAAGTGCATTCATTTGCAATGTCAATCAAGTTGCCCTTAATTCCACTTAAAGGAACTCCGATCAAGCGGGACAGTTCTTTTAAATGCGGGGTGATAATAGCGCCATTTGGAATCTTATCAGCCAGACAGGAAATTCGCTCCTTGATGCCGCCTTCCCCATTCTCTGTCTCTTCATTTATCCTCTCCGCCAGGATGTTTAAGGCATCCGCATCTAAGACAAGGGGCTTATTCGTATATTCCAGCACTGTCTTAAGAATCCGAACTGCCTCCGGTTCCGTAGAAAGTCCCGGGCCAACTGCAACTACATCTGCCCAGTCCAAGGATTCTTTTAATCTGTTCTCACCCTCTTTGCCGGTATATACATCACATAATGCTTCAGGAAGCCTTATACGGATTACCTCTGCTGCCCTCGGATGTGTAAGCACCTTCACAAGCCCGCATCCCATTCGGTATGCTGCCTCCGCGCTTAAATAAGCGGCTCCTGTCATATCTTTGGAGCCGGCAATAATAAGCACCTTTCCATATGTCCCTTTATTAGAATCTGCGATCCGTCCTGGTATCCTCTTTATATCGCATTTTTCATACATCGTATATGCCGGTCTGATCGTCCCCAGTGCTTCCGTTGCAAATCCGATTTCCTCTACATATACCTTTCCTGCATATTCTGCACCTGGGAAAAGAAGAAGTCCTAATTTGTATTCACCGAATGTGACCGTCATATGTGCCTTCACTGCAATGCCTAATACATGGCCGCTTCCTGCTGCGATTCCGGACGGGATGTCGATGGAACAGCGAAAAGCATCTGACTCATTGATCTTTTGTATAATAGCTGCCTCATAAGATGCGACTTCCCGGTTCAGCCCAATACCGAAAATACCGTCAATAATAATAGTATATTCCGAAAGTTCACAATTGCTCCTGATGGATAAGCCTAAATTTCTTGCAATCGCAAGCTGAGCCTTTGTCTGTGTAGAACACCGTTCTTCCTCTCCGGTCAGCATAATCGCCACATTCCATCCCTTTACATGCAAAATACGGGCACACGCGACAGCATCGCCACCGTTATTGCCCGTACCGCATACCGCAATAATACGTTCTGATTTCTGATTTCCTTCCTGGTGCACATGCTCGATGATCCGTTCAGCCGTACAGAGTGCGGCGCGCTCCATCAGTACCATGGATGGCATTCCAGTCTTCTCAATTGAGTAAGCATCTAGCTGCTTCATCTCCTGTGCATCTAGAACATATCTCATGATGTCTGCTTCCTTTCTAACTTTGTAATGTCTCTCCTACAACAACCGCACTCGCGAACTCTTTTGTATTCGATATGGAAACATGAATTTTCTGTATGTCTAATCTTTCTGCCATCTTCTTCGCTTCCCCATGCAATCTCACATAAGGACGGCCCAAGTGGTCTCTGAGCACTTCAATTTCAATTGGCTTAAAGCCTCGAAATCCGGTTCCAAACATCTTAGATACCGCTTCCTTGACTGCGAAATTTCCAGCAGCTCTCTTTTTATCATCCCGAATCAATACTATTTCATCAGCTGTAAAGATGCGTGTAAGAAAGCTTTCCTTCTCACACGCACGGCTCACACGATGGATCTCAATGAGATCATTTCCAATTCCTATTATCATGACTCTACCTGATTTCTATCACAGCCATTCTGCTGTGATGCATTTATGCACCGACCTTCTATTCATGAAGTTCTAAAACGCCCCTATCGGTTAAAAAGACACCGGATTCTGTGCCTTATATCATCTTGCTTTCAGTATCTGCATAACGGAATTCCTGCCTGTCAAGCGTCTCCATTGACTGGTGGCCTAACGTATCATGCATATATGTATACATCAACGTATTTTCTTCTTCCATATCCTGCTTGTCTAAAATCATCTTCTTTAATCGGATGCGCATCTCGGATATCTCTTCGTCCAACTCGTTAATCTTTCTGCTATTCTCGCTAATGCGTCCATAACAGATCTGTATGCTTTCTTTTAACAGCTCTTCATTCACCCGCTTGATCTCATTCGGAAGTTCCTTCTCCTCCTCTTCCGCCTTCTCAAGCCGTTCGTTTATCTCAAGGATCTTCTTTTGGCTCTTCTCCAGTTTCTTCGCCTTCAGTTTTCCGAAAAAGGACTGATCCACTTCCATATTCTCGACGATATCCTGCATGAACTGCGCCTTGATTCTCTTATATCCTTTGATATCTCCGGATAATCTGCCTTGTCTCATAAGAAGCGCATTCAAATCCGCCTGTAAGGATCGGATTTTTGCATTTCGGTTATCCTCTGTGAATATGGAAAGCCACTTCTCATCTAAGGTCAGAATAGGAATCTTCTTGCCTCGAAAAATTGAATCAAAATTTAATCGTAAGTCATTCTTTTTAGTTGCTTTTTTCAAGTAGATTCCTCCTGTTCAAAACCTTTGTAACAAAAATCTAGATTGATCTCTTCATGCTGCCTTCTTCTGCAGCCTTTAAGTTATATGACAATCTCATTAAGCTTTCTGCCAGATGCACGTTTTCTACCATAACATCCTTTGGCAAGTGAAGATCTGTTGGCGCAAAATTCCAGATTGCACGAACGCCAAGACGTACCAATTCCTGGGCCATCTGTGGTGCTTTTGCTTTTGGAATCGTAAGTGCTGCTATATTCACTGGATTTTCTTTTATAAATTCCTCTAACTCATCAATCAGGCGGATTTCAATTCCCCGAATGGACATGCCAATGAGTCTGGGATTTACATCGAAGATCCCGCTTATATAAAAGCCTCTTCTTTCAAAATCTGTGTAATTCGCTAGCGCTTGTCCCAGATTACCGGCTCCGATAATAATAACAGAATATTTCTTATCAAGTCCTAGGATCTTGCCAATCTCCGTGTACAAATATTCTACATTATAGCCGTAACCCTGCTGTCCAAAACCGCCAAAATTATTTAAATCTTGTCTGATCTGAGATGCTGTTACATTCATCTTCTCACTTAACTCTTTGGAAGAGATGCGCACCACATCATTCTCAAGCAGCTCGCCTAAATATCTGTAGTAACGTGGCAGACGCTTAATAACTGCCGATGAAATTGCTTTATCGTACACTGCTAACCCTCCTAATCATTTCTTATTATATTATAGTAAATTGTTAAGAGTATGTCAACGTTGCTAAATTCTAGCTTAATCATCAAAAAAATGGTTGATTTTCATTACATCGCTATTTTTTTCTTTTACTACATGGTTATCGACATTTATAACAAAACTATTATAGGCTAACATACCTATTTCCATTTATGATGATGGCTATTAATAGCATAATTTGACTAATTCCCCTGCCCTATGATACAATTAATTCAATCTGACATTATCCGCTGAATCATAAAAAGGCTTCCATTACAAGGCTAGAATTATACATGGCATATACCGGAAGGGGAAGTCAGAAATAACTGGAAAATACATTTTTTCTTGCAAAACAGTGGAATGACTTTCATAAGTAAAAATAGAAACAACAGAATTCGTGAGGGATCAACAATGGTTTTAGCATGTCAAAATATAACGAAAAGTTTTGGGACAACTCCCATTTTAAATAATGTCTCTTTTCACGTAAACGACCGTGAGAAAGTGGCGATTGTAGGCATCAACGGCGCCGGAAAGTCTACTTTATTCAAGATCATCATGGGGCAGCTTTCCAGTGACTCAGGAGAAGTCATTTTCCAAAAGGGAATTCGTGTGGGATATCTGGCACAGCATCAGGAATTAGCCGGAGACCGCACAATTTACGAGGAAGTGCTTTCTATTAAGGAGGATGTGATCCGCATGGAGGAGAATATCCGTACTTTAGAAAATGAGATGAAGAACGTGACCGGTGAGGAACTTGAGCGCATGCTCTCTACTTATACCCGTCTGACACATGAATTTGAATTAAAGAACGGCTACGCTTATAAAAGCGAGGTAATGGGCGTATTAAAGGGTCTTGGCTTTACAGAGGAAGACTTTGATAAAAAGGTAGCAAGTCTCTCCGGAGGACAGAAAACCCGTGTTGCTCTCGGCAAGCTTTTATTAAGCAATCCGGAATTGATCCTTTTAGACGAACCGACCAACCACCTCGATATGGAATCCATTGCGTGGTTAGAGACCTTTTTACTAAACTATAATGGTGCGGTTGTTGTAATCGCCCATGACCGTTATTTTATTAATAAAGTAGTTTCAAAAGTAGTGGAACTCGATAACACAAAAGCAACGGTATTTGAAGGAAATTATACGGATTATGCGACCAAAAAGGAACAGATGCGTGAGACGATGATCCGCCACTATTTAAACCAGCAAAAGGAAATCAAGCATCAGGAAGAAGTTATTACAAAACTTCGTTCTTTTAACCGTGAAAAATCCATCAAACGTGCGGAAAGCCGCGAGAAGATGCTCAATAAAATGGAGCGTTTGGATAAGCCGACTACGGTAAATGCAGAGATGCATATCGCATTAGAGCCGAATATCACAAGCGGAAATGATGTCCTTACGGTTAAGGGCCTGAAGAAGAGCTTTGGAAATCTGAATCTTTTTGATGATCTGAACTTTGAAATCAAAAGAGGCGAAAAGGTATCCATTATCGGAAGCAACGGTACCGGCAAAACGACTATCTTAAAGATCATCAATAATATCATCTCTGCAGATGGCGGCGAGGTGAAACTTGGCGCGAAAGTACACGTGGGCTACTACGACCAGGAACATCATGTACTGGATATGAATAAGACAATCTTTGATGAGATCCAGGATGCCTATCCATACCTCGATAATACAAAGGTGCGTAATGTGCTGGCATCGTTTTTATTTACCGGAGACGATGTATTTAAGCTGATCAAGGATATCTCGGGTGGCGAAAGAGGCCGTGTGTCCTTAGCGAAATTAATGCTTTCGGATGCGAACTTCTTAATCCTCGATGAACCGACGAACCATTTGGATATCATCAGCAAGGAAATCTTAGAGAATGCGATTTCCAATTATACCGGAACCGTACTCTATGTTTCCCATGACCGTTATTTCATCAACCGTACAGCTACCAGAATTCTGGATTTAAAGAATCAGAAGCTGCTCAATTATATTGGAAACTATGATTACTATCTGGAGAAAAAACCGGAAGTGGAACGAATGACATTCGGCTATTCCCTTTCTGAGGAAGATAGCAATCATACAGCGAAGGATTTAAAGCATAATGTGTTAAGCGGACTTCGTGTTCAGCAGGGTTCTTCTGCTCCTTCTGCGGCTCCTGCCACAAATGACAGTGAGACAAAGCTGGACTGGAAACAGCAGAAAGAAGAACAGGCACGCTTAAGAAAACGCCAGAATGATCTGAAGAAAGTTGAGGATGAGATTCAGAAGTTAGAAGCACGCGATGAGGAGCTGAACGCCCTTCTTATGGACGAAACAATCTACAGCAGCCCTTCCAAACTAATGGAACTTAATAAAGAGAAGGCCGCACTTGAAGACCGCCTCACAGAACTCATGAGCCAGTGGGAAGAATTAGTGGATTAGAGTTAGTTAAGTAGATGGAGACGTACAGGAAAGAGCAGGAGGAGCGGGGAGACAGGGATGACAGCGCGAGCTGCGGCGACAACGTTCCGGAATGTTCGG
>SVEB01000099.1 GCA_015057635.1 Lachnospiraceae bacterium | reverse complement strand
GCTTCCGTAGCAAAACTTCCATTCGTAGATGCACAGGATGGTATCAGTAACACATTCTCCATCGTTCCAGGCGCACTTGGAAAAGATGATAAATTATTTGCTGGCGATTTAGACTTAGATCGTCTATAATTAGAAACCATAGTGCTGGGGAAACAGGTCACCGTTTTCCCAGCATGGGTTTCCTTTAAAAAAGGAAAAATCATGGATAATCAGAAGAAGATTGATGATATTGTAGCTATGCTTGACCGCTTTGTCTTAAATGGCGGCGGTCACATGAATATAGAAGTCAATGAAGAATTAACTCTCAGTACGGAAGAAGTTAACGTTGAAACATATCAGAGCCTGGATTGTGGAAAGGGGAATATGGCATGTGCCGTACCAACAATTCATAAAGGATTTGATGATGAGGAAAACGATTAGATAGATCCACGTGATGATCATCACAAGAAAACAATCGAATCAAAAAGGAGAGATACAATTATGGCAACTCAGCAGATTGAAAACTTAGTATCCTTACTTGATGGATACTGCGAAAAAGGTGGACATCACCTTAACGTAAACGTATTTACAAAAGAAACTTTATTAGATGCTCAGGCTCATCCAGAAAACTACCCACAGCTTACTGTTCGTGTATCTGGTTACGCTGTAAACTTCATCAAGTTAACAAAAGAACAGCAGGATGACGTTATTGCACGTACATTCCATCAGTCAATGTAATTAAAAAATAAGAGGGGATTGTTGCACTTGTATGTATTATTGGATATACTGCTGATAATAGATACGGGGACACAATCCTCTTTTATTTTGGATTATGCGGAGTTTTGAAAGAATCATGCAGCCGCAGAGACCAGGATAAAGGCCGGTGAGCCGGCAAATGAAAAAGAAATGCAGGTGGTAAAAGATGCAAGGTAGAATACATTCAACTGAATCATTTGGAACTGTTGATGGACCAGGAATCCGATTTGTCGTATTTCTCCAGGGATGTCCGCTTAGATGCCAGTTTTGTCACAATCCGGATACATGGGAAGTGAATGCAGGTCAGTTAAGAGATACAGAGGACATCCTTAGAGAATATGACTCCTATAAAGAGTTTTTACGCGGAGGTGGTCTTACTGTGACAGGCGGGGAACCACTGTTACAGATTGACTTTGTGACCGAGCTGTTTGAAAAGGCGAAAGCCAAAGGAATTCATACTTGTTTGGATACTTCCGGCGTTACGTTTAATGAAGGAATGATGGAGAAATTTGACCGTCTGTTAGCAGTGACCGATCTTGTGATGCTTGATATCAAGCACATCGACAATGCAGAACATGTAAGATTAACAGGCAAGGAAAACAGCAATATTCTTAAGTTTGCTAAGTATCTAAATGAAAAAGAAGCGACGCTCTGGATTCGTCACGTAGTTGTTCCGGGTATCACATATAACGAAGAATATTTAGACAGACTGGGATATTTTCTTGGTGGGCTCACAAAGCTCAAAGCGCTTGACGTGCTTCCTTATCATACGATGGGGGAAGTGAAATATAATCAGATGGGAATCGAGTATCCACTAAAAGGGGTGGAACCACTTGATAACGATCAGGCATTAGAAGCCAAAAATATCATTTTACGCGCGATCAAGCGAAGAAGAATGGATGATAAACAATAAAATAGCGATAATGCGAATAGCAGATGAAGAAAAAGAGTATAAAAAAATATACTTTTTTGAATTTATCTGTTATTTTTTTTGAGATAATACCGATATATATACGGAAATGTTTTTCATATTGTACATGACAGGAATCAAGGATGAGCCCCGGTCAGAGAATAAAAGGAAGGAAAAGAACACATGAAAAAAGCTAAGTTTCTTAACAAAAGGCTGTTACCATGGATTGTATCTCTTGGCGTATTTGCGATTCTTATGCTTGTGTCCATACCAGGACTTTTGGCAGGCGCGGCATCAGCAGCTCCCTCCGTAAGTGTTACTGCAATCGATTATGATGCAGAAACAATCACGGTAAAAGCAAGCAAAAGCGATACAAAGATTTTTATCTCAAATTCATCTCAGACTACCTGGGAAGCAATTGAGAATCCAATTGACAGCAAAACTTATGAAGTCGTATTTGACATCTCATGGGTAAGTAAAACATCTGATTACATACTTTCCATCAAAGGGGATTATTCTACAACTCCGGTGAAAGTGACACTGCCAAAGCAGAACAGTAATTTTAAAGCGGTATTAAATACCAGCACAAATACGATGACTTATTATAACCTGAATGGAGAGACAACTGTTTACTGGAGAAAATCCGTATCCACTACATGGAATAAACTGGATACAAAGAGTCAAACAGATATCGCGGACTTTGCAAAAGAAGTAGAGCGTTTTGCACTTCAGGGAATTACGTTATATTTTAGAACCGGACAGACAAAAGGTACTAGCATTCAGAACACCGGATCACGTCCGAGCAAAGAAGTCGCAGTGAAGATCTCAAAGAGAGCAGCGGCTCCATCTGTTACCGTAAACTATGCAAAAGAGGCAATCAGCGTTAGACCTACACTGGAATATAAGCTGAGTACAGAGTCTGAATGGACTAAGATTTCCACTACTACTTTAAACCTTGCAGACCTTGCAGAAGAAGCATTTGCAACAGCAACGGCAAAGGGTGTGACAGAAGGGGAAAGTGTGGATATCGACTTCAGAACAAAAGCAACGACTACAAAAGTAGCGAGCAGGGTAAATACGATTACAATTGAAGGTCAGAAAGAAACACCGGATAATATCGAGATCGAATATATCGGTTCGACTATGTTCCAGATTACCATTGACTCTAAAGATGTAAAAGTAACAAATGAGGATAAAACGGTTACCACGGAAGAGATACCGGCTGCATCCACAACAAATCCATATGAATATGCAATTGTCTTAGAAGGAAAGACATTCAATGCTGCAAAAGCGACATGGACTGCAATCACTTCTAACGAGCCGGTGAAGATCAGTTCTACAACTGCTCCGGTGGGAAGCAAAATCTATATCCGTAAAAAAGCAACATCCTCTGCATTTGCAACTTATCCGGTAAGCTTTGAAATCAGCGGATATACAGGCGTTTCTACTATTACCGAGACAACTCTTGTGAAGTATACCGGTCAGGATAAGACGCTTACCTTCGCGGTAAATGTTCCATGTGCTGATACAACGATCTCCTCCCTTACATTTGGCGGGAAAGAAGTTACCTTCACAATGACAGAACCAACTAAGAGCACAAGCGGTTATACAGCAACTGTTAAGATCACAGGTACAAGCAATATTGATGGAACAAGCAGTCTCTTGAACAAATCATTAAATGGCAAAATCAAATTCAGCAATGGTGATACCATTGAGAATGGACTGACATTAACTGTTTATACCGGTGTTAAGCTCACTGCATCAAAAGCATTTGCACAGTATCAGGGGTTAAGTTATTCCTACAGCAATAAGATTGATGACTCTCTGACTACAGAAGAGCAGAATCGCTTAAAAGAATACCCAATTGAGTTTACAATCAATGCAGGTCATTCAACTAAGGCAGATATGGCGATCGCGTCCATCACCTTAAATGGCAAGACATTATCTAGTACTGAATATAAAATGGAAACAACAGAAGATTCCACTTTAGTGAAACGCATCCGAATCAAGACAGAAAAATTAGAAGCTATAATCGGAGCAAAGACGGATACACAGATTCCGTTTATCATTACATTCACAAACGGTGAGATCATTAAGACCGGAGTGACCTATACAGTCAATAAGGTTGCAACGATTACAAGTGAAACAAACGGATTTGGTGTATCGGTAACAACCTACAAGACAACACAGGATAAGATTGATGCAGCAGCGGATAGTGACAGTAAGACTACAATTACACAGATCAAAGACCCTGAAATTACACTTACAATTGATAAGGATCTTTATAATATTGATGATACCATTATGTTATCCAGCATCACATGGAATGGAAAGAACATTCTTCGTTCTTTTACTTCCTCTAACAATGTAGTGAGCATCACATTAGATGTATCTAAGATTGTTGCTGCATCTGGCATATTACCTTCTACAACATCAGGGGCGACAAGCGCATCTGTGAGTGATACGGTAACGGTTAACTTAAAGACAGATGATAATGAAGAGTTTGTTTCGATTAACGCAAACTATAAGATCACAGTAGTACAGTAAGGAGGAAAACAATGAAGAAAAGACATTTCGTGTTAAAGTCATTTGCGGCAGCAATGATTTGTGCGGCTTCTTTGCTCAGTTTTCCGACATCAGCAAAAGCAGCAGAGGCGCCAAAACCCGTATCGGTTCGTTATGTGAACTATGAGGAAGCCTATCTATTAATTGATCCCGCCAATAATACAAAAGTGTATTATTCTGATTCCAAACAGTCCGTATGGAATGAGGTAGAGGGAGAAAAGACAGCAGGAGGATATCTGAAACTGGATATCTCCTGGATGTCCACTACAGCCGATTATGAGTTAAACCTAAAGGGCGTAATCCATACAACGGATGAAGAGGAAGATGCAAAAGAGGATATTGAGATCGTTACCGTAACGCTTCCAGAAAAAAATAACGATTTAAAGGTTACCTTTGATAAATTAAGCGGTAAGTTAGAGTTCACAAATGAAGGTGCGGCTGAGACATTTGTATGGAGAAAAAGCACTTCTTATGAGTGGAGTGATCCGGTAGCGATTGCACAGAATGATAAAGCGTTCTTAGCGGAATTAGAGGCACTGCGTATCAAGGGTGGCAAAATCGTAGTAAAGATTGAAGGCAAGAATGGCGTACTGAAAGCAGATGGAAGTTTTGATGCGGGCAGCCGTCAGAGCAAGGAAGTTACGGTAAACATCACAAAACGTGCCGCGGCTCCTAAAGTAGCGGTGGATGTCAACAAACTGCTTCTTTCTACCAAAACAACAATGGAATACCGCATTTATGCGATTGATGGCGTAAAACAGAGCGGAGATACATGGAAGGCAGCATCTTTAAAGATGGCGCTTGGAAAAGTAGCTCCAAACGTGTTATATACGGCGACTTCAAAAGCAAAAGAAAGCGTGACGGTTGCATTCCGTACAGCGGCAACAGATAAGATGCCATATTCCCAGGTTCAGTATCTGAACATCCCAGTTCAGAAAGCAACCGGGGAAATCGCAATGATCGGTATAAGCAATGGAAAGTATAAATTCTCTTTCCCGGATGCATCCAAAACAAAGGTAGTACAGTATACAGTAGTAAAGGCTGGAAACACATTTGACCCAGTAACTGCAGTGTGGAAGAACATGACAAGCGCGAAAGAAATCACGCTGTCAGAAAAGAATGTAGCTTCCGGCAGCAAAATATATGTAAGATTCAAAGGAACAGCTGCAACATCTAAGTTAAGCCTTGTTCTGCCGACTCATTATTACATTTATGATGTGAAATATTAAGAATCGGACTTGCAATGCAAGGAAAAATCCCGCTCATGTGGATGATATGAGCGGGATTTTTTTATCTGGTAGTAAAACCAAAGAAGTTTAAGATTCCAAGGTAGATACCATATGCGAATGAATACTGATCATTAATCAGCAGATAATTATCTTCATAGTTGGTGATGTAAGCGAGTTCTACCAGACAGGAAGTCATCTCTGTCTTGCGCAGGACATAAAGGGATGGGTTTGCAATCACGCCGTTTGCCTTTGTGCCGACCGTCTGGGTGACGAATCTCAGAATGGACTCTGCCAAGACGCTTGATTCCGTATTAAGAGCATATACATATACTTCGGTGCCGTTTAAATTTGGATTGTCATTCGCATTGCAGTGGATGCTAATAAAGTAGTCGGCAGGCCACTCATTTGCCATACGTACCCTTGCCTGAAGACTGCTGGAGTTGGTCGTCCCGATAATCTCCTCCGGATCCTGTCTGGAGGTGCGTGCTTCAAAACGTCCGTCATCATTTAAAAGATTAGCAAGATATAAACCTACATAAAAGGTGATATCCTGTTCGTTTACGCCAAAACCGATGGCACCCCCGTTTACGCCTCCTGGGTTATGCCCTTGATCGATAAAAATTCGTATAGCCATAGTAGTTCCTTACTGTTTTTTAGTATATCTTATTCATAAGCATGCGAAAAGGTGCTAAAGGATTGAATGTTGTCCTTGAAGTTATTGTAAAAAAGTACAAAAAAAGGAACATAAGGCATGAATGCCTTGTTTCTTAAGGAATCCTGTGTTATATTGGTAAAGACTAAGCTAGAAAGGATTTAGACAGATGATCTTAGAAAGTTTTAAATTAGACGGGAAAGTTGCAATTGTAACAGGCGCGAATACAGGATTAGGCCAGGGAATGTGTGTGGCACTGGCTGAAGCTGGAGCAAAAGTGGCTGGCGTTGCCAGGAGAGACTGCAGTGAGACGGCAAAATTAGTTGAGGCAGCAGGCGGTGAATTCTTTGAAGTGATTGCAGATTTATCAAGTACCGAACCAATAGAAAGAATCGTGGAATCTGTAGTTGCTCATTATGGCAGAGTGGATATTCTGGTGAACAACGCGGGTGTTATTAAGCGGGAGGACGCAGATAAATATACAATTGAAGACTGGGATACGGTAGTTAACGTTAATCAGAAGGTTGTATTCTTCTTATCTCAGGCAGTTGCAAAACGAATGATTGAAGCAAAACACGGTGGTAAGATCATCAATATTGCCTCCATGCTTTCTTATCAGGGCGGAATCCGTGTTCCAGCCTATACAGCAAGCAAAAGTGCGATTATCGGACTTACAAGGGCACTTGCGAATGAATGGGCAAAATACGGAATTAATGTGAATGGTATTGCACCAGGCTATATGGCAACAAATAATACGGCGCAGCTTCGTGATGATGAAAAGAGAAACGATGAAATCTTAGGCAGAATTCCTGCCGGAAGATGGGGAACTCCGGATGATATGAAGGGCGCGGTTGTATTTCTTGCATCCGATGCTGCAAGTTATGTAAATGGGTTTACTCTTGCAGTAGATGGCGGCTGGCTGTCACGCTAATAGAATAGGTAAAAAGGCTGTTGTGCAAACACAGTAATATGAGGGAATCATCATATTGTAAGTATTTGTGCGACAGCCTTTTTGTATATTCGGCCAAAACTCTCACAAATCTTCTTTTCTAAAGAAGAGATACATGCTATAATTAATGTTAAAATATGGTTAATGGATGGCGAAACGTATGAATAATGTATTTTCAACAAAGGAGTTTGAAGAAGCTTTTTATTATGATGGTCAGGATTTAGGAGTTTCGTATACGGCCGAAGAGACAGCATTTCGTGTATGGGCGCCTACGGCCTCTGGTGTATCCCTTCTATTATATAGGGAAGGAAGCGGGGAGAACTGCATTGAAAAGGTTTTGATGGAGGCAGACGTAAAGGGGACCTGGTATGTATGTAAGAGCGGGGATTTAAATGGTGTATACTATACATATGAAGTGATGGTAGATGGCGTGAAGAAGGAGACCATTGATCCCTATGCGAAGGCAGCAGGTGTGAATGGAAAGCGAGGTATGATCCTTGATCTGAGGACGACCGATCCCGATGGATTTCGCGAGGAGAAAAAGCCGGAGTTTTATCAGATGACGGATGCGGTGATTTATGAACTTCATATCCGGGATCTTTCCGTGGATGAAAGTTCCGGCATCTCAAAGAGGGGAAAATTCCTGGCATTGACGGAGACAGGAACGAAAAATGCATATGGACAGGCAACAGGGCTGGACCATTTGAAAGAGTTAGGAATCACACATCTGCATCTAATGCCGTCTTTTGATTTTGCAAGTGTGGATGAGTCAAAAACGGATACCGAACAGTTTAACTGGGGGTATGATCCCTTAAATTATAATGTTCCGGAAGGATCGTATTCGACTGACCCTTACCATGGAGAAGTGAGAGTGAAGGAATTCAAACAGATGGTACAGGCACTTCATAAGAATGGAATCCGGGTCGTGATGGATGTGGTATACAATCATACCTATTCCACCGATTCAAGCTTCGAAAGAATTGTTCCGGGATATTATTATCGGATGGATGGAGAGCATTATACCAATGGATCCGGATGCGGCAATGAGACGGCATCAGAGCGGGTGATGGTAAGAAAGTTCATTGTGGACTCGGTCTGCTACTGGGCGACGGAGTATCATATAGATGGATTCCGCTTTGATTTGATGGGAGTTCATGATATTGATACGATGAACGCTGTCAGGGATGCTTTAAATGCAATTGATCCTTCTATTATAATCTATGGCGAAGGATGGACAGGCGGATATTCAGGACTCCCTTATGAGAAGAGAGCATTGAAGTCTGCAGCAGCAAGACTGAATGGAATTGCGGTTTTTAACGATGATATGCGGGATGGACTCAAAGGATCTGTATTTGACGCTAAGGATCAGGGATTTATAAGCGGGAAACAGGGCGTAGAAGAGAATATCAAGTGCAGCATTGCGGGCGGCATCTGTCATGGTGGAATTGACACAGGCAAAATACTCGGTCCATATGGTTGGGCAGGGGATGCAGCGCAATGCATCAATTATGTATCCTGTCATGATAACCTGACTTTATGGGATAAGCTCGCGCTTTCCTGTAAAGAGATTTCCTTAGAGGATCGAAAGCGTATGAATAAACTGGCGGCCGCCATTGTTTTTACATCCCAGGGCGTTCCGTTTATACAGGCCGGAGAAGAGTTTTTGCGCAGCAAGCCAAATGCAGATCATACCGGATATGATTCCAATTCCTATGCATCTTCTGACGCTACGAACAGCATAAAGTGGAATGAATTACATACGAATGCGGATATTTATGCATATTACAAAGAGCTGATCGCATTTCGGAAAAAGCATCCGGGATTTCGCTATATATCGCCGCATGAGATCAATCAGAATCTTACCTTTTTCGATACTGGAATTAAGAATGTGCTGGCATATCAGATTCATTACGAAGGGGAGGATATGCAGGAAGATTTGCTGATTTTACATAATGCAAATCCGGATACCGTTGAGATTACACTTCCAAATGGGAAATGGACACAATGTGCAGACGAGCTGTACACAGGGGAAGCGCCGATAAAAAATGATGACGGTAAAATTTGCGTAGAAAAGATATCGACCGCAATATTTATGCTGGAGGCAGTTTCTAAAGAGGATGAAACGAAAGCGGAAGTGGAAGATGAGACAGAGAGCAGCGATGAAAAAGTTGATATCGTCAGTGTCACAAGCATACCGGAGAAGAAGGACCTAAGAAGATCCAAAGGGGCCTGGATTACAGCAGGACTTGCGGCTCTTGCAACGCTTGCACTGATTTTAGGACTTAAGAAAAAACGGTAGTACAAAAAAAGTGATATATGACACTACAAAAACCAAAAACAGTTAAAAAGGTAAAAAATATGGATTTATATGTAGAAAAAAGTCACAATTTGATATATAATTACTGTATTGCTTTCATGCACAATAGTGTTGGAGTACTAACTTAGATTTTACAACAGAGAAAATAGCATCAGGAGGAATTTTGATGTCAGAAGATACAACCGAAATCAGAATTTATGATATTTTAGTTAGTTTGCTGAAGCACAAGTTTATTATTCTTGTATTTATGATAGTAGGAATCGCTGTCGGAGCAGTATTTGCCGGAGCAAAGTTTCTAAAGGATAGTAAAAATCCGGTGTATACGGCAAAGGCAAGCATGATTTTTAATAGTGAGACGCATGAAGGCGTATTTGCTGTGGCCGGAAGTGAGATTCCGACACAGAATGACTTCATGTTATCAAACTATCTCATTGATACGGCTACTTATATTGCAAGAAGCCAGTCGGTATATTACGAAGTGATGGAAAAGCTTCAGGATAGCATGGATTATGCAACTTATCACCAGGCAGTATCGGTAGAGCAGTATGAAGATACCTCGATTCTTCTTTTGGCTGTTACGAATGCTGATAAATTTCAGGCGGTAATTATGGCAAATGAGATCGTAGAGGTGCTTCCGAAACTTTTACAGGAAACGCTCGGCTTAGGAAGTGTAACCCTGATTGATAAAGCGGAGACCGCATCAAAGAGTGAAGCATCGATTAACATTATGTTCATTCTTCTTGGAATGGCGGGGGGAGGCATGCTGGCAGCAGGAATCATTGCATTGCTTGCGATTCTGCACCCCACATTTATGGATAGTGCATTTATTGAAGAAGTGCTGAAAGAGAAGGTCTTAGCGGAAATTCCGCATCAGAAGCTTTATAAAGGGCAAAGCTTTCAGGTCAGTATGTTACAGAAAACAGGGATTTATCTGCAGGCATTCGATCTTTTATCAAGAAAGCTGATTTCTGCAGCAGAGAAAGAAAATCAAAAGAGCATTATGGTAACATCCGCCGGGGCGGCAGAAGGGAAGACAAGCGTGGCAATCCATTTAGCGCAGGCGCTCGCTGCAAGAGGGTGTAAGGTCCTTTTGGTTGATGGAGATGCCAAAAATCCTAATATAGGAGTAAAGTATGGCATAGACGCGTATCGCAAGAATTCATTAAATGCCGTGGCCCGAAAAGAAGTGCCGCTTGAGAAGGCGCCAATTAAGGCAGCTAAGAATCTGTATATCCTGCAATGTTATGAGACTGCCGACACTTTGTTTTCGGAAGAGTTGAAAAGCAGTCTGAGCGAGTTAAAAGAGCAGTATGATTTTATTCTGTATGATACTTCGCCGAGTGCACTGATTGCAGATGCCTTTCATATGAAGGGGGTGGCAGATGCGGTATTGTTTGTAATCCGCCAGGGAGTTACCAAAGTGGAAGAGATACAGAAAATTCACGTATCCTATGAACAGGTTGGGATACCATTTGCAGGATGCGTGCTGAATGCAGTCCGCAAAGGAAAGGTACAAGATCCATATCTGAATAAATATTATCAATCTTATGGAACTAAGCAGGATAAGTGGCAGGAACGCACAAATGAGGAGGCATTAATATGAAAAAGATAGGTATATGGCTGATATGCCTATGGATGTTTCTTGGCTTTGGGAAAACGGAATCTGTTTTGGCAGAAGAAATTGTTCTGATACCACTGACAAAGGATTATACGGTGACAAGAGATGCGCTAAGTGAAAATGGGGCGGAGATGTTATTTCAGGTATTAAAAGATGGCCAGCCGATGGCGGAACAGGACATGATGAAGATGGACTTTCAGTTCATATGGCATGAGGCCGGCCGTTTTCAAAGTGTTGTAGTTGAGTATGGAAAGAATGGCATGATTTCGGTAACGCCGCTTTTTGAAGTCGCGAAGGGGGGAGCCGGAAAAGCGTTAAAATGGCTTACGGCTTTTATGGTATCAAGCGGAAGTCATAGGATGCAGATTTTGTACCGGGAACCATCCGGCCTGATAAAAACGCAGGTATATTATTTTACGGTTCAAAAAGAATCATTAAAGGTCAGTCTGATCTATGGAATGATTCCATTTTTTACTCTG
>SVEB01000098.1 GCA_015057635.1 Lachnospiraceae bacterium | reverse complement strand
TAGTTCCTGCTCCGTTGGTAGTTCCTGCTCCGTTATTGGTTGTTGTGCCATTATTGGTTGCTCCATTATTGGTTGTTCCATTATTGGTTGTACCATTATTGGTTGTACCATTATTTCCATTGGCATCATCATTGGTACAAGCTGCGAATCCAAATAAGCAAATCATGCATACTGCTAAGACTACATAAATCTTCTTCATGGATACTCCTCCTATTTATATTAATTAACTTTACTCGGATAGTATTCCACTTGTTATTAGAAATATGTATTTATCCATGCATAATCTTCTATTTCTCAAATTCTGTCATATATTTGCGATAACGAATATGAACCTGATTTCGCTGAAGATCCTGGTTTTCTCTTTCCTTAATGGCTACACTCTTAAAGAATGCCTTCCAAAGCACAGAATATTCATTCTCCTGCTCATCATAAACGGCCAAAGCTTCCATCTGATCTTCATCAAATGCTGTCATAAACCATTCCCGATTTTTCTCATGAATGGCCGCGATCCCACGTTTCATGTCCACGATCATAAAGTTTTCCCCTGCAAATCGATCTGCAAAATGAGGGGTCAGAAGTTCTAAAATATTGCTCTTTGGTTCCATCTTGCCAAGCAGGATTCCATTCTTTAATTCCACAAACCGTAAAAACCCCTTAAAGAAATGCGTCTCATTTCCTACAAACCGATTCATCTCAAAAATCTGCTGTACATAAGGATCTGACAGATGATCCACCACCCCTTTGCCAATTAAAAAGCCTCGTACTAAAAAGTGATAGATTGCATCGGCTTTCCTTGGATCATTCGACAGTGCTGCCTTCACCACCAGCCCATATACCTGGTTCGAGATCTTCTTCTGAATAGATCTTGCCACTTTATCTGCCTTATCCGTATTTGGCTCCACTAACACATATTCGGAGAACAGTTCATAATTCACGCTCTCCTCCATGCCGATCACCTGAAGCTTTATAAATTCATGCCCATATTTCATGGCCCAGGCATCATAAACAGCGGTGAGGATTCCTTCCACGGAATCCGCACACTGTACAATCCTAACTGGTTTCATCTTTCCATCCTCTTCTTATCATCTTATCATTTTATCATCTTATCATTTTGTCATCTTCGCATTTTGTCGTCTGCTCTTATCCGTATTCTATATCCGGATAGAATCTTGCTGTCATATCATCCTATTCTTCTAAGACACTATTGAACTGCTCTGTGCTCCGGAAAAGTTGGGGATCTGGAATAATGACATCTGTTCATATGTCATCTCTCCATTCGTAATATGTTTTGGAAGCGTCTCGTTTAGATTGAGAAGCTGCCTTGTAATATAGTTTTCCTCAATCTTTGTCGGATACATCATACGCCCGTCACAAGTAATAAAATAAAGTGCCCTTTTTAGTACTACTCCTAACTTCTTTAAATCCGTAAAATTTAAATTCGCCATCTTTCTTGCCTTTACAATACGACTCGCTGATTTTGGACCGATTCCTGGAACACGTAAAAGCGTATAGTAATCCGCTTTGTTTATCTCTACTGGAAACTCTTCCAGATGTCCCAGTGCCCAGTTGCACTTCGGATCCAGGTACACATTAAAATTCGGCCGTTCTTTTGTTAGGAGTTCTCCTGCCATAAATCCATAATATCTTAGCAGCCAGTCTGCCTGATACAGCCTGTGTTCCCGAAGCAAAGGCGGTCCTCCCGGAATAACCGGAAGCGCGCTGTCATCATTCACTCTTATAAACGCGGAATAGAACACCCTCTTTAAATCAAACTTCTGATATAATGCCTCCGTCACCGAAATCAGCTCAAAATCAGTCTCCGGTGTTGCACCAATAATCATCTGCGTGCTCTGCCCCGCGGGTACAAACCCTCTGCTGCCTGCAAACTGGGATAAACAGGATAAACCGGTTGTGCTACTCTGAATCAGGCTACTCTCCTCCCCTTCTCCCGGCAGTATGATTCTGCTTTTTTGCATATCCGACCTGTGCGTATTTAATCCATGCATATCTGTTGTCTGTAAATCCTGTTTCTGCATATCCGCTTTCTTAAGAATACCAGATGAATCCAATGTAAGTTGTTTTTCTTTTCCCTGGACTCCATTCGTATTATTCTTTGCAAGATGGTAGCGTGCTGCATCTTCCTGTCGTTTCTGTTCAATTGACTTGCCTTCCAGCTTCCTTCTTGTATGCCAATAAGCGCCTTTATTCCCACCTGACATTCCAAGGACTTCCTGGCTTTCTTCAATGCCCGACTGAATCTGTCTGATTGGATTTAAGATATTCTTTCTAGACTTATGAGGTGCCAGATGCTTTAATCCGTCCGCCGTTGGCAGTTCTAAATTCACGCTCATTCTGTCCGCATACCAGCCCGCAAGCTCAATTAACTCCGGATCCGCTCCCGGTATGGCCTTACAGTGAATATAGCCATTGAAGTGGTATTCACATCGTAATTTCTTCAGAGTCTGATAGATTAAATCCATGGTATAGTTCGGAGAATGTAAAATTCCGGAACTCAAAAAAAGCCCTTCAATATAATTCCTTCTATAAAACTCTATGGTCAGATTGCATACCTCGTCCGGCGTGAACGTGGTTCGCTTCACATCATTCGAACTTCTGTTGATACAGTACTTGCAGTCAAAAATACATTCATTTGTAAAAAGGATCTTTAACAGTGAAACACATCTGCCGTCTGCTGTAAACGTATGACAGATTCCACTTTGGAATGCGCTCCCGATACTTCCTTCCTTGCCCTTCCGGTCCACACCGCTTGAAGTACAGGCCACATCATACTTTGCGGCATCTGACAATATAGAAAGTTTCTCTTCCATTGACATATTCTCTTGTATTACCACTTACCATCACCTGATTTCATCTAAAATTATGACTTATTTTATCCCATTGTCTCATTGTCTTTTATCATGTATTTTTAATTTTTCATTTCTTACTATCCGTATTTTCTTCCTGCCTGATTGTCTGTTTTATCCTTAGAATCTTCTTCTGTACAGATTTCCATACTCAAATGAGCCCATAAGAAGAATTTGCTATCTGCATGCAACTCTATTCCAGGAATGCTTCTAACGACTCCATCACTGCAATTTTAATATTATTCCTTATAACAAAAAACGCCACAATGAACCAAACATTTGTTTGTGTTCATTATAGCATTTTCTTACTTTTCATGCAACTAAAATCGAATATTTGTTCTGTTTTTTCATCTAGAATCAGTCAAACCACACGTACAGGCAGAAGCACAAAAACAGTGCCATTCCCACAATAAATACAAGTGCTACAAGAAGCGATGCTGCTAATGCGCTGGAAATCATCTTTCTTGTCTCCCTTGCATTCAAAGTTGGCTCCATTGCTCTCCGGATCCTCTCCTCTTCTGAAATTTCATTCACATACCAAGGCATGCCTTCGATATTCATATCCGCAATTCTTCTGCCGTCATCCCCTAATGTATGTTTCCTAAAAAAGTCATCTTCCAGGTCATATTGATCGGAGACTGCCCTTTGAGATACCACTCCCATAGAATCCTGTTTCTTAAAATCTTCTTTGTTAAAATTCTCTTCCATCCTTACCTTCTCCTCATTTTGTTTCCACCCCACACTGGTATCCTTCCATCCCCTATTCTATCAAATCTATCATAAAATCTCGACTGCAAAGACTTTTTTCTTCTTACACTCATAGTTCTTGTATCCCCTGCATACCATCGTGCTTAGAAAAAATAAGAACTTTGCAGGCAGTTTTGTGGGAAAGTCCAGAAAATCGGACCTTTCCGCAAAACCGCCTGCAAAGTTCATTCTGTCTGTTTGTTTATCTGCCTGCCGGTTTGTCTGCCCGGCCTTTTATCATCTGCCTACTTATTGTAAAGATGACAAGCTACAAGATGTCCATTTCCGGCATCATACTGAGCCGGTGGGGTTGTCTTGCACACTTCCATACAGTGCTCACAGCGTGTATGGAACTTACATCCCTTTGGAGGATTTGCAGGGCTTGGAATGCTTCCCTTTAAGATGATACGGTTCATCTTGGTATTTGGATCCGGCATAGGAATTGCACTGAATAATGCCTTTGTATAAGGGTGAAGCGGTTCACGGTAGATATCTTCTTTCTCACCGTATTCTACCATCGTTCCAAGGTACATAACACCAACGGTATCGGAGATATGTTCCACAACGGATAAGTCGTGTGAGATAAACAGATATGTTAAATTATATTCTTCCTGAAGATCCTTTAATAAGTTGATGATCTGCGCCTGAATGGAAACGTCAAGGGCAGAAACCGGTTCATCACATACAACGAATTCCGGATTCACCGCAAGTGCTCTTGCGATACAGATTCTCTGACGCTGACCGCCGGAGAACTCGTGAGGGTAACGATCCTTATGAAAAGGCTGTAAGCCACAGGAAGCCATAATCTTATCGATATACGCTTCATGTTCTTCTTTTGGAACAATCCCATGCTGTCTTACTGCTTCGCCGATGATCTCACCGACTGGAAGACGTGGAGAAAGGCTTGAAAATGGATCCTGGAAGATGATCTGCATCTTGGTTCTTAATTTTCTTAACTCTTTCTTGCTGATGGAATGTACTTCCTCACCGTTGAATAACACTTCGCCGCCGGATTTATCCTGAAGGCGTAAGATGGTACGTCCGATTGTAGATTTACCACAGCCGGATTCCCCTACAAGGCCCATCGTCGTACCGCGCTTGATATTAAAGCTTACGCCGTCAACTGCCTTTACATATCCCTTTGCCTTTGTTAAAGCACCGCCGCCGATTGGGTAGTATTTCTTTAATTTATTTACTTCTAAAATATTTTCCGGATTATGAGTCACAGGAGTATAGATATCTTCAATCCCATTATGTGACTTATTCACTTCTTTTACTTCAGCCATTATCTATCTCCTCCTTCTCCATTCATATAACGATAACAGGATACCACATGAGTATCGCTTAAACTAACCTGTTCTGGGTACTCACCGTTACATGCTCCTACACACATTTCACAGCGGTCCTTAAAGAAACAGGTATTTGGCATATTGATTGGGTTTGGAACCTTTCCTGGGATGGAGTATAAACGATCCACTTTCTTATTCACAACTGGTTTGGAATTCATAAGGCCGATTGTGTAAGGGTGTTTTGGATTTGTGAATACTTCCTGTACCGTTCCTTTTTCTACGACACGTCCTGCGTACATAACAACAACGTAATCCGCCATCTCTGCTACCACACCAAGATCATGGGTGATTAACATAATAGAAGAATGGATCTTTTCCTTTAACGAACGAAGGATATCTAAGATCTGAGCCTGGATCGTAACGTCAAGAGCAGTTGTTGGTTCATCCGCAATAATTAATCTTGGGTCACATGCAAGCGCCATCGCGATCATAACACGCTGTCTCATACCACCGGATAATTCATGAGGATACATGCTGTATACGCCTTCCGAGTTTGCGATACCAACTAGATTGAGCATCTCAATCGTACGTCTCTTAATCTCTTCTTTGCTCATCTCTTTATTATGAAGTTCAATTACTTCATCAATCTGAGCCCCAATACGGAATACCGGATTTAAGCTTGTCATAGGTTCCTGGAAGATCATAGAGATGTTATTGCCGCGAAGCTTCTGCATCTCTTTTGCAGGAGTCTTTGCAATATCAAATACTTCGTTGCCGGTATCAAAACGAATCGCACCACTTACGATCTGGCCCTGAGGACGCTGAACAAGCTGCATTAAGGAAAGGCTGGTTACGGACTTGCCGCAGCCAGATTCCCCTACGATACCAACGGTCTTTCCGGCCGGGATTTCAAAGGAAACCCCGTTTACGGATTTAACCGTTCCGATATCGGTGAAGAAATAAGTGTGAAGGTCATCAAACTCCACAACGTTTTCCGGATTCTTCATTGTTGTGATATATTCACTCGCTGGTATGTTCTTACGATTTCTCTGCTTCTCAAATTCTTTTGTGATCTTGCGGTTCTCGCGGGAAATCCGGGCGGATTCTTTGGCAGAGATATAATTGCCGCCTTTTTTGCTGTCTTTTTTCTTAAACATTGTTTCTTCCACCTACCTCTTCATCTTAGGGTCAAATGCATCACGAAGACCATCCCCAATAAAGTTAAATGCCAGTACCGTAAAGAGGATGCAGAAACCTGCCGGAATCCATACAAACCAGTAATTTGTCATAACGTATACGTTACTTACGGAACTGATGATATTACCCCAAGATGCGAATGGGAACTTAACACCGATACCTAAGAAAGATAAGGTGGATTCGGTTAAGATAATACTACCAAGCCCCATAGTCGCCATAACGATCAGCTGTGGGATTACATTCGGGATCAGATGCTTAAAAATTCTTCTTGGAATAGAAATACCAAGCGCCTCTGTTGCTGTCATAAATTCCTGTTCACGTAAGGATAAGATCTGTCCACGTACTAAACGTGCGATTCCAGGCCATCCTAAAACTGCTAAGATTAGCATCATAAAGTAAATACGATACTGCGGATTTATCTTATTCTGCTCCATAACCGAACCAAGGATAATTAAGATTGGCAGGGATGGGATACAGTAAAAGATATCTACAATACGCATGATTAAATTGTCAATAAATCCGCCAAAGTAACCTGCGATACCACCAAGAAGGATACCGAGCGCTACTTCCATTACGACTACGACAAAACCAATCATTAAGGAAATTCTTCCGCCGTACATAAGACGTGTCAGAATGTCCATGCCGTTTCCATCCGTTCCTAACCAGTGTGCTTTGCTTGGAGCTTCGTATACTTTGATTACCTGTGTCATTGTATCTGCTTTGATTGTGTACTGATCATTCTTGCGTTCAATCTTATAGATCACTTCATTGCCTTCTTTATCCGGAATTGTGATAGAAGTCTGATTTTCTTCTACCGCTGTCTGAAGTGCTAATTTAAAGTCAATATCTAAGAACACATCATTTTCTACTGCTCGGATCACATAGTCGGACATTAAGGCATATTCTGTTTTCTCTGCGCCATTTACAGCAAAGATGGTTTCTACGCCGTTATTGTCTTCTACCACATACTGAATGCCGTCTGCCATAAAGGAAGTCTCGCCATTCAGTTTTGCAACTTCCGCTGCTAATTTAAACTCATAGCTTAATGTAAGATCTGCAGAGTATGCATCAAATACATTATAGGAAGCAAATGCTGCATCACTTAATGTATTTAAAGAATATTCCTTGCCTTCATTCACTACGAAATAAGTAACGCCATTTAAGGCAAATGTATCATTTTTATCCTGAATCGCTTTTTTAAACGCATCGGTTAATTCAGAAGAAACACCAGCTGCATCTGCATTTAAGATGCTCACGATTCCTTTTACAACACTTGCTTTTACAACTGGTTCCATCACACCGATCTGGTATACATCTTCACCAACCTCAATAATGGAATAGTTTGTTCCCATAGAAGAGAAGGTTGTCTTTCCATTATTTAAAGCTAAAATGAACTCTGCTTTTGCAGAAGATGGGAACTCGCTTCCCTCTTTTACCGTATAACGGTATTCTGTGCTTGCTGTCATGCTTGCAAAGTCTTTGGATAATATCTCATACCCCATAAATACCTGGCTTTCATCGTAAGGACTGATTACCCCGCCTACGAAAGAAAATAAGAACATGATCAAAATGATTACAGAACCTACGATCGCAAGCTTATTACGAATAAATCGCTTGAATACGAGCATGCTTGGTGAAAGCACTTTAACACGTTCATCCTCATGCACGATATTTATTTTATTTTCATTAGCATCATCTGCTATTATTGTCTTCATTGTGTTTTCTTCGCCCATGAAATACCCCCTAACTCACTCGTACACGTGGGTCAACTACCGCGTATAATACGTCTGCAATTAAGTTACCCGTTAACGTAAGCGCTGCCATAAATGTCATGTAGAACATATAGAATGGAATATCGCCTACGGTCATTGCCTGATATGATGTATAACCGATACCAGGAATCTGGAATAAAGTCTCGGTAATCATTGCACCGGCGAATAAACTTGGAAGAGTTCCTCCAAGAATTGTTACAACAGGAATTAATGTGTTTCTAAATGCATGTTTATTGATAACCTTGCTTTCAGAAAGACCTTTTGCTCTTGCTGTACGGATGAAATCAGAATTTAATACTTCTAACATATTGGTTCTTGTGTAACGCATCAGACTACCAATGCTGATGATCGTTAAGGTCAGAACCGGAAGCACCATATGTTTTGCCACATCAAGCAACTGTCCCCATGTGCTAAGCTGGTCATAATACTTACCAACTTTTCCGTATAGATCAAACCATCCAAGTTTGATGGAGAAGATAAGCTTAAGTATAGTTGCAAAGAAGAATCCCGGAAGGGAGATACCGATCAATGCGATAACTGTGATTGCATAATCTGTTTTGCTGTACTGTTTTCTAGCTGATAAAATACCTAATGGGATCGCAATGATCACCTGTAATACGAATGCAGTAGCACCCATATAGAAGGAATCCCAGATAACAGAACCAAACTTCTGTGTAACCGGAACATTGAAGTACCAGGAGTCACCAAACTGGCCGCGTACTGCCTGTCCTACCCACTGAAAAAATCCCTGAATGATGCCGCAGTCCAAACCATAAACGGCATTTAACTGTGCTAACCATTCCTGATAGCTTTTTGCACCCGGAAGGCTTGCTCTTTCTCTTGCGATTGTTTCAATGTAAGAAGTCGGAAGACAACGCATGATTGCATATATTATCATTGAAACAAAGAATAAAATAACTACGCTCTGCGCAATTCTCTTAGTAACGTATTTCCACATATTTACCCTCTTTACCTTATTTTATTTCAGTGTGCTGTTCTTACTCACCAACCTTTATCGAAGCCAAATGGCATTGAAACAAACGTCTGATTTTTAAACTGCTTGATTATGTATTAGGGGCGTTGTAAAATACAACACCCCGTAATCACTGCAATAGAAACTATTTTTAATTCCTATTATAAAATCTTATTTCATTTCAATACTTTCGATTTCCTGGATCCAGTCATAGTAAGTTGTGATATCGGATGCAACTGTATCTAAATTAATGCTTTCCGCATTAAAGATCACACAGTTCTGTCTCTGGTAAACCGGAACTTCAACGGCCCAGTCTAAGATGATATCAAGACAAGTCTTATAAGTAGCTTTTCTATAGGACTGATCAGCAGATTTTCTAGCAGCCATGATTAAGCTGTCTAACTGATCATCCTGAATGAAATAACGGTTAGAATCAGAACCGCCAGCACCGATTACATTTGTAGAATAGTAAATCTGATACATATCAGGATCTACTGTTGCACTCCATGCGGCTACCCACATTTCATGCTCACCAGTATCAATCTTGTCCCAAAGAACGTTAGAGTCTGCTGGATCGTTAACTGTTAATGTGATACCGATTGTTGCAAGCACTTCTTTTGCCTTTGTTAAGATTGCGAAAGTTGGGTGATCTCCAGCGCCGCCTGCTGGAATGATTACTTCATATTCTAATTTAGCGCCCTCAGGAGCCGCAGTAAATTTGCCTGTTGCTTCATCAAATGTGTAGCCAGCTGCCTTAAAGTATCCGATGGATGCATTAAGTGCTGCTGCATACTTATCATCTGCTGTCATGTCACTTGTATAGATTGGATTGCCATCTACGTCTCTTGAGAATGCTTCTTCATAATCCTCATCAGATTTCTGAGGAGCTGCCCAGGAAGTAGAGGAAATTGGGTAGTTGATTACATCTGCTGCTTCGCCATAGTAACTGTCGATCGTAACATCACGGTATACACAGAACAGTGTAGTAAATGCTTTTCTTAAATTCTTGCTTGCTTCAGAGCTAGCTTCACCAGCAACATTGATTGTCTTAGCATTTAAGCCGATATAGCCGTAACCTAAGTTATCTACTGTGCTTGTCTGAATCTTATCACCGGATAATTCACCGTTAGAGTTGTAAGTTGCGATTTCCGCAAAACCTGCAACAGAACCAGCTGGATCGGTGATATCGATTGTACCGGTACCAACACCGGAAATCTTATCTGCATCTGCAGTTTCTTTAAACTGTACATATTTCGTAGCAGGTGTTCCTTTGTAGTAGTTTTCATTTGCTTCAAAGTAAACAACCTTGTTTTCGTATTTCACGAATTTATAAGGACCAGCACCAAGTGGAACAGTTGTCACGGATTTAACTTTAGATAAGTCCCCTCTTGTAAAGCCAAACTGATTATTATCATAATCGTATAAGCTTACATCACCATAGTAATGAAGAGGAGCTACTGTGATGCCGCAGATCTGATAGATTGCTGTCGCATCGAAGCCTTCTGTGATAACTTCTACTTCTGTCTGGGAAATCTTCTTAATACCTTCGATACTTGGAACTTCATCGCCGCCTTTAGAAAGCTTTTCATCAAGCACTACGTCTGTAGCGATTGCTTCTACGTCTGCAGTATAGTAAGTTTCATCACCTGCATAGTTTGTACCAAGTGACTCATAGTCTGCACCATACTGTGCGATAATGTCTGCTAATACCTGTGTCTCATCTTCTACGCCTGTTGAATCATAAGATTCATCAATGCTGTAGAGATGTGCGAATAAATCTTTCGCAACCGGATAAGTGTCTGTGTATTCTTTGTAAGAGTCGTTTCCGTAAAGAGTCTTAACCCAGTCAAGCTCACTTGTTAAAGTAGGAACAATGATTGTCTCACTGATTTCATTAATCGTTGCTTCGCTTGGATTTGCAAGTTCTGCTGCAACTTCATCCGCAGATACGGTTGTGTTTTCTGCATTGGAGTTATTCTTACGGTAATTCTGCATACCTACGATTGGAGCAGAGTAAAGTGTAGAGCTTCCATCGTAACTGATATCGGATAATACATAATATGTAAAGATGATATCATCTGCATCCAGCACTTCACCATCACTGAACTTCACATCATCACGAATTTTGATGTTATAAGTTGTAAGGTCTGTTGTTTCATCATAGTTAACAGAAATGTTGCTGATTCCTGTATAAGTGTAATCCGTTCCATTATAAGGAACAGTTTCGCCTTCAATTCCATTATAGATGATACCGCCGGTTCGATCCTGTGTGACCAGATCCACGCTTACCATATTTGCAACATTACGGTCATACTGAGTATCCGCGAAGAATGGACTGAATTTTTCACTGAATGAAAGGTAGCCCACTACTAATGGAGTATCAGCAGAAGCTGCTTCACTGCCGGATCCGGATTCAGAACCAGATGGCTGATTGCCTGCATTATCATTTGTACTCTTTTTGCCACATGCTGTCATACCAACTGCAAGTGAAAGCACTAACAATAATGATAAAACTTTTTTGAAACCTTTTGTTTTCATGTGCATCTCTCCCTTTTACAAGCCTGTCCTCCAGGCCTAGAATACACCAAATACTACCATGTAAATTTTGTTTTGTCAACGTGGTAAAGTAAAGAATTTTCCTTTTTTATGTAGTAAAGCGATACTTTCTGCAAATATTTATTCACAAAACTTTGCATATACTTATTTTTCCATTTATTATTCGCCTTCTTCTACTATTAATTCTGCTCCACACATTTATACTTGCTTTGCACCTGTAAAAACAAGAAAGATGCCACTGCCAAAAATACCGCGCCCATTAAAAAACGATACTCTAAAGAAGCCATATTCGTGACATGATTAGACACAAGATAAACGACCTCACCTACTACAACCGCGACAGCTAAGCTCACCATTCCAATTGCCGATTTCCGTATCCGAAGAACAGACTGATCATACTCTGCAAATGTCATTTCTGCTTTTGTACGAAATAATTTTACGGTTCCCAATAATCCATAGTAAATTGGCAGGAACAAAAACATATAAGGCAATACTACATATACCTTTCTGGAGCTTTCCGTATTTAACAATCCCATCAGCCCGAATACCGTTAGGAATGCAATCTGAAACCCAAGATAACATATCCCAACCACTTTTCTCTTGTCCTCGGAAACATCCATCTTATAGTATTTTCCGGTATAAATGATTGTCTTACCTTTGCCTCCTTCCTGCTCTCTTGTCTCATAATCTTTTACGTATTTGTTGCGTCTCGCCATTATTTCTAATCCTTTCTTCTTGTTTTTCATCCCCTTTAGAAAGAGCACGACGTATTAACGTAGGATTATACATGTTCTTGCTTCCATTTTCCATCCATTTTTATGAAATTTCTTTATTTTTTCTTAAACACATTTCTTCGACCCCATATCTTTCCACTGTATTTTTTATCCTTTTATGAATATTAATGAATATTTTATCATGTATACAAAAATACAAAAAACAAATAAAGGAGCAGAACCGGTTATGGTTTTGCTCCTTTATTCGTTTTATTTTTCTAATTTTTGTATAAAACTTGTATTATTTTGAATATTTTCTTCTATATTCTTCATGGTTTCTCTATATTTATACATAATATAGAACCTTTTGTATTGGAATTTTTCTGGAAGTATATAGGAGGCGTACCTTTGTGCGCCTTACAAATACACTTGCCCAGTTTTTGTCTTTTGTTTCCTTATATATACACCGCCTAGATCTTATCAATTATCCATACTATTCCAGCAAAAATTCCAAGAATCACCGCAGCAGCCGGGAGAAATACAAGGAATGCCGAAAGCATCATCGCAAGGCGGTCATTCTTTTCAAAGGGACTCTCGCCAGACTCTGTTATTTTCTGTATTTCTTCCAGATCCTCTGTCCCGTTCTTCTCTTTCATAAGATCTATCGCACGGTCATATTTTTTTTCAAAAAGCATTGGTTCTGCACTACCTTCCTATTTCTTATCCAGCCCTAACTTGTGATGGCAGGCTACGAAATGTCCTTCCCGGATTTCTTCGAACTCTGGTTTTACTTTCTTACAGATGTCTGTACAGTAACGACATCTTGTATGGAATTTACATCCCTTCGGAGGGAAGATCGGGCTTGGGATATCACCCTCTAAGATAATCGTTTCTTTATTATCATCGCAGTCCGTTGTCGGAATCGCAGATAAAAGTGCTTCTGTATATGGATGAGTCGGATGTGCGTATAACTCTTCAGTTGTTGCTAATTCCACTAAGTTACCCAAATACATAACACCAACGCGATCGGAAATATATTTGATAACACTTAAGTCATGGGAGATAAACAGGTATGTTAAGTTCGCTTCTTCCTTTAAATCCAATAAAAGGTTGATGATCTGTGACTGAATGGAAACGTCTAACGCTGATACTGCTTCATCACATACTACGAATTTTGGCTTTAATGCAAGGCTTCTTGCAATACCGATACGCTGTCTCTGTCCGCCTGAGAACTGGTGTGGATAACGATGGATGAAATAAGTAGCAAGTCCGCATTTCTCCATTACTTCCATAACATAATCCTGAAGTTTCGCATCACTCTTATCAAAGAACTTATGAGCGAGTAACCCTTCACCGATGATCTGTCCTACTGTCATTCTAGGATTTAAGGAGGAGTATGGATCCTGGAAGATTAACTGCAGATCTTTTCTTAAAAGACGCATTTCTTCATCAGTCAGCTTTGCAAGATTAATGCCTTTATCACGGTATACTTCGTATTTTGCGAAATCAGGCTTATCCTTATGCTGCTTCATCATAGCATAGATATCATTTCTTGCTGCATCCAACTCTTTCTTCTTTTCGGCGATTTTAGCTTCCATCTCTGCTTTTTTATTTGCAAGTTTTGCAACGCCTGCTTTGATCTCTGCTTCCGTCTTTCCTTTTTCCTTTAATAAAGACTTCTTGCCATCTAACTTAATATTGATCTCATTCAGCTCATCATTTAACTTACGGTAAGCAACACCTGTCTGGTATTCCTTTAACAGTTTCTCTGATACGATGGATAAATCATCTAAGATAAAGAAGCCACCGATCAGCTGCACGATATCATAAAATGCATCGTTTGCCTTTTTCTCTTCTTCCTGCACCTTTTCGTGGAAGCTGTGCTTCTCATCACCATCTGCCATGGATTCATAATGCTTTCTGGCAGCCTCTGCAGCGTCTTCTAAGACGGTTAGCTGTTTTCTCTTCTCTACCAGATTCTTTAAGATATCTTCTACATAAGCAGGAGCAATCTCATCAATATCCCTTCCATAATAAATGGTACGGCCGTCTGTCTGATTATAAAGCTGTAATACACTTCGTCCGAATGTCGATTTACCACATCCGCTTTCCCCTACAAGACCGATTGTCTCGCCTTCATAGATATCAAGGGAAATACCATCATTCGCTCTTACAAATAACTGTTCTCCGCCCTTTCCTTTGCTGATTGGGAAGTATTGTTTTAAATGATCGATATGAAGTAATACCTTTTTCTTTTCTTTATTTTCCATTTGCTCTTACTCCCTTCTCAGGATAGAAGCATCTTAACTGATGTCCTGGTTCGATTTCCTTCAGTTCTGGCTCTTCTTCCCTACATTTATCTGTCGCATACTTACATCTAGGAGCAAACTTGCATCCCTTTGGAAGATCTAATGGATGAGGCACTGCACCAGGAATTGCTTCCAGTCTTACACCGGCTGGTGTATCAAGTCTTGGAATGGAATACATAAGGCCTTCTGTATAAGGATGAGAGTACTTGATACCCTTTCCAAAGATTGTGCGTACCGGAGCCATCTCCACAACCTGTCCGCAATACATAACCGCTACATCATCCGCCATCTCATTGATAACGCCAAGGTCATGTGTGATGAACAGAATGCTTGTTCCATTCTCTCTCTTTAACTCATTCATCAGTCTGAGAATCTGCGCCTGAATCGTAACATCAAGAGCAGTTGTCGGTTCATCGGCAATTAAAAGCTTTGGCTTGCAGGCAAGAGCCATGGCGATCATGACACGCTGTCTCATACCACCGGATAACTGATGCGGATACTGCTTTGCAACTGCTTCCGGATTCGGGATCTTAACGCTCTTTAACATCTCCACAACCATTTTTCTGGCTTCTTTTTTATTCATGCCCTGATGGATGATAAATGGCTCTGCTACCTGACGTTCAATTGTAAAAATCGGATTTAAGCTTGTCATCGGTTCCTGGAAGATAACCGAGATATCATTTCCTCTGATCTTACACATATCTTTTAAGCTGACGTCAGCTAGGTTCTTGCCGTCAAAATGGATCTCACCGCTGTCGATATAACCATTTCCATCTAATAATTTTAAAATACTCATCGCGGATACACTCTTGCCACTGCCGCTTTCGCCTACGACACCAAGTGTCTTTCCCGGTTCTACGGAATAAGAAACGCCGTTAACCGCTTTGATCACGCCCCTTTTAGAAGAAAAGAACGTATGTAAATCTTTAATCTCTAGTAATGCTGCCATCTCTTATCCCTACCTTTCATTTGACTTTGGATCAATCGCATCACGAAGTCCGTCACCAACACAGTTGATACAGATTACACAGATACTTAAGATCACAGCCGCAAATACCCACTGCCACCAGTAATTCTGGATGATAACAGAGTTATTGGAGCCAGTTAACATATTGCCCCATGTAGGACGAGGAAGCGCAACGCCGAATCCTAAGTAAGAAAGTGTGGACTCCGTCAACATACAGGTTGCAAAATCAAGTGTTGCAGAAACAATAATGGTAGAAACAACATTTGGAATGATATGTTTGAAAATAATCATATTCTTCTTAACGCCCATTGCCCTTGCTGCCGTTACGAATTCTTTTTCACGTTCTGCTAAAACCTGTGCACGAACAAGTCTTGATAGACCTGGCCAGGATAAGACGCCGAGCACGACCATGATCAACATGATACGCTGCGTCTCCGGAATAGAATTTCCGACGATGGAAGAAAGAATCATCGCAAACGGAAGGAATGGAAGTGCGGAAACAATTTCGGTAAAACGCTGTAAGAGCATATCGATCTTGCCGCCGAAGAAACCGGAGATACCGCCTACGATAATACCAATGATCGTAGAGATAATAACGGATACCGCACCGATTGTCATGGTCATCTTACCACCATTAACAAGACGTGTCATAATATCACGGCCAAGTCCGTCTGTTCCTAACAGATATCCTTTTAAGCCCCAGGTATAAACCTTGCCTTCATCTGTAACAGCATAGTTCTGATAATATCCGGAATAAAGAGCTGTGATTCCTTTCTTGCTTAAAGAGCTTGGAACATCAATCTGTCCTAAATCATCTGCACCCCAGGCAACTACTTCGCCCGCATCTGTTAAAGCAGAGTAATGATAACGTCCGGCGGAAAGAGAAGTAATCTTGCCTGTTGTTTCCGGAACCATGTTTTCTCCCTTTGTAATGTTACCCCATACAACAACCGTTCCATCTTCCAATAATCCTGCACAGGTGGATGCAGTTGCCGCGATATCCACAACACCGCTTGCTAAGGTTTCCGGAACATTTTTATAAGCAGTTTCCTGTTTTCCTAAGTAAAGTACTTCACCGTCATAGGTAAGACCGATCATAGCATCCGCTGTAAATGCCACTTTTTCGATTTTACCCTGCTGAAGCTTCTTTACACGAACATCGTTTACCGATTCATTTCCCCAAAATACAACGTAACCATCTTCGGTTACCGCTGCGGAAATCTGATAGCCTGCAGCAATCTGCACTACCTTTCCATATGCATATACTTCATGTGGAATGGTCGACTGTTTTAAACGGTCATTTCCCCATCCAAACACTTCGCCATCTTCATTTAATGCTAATGCATGGTCATAACCGGCTGCTACCATTGTTACTTTTCCCATGTTTTCCGGGATCTGTTTCTTCATATTAATAGTGGTGCTGATCTTAGGCTGTCCCCAGACATATACTTCACCATCATTTGATACACCGACTGCGAATGTAGCACCCTGTGAGATGTAGGCGGCATTATTGTTTAGTGCCGATGGCATCTTCATCTGCTTGAAACCAGGTGCCATATTGATCTGGCTTGTTTCACTATAAGACAAATCCAGATGGTAGAAGAATGGTCCGATAATAACAAAGGCAAAGATCAGCAAAAATACGATCAGACCTGTCATTGCGATTTTATTATGACCAAAATTCTTCAGCACGGTGCGGAACGGACTCTGCATCTGTTCCTCTTCTAAAATAGAGATATTTTTATTTTTATTTCCTACCAGATTACGCACCAATAAGGATAGGAAACTTTTCTTTTCTTTTTTTTGTTTACTCATTTGTTTCTTCTCCTTACTTATTTATTAATACGGATACGAGGATCTACAATACCATAGCTTAAGTCTACAATTAAATTACCAACTAAGCTGACTACAACATAGAATAAATTGATTGCCATCGCAAGATCATAGTCCATATCACTTAACGCCTTGATATACAGCTTACCCATACCATTTAGAGCGAACATGCTCTCTAAGATAAGAGATCCACTGAAAATGCTTAAGAACCATCCAATAATTAAAGTGATAACAGGAAGAAGTGCATTTCTCCAAGCATGAGAGTAAATAACGGTCTTTTCTTTTAAGCCCTTTGCTCTTGCAGTTCTTACATAGTCCATTCTTAATGCATCGATCATTGCAACACGCACATATCTTGTCATACCACCTAAAGAACCGACTGTCATAACAAGAAGAGGAAGTGCCAAATACTTCATACGATCTAAGAAAAACGCAAATCCGGTTCCTTGAAAGTTCGGGGTATTCATACCACTGACAGGGAACCATTTTAACTTAACAGCAAATAAAAAGATAAACACGAGGGCGATAATGAATGTTGGAACCGAATATCCGACAATCGTCACAACCTGAACTGCATTATCAAACTTAGAATATTTCTTTACCGCACACCGTATACCAAGAGGAATCGTTATGGCGAGCGCCAGAATAGTCGCAAAAATATTAATAAAAATCGTATTCTTCATCGGAGTCTTGACTACATCAATAACCGGCTGCTTATAGGTAGAGGATGTTCCAAAATCCAGTGTCAGGATATTCTTCATCCACTTTAAATAACGGATCGGAACCGGATCATCAAGTCCTAGTTCTGCACGTGCTCTCTGATAAGACATCTGGAACTGTTCTTCGGTCAGTTTATCTCTCTGCGCGCTTACTTTTAATAGTGCCCGGTCGCCTGGAACCGCACTATAGAGTCCGAAGATAATCATTGATATAATAAAAAATACAAAGACTATGTACCCTAGTCTTTTTGCAATATACTTCGCCATATTGTACCTGCCTTTTCCTGAATATCTTGCAATAATTTATCCTTATGTCTGTTCACTGCACTTCGGACGAATCTTCCCTGAACATTCAGAGCAATTACTTTCCTTGCTGCCTTTCTCGCATTTAAGATTAGTAAACCCAGTTGGTTACTCGTTCGAAATGCAGTGAACAGAATAATAGAATCTAGGAAAAGAGAGAACCCCTCTTTTCCTAGAAGTTTTATTGATTCCTATGACGGAATCGGGTCATATTCTGATTAGTCTTCAACTGTACAGTAAACGATCTGAGAAGATACATCCCATAATGCATTTACATCTTCATATCCTTTTACTCTTGTTGTAAAGAAATCATGATATTCATTAGAGTAAAGTGGTAGATCTGGAAGTAAGTAGTTCCATCTCTGTTCAAATTTAACCCATTTAGCTAAGAAAGCTTCATCATCGCCTGCAGGAACTAATACCATGTCGGATGCAAGGCTTGCTAATTCTTCATCAGCGATTCTGTTGTAGTTACCAGTTCCACCGATCTTATAGCTCTGAGTCATGTTGAATACTGCTGTGAAGCCAACACCCATATTGAACATATGGTAACCTGGTTCGCCAGTATAGTATGTGATTAATTCATTAAAGGACATTACGGTCTGGTTGATCTGCATACCAGCTGCTGCAACGTCAGGATTGTTTGCAAGTTTTGTAACAAGTAAGTCAGATACGGAGTTATTTTCGGAAGAACACCATTCAATTACTAATGGCATTAATGTGCCGTCATCTAATTTCTTATAACGAATACCGCTTACATATGGGTCACCGTTTTCATCTAATACCCAGCCGCCATCTTCTAATTCTTTAATAGCGCTATCTAAGCTGTATGCATAAGTATTTAATGCTGCAACTTCGTCTTCTGCTTCTTCAACCATCCACTGAGATGTACCGTAGCAGCCGTTAACAACTGTACCGAAACCACCTGTGAATGCTTTTGCGAATTCATTTCTATCAAGTAAGTAAGCGATTGCATGACGAACTTCTACGAACTGTGTAGGGCCGGCATCACAAACGAATACTAATTTACCATAACCGTTACGGGAATATGTAGCGTAACCTGCGATACCCTGATCAACTAAGTCAAGACCTGCATTGATTTCAGTACCTTCAGCAGCCTGACAGTAAAGGTCGATGGAGCCAGTTGCTAATTCATCCATAACTGTTTCTGAAAGAACGTATTTGTAAATAACAGTTTCGATCTGTGGTTTCTGTCCTTCGTAGTTACCTGCGTAGTTAGGATTTGCTTTTAATGTATAAGTGTTAGTTGTCTTATCATAGCTTTCGATTGTGTAAGGACCAGCGAAAGCTGTGTTATTTTCACGATATGCAGTTACAGTTGGTTCAATATAATCAGCTGTAAAATTATCGCTGAAGTATGCACCATTACCATCATCTAACACATCAACATCTGCTGGAACCCAGCCCTTCATGTAATAAGGAACAATCTGTACCATAGATAGATCATAGTAATATGGTAAGTAATCAGCCATTACTGTTATAGAGAACTCATAGTCGCCTAACAGACGAACACCTTTGAATTCCTTCGATGTCTGTGCAAGGAATTCATCATATCCAACGAATCTGTATCCATCCATTGCTTCAGAAGCAGCTAAATCCTCTGCTACTTCTTTACAAGACCAGAATAAGGTAGCGAATACATAATCTTTCGCAGTGATAGGATCACCATTGCTCCAGAGTAAATCTTCTTTTAACTTAAATGTAAATGTTTTAGTACCATCTGCATTTTCAGTCTGCTCTAAGTTTTCTACAACATTTGGGTTTACAATAAACTTACCTTCTCTTGTCTGCGCAATTGTTTCAGCACCATATGTCATGTTGTATACATTGTAATCAGATGCGTTGTTTGTCCAATAAGGAACAACATCACCGTTTGACTGAGTCGTATCACCAATGATGATCTGACCAGCAGCAGGGCCTGCTTCTTTCGTAGGTTCTGCTGTTTCTGCTTCTGTTGGAGCTGTTGTTGTTTCTTCACTTGCTGCTTCTGTTGGAGTAGCAGTTGCGTCATCAGTAGTAGCTGGTGTGTCGCTGCTCTTAGAGCAAGCTGTCATGGACATGATCATGCAAGCTACTAATAAGATGGATAATAACTTTTTCTTCATAAATTTTCCTCCTTTTACTTATTGTCAGTACGCATATATATACGTTACATAGTATGACAAGCCTTTCCTCCCTTATGACAACCACTTTCATTTCATTCACTGTAGTGCCACTTTAAAAGACTGAAGTGCCATATACATAAAAAAGCTTCTCGTATGGAGTCCATCCCCATTGATAAAGCTTCTTTGCATTCTTATTATGGCTTATGTAACAACATATTTTTATTAACTGTGACTGACATGGATGTATTATAGTATACTATTTCTTCCTTGTCAATAAACTCCAAAGAAACATTTTCCAATATTTTATTCTTATTTTTTGTATGTTTATACATTATTGTATTTTTATTACATTGAATTTTTTTACATTTTTTCTTGTTGTTCTTTATTTGTCCTATTTTGTTGCCTTTCATTTTTTCTGTTTTTTACAAAGTTTCTGTTGTTTTTTATTTTGTTTTATACGATTTTTTCCTTTTTTCAGATTTCTTTGTGCAATTTGAATGAATATACAATTTCTAGAAAAATAACCCAGTAAACTTTTTTTATTTGGATCTAATTCTTTTTCTTTCCTGGTCCCGCCATCAGGCTCTGAACAACGCAGGACTCGCTTCATTCACCATCTCATTTTCGCCTCATATAATACAGTATAACATGAAATTTGGAGGTAAACATGGATTCTTTGGGCACTACGAAAGACTATCTGAGAGTGGAAAGCCTGTGCTATTCCTACCACTCCTTAGAGGGTGAGACCCTTGCCATCGATAATGTCTCTTTCTCCGTAAAAGAAGGAGAATTTCTGGCCATTGTGGGCCCCAGTGGATGTGGAAAATCAACTTTATTGTCCTTAATCGCCGGTCTGATCGCACCCGACTGCGGTCATATCTATATAGGCGGGAATACCGCCAATCAATCTGATATTAATATTGGCTACATGCTCCAGAAAGACCATCTGTTAGACTGGCGTTCTACTATAAAAAATGTAGCTTTAGGTCTTGAGATTCAGCACAAATACTCAGATCAAAGCTTCTTAATGATAAACCATATGCTTGATACCTACGGCCTGCTAAGCTTTAAGGACGCAAAGCCAAAAGAACTATCCGGTGGCATGCGTCAACGTGCTGCGTTGATCCGTACCCTGTTACTGCAACCAGATATTTTACTTCTTGACGAGCCCTTTTCAGCACTTGACTATGTTACGAGGCTCGAAGTATCCGATGATATCTGCAAAATCATACGGAATGAACAAAAGACGGCAATCTTAATCACTCATGATATCTCCGAGGCCATCAGCATTGCAGATCGGATCATCGTCCTTTCCGGCAGACCTGCACACGTAAAAAAGGTCATTGATGTTCATCTGACCGTGGAAGACAAATCCCCACTGCACGCAAGATCAGCCCCTGAGTTCAAGGATTATTTCAATTTAATATGGAAGGAGCTGACGAATCATGATACTCCCAAAAAAAAATAACAAGACACAGGTCTCTCCGACAGTCTCCTTCGCGCAGCAGGAATTCCTACGGAATTATTATGCTAAGCAGCGCAAGATCAGAACCTGTCAGTTCATCATCTTCTTTGGATTCATCGGACTCTGGGAGCTCTGCACTCGCGCAAAACTCTTAAACCCATTTATATTCAGCTCACCGTCCCGTTTCATCACTTGTTTTATTGATATGGCAAAGGACGGCACTATATTCTACCATATCGGAGTAACACTGGCAGAAACCTTTATCAGCTTCTTCCTTGTGATTGCGATTGGACTGATTGTTGCCGTAATCCTATGGTGGAATAATTCCATCGCAAAGGTATTAGAACCTTACCTTGTCATCTTAAACAGCCTGCCAAAGACAGCTCTCGCACCGGTCTTTATCGTATGGCTCGGAAACAATATGAAGACCATTATCGTGGCAGCCGTATCCGTAGCGGTATTTGGCACGATTATTACCCTTTACACCGATTTCGTTACGGTGGAGGAAGACAAAATCAAACTGATCACCACCCTCGGCGGCACAAAGAAAGATGTGCTGTTTAAAGTCGTTCTCCCGGGAAACCTGCCATCCATCATAAGCGTGATGAAAGTCAATATCGGACTTTCGTTAGTGGGGGTTATTATCGGGGAATTCTTAGCATCGAAGGCTGGACTGGGGTATCTGATCATATACGGAAGCCAGGTATTCAAACTCGACTGGGTGATTATGAGCGTGGTACTGCTTTGCATTATGGCAACGGCGCTTTATAAGCTGCTTACCTTTATCGAAAAAAGAGTACAGCGGTAACGCCATACTCTTATGATTCATTACTGATAAGATCATTAGGACAATTTTGCATTGTCGGGATACTTGTCAGTATACATATTTAAAATTATTTCTATAAACCTTCTTATTTTACTAAAGTCTTTAATCTCATCTATTGTCTTTCCTTCTGCCCAGTTATATTCACAGCCATATCCACTATCGCTGTATGCATATAGCGATAACTTCTTCCCGGCTTTTCGATATAATGTGTAGGTGAAATTGATTCCATTTTTCTCATATAACGATCCGGTATAAATCATACCTTCTTCATCCCTTAACAATTCCAACTTTAACGTCTCATCATTATTGCTGTTTTTCTCATTTCCCTCGATTGATTGTATCTTTGCCCTATTTCTTCTATTATTTTATTTATCGTCCCCTTAAAACATACCAAAATAGGGCTGTCAAACTAAAAGAGTGCAAGCTCTGGAATATTTTGTCCCCCATGTGCCTCTCATAACCAACATTGGAAATCAAATACTCCAGCCCCCGCACTCCCTTCGTTCGGCAACCGGTCTAAATTTTTATTCTGTCACTTGTGTGATTCCGCCAAACATATAGCTCTCTCTTGATAAACTAAATGCTGTGCTTGGTTCCACTGTCGAATCTGTCTGCTGACCTCTTCCACCTTGCGGACGTCCTATTCCATCTGTGGTCTGACCTTTCACTGGCATTTCTTGAACTTCTCCATCTGCTGGCTCTTCCCTGCCTTCCGGCATCTGTCCGCCTGCTGGCATCTTCGGAGCTTCACCCTCTGCCGGCAGTTCCATGCCTTCCGGCATCTGTCCGTCTGCTGGCATTTCTGGAGCTTCACCGTCTGTCGGCAGTTCCATGCCTTCCGGTACCTGACCATCCCCTGGCATTTCCATGTTACCAGAAGCCATTTTACCTCCCATGCCCATGCTTGTAGAAGTATACTGAAGCTGTACTGCATCCGTATAGTCAGTGATATTTGTATAGATGCTTCCATTTCGATCACCTGTTACGGAAGATACTTCATATAAGGTATAATCCCCTTCTGCTAATTCCGGAGAGCTGTAGACAAGAACCGTGTAATCATTTACTGCATTAAATGCGGATACAGGATTGCCATCTGCATCCTTGATTAAAATCAATTTATCCTCTGCCTTTGTTTCATTAAAGCCTAATACCATAAAGGTCTGTTCAGAGTCTTCTGAAACTTCATCATACATATTACCGGTTGCCAATAATGTGCCGCCGTTGATATAAATACCCAAATCAGAGTCGATGCCGCTATCCATGCTCTGTGGATTCGAGCATGCGATTGTATAACCACCGTTGATTACGATATACCCGTTTGAATCAATACCGTCACCCTCGCTGCCATTTCCAGAATCACAAGTCAGAATACCACCATTTACCGTTAAGACAGACACATTATCCTCGCTTGTATTGATGGAATCATCACCGGCATTTACGGTAATAATACCGCCGTTGATTGTCATATGTAGCCCGCTAGAGATACCTTCATTCTCTGCATTTACAGTAAGAATCCCGTTACCAGCTTCACCGCCATTGATATTAAACGAAACTTTGGAATCAATCGCCGCATCATATTTATGGAGTTTGTCTGTTGTTCCTTCTTTATAAATCTTTGCCACGTAAGAGCCGTTCACAGTATTTATGCTGTTGTCCGCAAGAATCAGATTAAAACCTGCTGCTGTTGTATCCACATCTTTTGTAGCAGTTTCCGTATCATCGCTTCCACATTCATACGCTTTATATACTACGATTGCAGGTGCCACTGTACAAGTAATATCCGCATTATCAAGCACTAAATTTACAACCGCTTCTTTATCTTTCTCGGCATCTGAACCTAAATCAATTGCAATCTGGCCATAAGAAATGGTTCCTGTGACTTTGTAGGTACCTGGCTGTGTGATCGTGATAACCGTATGCTGTGCTGCCTCTTCTGCTGTGTGGGCATCTGCTTCGCTTCCGGCACCATATGTGTCATCTTTTCCTTCTTCATAATATACAATGTCCGCACCGGTATATACAGCGCTTGTCTCATCTGTCGATACCGATTCCCCATTCACTTTAATTCCGTTATCGGATAATGCGATCACAGTTCCTTCAAATGCTTCTTTGGCTACGGTTTCTTCTACTGGAACCTCCGTTACGTTTTGGGTCCCCGGCGCTTCTGTATTGTTTGATTGATTGCTTGTGGAACTGCATCCTGTTGCATAAGCTGCTAATAGACTTAATAATAAAAAGAAATATAATGGTTTTTTCAAAGTATTTTTCATGTTTTTTCCTCACCTTTATTTATTATCCCTATCATAACAAATATTGGTGATCAGTATGTGTAGAAAGTGTGTGCTTTTTGTGTTCTTTTGTGCTAATTTCAATTTTTAATGCTATAGCCTTTTCTTCATATAAAACTCTGCTTTATTATCATGAAAATAGCAGCATGCCAATCCTTTAGTAACTCGTTTCGCCAACATTGTATCGATTTCTTCCATCGATCATCGATCTCTTCCGTAATTGCAGATCATAAAAGAAAGAGGCTGCCGCACGTTCTTCATGCAACAGCCCCTTTCTTTTATTAAGAAATACTTTCTTTTCTATATTCGCATCTCTTATATCCCTTACTGAGCAGCTTGCCCTGTTCCGTTCTCTCCTTCAGCTTCCGGTATCTCATTATGAACTGGAAGAACGGATGCAACAACACTCTCCGGATCGATCATTAATTCAATGTCTTTATCCTTAGCTATCTCTAAATCTTTGACCCTTATAACATCATCAATCTTTAACATTCCAACATCCACTTTGACTTCGCTAACCAATGCTGATGGATAAGCACGATATGGCACTTCCGTCATAATAATCTGGAATACACCCGAAATAATAGCATCCATATTCAAGAATGTAATCTCTGCTGTGGTGTGAACCTTTTCATTGCTTACTAATGCCTGGAAATCGATCTCGTTAATCTGTCCCTGCAGCGCATCATACTCAATATCCTTAATCAATACATCGTATTCCTCGCCTTCTACATTAAGCATGATCTGACTTCCTTTTTTCTCGGTGCTTAGTAATCTGCCTACTTCCTTTTTCGTCATCTGAATTGGAATGGAGGCTGGCAGTTTCCGTCCAAACAGATTCCCTGTGACATACCCTTCCTTCCTCAATTTCCTTGCTTTGACACTCAAACTTCTTTTCTCAGCCTTTAAAGTATTCATTTATCTTTTCCTCCAAATTCTGATTCTTAGCAAGCTTCAATGCATTTTGTATAAGAGGTCTTGTTAAGCATCCACATTTTTTACTCCCCTATTGTAGTCCTATTCAACTAGACAGATTAACCAAATTTTGTATAATTTTTTATGTATATTTTATGCCGTTATAAGTTGGTATGTAATTTCATATATAAAAAGGGGATTGTGACATTTAAAATCATGCAACACAATCCCTTAGATTCCGACTAATATGCGATTTTTTCACTTCTTTCAAATTCAAGACCAATGCTTCTGTGTCTCTTCTGCACTTTGCCTACACCGATTTTCTTTTCGCCGTAAAAGAAGTTGCTTTTTCCCTTCTTTTCTTCAATCAGCTGTTTCATTCTTTCCATATCTTTTACTGCCATTTTCTATTCCTCCATTTATGATTGCTCAAATTATCTATCTGTTCCTGCATAAAAGGCACGAAACCCTATACGCCATTAACACTTCACGAGTTTTCTCGGTTTTGGGCAAGATAATTTCTATCATATCATAATTTCAGCTAAGATTCAACAAAGTGCACTTGGACATACTTGACAATCTCTATTTAGATTTCCTGATTTACACTATTTTTGATCCTTTCCCGTAATCTGCTCATACACAAGCTTTGCGTTGACCATATAAGCGGAGGTATCTCCCTGTGGCAGAGCCTGCATCGCCTTTGTAGCATAAAAGACGCGTTCCTCCTGACTAAGATTCTCTGCAGTTACAGCATAAAGTGCCGCATAGGAGGATGTATCATATACAGACATAAAGTTCTTTCCTTCCAGACGTTTTAGCACCTTAGTAACCATCTCATTATCCTTATTGAAAAAAGCACACCATGCGGTTATCAGCAGCACCAGATCAGATGCCTGAGATAAAAACTCTTCCTGATTAATTTCTTTATAAATAAGGTCTAGCTTATCATTTGCAAATATGGCAGCCGTATTCTCCTCCATATATGTGGTTGCCTCTGCATATTCTTTGTTCGTAATCATTTTATGAAGCTGCTCCAATATCATATCGTTTTCCTCCATGTTGCTTCCTTTTATTAAACATTTTTCTACTAAATATCGAGTTCTCTGCCCACGACTTATTTTTTATTTTGTCCATTCATTCGGATTCTTAGGCACCCACTTTTTGGCAAATAATTACCATGATAACTTTGTCTTTATGATCAGAATAATCGAAAATGAAAAAAACTCAAATTTTTGTCATATGTCTCATTATGTCATTCATCCCAGAATCCATGCCGCGTGTCAAAAAAAACTGTTTTTCTCTAAAATATGCTATTATAGTAATTATGATTTGTGTATTTTTTCCTTTTTAATAGCAATATTTTGTTATACACTGAATAAGAAAGGTGGGAATATTACGAGTGATTTTCAACTAACCGTCAGCGGTTTCTTCAGCGGAATAGGAGATGCTTTATTTGGATAACAACACAGAATACACTATGTTTCATATCTGCACGACAGAGGACAAATTTTCTGTCTATTACAACTATAAGGATAATAATTTCTACGGCTGCCACTATCAGCCTGATCAAACGCAGTCCGTTCCTTTCACCTGGCACTACCTTGCCATTCCGATTGCTTTAGCCTTGTGCTATCTGCTGAACCATTTTTTTCAGACCTGTCCCCCAACGGAATCGTTCCTTGCAATCGTAGCTTTTTTTATTGGTATTAGCTTTTTATCCATGCTCACCTTTGATGCTCTTTTAAAAAACGGCCAAAGACAGATGAATCACCAGCTTCAGAAACTTGATCTTCTGAGTAAGGATGATATTTCTCACTATCTTGCGATTGGAAGAAAACAGTTTCCAAAACAGCTCTTAACACTCGGCCTGCTTTTTGCCGGCATGCTTGGACTACTTGCTTTATTTCTGCTCACGAAGAACGTCATCTTTTTACTTGTTTTAACACTCATTTATTTTATCGCTTACCTGCTCTGGATTGCATATCGCCCGTTTAAAAAGGCACGTTTTTTCAGAGACAGAAATTAGAGATTCTCTTATCTTACAAGGAGAATACTATGAATCTTTTAGCACTTGGGTCCATTGTTCGTCTGAAAGGCGGCACACGAAAGCTTATGGTCATCAGTCGCGTGCCTCTTTATAACGATCATGGCAAGATTGGGTACTTTGACTATGCAGGGTGTGTTTACCCGAATGGACAAAATGGCCAGGAAACTCTCTTCTTCAATGAGGAGAATATTGAAGAGGTCTGTTTTTACGGATTCGAAGATGAGGAGGAAACCGCCTTCCGCACCTTCTACGAAAAACAGATGAAACAGATTACATATCCCAAACTAAAAATCGACCTGCCCGAAGAAAAAAGAGTATCGCAATAATGCGATACTCTTTTTCTTGCTATGGAAGCAGTACCTGTGCATTCGTTCCATAGTAAATATCCTCATGCCCTGCTAAAATTTTTAACAGTTCCTCCATATACGTCCAGTTATCCTTTAATTCAAACTCGTAGCTATGTCCCCATATATACAGAAGTCTTGGGCTATCCGCCTCCTCATTGACAAAC
>SVEB01000097.1 GCA_015057635.1 Lachnospiraceae bacterium | reverse complement strand
GTTTTTGGGTTGTATTGCAAACGGGATGTTACGGTATTGGACTATGGTAAAAATGGAGCAAGTTCTAAGAGTTTTTATGATAAGGGGTTATTTGATCCTGTTATGGAGCAATTAGAAAAAGGGGATTATCTCTTTATACAGTTTGGACACAATGATGAGAAACCAAAAGCAGACCGTCATACGGAGCCGGATACCACATATAAGGAGTACCTTATGAAATATGTCAATACAGCTAGAGAAAAAGGCGCTATCCCAGTATTGATAACACCTCTTTCAAGACGTTTATTCAATCAGGATGGAACAATCAAGAATAGCCATACCAATTATCCCAATGCAATGATGGCACTTGCAGAAGATGAAGAGATAGCATGCATTGATTTATGCAGCAGAAGTAAAGAACTTTATGAGAGGACCGGTGAAATAAACAGCAGAAGATGGTTTATGTATTTTAGGGAAGGCAGATATAGCAATTACCCGGAAGGAAAAGCGGACAATACCCATTTATCATATGAAGGAGCGGTTGCAATGGATGAACTTGTTGCAAAAGAACTGCGTATGATTAAAGCGATTGGGGATGAACTGTTGTTACCAAAGAAGGAAAAACAGGAGACAGAAGAAGCGAGAATTACTTTAGGAGGGTATCAGAATGCAATTTAAAGACATGGATCTATGGGTTAAATCTTTTTATAAGGATCTAAGTTTTGCTCGTCTTGATAAATGGAATTATGAAGATGGATGTATGCTGTTAGCAGCGATCGCCTTATATAAAGCCACAAATGAGCATTTATATAAAGAGTTCGTTATTCAATATATGGAGCATTATGTAACAAAAGAGGGAGATATCCTGCATTATGAATTTGATCACTATAATTTAGATAATATCGCACCAGCCAGAGCATTGTTATTTGCTTATGAGCAGACAGGAGAAGAAAGGTACAAAGCGGCAGCGGATTTATTATATCGTCAGTTAAAGAGTCAGCCGCGTACATCAGAAGGAAACTTCTGGCACAAGCTCATTTATCCAAATCAGGTATGGCTGGATGGCTTATTTATGGCACAGCCATTTTACATGGCTTATGAGACAAGATATGCGAAGAAGGAAGCGTATAATGACATTCTATCTCAGTTCGCATGTGTCAGAAAACATATGTTTAATGAGAAAAAAAAGCTGTATTATCACGGGTATGATGAGTCTCGTCAGATGTTTTGGGCAGATAAAGAAAGTGGCTGCTCGAAAAACTTCTGGCTTCGTGCAATTGGATGGTATGAGATGGCATTAGTCGATACGATGGATGAGATGTCAAACGCAATGTATGAATACTATCGCAGTTTGGAAGTATTATTCAAAGAAAGTATGCGAGGAATATTATGTTATCAAGATCCGAAAAGTTTTTTATTCTATCAGGTTGTAGATGCAAAAGAGGAAAAAGATAATTATCTTGAGACTTCAGGATCGGCGATGATTGCAGCTGCTATCTTAAAGGCATGCAGGTTAAAGGTAGTGCTCTCTGAAAAATATGCTCCGATTGGACAAAAAATAGTTGAGTCGATCGTTGAAAACAAGGTGTGCAAAGGTCAGGATGGATGGGTACTTAAAGATACTTGTAAGGTTGCAGGGCTTGGTCCGAATGAAAATCGAAGAGATGGATCGATTTTTTACTATTTATCAGAACCAAAACAAGATAATGATAAAAAGGGGCTGGCGGCACTATTTTTGGCATATGCAGAGTATAAAATGGCTAGCGGCAAGGAAGAAGAAAAAGAGGGAAAATAAGTGGCAGTAAGGATGACGGAAAGAGGGGAAAGTAAGTGGAAATCAAGCCAGTATTTGTTACAGCAAGAAGTATTATGTTTGAAGTGATAGAAGATGCCAATTATTTTACGGAGGAGTACGAGATTTTAGTAAATGATATTGTCGTTAGTAAATCAGACCGGGTTATAGAGACAATCTATGATTTAAAACCAGACACTACATATATGGTACAGATCAGACGCGGCATGTTTATATCGAATAGTATGCAGATTCATACAAAGTATGAATTTGTCACATTGAATGTACGGGATTTTGGGGCAAAAGGTGACGGAATCACAGATGACACGGCAAGCATACAGGCCACAATCATGTGCTGTCCGAAAGATGGCAGAGTGTATATCAACAATGGAATTTATAAATTCACAAATCTGTTTTTAAAAAGCAATCTTATTCTGGAGATTGATAAGGATGCCACGTTATCTGCATTTACAGATAAAAGCCATATTCCAATTCTTCCAGGTAGAGTGGAAAGCTATGATGAGGAAAAAGAGTACCTGATTGGGTCGTGGGAAGGAAATCCCCTTACCAGTTTTGCAAGTCTGATAACAGGTATTAGTGTAGAAAATGTTGTAATCTGTGGAAGAGGAACAATCGATGGATGTGCAGACTTTCAAAATTGGTGGGATAAAGAAAAAAGAAAGCATGATCCTGCAAGGCCAAGAATGGTGTTTTTAAATCATTGCAGAAATGTGACATTACAGGGACTTACGATTATGAATTCTCCGGCATGGAATCTTCATCCGTATTTTTCAGAGAATCTTAAGTTTCTAGGACTTTCCATTTTTTCGCCTTCTAAATCTCATAATACGGATGGATTAGATCCAGAGTCCTGCCGGAATGTAGATATTATTGGGG
>SVEB01000096.1 GCA_015057635.1 Lachnospiraceae bacterium | reverse complement strand
TGTGCCACCATCAAGCATAGCTTCAATGAAGTATTTGAAAATACCTTCTGGATTTTCTGCTTTAGATGTAATACACCAAACTGGAGCCTGTCTTTCAACATAGCTGCCAACTTCAGCAATTGGAGGAAGAACAACTAATTCGTCATCTAATCCGTTTGTTGCAAGGTTGTCAGCAAGGTTAGCTGCCCAAGTACCAGCCCAGTAAGTAAATACGCCGCACTTATCATCGTAGAACTTGTTACGGCAATCTTTAGTACCGTTTGTAATGATTTCTTTATCTAAGTAGCCAGCTTCATATGCTTTTTTTAATCTTTCTAAAGCACCTGCCATTGCTTCTTCAGAGAAACCATCTACCCATGTACCTTCTGCATTCTTGTAGAAGTCTGGGTAAGCATCCTGATAGAATTCTGGTAAATAATTGATGTATGGAGCTTCAGAACCAATTAAACCAGCAGCTGTTAATGCATATGTGTTAGATGGATCACCGCTTCCATCCATATCCATTTCAGTAAATACCTTTAACATATTTAAGTATTCATCGTATGTTGTAGGTACTTCTAAGCCAGCTTTATCTAACCATGCCTGCTTAATGTAAGTTACACAGCCGCCACCTCTGGCAGGAGTGAAACCATATAAAGTACCATCGATTTTAATTGCTTCGATAAGATCATCGTTAATAAATCTTCCAGAAGCTTTTAAATCAGAATTTTCCCAGTAGCTTGTGATATCAGCTAACGCACCAGCAGATGCATATGTAGCATAATAAGCAGCTCCTAATAAAATTACGTCTGGCCAATCTCCGCCAACGAATGTCTGGCTAACTACATCATAGTAACCGCTGTGGTCTGGCTGGTTGAATACGATATCGATGCCAAGTGCTTCTTCTAACTGAGTTTCGAATGCTGCACGGCCCTGTGCTTCTGTGAACACACTACCATCGCACATAACTGTGATCTTGGTTGGTTTTACAACTTCACCGTTGTTAGAAGATTCTGTAGATCCGTTAGAATTTCCAGAATTGTTGTTGTCATTATTCTTGCTGCCACAAGCTGTTAAGTTGAGAGCAAGTACAAGACATAATGCAAGTGATAAGAATTTCTTGTTAGATTTTCTCATCTTTAGTCCCTCCTTTAGGATTGAAGTAATAATATTATGTTGTGGAAGTATTCCTTAAAAAGAACTAATCGCATTACAGTGATGGAATCTTTCTTTCAACTTCAAAGTTCAATACTCTTTTGTTGTATATCATCTTTAAACCGGAAGTACTTCAATCGAAAAAACCTTTAGTAAGTTTTGTTCGATTTGACTTTTATATGTTAGCATACTTTGTACGTTTTTAACAAGAAACAATATTTTATATGCATGTGCAAATTTTAAGATAGCTCGCAATCCCTTGATTTTACTGGATTTGCGAGCTATAGATATCATTCATTCAAGAATTGTATGCACTTACATTTGTTTAAAATCGAAAATTTTGTCGTAATATCTTGCAAAAATTATGCCACTTTGTTATAATTTTTACGCAAACTTTTGTTTGCTTTTACCAAAAAATTTCAATCCCAAAATGGAGGTCAACATAATGATCAAAAGAAACACACAAAATGATCATAATTTTTTTATACATTTTGTAACCTCTTACAGCATATTGCTTATTTTTATTCTGATTATGGGCCTGTTTTTGTACCAGCTCGGAATCAAAGATGCAAAGAATAGCTTACATAAACAAAACGTTACGATGCTGAAGAACGCGGTAAATGACATGGACACCTCTTTTGAGATGATCTCTGTGTTAGCCTCACAAATTTCTACTAATACATCCTTAAGAAATTTGGCTGATTTGTCCGCGACAGACAGAGACTTTTATACATATAGCACAAATGTGATGCATGATTTAAGCCGTTTTCTGCTGATCGAAGCATCACTTCCAATTGACGATTATTATGTATATCTGCCAAGAACCAATTACCTGATTTCGTCAAGCATGTTAACCGATGCAAGACTCTTTTATCAGTATTCCAAACACTATAATCGGGATACTTATGAAGACTGGCTAAGGGACATTGCTTCCTATGATAATATAAGGAAATTTGAATCACTTTGCACTTATAGTAATTCAGCTCCTTCCTATTTATATAAGATACCGATATCCTCCATGGAGATTGGAAATAACATGTTAGGTATGATTTGTTTTGAAATCAGCCAGTCAAAATTGGAGGCTCTTTTCTCGAATCTGAGCCTGTTTGAGCATGGGTTCCTTTATGTGACGGATTCTTCTAATATAGAAGCATTCCGTATCAGTGGTTCCTCCGCTCAGTCCACGGAATATTTTCACGACTTCCTTATTAATACGGACGAGATCCGTCAAAATGGCGTATATGAAACCACTCTGGATGGTGATTCGGTCATCGTGACAAGTATCACCTCCGATAATAACGGATGGCACTACTATCTGGTACAGCCTTCCTACCTGGTATTTCAGGATCTGTTATCTTATCAGAAGGCATACTCTCTTATTATCCTGGGTACGATTCTGTTTAGTTTTGCTGTCATTTATCTGCTTTCCAAGAGGAATGTAAAACCGATCAATCAGATAAAAACAGCATTAGAGGACTCCATTGACAAGACAGATTCCCTAGAAAATGAACTGGAAGCCCAGCGTCCGGTCATTTATAACTCCTATCTTTCCCGCATTATGAAAGGTCAGATTAGATCTGCTGAAGAGCTAAAACAGATTCAGCAGTTTTTAAGATTGAATGAACACTGCAAATATACCGTTTTATATGCCAGTGTCTATCAGGAGCAGCTGGAATCCCATTTAGAGGAAATGGATGAAAACACGATGTTTGCTGCCTCAGCCCCTTACCGGGAAACGATCCACAGCTACTTCTACACGTACTTCGGAAATGAGATTTATATCCTGGATGCAGATATCAATGCTTTCGCACTGCTTCTTCCATGTGATATGGAAGAGAACATCCCTGACTATATAAATCGTATTTCGGATACTTTTATTGCGATGCATGATGAACTTGCCGAAAAAGAAAATCTGTGGATCTTTGGCGGTCTTGGAAACCGCAACAAAGAGATTCCATTCCTTTGGAAATCCTTCCAACAGGCTTCACAGGCGTGCTCTTATATACGAGAAGGACAGATTTTCCAGAGCTATCATAACTTAAAGAAAGATAAATCCACCTACTACTACCCATTTGAAATGGCAGTGCAGCTAAGCAACTTTATCTCCTCTTCCAACGATAAGCAGATCAAGGAAATCTTCCGGCTGATTCGAAAAGAGAATATTGATGACCGTAACCTGCCGATCAATGTGTTGAAATGGCTTCTGAGCGATATTCGAAATACGCTTATTAAAGTGCGCTTTGGCATCTCCCAGTCGGACGATAATAAGGAAGCGTTAAACAAGATTGATTTCACCTTAGAGAATTATAGATCCCTCGATATACTGGAGGAAATCTCTTTAGATCTTGCCGCTCTTTTTGAGCAGAAAACAGACAGCAATAAACTGATCGTTTCTATCCAGACGTATATTAACGAAAACTATCAGGACTCTTCGCTGAGCTTAAAAAAGATTTCAGAAGTATTCAATATATCAGAAAGTTATTTTTCCTATCTATTCAAAGCTGAAACAAAACAAAACTTCTCCGAATATCTGGAGCTGCTTCGTATGAACCGGGCGATGCATTTAGTCAAGACTACAACCACAAACCTGTCCGATCTTTATCTGGAGGTTGGATATAATAATGCCAACTCATTCCGCCGTGCTTTTAAGAAAATACATGGCGTCGCTCCAAAAACGATCCGCGATGGTCTGCATGCATAAAACAGAAACCAAAGAGAATATCAACGGCTGAGGAATGCCAATTGTACGGCTTCCTCAGCCATTTCTTATTTCTACATTTTTCGTGCATTCCATCCGCATTTATTGTATAATAATGGTGTTAACTTTTTTACATAGAAAGGATAGTATCATGAGAAATACGATATTCTGGGCAGGGGATTCTACTGTAAAGCAGAACGATATCACTTCCTACCCACAGACTGGAATCGGTCAGGGCTTTGAGCTTTATATAACACGAGACTGGTACTTAGATAACCGTGCTGAAAATGGCCGCAGCACAAAAAGCTTTATTTCCGAGGGACGCCTTGACTATATTGATGAAAACATAAAAGAAGGAGACTTCCTCTTCGTACAGTTCGGTCATAATGATGAAAAACCGGATGAGGAACGTCATACGGAACCATTCGGAAGCTTTCTAGATAACCTGGAAAAATTCCGCCAGACCGCTCTCTCCCATAAGGCGCATATGGTATTGATCACACCACTTTACCGCCGTCTTTTCACCGAAAACGGCACGCTGGTTGAAGGAACCCATATGACCTATCCGGATGCGATGAAAGAATTTGGCGCTAAACATGAGATTCCTGTAATCGATCTTTGTGAAATCAGCCGTCATTACATCGAAAAACTTGGAGAAGAAGCCAGCAGACATCTGTTCATGCACTTAGAAGCAGGCGCCTATCCAAACTATATGGAAGGAAAAGCGGATAATACCCATCTGCAGTATCATGGCGCAGTTTCATTTGCCGGAATCATCGCAAACGAGTTACGCAAGCTTGGTGGAATCTATTCCTCTTTCTTGTTACCGCTTGATGCAGAAAAAGAAGACCCTAATTTGTTAGTTGACTAAACTAACGACTTGGAATCTGACTGCAGGAGAAGAATGATCAGGCGGAAAAGCCTCTTCCTTCTCTTTGCAGTCTTTTTTTATTTGAATGGAGGTATTTTATATCATGACACTTGAACAAGCTATATTTCAAAATGACTTAGACTCAGTCAAGGAACTATTGATAAAAGAACCAAACCTGATTGATGGCAGTACAAAAGATGGAATTCCCTATCCTTTCTATGCAGCCATGCTGGGAGCTGAGGATATTGTACGCTACATTGTAGAATACTCCCGTGCCAGCATGAATATGACAGATGAAAGACATCGTTCTATCCTTCACTATGCAGCGGAATCCAAAAATGTCTCCCTTGTCTCCTATCTGGTGGAGAAAGTCGGCATGTCCATCCTATCCGGTGATTGCGACCTTGTTACGCCTCTTGATATTGCCGTTCAGAATAACGATAATGCTATGAAGGCTTATCTTGAAAAAATGGCAGGATGCGCCTATGAAGATATGTACCGCAATCCAATTCTTACCGGCATGCATCCGGATCCATCCATCGTGCGGGTAGGCGAGGACTACTATATGGTAAACTCCTCTTTCATCTATTTCCCATGCATTCCGATCTCCCACTCCAAAGATCTGATTCACTGGGAAGTGATCGGCCATGCCATCACCAATCCGGAATGGGCCTATTTAGACGAATTAGAAGGCGGAAGAGGCTACTGGGCACCGGATATCTCCTATCACGAGGGACGCTTCTATATCACCGCTACATATCGCCTCAACGATACCGGAACCATTTACCGCAGACAGATGGTGGTATCTTCCGACAAACCGGAAGGTCCATACTGCAAGCCATCCTTCATCGAAGAAGACGGCATCGATCCTTCCATTTTTACCGATGATGACGGACGCCGCTACATGCTTTTAAACCGTGGTGCCAGAATCTTCGAGATCAGTAAAGACGGAACGACCAAACTTTCCAAAGCAAAGTTATTATACTACGGTTCCCAGAAACGTGCCCCGGAAGGACCTCATCTTCTAAAAAAAGACGGCTACTACTATCTGTTCCTTGCAGAAGGCGGCACCGGCCCAGGACACCGCATCACCGTATCCCGTTCCAGGGAACTGTTCGGCAACTACGAGCCATGCCCATACAATCCGATCATGCGACAATGGGATGAAAGCGCACCGATCCAGAGATGTGGCCATGGAAAACCGGTTATGACACAGAATGGAGAATGGTATATGGTATACCTGTGTGGAAGAATGATTGACGGCCTGTACAGCATGTTAGGGCGTGAGACCGCCCTTGATCCAATCACCTGGACACCGGATGGCTGGCCAATCGTAAACAGCCTGCAAGGCCCAAGCATCCTTCAGAAAAAACCATCTCTTCCGGAACACCGTTTCACAGAAGCAAACATGTGCTACTCCGGAGAAGATGTCTTAAGTCCGGAGTTCGTAACCCCTCGTCCACCAGAAGAAGACGGCATCGTGATCGAGAACGGACGCATCCAGATCAAAGGAAGCAAACATCCTCTTTCTACTATGCAGGCACGAAACATCCTTCTCGTGCGTCAGAAGCATTTTAACTTCGAAGCCTCTGCCACAATTGACTATTCGCGCCTTACAAACGATCAGGAGATGGGTCTTACCTGCTATTATGATGAGAACACCTACTTAACCTTCGGCGTTGCAGACTCTCCAAATGGATATGTACTCAAAGTCACCGAACACATCGGAGATACTACCACTTCCACCGAAGTCAGCTCCCCGCTTGCCGCTTTCGACCACCTCACCTTAAAAGTAGTCACTCATGGCCTGAAGCGTGATTTCTACTGTTCCATCAATTCCGGGGATGAAATCCTCTTTGCCACCCTCGACAACGTCTACTACCTCTGCGACGAGGGCCTCCGCAAAGGAAAGCGTTTCACCGGCGCCATGACCGGCCTCTATTCCTACGCAGGCCCATGCGGCTTCCTCACCATGTCGGTTCGCCATTTCGAGTATAAAAAAGTATAATAGTTGCAAACGGACGGATATGAAAATTTCAGTGGATGCAGGAGCGGACGCACGGTAGCGGTCGATGTCTTCCAAATATCCAGACGCATGAGCTGACAAAACAGAAACTGGTCTTTACCTATCAAACAGGGCAAATTCTCCCTACTTAGCTTTCGCAGGCTCTATAATCCTTATATTGCTTTCATAAGCCTCACGCTCTTGCACTATGCTTCATCCCGCTCAACGCTTCACCAATGCCACATCCATCCCCCCATAGTACTTTGCCATAACTCACCCTAACTCTCCTTGCCATTCTCTCCAGCGCTCTGCTTCATTACTGCCGCACGTCTCACCGGATTTGCGTGTGTAGCTCGCATTGCGTTTCGTATTTTAAAACGCAGTGCGATACCGCGCGAAGGGCGTATGGGGGAGCAAGGTAGGAGCGAGGGCGGGGAGGATACGGACGGGCGAGAAGAGCTGCGAAAAGAAGCGGGGGTATATTTTTTCAGCTGTACGGCATCAAGGCGGACAAACGATGTCAGGAATCTCTGAATAGCAGACAGCGTTTTCCTGTCTGATAGTCGGAGATTCCTGACATCGTTTGTCCGAGCTTGTGACGAACAGCGAAAAATATATACCCCCGCTTCTTTTCGTAACTCTTCTCGCCCGTCCGTATCCTCCCCGCCCTTGTTCCTACCTTGCTCCCCCATACGCCCTTCGTGCGGTACCCTCCCAACAAAAGGAAGCAAAAAAACAGCCACACTAGCGTGTGGCTGTAACTATGGGTCCCCTTATTAAACTCCATCCTCTATGTGCTCTGTAAGTATGTCATAAAAGCTAAAGCGGCGCAGTAACCTCACACTGTCCCCGGCCGGCTAAAAGATCCCCTGTAAATCTTATACCGAACCATGAACTCTAGCCCATTCTCACAGACAAGGCTTATCAATCTCTTTGCACTTGGTTACCAAAAGAGAATACTCTCTTTTACAATTCCCCTCAAAATGAAATTGTCAAGTTCAAATAATACGAGATTATTTGTCCTTCTGAATGTATTTCATGCCCTCTTCACTCCCCAGTAAAAACAGCACTTCCTGCATTCTTATATTGTAACAAGGGCTCTGATACCGAAGCATCAGTCTGCACACTAACTATTGCTAATCAGCGTACAATACCTTGAAATTAGGACCGTACTTAACGATCATCCGACAAAAGGATAACAGTTCCCTCTTCCTCAATCCTTGCTGGGGAACTACTCCGCATTATTTCATATACTTTATAAATGGTCTGGATAGCAGCTTTTCGTTCTTCTTCGCTTACCGCATCGAATCGCTTTAAAAGCCATCCATGATATCCCTTTACATACATTCTATAATGCTTTTCTCCAAGCTCTGTTAAGTATAAAGAAGATGCTCTCTTGTCTTCTTCGCTGGCCTTTTTGATAAGCCAACTTTTTGTTCCAAGTCATTTACTAAAAGTGCAATGCTTGGCATCGTGATTTTCAACCAGTCGCTGATATCACTGACTCTGACACATTCTATCTTGCCTCTAAGAATCACTATACTGTCTAGTACATGAATATTCCTTGACTTTATTCCCTTCGGAAGGTCCGGCATTAAATCCATGATCTTCTTAGAGTCCAAACAGGCATCAAAAATCGTTTGATCATCTCTTCGTCCATATGTATTTATCCTCCTATGAATATTCCCTATGACTTTGTTTTACAAATCCTTAACGCGAAAGTAGTCAAATAGCATATCTACCCGTCACTCTGCTGGAATATTACAGAATCGGATGCACCATCTGGGCTCCCCTGTTCTCTCTGATGTCTTAATTACTATTGTTAAATTAAAATAGTTCCTATTAGTAATTATCTAAATTCATTATACAAAATCCTACACAATTCGTCAAGGTTAATCTACTATATTTCTTCATTTAATCAAATGTTCACATATACGAATTTTTTCAAAAAAATCTACACCAAAAAGAATAAAAAAGCTCAAAAAGCAGTATTCCATTAACGAAAGAAAAGGCCTGAAGCATTCTCTATCCCAAAAGTAAAACGAATCATAAATCTTGGGAAACAAAACACTTCAGGCCCCGCCTTTTTTAGCACGAAAGTCCTTTTTGTTCTTCCATTAATCTGTCCACATTGGAAATTAAGAAAGCATCTCCTTCATTTCCAGTAATGGATACGTTCTTTAAAACAAGTTCTTCTAAGTTATTTGCATAAAGACCTAATAATGCTGTTTCATCTGCTCCATCCATCATGGCTGGTACAGACTTGATCGGATTTTTCGCATAAGAAATCGCAACATTGTCTAATGTCACTTTCTTAATCTTCTGCTCCGGAAGACCATACATATACCCCGCTGCAGCATGGCAGTTCGTACATGCTAAATTTCTAAAGCTTAACTCTCCGATATAAGGAGTTCTGTCATCTACCGGATAATATTCTTTCGACTGAACATATTCAGAATGGCCATCCGGATCACAGTAATAGAATCCATTGATTACGATTGGGGTCATAACATGATCCATAATGATATCTTCAAAACGGATACCATCGATGATCGCGTCTTTTCCTCTGCCTCGTCTTGTCTTAATACGAAGACCACGGTCTGTATGAAGGAAACGGCACTCTTTTACAAGAAGGTTCTTAACACCGCCTGCCATCTCAGAGCCGATCGTGATAGATCCGTGTCCATCTCTCATACAGCACTGGCGAATCTCTAAATTTTCAGAAGGACGTTTATGTTTTGCGCCCATATAGATCTTGCCGGACTTAATGGCGATACAGTCATCTCCTAATGAGAAATAAACACCTACGATTTCTACGTTGCGGCATGATTCCGGATCCAGACCATCTGTATTCGGAGAATCCTTTGGATTCAGGATATGAAGATCTAAGAAACGAAGATCATCGGAGAAGTATGGGTGGATGTTCCAGGATGGAGAATTCTGAACCGTAATTCCCTGAACCGTCACATGATCACAGTGATTTAGGAAAATAAGACGAGGTCTCCATGCGATATTACGAACCTTCGGATTATTCCACCAATTTTCCTTGTTTGCGCCTCCATCGATCACACCTTCACCTGTAATCTCTACATTCGATACATTGATACCGGTAATGATCGCTGCGAAACAGTCTAATGGATTGCCTTCCCATGTACCTAAGTTGTACTCCTCTTTTTCGTCATAGCTCTGAATAACACCAGGAAGGATCGGGAATTTATCACGGTCTGTAAATGCAGATAATACCGCTCCCTTTGCAATCTCTAACTTTAAATCGCTCTTTAAGAACAAAGTAGAGATCTTATAGGTTCCGGCTGGCACTAATACACGTCCATCTTTTGGACACGCATTGATTGCACACTGGATGAATGTAGTATCATCGTGAACACCATCCCCTTTTGCTCCAAAATCTCTTACATTTAAGGTAACGAATTCATAACCGGTTGTAATGGTTACCACTTCAGATTCTTCTGTATCATTCTTGATATAGATTTCGTATGTTGTCTGCGGAAGCAGGTTATGAATAGAGAGAACCGTACGATTGCTTGTTGTATAGTATTCATTGTTTACATATACATCATAGCTTTTCTCTGTCTCATAATATCCCTGTCCGATTAACTCGATAACAGCCTTTCTAGCGGACTGATAAATCACTTTAAATTTCATCTTCTCATTCCTCCTTCTAGACTGTATAAGCCATCGTCATTGCGCCAAGAAGCACGCTGTCAGATAAGAGCTGTTTCTCATCTACAAGTCCTAATGCCGCTAAACGCAGTTCTTCTGCTTTCGTTTCATATTTTTCAGTTAACAGCGCACGTTCCCTGCATCCTTTTGTCATAGCTGCAGACAGCATAAAGAGCGCAGACGCATCCGCTTTCTTTAACTTTTCATAAGCTAAAAGCCCCTTCACTGTTTCACGTAACATTGCCTGTAAGGTATGATACTGTTCGTAAATTTCCTCTGAAGTCGCTTCAATTGTCTGAGCAAGAGAGAGAGCAAACCATGCCATATCAGTCACGGACGCTTCTTCTTTCAAATAAAGCTTAGAACTCTCATCAAAGAAACTGTCACGGATATTGTTGAACTGAAGCATAACATCATTGTAGTTCTCTTTTTTATGAAATGTAGTCTCGTATCTCATATAGAATGGAAGCAGATTAGAAAGTGCACAAAAGATTGCAAGATTTCCTGCTGTCTTTTCTACACAGATGGTTCCATTTTCTGTACGTTCCTTCTTTTCAATTCCAGTCTTAATGGATTCGATCGCTTTTCTATATTTCTCATCCTTTGTTTCTTCATAGAGGAAATAAAGAAGGTTCCCCGCATAGAATTTTGCAAAGCCTGCATCCTCGATGCTCTTTAAAGAACCATCCTTATCAATCCATGTATTGCCGTAAGAAACTAAGATGTCTTTTACTGCTGTTTCTTTGGTCTTTTTGTAATAGTAAACAAGACCATTTAATAAGCAGCCATCCATTGCAGGAATGTTTGTAAACATTCCTGCAACTAAGCTGCCGTCAAGTTCAAATCTATCTATTTTCATAGGTATCCCTTGGCCTTTCCGCTCTTACATTAAGTCTTTGATCTGGCATGCGTCCATATCATCGAAGTCCTGGTTTTCGCCAACCATGCCCCAGATGAATGTATAAGCCTGAGTACCACATCCGGAATGGATAGACCAGCTTGGGGAAATAACAGCTTCTTCATTTCTCATGATTAAGTGTCTTGTTTCAGTTGGTTCGCCCATGTAGTGGAATACTAATGCATCTTCTGGCATATCGAAGTATAAATAAACTTCCATTCTTCTGTCATGTGTATGACATGGCATTGTGTTCCATACGCTTCCTGGCATTAACTGTGTCATACCCATTACTAACTGACAGCTTTCAACCTGTCCTGGAAGGATGTATTTACGGATTACTCTGTGGTTAGCACCTTCTGAAGAACCAAGTTCTACTGTTACACAGTCTTCTGGTTTGATTTTTACTGTTGGGTAGCTTGTGTGAGCTGGAGCGGAATTTATGTAGAATTTCGCTGGAACAGCCGCATCTGCACTTGTAAATCTGATATCTTTTGCGCCCATACCGATATAGATGCCGTCTTTGTAATCTAATTCATATGCAGTTCCATCGATTGTGATGGTACCTTTTCCACCGATATTGATGACACCCATTTCTCTTCTCTGTAAGAAATATTCTGCTCTTAATTCATCGCCTGCTGTTAATACTAATTCACCTTTTACAGGTACTGCAGAACCAGTGATGATACGGTCAATATGGCTGTATACTAATTTGATATCGTCTTCTTTAAATAAATCGTTGATTAAGAATTCTTCTCTTAATCTTTCTGTTGTATAGTGCTTTACGTCTCTTGGTGAAGCTGCTGTTCTAAGTTCCATTGCTTTACTCTCCTTTTTTCTATGAAATATTATGTTGGAAGCAGGATGTGCCTGCTTAAAATAAGTGCCATTTGGCTACGCTAAAATGGCAAAGCCTGATAGCGGACGATTTATTTTTACACCGTTAAACCGTCCTCTTCATTATACATGAAATGCTAGAAAAATTCCATCTTTTATGTCAAAAATGATCACTTTTTCTCTGTATACCACAAATGGGTATTGTTCCAAAAGAAACAATACCCATTTGCAGGAGTTCGTATTAATGCGCTGTCAATAAAAACTCAATATTCATGTTTATAGAATGCTCGCGATTTCACTCTATCAACAAGCTGATTGTAAGCCCGCGACTGCTTATGATCAGTTACGATAGCAGTCATGCTAAATTATCAGCTGTCATTCATAATCACTTTTGGTTCGCGTTCCATCCATTCTTACTCCTGACAGACTAACAATCTGTCATAACCATTTCGTAAAATATATAGGATCAAACCGATACTGACCGCGAAATCAGCATCTGTTTATGTTTTGCTAACCTCGAATCGAGATCAGATTATCTCTGAACACGACCTGAACCGTCACCACCAACTAAAGCTTCTACTTCAGAACGGGAAACAAGGTTGAAGTCTCCAGGGATTGTGTGTTTTAATGCAGATGCTGCTACAGCAAATTCTAAAGCTTCTTTCATATCTTTGCCGTCTACTAAACCGCAGATTAAACCAGCTGCGAAAGAGTCACCACCACCAACACGGTCAACGATTCTTACGTTGTACTTTCTTGAGTGGTAGAATTCTTTACCATCGTAGATTGCTGCAGACCAGCCGTTATCAGATGCAGAGTAGCTTTCTCTTAAAGAAGATACAACATACTTGAATCCGAATTTTTCGATCATCTGAGAGAAGATATCCTGGTATCCTGCTAATTCAAGATCACCGCTTGTAACGTCTGTGTTACCTGGTTTGAAACCAAGAACTTTTTCAGCGTCTTCTTCGTTACCGATGCAAACGTCAACGTACTGCATTAAGTTAGTCATAACTTTCTGAGCTTTTTCAGAAGACCATAATTTCTTACGGAAGTTTAAGTCTACGGAAACAGTGATTCCCTTAGCCTTAGCTGCTTTTAAAGCTGCTTCAGTAACTTCTGCTGCTTCATCAGATAAAGCTGGAGTGATACCTGTGAAGTGGAACCAGTCAGCACCTTCGAAGATCTTATCGAAATCGAAATCTGTTGCTGTTGCTGTAGAGATAGAAGAATGAGCACGGTCATAAACTACCTTGGAAGCTCTCATAGAAGCGCCTGTTTCAAGGAAGTAGATACCAAGTCTTTCACCACCACGTGCAACGTTCTTTGTATCAACGCCATATTTGTTTAATGCTGCAACTGCACAGTCACCGATTTCGTTTGCAGGAACTTTAGTTACGAAGGAAGCTTCGTGACCATAGTTACATAAAGAAACTGCAACGTTTGCTTCACCACCACCGTAGCAAACATCAAATTCATCAGCCTGGATGAATTTTTCATAACCAGGTGTGGATAATCTTAACATAATTTCGCCCATTGTTACAACTTTAGCCATTTTAGTAATCTCCTCTAAATAAGTTTGATTTCTTTTTTTCGTTTCCAAATAACATTTTATAAACAGTAATTAAAAAAATATTTCTTCTGCTGATAAGCAGAACGCTTATCGAATACAGGTTTTAAAAGGTTTGACATCCTTTTTTCGATCTTATAGTTTGTTCGTGTTCCATAGTTTGTCTGTCTGATCTTTCGACCTAACAGCTTGTTTGTGTTCAATTTGTTTGTTCCAACTATTTTTCAATAGTTTTGTTTGTGTTCCAATTGTTTGTTTAATAGTTTGTTTGTGTTTGTGTTCCGGCTATTTCTCAATAGTCTAATTGTGTTCCAATTGTTTGTGTTTTGACTATTTTGCAATAGTCTGTTTGTGTTCCAATTATGTTTAATAGTTCGTTTGTGTTTTAACAGTTTGTGTCTGTTTCAACCGTTCGTTTGTATTTCGACAGTTCCCAAAAGGACCTGCTTTAACAATCTCGCTATTAAATTAGCTTGTTCGTGTTTTTTAATAGTTTGTTTGTTGAAATAGTTTGTCTGTTTGTGTTTTTTTATAGTTTGTTTCGTTCTTGCGAACGCTTAGTTACTATAATAATGCAAAAAAACGTTATTTTCAACTATATATTTCATTTTTTTGAGCTTTCATGCTCATAAAATGTAAATTTGTTCAAGAAAATAGGAATTTTCCTATATTACAGAGTAACACCCTGTTTAAAGATTGCCATATCATGGAATCCAGCTTCTTCTGCTTTTACTTTCTTTCCGGAAGCAACTGCAAGTACATACTGGAATAATTCTTCTGATAATACATCTAAAGGTTTGTCTTCTACCATTACCCCACAGTTAAAGTCGATCCAGTTGTTCTTCTTTGTTGCAAGTGGTGTATTAGTAGAAATCTTCATGGTTGGCACTGGAGATGCAAATGGTGTACCACGGCCTGTTGTGAAAAGAACCATATGACATCCGCTGGCAGCTAATGCTGTGGACGCTACTAAGTCGTTTCCAGGTGCGCTTAATAAGTTAAGACCTTTTGTCTTTACTGTTTCACCATATTTTAATACATCTTTAACCGGTGCGGAACCGGATTTCTGAGTACATCCAAGGGACTTATCTTCTAATGTGGAGATACCGCCCTTCTTGTTACCAGGACTTGGATTCTCGTAGATTGTCTGATTATGACTTGTGAAGTAGTTCTTGAAGTCATTGATCATATCTACTGTCTTATTAAATAACTCTTCGCTTTCACAACGAGCCATTAAAAGTGTTTCTGCACCGAACATTTCAGGAACTTCTGTTAATACAGTAGTACCGCCCTGTGCAACTAAGATATCAGAGAAACCACCTACGGTTGGGTTCGCAGTGATACCGCTAAGACCGTCGGAACCGCCGCACTTCATACCGATGATTAATTCATCTGCACCGATCTTTTCACGTTTGAACTGACCTACATATGCCACTAATTCATCAATAAGCGCTTCTGCTGCTTCCATTTCATCTTCTACATCCTGACAAACTAAGAATTTTACACGGTTTTCATCATATTCACCGATGTATTTCTTTAATTCCGGAATATTGCTGTTTTCACAACCAAGACCAAGTACTAAAACACCGCCTGCATTTGGATGATTGATTAAATCTGCAAGGATTGTTCTTGTATTTTCCTGGTCATCTCCCATCTGGGAACATCCGTATGGATGTGGGAAAGCAATGATATCTTCTACTGTTCCGCCAACTTTAGATGCAAACTGCTTTTCCATAGCAGATGCGATGGAGTTTACACAGCCTACGGTTGGAACGATCCAGATTTCGTTACGGATACCAACTTTTCCGTTTTCTCTTCTATAACCATCAAAGTATGCTTTTTCTCTGTTCTGTAATGGAGTTACATTTGGAGTGTAGCTGTACTCTAATAAGTCACCAAGATTTGTTTTTACGTTATGGGTATGTACCCATGTACCAGCTTCTACAGCTGTTGTCACATGACCGATTGGGAAACCGTATTTTACTACATCATCGTTTTCCTTTAATGCCACTAATGTGAATTTATGTCCGCGAGGGATATCTTCAAGCAGCGTTACAGCCTCGTTATCAACTGTAACTGTGCTGCCTTTTGTTAAGTCTGCGAGTGCAACGGCAACGTTGTCCTTGCTGTTGATCTTAATAAAATCCTGCACCTTAAGTTCCGCCTTTCTATTAAGCAATCACGTTTTCAAGAGCTTTTCTCATACCGTTTGCTCTGATATCGTCAAGGTATCCTGCAACTTTTTCTGCTAAGCCTTCGTATTTTGTTAAGTCTTCGCCGAAGAATCTAACGTTGCTTAAGTATGCATTAGCGAATTCTAAAGAAGACTTAGAAGAGTTTTCTTTGAAGAATTCTAATGCATCTGCATCATCCATGATCTTGTATTCTGCACCGTCTCTGTTACCGATTAATGCGTTTTCTCTGATTTCAGAACCAGTATAGAAGCTCATTAATGCTGCTAAAGAGAAGCTTAAGTGAGTTGGGATTTCTCCTGTCTTTTCGATGTATCCCTTTAAGGATGGCATACAACGGGATTTCCACTTAGATGTAGAGTTAAGGGAGATGCTTAATAATGCATGTTTGATAAATGGATTTTCGAATCTTTCGATTACTGCGTGAGCGAATTCTTCACATTCTTCTTTTGGAAGAGAAAGTGTTGGGATGATTTCACCGAATACAGTATCCATCATGAATTTACGTACAGTAGGATCTTCCATGGATTCTTTTACGAAATCATTTCCTGCAAGGTAAGATGCAAGAACGAAAGAAGTATGAGCACCGTTTAAGATACGAACTTTTCTTTCTCTGTATGGTTTCTGGTTATCTGTGAAGATAACTGGAAGACCTGCTTTATCAAGTGGTAACTCTTTAGAGATGTCTTTATCGCTTTCGATTACCCAAAGAGCAAATAATTCACCTGTATCTACTAAGTTATCTTTGTAGCCGAATTCTTCACACATTTTTTCTACTTCATCACGTGGGTAACCAGTTACGATACGGTCAACTAATGTGGAGCAGAAGATACATGCGTTGTCGATCCAAGCTTTGAATTCATCGCTTAAGTTCCAAAGATCTGCGAACTGAAGTACGCATTTCTTTAACTGAGGACCATTGTTTTCGATTAATTCACAAGGAATTAAAATAAGACCTTTGCTTTCATCTCCGTTATAGAAGGAGAATCTGTCGAATAAGAACTTTGTTAATTTACCAGGGAATGTCTTTGGAGGAGCTGCATCGAATTTATCTGTTTCATCAAATACGATACCAGCTTCTGTTGTATTAGAAACAACAAAACGTAATGTGTCACATTTTGCGTAGTTTTCATATTTTTCGAATTCATTGATGGTATCTACTGCGTCAGATACACATGTGATGATTCTGTTTACTACTTTTGTTTCGCCGTTTTCTTTACCACGTAAAGAAAGTGTATACTGGCATTCCTGTTCATGGAACATATCTAAGTTACCGAATGCGATTGGTTTTACGATTGCTACGGAGCCATCGAAAACACCCTTTTCATTTGCAACATCGATCATATAATCTACGAAACCACGAAGGAAGTTACCTTCACCAAACTGTAATACTTTAACTGGTCTGTCAACTGCTTTAGAAATTGATTTGTTAAGAATGTTCATCCCTAATTCTCCTTTATTTCTTTTTGTCTATCCTAAGTGCTGCCAAGCCTCATTAGCTCTTGCGAAAGGATACCGCCCGGTATCTGTCCTCTTTGCGCCGGCACTTAAAAACTCTACAAACTTACACACTGCGCTTTAAAAAAATTCACGACAGTTCCACGTCTGCATCTTTTTTCAGATATTTCTTTTTTGTACTTTCCATATACAGACAATTATCTGAATCGTTTTTAAATTATGTAAGCGTTTACATTTATCAATTTTAACCACTTTCTCCTCTTCTGTCAATGCTTTTTCTAGCTTTTTTGACGAATTAATAACGCCTTTTTTTGACATTGTTTTTCCATCCTATTATTATTTATGGGATCTTTTTTCACATTTTCATTGTTTTTACTTCACAAATACCAATTTTTATTCTAAACCCTTTCATAATATGATGTTTTTTTCTCCATTTACTGTGAAATCTTTTCCCGAAAGCACTTGCCACCATTTTTTATCTATAGTATAATATGAAATGATTTGAAGGTTTTGTTATTTCCATTGTGTAAGTGCTTACACCCTGCTTCTATAAAAGATATCTTTTCGGTTATTTTTCTGTTTTTACTGAAGAATTCAAGCCAGACTGGGCATCATTTTATAAAGACGGAGCAATAGGAACATCTTAGGTCCACAGGGTTTGCTTCATACTTACAACAATTTAACGGGGGTGAATAAAAATGAATATCTACGACGTTTCACAGCAGGCAGGTGTATCCATCGCAACTGTATCTCGCGTTATGAATGGGAACCCAAATGTAAGTGAAAAGACGAAACAGAAAGTTTTAGATGTAATGAAAGAAATTGGGTATACCCCAAACGTCTTTGCAAGAGGGCTTGGCCTGAATACGATGAAGACCATCGGCATTATGTGTGCGGATTCTTCCGACCCCTTTCTTGCCAATGCCGTTTATTATCTGGAACAGAACTTAAGAAAAAGCGGATATGATTCTTTTTTATGCTGCACAGGATATGAGCTTCATAATAAGCAGAAATATCTGAAACTTCTCCTTTCCAAGCGTGTTGATGCAATTGTCATGGTTGGTTCAAGTTTTCTGGAATCAAATAAAAAGGATAACGCTTATATCATTGAGGCAGCAAAGGAAGTTCCGATCATGCTGATCAATGGATATTTGAATCATTCGAATATCTACTGTACCTTATGTGATGATCATCAGGCTGTCTACGATATTGTTAACCGTCTGATTAAGGAAAACAGAAAACATATTCTATATCTATACCATTCAAAATCATATAGCGGCCTTCAAAAACTAAATGGTTATAAAGATGCGATCCATGCCAACGATCTTCCACTAGAGGATGGCCTGATGCAGCTTTGTACCAATAATATGTATGAAACAAAAGATCAGCTTCTGCATCTGTATCAGAACGGCCTGAAATTTGATGCTGTTGTCGCTGCTGAAGATGTTCTTGCAATAGGTTCTTTAAAGTTTGCAAAAGCTGCCGGTTTAAAAATCCCGGAAGACATCTGTGTGATCGGATATAACAATAGCATTCTTGCCACATGCTGCGATCCGGAGCTTACCTCCATCGACAATCATGTAGAGACATTATGCATTACGACGATCAATACACTGATGCGGGTTCTCGGCGGTCACGATGTACCGAATAAAACAACCATCTCGAACGATTTGATTCTTCGGGATACTACTAATTTTCGTTAAAGCTGCACTACCTGCTTTTCTGTTATGATCAGCTCGTGTGTTTTTCATAAAGCTTAAAATAAATGAACTACAAGGAGGATTTCTAACATGAAACCATTTATGGACAAGGATTTCTTGTTATCCACAGAAACTGCAAAGACACTTTATCATGATTATGCGGCTAAGGTGCCAATCATCGATTATCACTGTCACATTAATCCACAGGAAATCGCAGAAGACAGACATTTTGATACTATCACCCAGGTTTGGCTTGGTGGTGATCATTATAAATGGCGTCAGATGCGCTCTAACGGCGTTGACGAAAAATTTGTTACTGGTGATGCAACAGACCTCGAAAAATTCGAGAAATGGGCTGCTACTCTTCAGAAAGCAATCGGTAATCCACTTTATCACTGGAGTCATTTAGAATTACAGAGATACTTCAATATCTTTGAACCATTAACAAAGAACAACGCAGATGAAATCTTTGAAGAATGTAACAAGAAGTTACAGGGTGAAGGCATGAGCGTTCGTGACTTAATCAAGAAATCCAACGTGGAAACTATCTGTACAACAGATGATCCTATTGATTCCTTAGAATGGCATGCAAAGATCAAAGAAGATCCTACTTTTGATGTTAATGTATATCCAGCATGGAGACCTGACAAGGCTATGAATATTGAAAAGCCTGAGTACTTAGATTACTTAGCTAAATTAAGCGAAGTAAGCGGCGTTAAGATTGATTCTTTCGCGTCCTTAAAAGAAGCATTAAAAGTTCGTCTTGCATACTTTAACGAAAGAGGATGCTCTGTATCCGATCACGCATTAAACTATGTTATGTACAAACCAGCTACTGAAGAAGAAATCGAAGCGATCTTTGCTAAGAGAGCACGCGGTGAAGAAATCTCCCTTATGGAAGAACTTCAGTTCAAGACAGCTTTCATGTTATTCGTAGGTAAAGAATATCACAGATTAAACTGGGTTATGCAGTTACATTACGGTACAAAACGCGATAACAATGAATTCCGTTACAAACAGTTAGGCGCTGATACTGGTTTCGACTGTATCAACACAGAAAGCTCTTCTGCTGAAATGGCTAACTTCTTAAACGCTTTAAATTCAAGCGATCAGTTACCTAAGACTATTATCTACTCTTTAAATCCAGTGGATAACGCAGCAATCGGTACTGTTCTTGGATGTTTCCAGGATTCCACAGCAGTTGGCAAGATCCAGCAGGGTTCTGCTTGGTGGTTCAATGATAACAAGACTGGTATGATTGAACAGATGACTTCTTTAGCTAACTTAAGCTTACTTTCTAACTTCGTTGGTATGCTTACTGACTCCAGAAGCTTCTTATCTTACACAAGACATGAATATTTCCGTCGTATCCTCTGCGATTTAATCGGTGGATGGGTTGAAAACGGCGAATATCCAAACGATATGGAATTCCTCGGCCAGATGGTTCAGGACATCTCCTACTACAACACTAAGAGATACTTCGGATTTTAATTTTAGGGAGGATATCCCCGAAATAGCCGGAGGGCGTGCAGCAAAATAGATATGGGCTGTTCGGACCCTCGAGCGGACAAAAGCGGTCGGAATCCGTGACTATCAGACAGATAATACACTGTCTGCTATTCACGGATTCCGACCGCTTTTGTTCGTCTCGAGCCGGACATCCCATATCTATTTTGCTGCACGCCCTCCGGCTATTTCGGGGATATCGCAATGCGTTTAAAAGACAAAACGCATT
>SVEB01000015.1 GCA_015057635.1 Lachnospiraceae bacterium | reverse complement strand
TGAATTGGATTGTAGCTCTTATTATGATTGGGTGCATGGGACTTCTGATAAAGGATTGGAAACTTGACTTCCCAGCTCTGTCTGTACAGATGACGGCAGAGGCAATTAAGGTTCAGGCAACCGGATATGATAATGAGATTTCGCTATCGGATATTGAATATGCAGAAGTAATCGAAGAGCTTCCAGGCATGTTTAAGAGTAATGGTTTTGCAAATCGAGGATATAAATTCGGTGCTTTTTATGTAAATGATTATGGACAATGTAAGGTTTATGTTCAGGGTAATCAGCCACCATTCGTTGTGTTATATTTAGAAGATGAGAAGACGGTTATTGTAAATAGCGAAAAGAAAGAAGAAACACAGGAACTGATTCAGAAACTGGAGCAGCAGGGATTGTTAAAACAGGAAGTAAAAGCGGATTAGGATTTTCGTTTGTTTTTGGGAGCAGAGTTGCTCCCCTTTTTTATGTGAGAAGAGGAAGCAGAGTGATGGTAAAGTATTTTGCCAAATCTTCCGGTATGGATGAAAGATCTTGTTCAAACCACCAGCGAACCATTTCAATAAAGCTGCCTGAGATGTGGTTGATCAGAAAGTCTCTTGGTAGCACCTGACTACTATTCGGGAATGCATCCAGTATTTTTTCAATCTGCTTATTGAAATACAATTTAAAGTATTGAATAAAGAGTTCACCACTTTCACTAAATAAAATTCCCCGGATCATTTTTTCATTTTCTTTAAAATGATACAGAATATGTGTGATAATCTGATCCGGATGGCTGGCATCGAATGTAAAACAGTGTGTCTTTTCAGCAACCGAATGTTCTTCGAAGATATGATCAAAGATTTCCATACACATGCTTTTTAAAAGTTCATCTTTTGTCTCAAAATGCATATAAAATGTGCTTCTGCCCACATTTGCATGGTCTATGATATCCTGGATGGTTATTTTGGAATAGCGTTTGTTATTAAGCAGATCGACAAAAGCCTCTATAATTGCTTTTCTTGTTTTTATAATTCTTCGGTCCATAATTCCTCCTGATTTTGAACAAATAGAATGAAATGTTCAATAACGAACAAATGAGTGGATCTGACTCTTGTAAGTGATTTTCTCATATGCTTATATAATATAGAACAAAGTGTTCAATATTGAATATATTGTATTATAGGGAAACAGAAAGGGCAAGTGGGATATGCAGAGGAAACAAGCAGGGGAAAATAAAAAGGCAATTCTGTATGCAGTTCTGGCAGCAGCATTTTATGCGATCAGTTCGCCATGTTCAAAATTATTGCTACGTCATATCAGTTCTGCAATGATGGCGGGATTTTTATATTTAGGAGCGGGAATCGGGATGTTTCTTTTGACTGCATTTCAGGTAACAGTCAGAAAAAAGAGCATGAATGATGAGAGGCTTACAAAAAAGGAATTGCCGTACACCATTGCAATGGTTGGACTAGATATACTGGCTCCGATTTTCTTAATGATCGGACTTAAGAAGTCATCGGCAGCAAACGTGTCGTTATTAAATAATTTTGAGATTGTAGCAACAACTCTGATCGCTTTGTTTTTATTTCATGAAGCGGTATCCAAAAGGCTATGGGCAGCGATCGGACTGATTACGGTGTCAAGCATCCTGCTATCTGTGGAGGGAATTGAAAGTTTTCAATTTTCGTATGGCTCGATATTCGTACTGTTAGCATGTATCTGCTGGGGATTTGAGAATAACTGCACCAGAATGATAGCAGGAAAAAGTCCAAGCCAGATTGTAATTATTAAGGGGATTGGATCTGGTATTGGTTCCCTGATGATTGCATTGACGATAGGAGATCAGTTTCCGAAACCTACATATATGTTAGCTGCACTTTTATTGGGATTTGTGGCATATGGACTCAGCGTATTCTTTTATGTACTTGCTCAGCGGCACTTAGGAGCATCTAAGACAAGTGCGTATTATGCGATCGCACCATTTATCGGGGTGGTGCTCTCGTTTCTGATACTTTATGAGATGCCAAATCTCTCATTTGTCATAGCAACTGTAATCATGATTGCAGGAACCTGGCTGGTCTCAAAAGAGGAAGCATAAAGAGGGTCATTACTGTTAGAAGTAATTGATAGAAGGTTAGCGAAACGGATAACAGCGAAGCTGCATACATAGTAGCTTATTGGAAAGCGGTTTTACGGTAAATTCAAACATATCCCAATTATTTTAAAAAAATACTTGAAATAATTGGGATGTAATGGTATGGTATAGTTATGACTGGGTTAGGTCATAATAAAAATTAGATCGTAGCGGTTTTAAATCGTAATATAGATCATAAAGGAGGAATTAGATTATGACAAAGAAGAATGAGATGGTGAAAACGGATTAACTGAATAGGGGGCATCTGTTTTAGCAGGAAGTAAGCTAGAGCTATGCCATTTTCTAAGTACCTTTATGAATACTGTTTCGATTATGACAGGACGCATGGTGGTGTGTCTTTTTTTTATGCGTAAAAACAGGGGATGAAACCCTAGCGTGCAAAGAAAAACATGAAATCATGCTTGTATCCGCATTTGATTACGGGTAGAATGTGTAATAGACACTTTCTGCCCGTAATCAGTGGACGTGAGAAAAGCCATAACAAATAGCATAAGGCTACTTGTTATGGCTATTTTTATGTCCATTTTTATGTTCATTTATAGGAATATATTAGCTTTCTTTTAGCCCCCGAACAGTAAAAAGGTAGCTTATAACCAGTGATTTTGAAAGGAAAGGTGATTGATATGACAAAAAACAGAGTGATGGAAAAGCAGGCGGCAGCATTTGAAAAAATAGCTGACACCGTAAATGAGAATAGAAAGAGTATCGAAAAGAAAGAAGCATTTGCCGAAAGGATTGCGGCAAACCATAAAAAAATTAGTATGTTGATTAGAAGGAGATTAAACCTTGAAGAGATTAAAATATTATTTATTGAATATGAGACCGGATTCTGTTACCTATGAAGAAATGTATGAAGGAAGAATGTTAGAAACCTTTATTGATAAGGATCCGATTGAACACAATCATGCTGTGTACTGGGATAATGAGATCGGATATGAGATCACAAAAACAAATCGTCTGGATTTATCCAAGCCAACGATTACGATTCATATCCCAATGAAAGATTTAAAGGTGGAAGATACAAGTACTGCGGCCCTTGATGCTATATTCCGCTCCTTTATTCCTTATATTCGTACCTTAAATGAGCTAAATGATAACCGGAAGCGAACAGCAAAGGAAAACGGGCATTACTACATCTATGAGCCGAACACAAAGGTACTAAAGCGAAATGTAATCTGCGCCAAGATGGTTGCACAGAAGTACTATACGAATCCGACAAAGAATACAATTGTTCCGCTTGACGGGGGAGAAGATGTACCGGCTTACCTTTGCGCCAGCATTATGATTCAGGTGCAGCTGCCAATCGGAAAGCATAAAAAATCCGTACAGATGTTAACAAAGGATCTGCCGGATCAGGTGAATCGTTTTATTGAGGAGTTTGATCATAAAAGGTTAGAAAAAGCGTTAGCACTTGCAAAAAAACAAGAGGAAATTAGAGAATGGCTGCGTGATAGTGAGTATTGTGCATTTATTGCGAACGGCAGCATCCTCCCAAGAGAGAAAGGAACCGATCAGCCGATGGTTCATGCGATTCCATTTCAATCGACAAAAGAGGATGAAGGGGTCGTTGCAGGGATAAAAGGAATGCTATTTAAAAAAGGGGTGACAGTTATTACAGGGGGCGGCTATTCCGGAAAGAGCACCCTGCTCGATGCGCTGAGCGCAGGGATTTATAATCATATCGAAGGCGACGGAAGAGAGCTTGTGATTACGGATGAGAGTGCAATGAAGATTTCAGCAGAAGATGGAAGAAGCGTACGTCATGCGAATTTATCTCCATTTATCAAATGGATTCCCGGCGGAAACCCGGCGGATTTCTCAACCGAACATGCGTCGGGTTCCACCTCTCAGGCTGCCAATATTATGGAGGCCGTAAGCTGGGGATGCCAGCTGTTAATGATTGATGAGGATAAGAGTGCAACAAACTTTATGATTCAGGACCCGATTATGAAAGCACTGATCGAAAAAGAGCCGATTACACCATTTGTAGAGCGGGTGCAGGAATTATGGAAGGAGAAACACGTATCCACAATCCTTGTAATCGGAGGCAGCAGCGAGTATCTTAGCGTGTCAGATCGAATTTATCTGATGAATGATTATCAGATCACACAGGTGACAGAGGAAGCAAAGGAATTTAGGAGTGAGCTTGCCTGCCATATCAGCGAAGAGGAAGAGAATACCGTTACGAAAGCGGACTGGAGCAATCCGGATCAGGTTGATGCAAGATATCTAAGCACTTATCCGGATGAGTCCTCCACGGAAGTGCTGCGGGTGTCTGAACTGGGATTTTTAATTCTCGGGGAAGAGCAGGTGGATATCCGTATGATTCATGATATCGCAACGCTGCCACAGTTAAATGCAATCGCATTCCTGGTGCGGAAGCTGATCGGAAGGGTGAATCCAATTGACCGGTTCCAGAAGTTTTCTTTGGAAAAGCTGGAGCAGGATGAACCAAAATGGATCCGGACGGAAGAAGAAGTAGACAGACTCCTTGAAGACATTTCAGAGGAAGGGCTGGAATCCGCCTACTCCACATTTTTCACAGAATGCAGCCGTTGGATGGATCTTCCGAGAAAATATGAAATATTAGCGGTTATCAGCAGAATGAGGGCAGGAAAGATTTCATAAAGCTGAAACGTGTTTATATAGCAGTAAAGTGCTAATGCAGATATAGCCATAGAGAATTGAGATGGATACGTTGATAAAGAACGAATACAGATATATGGATTCCTCGACTAAAAATGATTTTATGTATATAGAAGCAATTAGTATAGAAGGAATCGGTATAGAAGCAATCCATATAAATAGAAAGTGCAGCAATTAATCAGATTATAGATCGGAGAGGGAATCATGATAATTCAAAAAGCAGGTATGAATGATATTACAGCAGCTGTACAGCTGGCAGCGCAGGAATATATGAAAGAGGCATCCATATGTGAAGCACTAGGAAAAATTGCGGAACCAGAGGTGATAGCCTCTTCCTTGCAGGAATTGATTACGGAACTTTTTAAGAATAATCACTCCTACGTAGGATATGAGGGTGATAGATTGCTAGGTTATATTGGCTTTTTTGGACCATGGGACGGATTTTTTGGAAATGTAAAAGGTGCATTCTCGCCGCTTGGCGGGAGTGCATTCACAGGAGATGACAGAGCAAAGGTAAGTTCTAGGATACTAGCATATGCAATGGATGAGATGGTAAAAGAGCAGGTATTAAGTTTTGCTATTTCCCGGTATGCCCATGATGAACAGGTAGCGAGAGCGCTTGTATTCAATGGTTTTGGAATCCGCTGTTCAGATGCAATAAGAAGTATCAAAGACTTTGAAAAAAAGCCGGAAAGATCGGATGAAGTTTACTACTGTGAATTAGAACCGGAGGAATATAATCAGATAATTGAGCTTGACCGGGGGCTAAACACGCATTTATTAAAGGCACCGGTTTTCTTCCCGGTAGACTTAAACCGGGCATTTCCGGATCATGAAATTTCAAAGGACTCAAGAATTTTCGCGGCAAAAGTAAAGACTGAACAAGACAAGGATCGGATTGTTGGTTTTATGCGGGTTGGAGGAGACGGAGAGACAATGATCTGTGATCTTCCGGGTATGATGAATATATGCGGGGCGTATGTCCATCCGGATTACCGTAATCATAAAGTGGCGGAAGGTCTGCTCTATACGATGATCGGACAGTTAAGAAAGGAAGGAACAGCGTATCTTGGTGTAGACTGTGAGACGCTAAATCCGACCGCGCTACGGTTCTGGGGAAAGTATTTTGAAAACTATACGTATAGTTATGCAAGACGACTCGATGAACGGGTTGTTGGATATGAGGCATATGAAGAAGCATTTTGGAGAAGATGAAGGAAATCTGAAAGACAAAAAATAAAAGACAAAAAACAAAAGATAAAAGATAAAAGATAAAAGATAAAAGATAAAAGATAAAAGATGGAGTATCAAGATTCAGAAGAAAATGGTAAAATAATGGATAAAAATGTAGAAAATCATTGACAAGTAAATAAAAAAGGAAGTACCATAGAATAAAATACACTTTAACAGTATACTACGATAAAGGAGAGGCGTATGAAAAAATTTCAAGAGTTAGAGTATGTAAGACCGGACTTTGATGCAGTAAGAGCCGGTATGAAAAAATTTGCAGCGGATTTTCGGAAAGCTGCAAGCTATGAGGAAATGAGAAATCTTATTTTAGAACAGGAAAAGTTTATTTCCCCATTTATGACCATGTGTACGATTGCATCGGTTCGCAATACGATGGATATGAATGATGCTTTTTATGAAGCGGAAGTAAATGCAATCAATGAGTTTAGTGGTGAAATCAGCGTATTATCCAAAGAAGTGAATGCTGCTATTTTAGAATCTCCATATAAAGAGAATATAAAGAAAGAATTCGGACCTCTTATGATTCAGTCTATGGAAACCAGTCTAAAGTTAGCAAGTGAAGCAATTATAGAGGATATGGCAGAGGAAGCAAAGCTGTGTCAGGAATATTCCAAGACAGCGGCAACCTGCAGCACTACATTCCGTGGGGAAGAATGTAACTTCTATGGTCTGTTAAAGCATATGCAGAGTACAGACCGTGAAGAGAGAAAAGAAGCATTTGAAGCCTGGGCGGCTTTATATGAAAAAGCAAGTGCAGAACTGGATCCTCAGTATGAAGGGCTTACAAAACTTCGAAAAGGAATGGCGGAGAAATTAGGGTTTGCCAATTATATCGATATGATTTATCCACAGAGAGGCCGTTATGATTATACCAAGGATGATGTAGCAAAATTCAGAAAACAGGTGAAGGATGTGATTGTTCCGGTATGTTCCCGTTTATATGAAGAGCAGAGAAAGCGTCTTGGAGTAGATACCCTTTATTACTACGATGAATCACTTGTATATAAAGAAGGAAATGCAGTTCCTAACGGTACCAAAGATGAGCTTGTAGAAAAAGCACAGGTTATGTATCATGAGCTTTCCAAGGAGACAGGTGAGTTTTTTGACTTTATGAAGGAACATGAGCTATTTGATCTGGAGACCAAAAAAGGCAAGCACCAAGGTGGATACTGTACATTCTTAAATGATTACAAGGCACCATTTATCTTCTCTAACTTTAATGGAACAAGTGCGGATGTGGATGTACTGACACATGAAGCAGGCCATGCATTTGAAGCGTATACCGCATCCAGAGTGCAGCCTCTTTCTGATATGGTATTCTCCACAAGTGAGATCAATGAGATTCACTCTATGTCAATGGAACACTTTACATATCCATGGATGGAAAGCTTCTTTGGCGAAAACGCGGATAAATACCGTTATGCGCATCTGGCTTCTGCTTTGCAGGCGATTCCATATCTGGTATGTGTGGATGAGTTCCAGCATCGCGTATTTGAATCCGGTGATCTAACAGCTGCTGACCGCAGAGCAATCTGGCATGAGTTAGAAGAGACTTACATGCCTTGGAGAAATTATGACGGAAACGCATTTTTAGAGGAAGGCGGATTCTGGATGCAGAAGCAGCACATTTTCTTATATCCTTTTTATTATATCGACTATGCACTTGCACAGATGGGAGCATTTGAGTTCTATGCAAAAATGTGTGAGGATAAAGAAGCTGCATTTGCAGACTACTATAAGCTATGCAAGGCAGGCGGAAGCATGGGCTACTTCGACACTCTTCGTTACGCCGGCTTAAGCAATCCTTTTGAGGAAGGTACCGTCAAGAAAATTGTCGACTTTGTGGAGAGCAAGCTGTTCTAAGGGACAGAGAAAAAAGAAATGAAGCTGGCGAAGAAGTAAAGTAAGTCCAAGTAAAAGGTAATATAAAAATCTAAAGTAGATGTGAAGTATAAGCTAAGAATATGAGATATGAATCCCAGGCTGTTCTCAATTTATGAGAGCAGCCTTTTTCAGAAAAAAAAGAAATGTAAAGTTCTGAATTAAGAGAAAAGGTACCGATATTGGTGCAGTGGAACAGAAATATATTGCAATCGGCAAGATAAGAAGCTAGATTTTATTCGAATAATGAATCAGGATGAGGCATGGAAAACAAATGATTTGGAAACAATATGTTTAGATAGATTAAAAAAACAGGTGGTGTTAGCTATGTCTAAGTTGGGTGAAACGCTTAATAATGTGACCGAATCAGCAGTTAAAATAGGCAGTGTTGTTACAAAGCATAGTGGCCATGCAATTGGCGATATTGGAAAGGTCCTGGGGGCACCCGATTCGAAATGCCAGAAAATTAATAATATGGCGGATTCCATTAGTAAGGACATTTATTCTGCAAGCGAAGATGCAGGAGATAAAGTAGAGCAAGTTACCAATGAGATTGAAGCCGGGACAAGAAAAATGTATCATACCGTTAAAAATAAAATGAAAAACGGATGCGGTGAAAAATAAAATAAGAATAGACTGATGGAAATGAAGTCCAGGAAACGATTTCATTTTTATCAGTCTATTTTCATTTCCACTGCTAATGAGAATTAATGAAGAAGAATTCTTGTATCGTGGATGTTCGTGGCATCGGTTTCTTAAATAGTATTAGCAAGGGTGCTTCGTACTTATAATCCTCTGATTATCAAGAAAGAAAGGATTGATTCCTTTCTTGAAACATTAGAACAGAGTTTGATGTGAATTCCCGAAAATAACTCTTCCATTTGAAAAGATGATATACTACAATGGAAATAATAGTAAGACTGTGAACGAGCTTTGAGTACATAAATCACGGCTTATAGAGTTCAAAAAAGTGAATTATGGGGGAAAATCAGGATGAGAAATCCAGAAGAGACGATTGGAAAGATCATTGATAAGTCAAGCACAAGCTTTATCAGTTATGTAGACGATGAAGGCTATCCTATTACAAAAGCGATGTTAAAACCAAGAGAACGCAATGGAATAAAAACGATCTGGTTTTCAACCAATACATCTTCCAACAAAGTCAAATCCTTTCGCAAGAATAATAAGGCAAGTATCTATTTTGTTGATAAGCGCTTTTATCGTGGAGTCAGTTTAGTGGGGACGATGGAAGTATTGGAAACACCGGAGGCGAAAGAACGTATTTGGCAGGACGGTGACACAATATACTATAAAGAAGGAGTGACAGATCCAGATTACTGCGTTTTAAAATTTACGGCGCTGAAAGGGAGCTATTATAGTAACTTTAAGTCAGAAGATTTTGAAATCTAATTTTAGATTTGTATAGATGAGAAAGGAGAACGTAGTAGACTGTAAAAGTAATAAAAGCAGAGAAAAGATTCTAAGTAAAGAGAAAATTCGAAGTAAAGAGAGGAAAAAGAACGATGTTAGAGAGAATAGGAAAACGCATCTATTATCTTATGGGGGAGGAGAGGACGGATCGTCCCTGCCTTTATTACATACATGGAGATAATAAGAATTTAGTAGTCGATGCGGGAAATTCAAAAATAGAGTATCCGGATTTGTCAGAAATTCAGGTTGTGACAGCGGACATTGTGCTAGAAGAAGATATGTGCCTGGAATTAGGAGGGATTGAAGCAAGGCTATTGATGCGTGATTCCACTCATTCAAGGGATGCACTGTTTATACATGTCCCAGAAGAGCGGGCATTGATTATTGGAGATGCAGACTGCGAGGACCATTATGACGGAGGCGGAAAGCACGATAAAAAGAAGCTTGAGGAGCTGATCGCATTCTTTCAGACATTTGATGTGGATTACTATTTGGTAGGGCATGATCAGCCGCAGACGGTCGAAGAAGAGAAGGAGTTTTTAGAAGAAGCGTTAACAAAACTGGAAATGACAAGCCGATAAATGAGGATTAGAAAACGAACAGTGGTTTCATTGAGAAAAAGTTTAAAGTGTGAGGTTAAGAATGATAATAAATCAGTTAGATAACAGCTGCAGAATTTTGGTTGTAGATGATGATAAGGAGATTGCAAATCTGTTAAGGGTTGCATTAGAACAGGAAGAATATCAGGTAGATATAGCGAATGATGGAATAAGTGCATTAGAACAGATTAACCGGATTGCTTATGATTTAGCAATTCTTGATGTCATGATGCCTAAGATGAATGGATACATGCTATGCAGTAAGATTAGAGAAAAATTTTATTTTCCGATCCTTATGGTTACCGCAAAAGGCACCGATATGGATAAGATCACCGGCTTGATGATGGGGGCAGATGATTATATTTTAAAACCATTTAATCCGATGGAAGTTGTCATGCGCGTGAAGGCTCAATTGAGAAGACAGCATTTATATAACAATGCAAAAGAAAAAGAGACGAAAGTCACGGAGTATGAAATAGGGAAGCTTTATATTTGCCAAAACAGCAGATCGTGCGTATTGGATGGAGAAAAACTCGAACTGACACCTACGGAATTCGATATCCTATGGTACTTATGTGAAAAGAGCGGAAGCGTTGTTACATCCGAGGAATTATTTGAACACGTATGGGGAGAGAAATACTTGGAAAATAATAATACGGTAATGGCGCATATAACAAGAATACGTGAGAAAATGCATGAGATTCCAAGAAAGCCGTATTATATAAAAACTGTTTGGGGAGTGGGGTATAAGATTGATTAATACGAAGCAGAAGATATCAGGAAAATCAAAATACTATCTGCAGCGCCTGGGGGCATACATATTGGGATATTCCATTGCATGGGCAATCCTTTTTCTTGTGATTAAAATCATATCGACTGATATCGTATATGGAGAAGAGGAGCTAAGAAATAAGGCGGCTGTCCTTATTTCTGCATATTCTTTTGAAGTAATGGCAGGAATCTGGATTTGTGTTGTGATTGCAATGTTAGTTTATCAATGGAAGCAAATCCTTATGTCGCTACAGAATCAGGAAGAAGAAGCACAGAGAAAAAAGAATGAGATGCTTGCATATCTGGCGCATGATTTACGTACACCGCTGACATCGATACTCGGATATGCTCATATTTTAAATGAGATGGAGCCTTGGAATACAGAGGATGCTAGAAAGTATGTGAATGTTATCTTGAATAAGTCACAGTTATTGGAAACAATGTTAGATGAGTTCTTTGAAGTGACAAAGCTGGAAACAGGAAATGCAAGATTAGATGTAACGGAAATCAATTTGGCAGAGATGCTCAAACAATTAGTTAGCGAATATACTCCAGTTTTATCGGAAAAAGAATTGGAACTTCAATGTGAAGTGGCAGCAAAGGCAATGGTTTTATGCGATGATGGTAAAATGGAGCGCGTTTTTGATAATTTGATGCGTAACGCCTTGAAGTATGCACCCGCCGGCACGGCAATCAAAGTAGTTGGGAAGGTAGAAAAGGATCAGTTCCTTATTTCGTTTGAGAACAATTCAGAACCGATCGATGAGGAACAGCTTGAGAATATGTTTGAAGCATTTGTCAGACTAAACGAAGCTGGAAACGAGATAGAAGGCGCTGGGATGGGACTTGCAATCGTGAAAGAAATCGTGGAATTACATCAGGGAAAAGTATGGACTGAATATAACAATGGAAGGCTGCGTATCTGCATTCAGATGAATATCATAAATTTATCATAAATTCATATGAAAATCCAAATATATGAAAATACTTTTTCTGGTATGCTTTATTTATCAAATAAACGGAGGAAAAGAAAATGAATCGAACAGATAATAAAAAAGTGATGAGGAGTTTCTTAAATATAGGCCTGGTAATCATAGCAGTCGGGTATCTATATATGTTACTAAAGATAGTACTATTCAAATATGGATTTACAACAGACGTGAGAAGCCTCAATATGATCCCGTTTCGCTTTTTGCAGATGTTTCGTGATGGAACGGCATTAGATGTAGCATTAAAAAACATATTAGGAAATATTGCGATTTTTATACCGCTTGGCATCTATGTATCTCTTTTAAGTAAAAACCATTACATAAGATCCGGTATCATTTGTGCTTTCGTCAGTCTGGGATTTGAAATAATTCAGCTTATAACCGGCTGTGGAGCTACTGATATTGATGATTTAATCTTGAATACATTAGGTGGTATCCTTGGCGTACTCATTTACGCGGGGCTGCTGAAACGGCCAGATCAAAAACTGAAACTGCCTGTGACAACAATCCTGTTCCTTATGGTATTTGGAATCGGTGGAAGAATGGCACTTTATTTATTTGCACCGAATATGCTGCCGGTAGATATTGTATATGAAAATCAGGAAGTATTTGAAGGTGTTGATAAAGATTCCTATAATTTAAGCGCTGTATACACCCAGATAAAAGATGGATATATTTATTTAAGAGAAAATTCGGCAGATGCAGATTCATCGGAGCTTGAACAGAGTCCACAGAATCAATATATGCTATCAGAGGATGCGATTCTTATCATCGAACGCAAGTCATTTCAGTATTCTCCAAATGGAAATATTCAAAAGATATTTGTAAGCTATGACAGAGTAGATGAGAAATCTGCGACACAATTGATGGAAGAAGCAGGAGATGGATTTATTGATTTGTGGATAGATGGTGAGAATAACTGTAGTATGTTGGTGTTTACAGTTATTGAGAACTAGAAAGAAGTTTTGTTGGAAGCTGGTACATGTCAGGAAAAGTTATTTTTATGAATTTTTTACCGGTACAATTTCTATATTTCGAAGCTTTTTGAGAGCATTTAAAAAAATGCTTTCAAATTATAGTTGAAAACATATGTTTAAATAATAGAAGTCAGTGATTGAGAAAGTAGGAGGGACTTTTTAAAAAACTTCGAGTATGACTTTTCCAAACAACATTACAAGGACGATCAGGATAATTGGTTTGACAATCTTAGTCCCGTTTTTAAGAACAAGCCCCGAGCCGATGTAGTTGCCGGCTATGTTAAATAAGGCAGCAGGAATACCGAGAAGAATCAGGACTTTGCCATGTAGCAGGAAGGTGGACAATGCTGCTAAGTTAGAGGCAAGGTTGATGCACTTGGTATTTCCGGTTGCTTTTTTCACGTCCATTTTAGCAATGCCGGTAAGGGCGAGCACTAAGAAGGTTCCGGTTCCCGGTCCATAGAATCCATCGTACATGCCGATGATAAATGCGGCAATCATAGCAATTATGAGCTGCTTAGGACGAGAGATGGAAGCAGTTGAAACGGTTTCAAAGGTATTCTTCTTAAACAGTACCAAGAAGGCTACGATTGGGAGCGCGATTACAAGGATATATTTGATATAGACTTCATCAATCCGAAGTACAAGCTGGGCACCAAGAGAGGAACCGAATACAGCAGTAAGAACGGTTGGAAGGATCAGGCCAAAATCAACGCTTTTATTTTTAATATAGCGGATATTTGCAATCACAGTGCCACACGAAGAGGACAGTTTATTGGTGGCAACTGCGTTCATTGGCGGAATGCCAGCAAAAAGATAAGCCGGAAGGGAGATTAAGCCGCCGCCTCCTGCGATGGAGTCTAAAAGTCCTGCAAAGAATACAAGCGGACATACAATTAGATATGTAGTCAGGTTTATATAGGTCATAAGGTAAGTCATCCTTTCTTAAAGTTCATTTTATTATAACATTCTATTGAAAAATATCTACTACATCTTTGGAAAATCATTTCCTTATTTTCACATTATCTTCACATTCTTAACACCATTCGTTCACTTGAATTTTTTATACTTTCTATATCAGGAAAGAACATACATAGATAGAATGAATAAAGAAAGAGGGAAAAACAATGAAACAAAGAAAGCATGTGAAATCGGCAAAGACAAGTATATTAGCATGTACGGCGCTTATGATTGTGATTTTAATGACAGGGTGTGGTAATACCAGCAAGGCAGAGACCGGCAACACGGTGTCTGGTCAGGAGAATATAGCAGATG
>SVEB01000095.1 GCA_015057635.1 Lachnospiraceae bacterium | reverse complement strand
GCATTACATCAAACCCGTCAAGCTGCGGCATCATAATGTCAAGCAGTATAAGATCATATCGATACAGCTGTTCCATAAGCTGCTGCGTAAATCCTGTCATTGTTGTAACCTGATGCCCATCCAGACTAAGAATCCTGCTAACAATTCTTGCTATCATCTCATCATCATCAATCATTAGTATGTTAGCCATTACGAAACATTGCACTCCCTTCTTTTCTTCCCATACTATTACATCTTCTTTACTTTCTATCCGTAAACCCTTTTTCCGGAGTCCACTCGCAATAACCTTCATAATAATAACGGCAATTACAGCATTCATCACCATCCGCAAGTGTCTTGGCCCGTTCAAATCCATTATTCATTAAATTTGCATACATGTAATCCATCCTGCATATGCCAGGCAATAAACCTTCCGCACCAAATGTCTCGGCAAGTTTCTTCATGCCACATCTTTTTATATCAATTTCAAAACAGTTACGATCCACTTTCCTATATTCAACCTGCCAGTCATACGGATGAACTCCTGTCGTATTCTGCTTTTTAATATGTTTAGGAGCCTTTCTTTGAAAACTCCTAAAGTACACTTTCCCAGCCTTATGCAATAGAGCTTTTGGAATTATGTCGCACATTTTTTGATTGATCTTCCAGATGATTGGATCGATCTCATCCTTTGATAATTGCATTTCCTGTAATGCAAGATACCAGGCTATATAGGCAGGTGCAAATTCATATTGAAAGGAGAAAATGCTCTTCCCGATATCCGGCATCTTTACTATCACTTCATTAAAATGCTTTCTTGACTCTTTGGAAAACTTGTAATACCATTCCTTCGAATATTGCTCTGTCAAATAGCCTTTACTGGCTCTCATGGCTATTTTATAAATTAGCTTCTTCAATTTAGGATGCCTCCTTCTTTATAACTGCAATCGCCTTATATAAGTATCCTGCAATCAGCACTGGGTGAATACTGCACATGCGGATACTTTTCTTTAGTAGTCTGAATCCTGCTTTTTCTAGTGCCATAAAATAATCTCGATTCACATTACATCCACAGGCAAGGCTGTTAAAGAAGGGGTTTGCGATTTTCTGCAGAAGCTGAAAAATCTTATTTCTCGCTTTTCCATGCTCCAATATTAATAACTTTCCATTTGGTTTTAGAACCCTTTTTATTTCACAAAGCGTTCTATCCACATCCTCAACGGAACAAAGACAGAATGTACAAACCACTACATCAAAACTGTTATCCTTAAATCCCATCTTTTCACAGCTATATGGATACAAATCAACTTGGATATCTTCACTTTTAATTTGTCGGATGTAAGGATCAATGGCCGTAATCTTTTTAATATTTTGAGGATAAAAGGGAAGATTATTTCCAGTTCCGATTCCTACTTCAAGAATTTCCCCTTTTGCATGTGATAATAAGCTTTTTCTTGCCTTAACAATATCACTGCTTCCAAGGTTCTTATCCATCAGCCACGGAAATATCTTTGCCTTATACCAATTGATCAGCTTATTTCTCATCTGCATCCTTCCTCTCGCATATACATGTCATCTGTCTTAGGATTTACATGAACCATACAATGCTTGACATCAGGGAACCTATTTTCAATTGACATATGGACGTTTTCTGCCGTTTCATGTGCTTCCACTAATGTTTTAGACCCATCCACCAGAATTTCTACTTCCACATAAACTTTAGCTCCAAATAATCTTGTCTTTATTTCATCGATTGCTATGACATCTTTATCGTTTAAAATAACTTGTTTCATTTCATTTACCATATCTTCCGAACACGACTTATCGACCATTTTATTCATCGCATCCTTAAAGATATCCACTGCTGCTTTCTCAATGAAGAAGCAGATTACAATACTTGCTACAGGATCTAAGATCGGAAATCCCATTCTGGCACCGAAAATACCGATAAAGGAACCAACAGAAGATAATGCATCTGAACGATGATGCCACGCATCTGCCATCAAAGCGCCTGAATTGATTTTTTTCGCTGCTGCTCTGGTAAACCAGTACATCCATTCCTTTACCACAATCGATACGATTGCCGCTATAAGGGCAAGTTCTCCCGGAATCTGAAGATGCCCATAATCACCACCCATTACTTTCTTAATACCGGTAATTCCAATTCCCAGTCCGATAAATGCCAGTATCACTGCAAGTACAACAGAAGCTACGCATTCCAGCCTGTCGTGCCCATACGGATGTTCTTCATCTGACTTTTTACCTGCGATCGTAACGCCGATCATTACAATAAATGTACTAAATACATCTGACGCAGAATGAACCGCATCTGAAATCATGGCACCTGATTTTGCAACAATACCTGCTACTAGTTTGATAAGGGATAATAATACATTGACAATAATACTGATAATAGATATCTGCATAGCGACTGCTTTTTCGCTTTTAGCGGCGCCCTGCCGATCTGAATTAGAATTGTTTTGTTTCATAATAGTTACCTCCAAAATTTTTAAGATAACTCTATGACACATACATATTAGATAATGATATTCCATTTAGGGTAAAAAAAATACACCTATGGAACATTAGTAAACTACTGTCCCACAGATGTTGATTACATCTGCTGCCATTTTTTTATGGCCCGGCTACCTGGTTTATCCATCGCCTGCTCAGTTTGTACTGTAGATTTGTATGCAGTGCAAAGAGTGTTATCATCATTAAATCATATTATGCAATATATGTCAACCGAAATTTTACACATATTCTTCCATCCCATTATCTGCGTATTGAGGCAAGAACACAATAATTGACGAAAGGCCCGTTTCACCGGGCTTGGCATCGATCCAACGTGCTGAAACGCTATAAGGTTTCCGTACCATCTCAGGCGGTTATATTTCCGTCCGGCATGTATTTGGTAACATTGATTAAAATCGAAGATCTGCATTACATTCCAAAGGAGCATCTGAAACCGCTGCTGGATTATGCAAAAAAACACCAGTATACCATCACCGGCGGCATCACCTCTTTCTTAGCCTATATCGATAATGCGAATGGTGCATTTTATTATCGGATCCGAATTCCGGTCATGCAATAAAAATAAGCCAGGATATCAGTCATCACGATATTCCTGGCTACATAACTCCTCAAATTAAAATTTGAACTCCAGTTTATCACCTTAAATCAGCTATAAATTCGTTCAATACTTTATCACGTTCGTATGTTGTTTCATAAAAAGGCAAATCATATAAAACACATTGCTCTTTCAAGAAATTACTGATATTTACTATCTCAACGCAATCTCTCTGATTATCTTCTTTTGAATGAAAATAGGTATAATCTTTCGGTGTATCATATAGCTGTAGTATTCTAAATCTTTCTTCAGGCGTTGCATCAGACGATAAAAAATAAAATATTTCACAGTTGTCATGATCTATATATGCCCTATAATCATTCGGTAATAACTGATATACATCTATTACCACACCGTAATCACATTCATCATATTCTCCGCTATCCATCATTGCTTTAATAAATGGTGCTATTTTGGAACTAATCCATTTCAAGTTTTGTTTTTCATCAGATGCATGCGTATCAATATTAGTTTCTGGAAACACTTTTTCAATGCCAGCAATTACTGAATCCATACTTATGTGCTGATATCCCATTTTTTTTGCTATCATTTGAGAAACGGTACTTTTACCAGCACGTGGAACCCCAGCTATTATTATATATTTTTTCACATTACCATCCTCTACAAATTCAGATTCTTAATAGCAATCCGTACAATTCGAAAGCTGAAATCACCACATCTTGAAACGTGACAATCCGGCTCTCAAAAAAACATGTTTTGACATCATGCAGGCTCTCGCTAATACAACCTCTAGATGATGCTGTCTACCTTTTTCTGCTCAAAAAGGAACAGATGGTTGTCTTTGTTTTGTATTTATTTTTCATCCGCATTCTTTTTTATAAAGTCTTCCACCATCTTATAGTATACCGCATCCGGCTTTGCATTCTCATAATAAAACTCTAAGCTCTGCACCCGGATCACTTCTTCATCCACCTTCACCAGATCCGTATTTCGATAAAGCCCTTCTTCGATATCGCAATCCGGATATTCTCCATAAAACATGCATCTGATCTTCAAGCCTTCAAACATTGTGTCAAAATACATAAACCCTGGATAAGACGGATCACTCTTTCCCTTTTCCTCGAAAAATGCCCGGACTTCCTGTTCATCCTTCCAGCGAAATGTCAGACAGATCTTTTCTAACTTAAATTCCAGACCATGTGCAAAGATCATCGTCTTCCCATCCACTTTAAATGGAATCCCTGCATTTCTTAGCTTCCTGCATAAAAGCATCAGGATCCTCCAGTCCTCTTTCTGTTCCTTCTCCCTTAAGTTAATCTGATATCTGCATGTTTCTTTCTCCATATGAAAACCTCCCTTTGATTTGATGATTTCATTATAATCGCAGGCAGGATTCTTTTCCTGTTCGAAAGCAATGGATTTTGGCAGGTTTTCAATTTGTTTTCTCGCTCCATCCGGTGTTATCGTTTTCTGTTCCTTCCCCGATGCCTGCAAAAGTACTGCATTGCTATCATCGCTCCATCCACCGTCAATCTTCACCTGAATTTTAATTGGATTAAACTGCTTTAAGGGAGGGTCTTCCCTTCTTACAAAGCTTGGTGGGAAACCATACATCCGCATAAAAGCTTTTGTGAACGCTTCCGGTGTATCATATCCATATTTTAAAGCAAGATCTATGATACGGATTTTAGTGTTCTTAAGCTCTTTTGCTGATTCAGAAAGTCTTCGATTTCGTATGTATTCCATAATGGTAAGCCCATTTGCCATTTTAAAAAGCTGATTTAAAAACGAGCTGTTTAGATAAAAGAAAGAAGCCACATCCGTTAACGTAATATTCTCCATCAGGTTCTGCTCCAGATAATCAATAACACTCTGTATTTCCTGCAGCGTAAAGCCCCTAGATTTCTTATTCTGTTCCTGCTCTTCCATGCTGACAGTTCTCCTTTTCCCAAAATGGTTTATCAATGGATCTGATACATCCACTTTTTTATATGCCTTTTTCCCAGACTATTATTTCCACTCAGTTTCAGACATTGCTATATTTTTTATCATAGCTACTGTTATTTTACTTTCTAAATCTTCTCCTATAAATATCATAATGGAATTATTTGGCTGCTGATTTAATTCAAAATATGTAAATCTGTATCATTATACTTCTCCTGACTCTAAACATCAAATACATTTAATAAATCTTATACCAAGGGTGTTTTCAGAATCTCTCTTACTACTTTTTTCGCTATAATTCTATAAATTTCTTCTAGTTGTAACTAACCTCCTTCACATCTTTATATGAAGTATCAATTTTTATTGTATTTAGATGCCGATACAATCGGACTCTTTCTATGCTTCATGGAATAACATCATTTTCTCTGATTCCAACCTTCATATCATGCTCCAGTCTTTTTCTCAATAAATCTTCCCCAGACAATATTCTATATGTGTGACCTGAAAAGTGCTAAAATTAAGATATTGCAAAGAAAGGGGAGAGTATATAAATGAAAAAAATAAGAATGGTAATCTTGCTTTTGACTTTATGCTGTTGTATCAAATGATGTAACCTATTACTGCTATTTTACCTTAACCTATCGAGATGATGAGGATCGTGATAATATAGGAATAAGAAACGTGACGCTTGTATCCGAAAAAAGTCATGTACATGGATGATTTTAAGTGGCCGCAGGAACCAGGTAAACATATCCTCAAGTCATATATAGAAAATGATGTGAACCAGATAGCGCTTCGCACATTGTGGGAAACAGATCGAGATTTGGTACAGTCAGAATTGTATATAATTTACATATCTTTCATGGTATAATTTAGTAGTTTTAAAAGAGCGATAAATCGGTATTTGCAGAGGAGGATGAATATGAAAAGAGAAATAACAGATTGTCCAGAAAAATTAAAAGAAGAATATGGGTTTTCATGGATGGAGCATGTACTAGCTATTCCATCCCCGCTTGTAAATGTAACTACATATAAGAAGAATGGACTTCCAAATGCTACAATGCAGTCTTGGTGTACTTTTGTAGGGGAAAATGGCTATCATGTGATTTTTGGAAGTGTTAATAAAAATGGACATATGTATAAATCTTGCAAAGAAACTGGTAGCTGTGTGGTAAATATACCTTCAAAAGATGTATTTCTGAGGTGTATGGCTACAATTGAAAATAATGGATATGACAATGACGAGATAACAATGTCCGGATTATCAGTGATAGAAGCACATAAAATAAAAGCACCAATGATTGCTGAATGTATGGTAAATCTCGAGTGTGAATTTGAATGGGAGCATGATTTGGTTGAAGATGGTTATAGTGTGGTTATGTGTTTCAAAGTAGTAAATGTATGGATGGATGAATGCCTTTTTGATGAAAAATCACAAGGACGATATGGCGATAATGGATATCTTTATAACATTCATTCTCCTCAAAATCCAGAGGATGGTAAAGAATATGAAACGTATGTGGGGACAATAAAAAAATTGGCTACATATAATGAATTGAAATAGAGAAATTCCAGTCTATCAGCGAGTAGTACTGTCCATTAAATCAGATTTTAAGGAGAAGACAACTTATGATCTATGAATTAGAGAAACAGAATTACAAAAAGGTACTGCCATTAGTAAAGTCAGATAATGAATTATCCGTGTTTTCTGTTATCGCCAGCACAATGGATGGCAAAATCTATGTAAATGATAAAACAATTCCGACAGCTGCGCTGATCCAAACAAGTGAGTGTAACATGATTGCCGGAGATACCCGAGATTTCGCTTTTAATGAGGCTATTGCGGAAATACTAGATTTCTGGGATACCATCACTCCAGATTCCGAAGAATGGTGTGGTATCATCCCACAAATCCACCCGGATAAATTCATAAAAAAATATCAAAGACGCCGTTATCTATTAGATACCGACACTCATCAAAACATGAGCATATCCATTCCCAACGGTTATTTTTTAGAACAGGCAGCGCCTGACACATTAAGAAAATGCGGCTATCAGAACGCAGACAAGCTTCTGGAATGGATTGAAAACTGGGGAAGCGATGCTAATTTTGCTACATATGGAGTGGGAGCCTATATAAGAAATCAAGATACTATCGTAAGCTGGTCAATAAGTGACTGCGCTTATAAAGATAAAATAGCCATTGGAATACATACAGATAAAGATTACAGAAAAAAAGGTTTTGCAGCCATTGTAGTAAATGAGGTCATTCGTCTATGCGTTCTGAAAGGATACAAGAATATAGAATGGTTATGTGTAGACTGCAATAAGGGCTCCATCGGCGTTGCCGAAAAAGCAGGCTTTCAGCTTCACAATACATATGATTCTTTCGCTCCCTATGCGCCTGTGGAAAATCTTAGAGATTTATCTGAACATGAGTGGGAAATCTGGGCAAAGTATTTTGAAGAAGGTGCAAAATCGGAGGCAAGATTATTGCAAGAGTGTATCTATACTTATATAAAGGCAAATAATCCCCAAAAGGTGAAAGAATTATTAGCACTCTGCCCGAACAAACAGGAGATGGAAACAGACATAAAGAGCTTTATTTCATACTTACATACGATTGGGATGGCTTCTAAGTTTAATTAAAATTTATTTACTCATTCATTACTTCGCCATGAATGCACACTCTGCCACCATCCTGGCATTTAACATCAAATTGTTTGATTACGTGCTCAGATAAATATGAAAAAATATGCCTTGCCTGGTCTTCAATCGAAGTAAACGTAGTTTTCTGCTTGTCATGTCCATCGAGCAGCGGTACCAGAACTCGATAGTTTTCTTTTAATAATGGAATGACCTTTGAAAAACTGTGTCTTCCCTCGCAGGCCATTCCATGTATTAACAAAACAGCCGGGTTCTTTTCATCACCATATTCCAGTATCTTCATCCCCATAGCTCCACTATGCAAATGAGTGCTTTGGGTATATAGAAAATTTGCAAGCATCCATACCCCATTTTTTGTTCATTTCTAAAAAATCACACAAAATTGGGTATATAGAATATTTCTTCTGGCATATACCCACAGAATCGTATTTTCCTGGTTATTCTGCCCTTTTAATTTTCTATATACCCAATTTTTCCATTGCCGCTATTCAACCTTGTCACTTTCTGTTTTAGCAGTTTACTTATATAAGACAATATCTCCAGCTTCCGGAATGAATCTCTGATCACTGCCAGCGTGATATGAGTTGATCGGTGCTGCCAGGAAGCTTCTCAAATCGTTCGCTCCGATAAAAGCTTGAATTCAGGTTTTGTTACATACGAAGCATATGTAATCTTATCCTTAAATTCTAGTGCCTTTTGAAAGCGATATCTTTGTGCCGGAGATGTAATATACTCCATAACACTGTCTTTTGGTACCCATATTACACTGCTTGTTTCCTCCGAAACCGTACACTCTCCACTCTCATATTCACAAATAAAATCCATCATGACCTTAGTTGGTACTGGTGTTACACCATCATAGAATAAATGTTTTCCGACATTCGAGTAGATTCCGCACAAACATTTCACTTTGGCTTTGATTCCACTTTCCTCCATGATCTCCCGAAGCACTCCTTCTTCCAGAGTTTCACCTTCTTCAATTTGTCCTCCGGTGCAATCCCAACCTCTGTTATGTGTCTTTACAATCAGGATATTTCCTTTCTGATCAAATACATAACCTCCTGCTGCTACAATATGTACTGGCCAGCCCATATTCTTATTCTCCCATTCTTTTAGTCTTATATCTTCCTTTCACTCATTCGCTTACTCTTATTTTAGTAAGGGGAGTTCGCTTTTAAGAGTTCCAAGGCATGTTAATCCTATGTACTCATAAACATACTCATAAAATATGCAATTTAACTAATTGACTTAATAAAAGGAAAGAGAACGAATCTGATCTCACCCTGGCTTTTGATTATTTTTCTAACATCTCGTACACCAAATTGATATTTTTTACAAATACCTCATATGCCTTTATCGCACATTTTATCATGCGCTCATCATATATCTTCATTCTCACGCCAACAACTCCAATTGGATGAAACATTGTCATCATGATAGCTTCCATATAATCATTAAGAAAATCACGAATGCTATAATCTTTCACCTTTTTACTTATTTCAACATAGTATTTTTTCAAATATTCGATTGCGTCTTGCCCCGGTTCCACATGAAGTGCTAAAAACATAGCAAGATCTTCTGTAGGCAATCCCATTCGGACAGCTTCCATATCAATAAATTTCACGTTGCTGTGATCTGCTTTGAATACAAAGACATTGCTTGGATTTAAATCACCTTGAATAATGGTAATATTTTTTCCTTTATGAAATCTGTCTTTAATCACATCTGGCATATCCTTCTCTAATAATTTCAAAGCATCCGTATAACATTGTATCTCCTGACTGGATAACTTGTCCGGGAATAACTGAAGGAATGTATTTAAGTCATGGCGCATCCCCTCTATATGTATTCTGAAATTCTGTTCATTTTGTAAATGCCAGGGCAAACCAATCTGTTGAAATGCGTTCCCATTGTCCCAAAAAGATAAATGAAACTGTGCTGCAGCAGAAATAATATCAGAATAAGCCTCACGATATATCTTTCCATTGCTTGTATCGTCATCAAATTCTCTTCCACAAATATAATCTTCAGATAAATCTTCAAGCAAAATATTTTTCTCTTTAAAATCAATTTTATAAACAATAGGTATCGAAATCCCAAAATCGCATAATAACTTAGTTCGGTACAATTCTGTCATATCTCCAAATAATAATTTTTCTAACAAATGATATTCTCTTCCGTTTACCTTGAGCGTAATGCTATTAATAATATTCTTTTCCGAACGTGTCGATCGATTCCTTATTACTGATACATCACCAAGATGACCATGCTTCTCACTAAAAGCATTCATGATACTTTGATTCGTCATGCCAATCATATTTTTACCCTCCATAATATTAATAATCTGTTCGGCAAGGCTTAATACAGGAATATCTTCTAATGTAGACTGGCTTACGCTGCATATCATATCTTGTTTTCTTTCTGCCATCAGAAGGTGATCAATCGTACAATCAAATATAGTTGCAAGCTCTGGCAATAAAGAGATATCAGGAAGAGAACGACCATTTTCCCACCTGCTTACAGCAGGAGCTGATACCTTTAACGCTTCCGCCAGCTTTTCCTGCGTTAGATTATTCATACGACGCAATCTTGCAATATTTTGTCCAATCATCACGATATCCATTTTCAAGCCCCCTGTCTTTCCTCTTAATATTAAAGCGTTAGAGAGAGAAATAACATGCTGTCTTGGTATAGTTTCTTAACTGTCAGTTAAGAAATCTGCCTCAACATCATTTCTTTCTGATAATCTTACCCTCTTTAAAAAACATAATTCCATGACCATAGCTCAAGTGATTTCCTTGCTTATTCACAATGGCTTGCGGTTATGATATTCCTTAAAATGCGACCTTACTCGGCTGTGAAATCAATATCATATCTTGTCCCATTTGCAAAAAGGATTCCATCGGTTAATTTAATACACAGAATGCATGTGTTTTCATCTTCAAAATTATTATGTCCGTTATCAATCCAAGCCGCAAAAGCCTTTCTGAGTTTTTCTGCGATCTCCTTGTTCTCCTCCTTGCAAAAGTATCCAAGGTTAACACCTTTTCCATGTGCAGTAAACCATTCCCCTGAAATTGCGACGGTAGGATTCTTTTCAATTTGCTTCATCTTTCTGGATAATCCGTATGTAATGACATAAAATGCTCCATTGTCATAGCAAGCATCAACGGTACGGACATATGGCATATCACCATCCACTGTAGCAAGTCCGATTAAAACATCATGTCCAAACCTTTCGTTCATAATTGATTTTACTTTTTCTGAAAATACTTCTTTCATATGATTTTCCTCCTCATACATCCTTTTTATTAGGGCCTAAAATACTTTAAATACACTTTATGCGATATCATCGATTTCTGACCAGATCTGCTGTATATTCTTCCAACTTTTCAGATTCAAACTTTTTAGCTTTTCTACACTTCCGTTTTTATCTATTTCGTAATAACGAATCGTACTTTGAGTTTCATTTTTATAATAACAAATATAGAATCCGTAAACTCCTTAGTAGGCTTAGTAAACATCATTGCTAAACATAACAAGATCAATATACTACTCAAAATAAAGTATTTCTCTCTAGCGTATACACCTTTGTTTTTCATAATAATGTTGCTTAACCCTAAGCACAATATAAGTATATACTGCTCTTACATTTTATTCCTGTCAATAAGCAATATATGATCTACACTTAAAAAGAATATCCCTATCATACAAAGTGTAAGTTGCACGTTACCTAAAAAGCCAAGGAGGTTTTTTTTAAATTTATCAATATCTTAGTCATAGCAATATCCAAATTGCAAGAAGTTGCACCCTCAGTAAATGAAAAACCTCAGAAATCTGATTGATTCAGAATTTCTGAGGTTTCATATTTTGAGAGAAAAGCATTCTAAGACAAACATGACTTTTCCGATAGAGGGAATATTCTCATTTTCCTCGTTTTATCATGTTTGTAAACCGAGGTCCCGATATGAAACCCATTTTATGATATAGGTACTCTGCGCTATTTCCCACGTAAATAAACAACTTTACAAATGGTGATATGCCATATGAATCTGTTATAACACGTCCTATCAAATATTTTGCCAAACCAATTCCTCTGAATTCAGGAAGAACGCATATATCTGCAATTTCTGAATAATTATGTATGTAATTTTCACCGACTCCTGTCAGACAAACTGCAACGATTTTGTTCGATGCTTTTTCTACAACTACATGAGAAAAGTTTTTGCATGAGTATATATTAAGTACATTTATCATATCAGCAACCGCTTCTTCCTGTGTTGCTACACCATTTATTTCATCACAAATACCACCCGCGTATCCCTTAATCATTAAATTTCCTATTTCTTCGGATTCTTTGTTAACATCAAAGGAACGGCAAATAAAGTTATCCGGTAGATTGTTATTCAATACATCCGTAGGTCGGCACATTACTTGATTTACTGTTTGGACTTTATAATCAAACATTAGTAATATTCTTGCATCTTCTTCCAAAACCCCGTTAATTCGATCAGGCTGACAATGATTTAAGATAAACGTCCAGAACTTTATTCTGTCACAAAATGGCGATATTAAGAAAGGGTGCGAAATCGCATCACCCGTAATAATAATACCGCCTACCTTTTGCCCATCCAACATAACAAAAAAGCATTGGTCCGTCCATTTTGTATCATTCAGGCGTCTATCCCAGTCATACCACATTTCAATATCTGCTTTTGAATACATGGTTTGATATACAGCAAATAAATCCTTATCTGCTTGTACAAGAGATAAATTCATACTCAGGCACCTCCGTAATAAATAGCAGGATTATAAATCATATACAGGATTATAAATAATCAGTATTCATCATTTTGAACCCCCCCACAAATACAATGCTTTTTATGATGATAGCTGCTTAACCAGCTTAATCACAATAAATTCGGTTGTTCTGTGTTCATAGTTCTTTTATTAAGTACAAAAGAAGATCATCGTCATTGTTACATGGTGTATACTGCGGACATATTTTATTCTGATACCATACTCGTGTTCCATCCGGAATATATCCTCGCTTTACATACATTCGTTGTGCACTGCCATAGGCATTAGCAACAAGTCGCTTAAACTAATGATTTTACTGCCTTTCCTTCCATTTGGGTATGTCCTATCAAAACATAGTTTACATCTGCATCATAATCTGCAATAAATTCCTCCAAAGTTTTCTTAGCATACAAAAGAGGAGCGTCTATTACACTATTCATTCTTGCATGTATCATAAGAAATTTTTTGCCTTCTATTTCAACAATTCTTTGAAGCGGAACTTGCTTTAGTCTTTCAAGTCTCGTATCCCCTAATTGATTAATAACCCAATCTTGATGTGCTGCTTCATTTTCATAACGTTTCATAAGTTCCTTATTAAAAAACATATACTCGCTGTTGCCCATGATATTTACAAATCTGCTATCATTCATAACAATATCGTACACTTCTGTTGGATTTGGTCCTATTTGAATAAAATCCCCCAGATTTAATATTTGCGAAACGTTACATTCTTTATCTATATAATCCATAAATACATCTAGTGCATAAATATTAGAATGAATATCCGAAATCACTGCTATCCTTTCCATCATAAACCTCCTCCGTAAATTCATATTTATCTGCTTATAAAGCATACTCAGAATGCAATATAATTTCTTTTCCATTCTCTCTGGCATATTTCATTTCTATCTTTGTCATGTCTCCTATGTATCCTTCAATATCCACGACATATATGCCATCTGAAAGTTTTATGCATGATACGGGATTCGAAAAGAACTCCCCTCTCTAAAACCGCTTAGAAAGGAGAGTTCCAACACATCTATCGGCTATGTATTCATAAAGGTGCTCATAACATAACTTGTCAGCTTTATAGAAAGAAAGTAACCTTTACCAAATAATCATTCGGTGCATTTAAGAGCTTTTTTAAGAAGATCAATTTTGTTTTGGTCTTCGTGCCCACTATTATCTGCTCGGTAACTATCTTCTAATGAATGGGAATAGACTTTAAGGTATTGTTCAAGCGTCATGAGTTTATAGAAAGCTCCATCAGTTTCCATAATCGGGATATCTCTAATATCAATATCCACAAAGACCTCCAAAGATGGTATACCGCCAACTCCATCAATCGCTGAAAAGTTAACTCCGATCTCACCCTTTTGAAAAAAGTGTTCCTTCAAATCCATAAGTACATAACCTTCATTTAACATAAAGGAGAGTAAATCATTCCATCTTTCGTCAAACCGATACAGATATTGAGGAACAGCAATATCAATATCATCTGGATTCAAGTCATTATGCAACAGCATTTTAAGCCCAAGCGAACCATATAACAATGGAATGACAGAAAACTTCTTATTCAGCTTTCTTGCCAGATCAAGAAAAACTTCCATTTTCTCTTCATTCTTCATAACCATACCTCCCGCCTCAAACCTATCATACTTCTATTTAGAAAATAACTTATCATACTCTTTGGAAGGTTCCTTCGTGATATCTTCATCATAAATGTCTGCCTCAAAGTATTTTCCCTGTGCATTCTTTAAATACCCATCCCTTAATTCCATTGCCATAAATGCAGGATAGTTTGCTCCCCAGGCTGTTGTGATGCCAAACTCTTTTGCTTCTACAAATCCAAATCTAGGGTAGTATGTAGGATGTCCAAAAAAGATAATCGCCCCGTAGCCTAGCTCTTTTGCTTTTTCTATTGAGAATCGCATCAGCATGCTGCCGATCCCCTGCTTCTGCCATTCCGGCAAAACACTTAGCGGGCCAAAGTTCAATGTTTCTATCCTTTCCCCATCGTCCTTTAAAATATAGGAATGACTATAAATTACATGACCTACAATCTTGTCATCTAAAACCGCAACAAAATTCAATTCTTTAATCCCATCTTGATTGCGCAGTTCATGGATCATATAATGCTCTGTGCATCCTACTCCAATTTCTTTGATTCTTTCATCACGATAAAATGCGGCACGTGCCACCAACTCAACTTCATGATAATCCTGTACTTCTTCTAATCTGATTTTTATATCTGCCATTTTTCCTCCTGGTTTAAGGAGGACTATATAATTATAGTGCCTCCAACTGATATCATATTGTGTTTCATTTTAACAGAGCCACCTTTCCTATGTATTTGATACATGCATTCTATATCCAATAGGATTTGTAAATAAAATGCAGATAACTATATAAATAGTATACTTCCAAAATAATCCTGTCAAGAAACTATCTTTCATTTTAAACTATCTTTTCTAACTGTTCTAAAAGCAGAATACCTAAATCTGTAAATGCTTTCGTGGTAGAGCCTAATTTATGTCTTGTGTTACTGCTCACCTCTTCCTTTCTCTTTTTGTTTGCATAACCCACATTGATATAAGACTCGTTTCCATTGTCCAATACCGCTATGGATATCCCTGATGTATTTGAAATCTCACACATTTTCTCGGCATAGTCATTTACATGCTCCATATCATATGTACCTCCATCGTAATGCATCAACGTGTAGGTTATGAGCAGCAAACATAGTTTCTCTGCATTGCTTGTTCGTATCTTGACTGTCTCTTACCCACTCGAATAAATCCTCCATAAATTGAAGAAACTGTAAGTATTACTTTAAGAAAGGAGATTCTTTATGAATCCATTTGAACAAAAACCTGAAAGCATAGAAACTGCCTTTAAAAACTGGTCTTCAATTTGCCCAAAACCTTATAATAAGCATGAAGTGGATCCTTATACCAAAACAAGAATCATCCTTATGAACGGAACCGAATTTGAATCCGTATGGTTTGGACACCAGTTCTCCAGAAACTGTCCGGATAATGATCTAAGAAGAGAGCTAGCACTTGTCCGCCGAGTAGAACAGCAGCAACAGAAAGTAATCGCTGCCTTAAAGCCGGCTGATGAATCCATTCTTGAGCATACCATCAGTTACGAACAGCTTGCTGTCGACCTGACTGCGGAACTCGCAAAGCGGGAACCGGATGCTATGGTAAAGGCAGCGATGGATTTTGGATTACTAGAGGATTTCGATCATTTATACCGTTATTCCGATCTATTAGAAATGGAGAGCGGGATCAAAGCAGAACAGTTAGTCGGACACTATACGGAGATCATGCCAGGACGTCCAACCATTTCGGAGCATCGCTTCCCATATGATAACATTCGCTATTTTATCGACAATAAGACAGCCGATCCCATCACGAAATTGAATATTTGCATTATCACGGCTGCCGAACAGCAGACCATGAACTACTATATGAATACTTCCGCTCTGTATCCAAATACATTAGGAAGACAGCTGTACCAGGAAATTGGTCTGATTGAGGAACAGCATGTAAGCCAGTACGGCAGTCTGATGGATACGAAGGCAACATTCCTTGAAAAACTGTTAATGCACGAGTATAACGAATGCTATCTGTACTATTCCTGTTATGAGGATGAGACAGACCCTTGCATTAAGAAAATTTGGGACGAACATTTTACACAGGAGATCTCCCATCTTCACAAAGCGGCAGAACTGCTTTACAAGTATGAGAAAAAAGAATGGCAGCAGTGCATTCCAAATGGCTGTTTCCCACAGCTGCTAAAACTTCATGAAAATAAAGAGTATGTACGGGATATCTTAAAAAATACCGTTCAGTTTACTTCTAAGAAAGAAGACTACGTGAATGTAAAAGACCTTCCAAAAGACGATGTCTTCTATCAGTTCCAGAATACTTTGAACAATCCGGTTGACGGCGTTCCGACCCATATAGTGATCAAAGACTACATTGCGAAGAAGGGCTCTGACTATCGCTACGAGGAAAGTGAGAATCCAATTCCTGAGCTAAGAAACCGGAAGGAAGATAATACCGATGTCGGACGTTATCCAATTGGATAGCCTTTCTTTCATCTTTTATAAATTTAGATGTCTTCTAATATCCTTTACCAGAAAATAAGAGCATGATAGAACAATGTTTTTAGCATTCTTCCATCATGCCCTCGCTTTCTGTTATGAAATGATAATTGGGTCCTTTCCTCATTCCTGTACTTCTTATGTTTCGCTAACACTGTCTAAATTTCTTCTAGTCGTAATGTTGCTCTTGCTATCCGCTATCTAATGATCATCGGATTTTCACCCTTTATGAAACAGGTCGTAATAAAAACTGTACTGCTGTACAATCCCTTCCACGCCTTTGTACTTTTCAAACGGAAAACCATTCGGATAGTTTTCATCTAATACATGGCGGATATGAGTATCCACCGGAAATGCTCGAAGATGATGAAGTCCATACAGGCAGATGCATTCGGATACTTTGATACCGACTCCGTATAGCTTAAGAAGTTCTTCTCTGGCCTGTTCATACTCCATTTTTCTGACTGCATTAAGGTCAAACTCCCCATATGCCACTGCCTCGGCGGTCCTGCTGATATAGCGGCTCCGATAGCCAAGATTGCAGTCCCTTAAATCCACAACCTCTACGTTTGCAAGTGCCTGTGGTGTCGGAAATACATAATATGGTTCCCCATACAGATTCTTCTTTGCTTGCCCGTACCGCTCACAGATTGTCTGAATACAGGTACGGATCCTTGGAATATTATTCTGCTGGCTGATTAAAAATGATATGATCATTTCCCAGAAATCCTGTTTTAAGATACGGATTCCCCAGCCATATTCCATTGCCGCTTTCATATACGCATCATCCAAAATGCGCTCTTCTACCTTGTCATAATCCTCATCCAGAGCCAGATAGGACTTCCAGCGCGTTTCAAACTCCTGTTCCGTGCAGGAGAGTGTAAGCAGATCTCCTTCCTGCTTCATCTCCACATACTCACCGTATGCCACCACCTCAAAACATCCCCGGCTATTCTTTTTCATGCGGAAACACTGTCCAGAATAGCAGATCTTCTCAATATCAAAATTATGGACTTCTAGCTGATACATTGTCTTTCTCCCACTGTTCTTTTTGGTTAGTGTTCCTAATTCACACATGACTATTCATGCTTTCCTTTGTGTTCCGACATAATATTCCATCTATCTTTCCATAATCTTAATCCTGTCGAATACATATATTCTATATGTATTCTCCATCCACAGCCTACCGTTCCTAATGCCGTTGCATTCACTATTCTTATCTACATAAATCGTTTTTAGATATGGGTTATTTTCCAAGTAAGAAACATTGTTGATCCTGTCTGCTTCTACAATTCCTTCTTATTTCCTCTATTTTCATCCAATAGTCCCTGCATGTCCGCCGGAAGAGGCGCTGTAATCTCCATATACTCTCCCGTGACCGGATGATCAAAACAGATCTTATAAGAATGCAGCGCCTGCCTTGTCAACATATGATTGGTTTCATTATATAGAAAATCACCTAATAGTGGATGTCCGATATAAGACATATGCACTCGGATCTGGTGCGTACGTCCGGTTTCAAGCTGCAAGGAAAGTAAGGATACCTCCTCTTCCCCTACTTTCACTACCTGCTGCCTTTTATAATGAGTGACGGCATGCTTGCCCTCTTTCAAATCCACTTTCCGTTTGATGACCGTTCCTTCCTCTCTTCCGATTGGAAAATCGATGATCCCTTCTTCTTTTGTAACGCCTTCCACTAATGCCGCATACGTTCTTTTCAGCCTGCGTTCCTTTACCTGCTTTGATAAAATGCCGGCGGAAAGCATGTTCTTTGCGATTACCGTAGCTCCGGTCGTATCCCGGTCCAAGCGGTTGATGCAGCGAAATACATACGGAATGTTCTGACTCTTATAATAATACGCTACGGCATTTGCTAACGTATTATCATAGTTGTTTACAGACGGATGGATTGGCATATCGTATGGTTTATTCACAACTAAGATATCCTCATCTTCATATAAGATATCAAGATTTCCTTCCATCGGCACGATATTCTCCGAACTTTCCTCCTCCGTTACCTCGATTCCCAGCACATCTCCGCTAAAGAGCGTCTCATTTACAAATGCCCATGTTCCATTCTTCGTAATGCCGGTCTTTGTCTTCTTAAGTTCCACTAAGATTGCTCTAGAATATTCTTTTTCCTTTAGAAATTCCTGAATGGTCTTTCCATTCTGTTCCTCTTTGATCTGATATTCTAACTTTCGTATCATCCTGTTTCCTGCTTACTTTTTGGTTAACTTCTGCGTGATTCTCACTTGATTTCTGCCTAATTTCTGCTTAACCCCCAACTTTTTAGCTGGTTCCCAGTTGGCTGTTACATACTTCTTCGTGATTATTGTTCAAGCAGAATGCCCTCTCTTCTATTCGCATCCT
>SVEB01000094.1 GCA_015057635.1 Lachnospiraceae bacterium | reverse complement strand
TACGTAATCACTTAACACATATCCAGTCACGCTTTTTCCGTTTATCGTAACGTTCACCTGATACCATTTCTGCCCACTCACGATCTTAGCCCCAATCACGGTCACGCCAGTTCCCTTTGCAAGAGTCCCTAACTTCGTTCCGGATGTGCCTGCTGTGGATCTTATATTCACATCAGATGCTGTCACGCTTGCAGGAAGCTTTAGCACAGCAGTCTTATTTGAAGTGCCTCCGGCAGATGCGGGCGGTGTCGGCGTCGGTGTTGCCGTTGGCTTTGCGGTTGGTGTTACAGTCGGTTTTACCGTAGGTGTCGGTGTTGCAGATGTTGTGACTTTCTTTCCTAACAGTTCGATTTCTGTTGCCTTCACATAACCCCTTACCGTCTCACCTTTATAAGTAAGTCCTACCTTAAAATACTTCACGCCGGATACGGTTGTCTCACCCGACACCCATACCGCCGTTCCTTTATTTAAAGATACTGCCACTCCGGCACTTGTCTTAATGGCTGCTTTATTTGCCCCTGCGCTTTCTCTTAGAAGCGTGCTGTCTGCATTTACGCCGGCATAAAAACCGGTTGATAATGTAAGGGTTATATAATCGCTTAATACATATCCTGTCGTTTTTGTCCCATTCATTGTAACGGTAACTTTATACCACTTATCGCTGCCGTTATAGGTTTCTCCGATTACCGTAACAGCCGCTCCCTTTGTGATGGTCCCAAGCTTCGTGGCAGTAGCAGATGCTACCTTCCTTACATTCAGCGTGGTAGCGTTTACCTTTGCTGGCAGAGACAGAACATAGGATACTGGGGTCGATGGTGCTGGCGTTGGTGTGGCATTTGGTGTTGGGGTAGGAGTAGGTGTCACCACCGAACTTCCGGACACCGTAATATAAGCGCCGGAAGAATATCCGGTCACTTCCTTCCCATTAAAAGTCGCCTTAATCTCATACCAGCCATTCTTTTCCCCAAGGATTGTCACCTGCTGTCCCTTCACCAGATAAGCCCCCGCTCCATTCACGGTCACCTGGTCATAGGAAGTAGCTGGCCCTTTTCTGATATAAAGAGTCGTCGCCGTACAAGTCCCCTGGCTGGCTGCATAAACAATGCCTGTATTTCCAGCCGCGATCGCACATTGCGGCAGAGTCAGACTAAAAATAAGAGCAAATATAAGTCGCTTCTTATATCGATATTTTCCAAATTTCATTCCCAAGTCCTTTCCTTCTCATTCGCTTATTTCACTTCACAATTTTCCCAATTCTTCGTGAATTTTCCTATTATACTATGGTATACTTATGGCACTTATGTGGCATGCTTTTACATTGTACCATTAAACCCCTTCTAATTCTACATAATCTCTCACTTTATTTTGACAATTTCCGGCGTATTATGTAATTTTTTTCTTTATTATATGTCTCTTTTTCCTTTTTTTATCTCTTTTTTCTCTTCCATCCACCCTTTGCTTGTAACCCCATCCATCTCCTCTCGCATTTTTTCTCCCCCCTGTTATTTCCTCTCTTCCCTGTCTCTCCCTTTCCCTTATCACGCTCCTCACCACCCTTTGTATGCCTTCGCAGAAGCATACAAAGGGCGGTGAGGCTTTGAAAGTAACGTTGGGCGGCATACGCCTTACCTAAATCCAAAATGAACGGCTGATAACGAACCAAAAAAGGGTCAGGTTCTTTGCCTGTCAAACAGATCATACACTGTCTGACAGGCAAAGAACCTGACCCTTTTTGTCCGCTCTCGCATCCGAATATTCAGATTCAGGCAAGGCGTGCGCCGCCTAACGTTACTTCCAAAGCTCTATCGCCTCTCGTCTGCTCCTACTCCCCGCATGCCTCATCAATCGCGTGTCCTATGTCGTTGCGCATATACTTGTTAGAGAAGTGGATAAGGGAAGCTGCATCGTAAGCATTCTTTCTTGCGGTCACAAGATCGTTTCCGGTGGCTGTCACGCCCAGCACTCGCCCTCCGTTTGTCACAATCCCTTCTTCTGTCCTCTTCGTTCCTGCATGGAACACAAAGCAATCATCCTTGCCTTTTAATGCCTCGAGTCCGGAAATCACCTTTCCTTTTTCGTAGCTTTCCGGATATCCTGCTGAAGCAAGGACTACACATACTGCTGCATTATCCTCAAATTCCAGCTTAACCTCATCTAACTTCCCGTCGATGCATGCTTCCATTACTTCCACGATATCATTCTTCATTCTCGGAAGCACAACCTGTGTCTCCGGATCGCCAAATCGCGCATTATACTCTAACACCTTTGGTCCATCCTCCGTTAACATAAGCCCACAGAATAAAATACCGGTAAAGTCTCTTCCTTCCGCCTTCATTGCATCCATCGTAGGTCTGTAAATATGGTCCTGACAGAATGCATCGATCTGATCTGTATAAAATGGGCTTGGAGAAAATGTTCCCATTCCGCCTGTATTTAAACCCTGATCTCCGTCTTTGGCTCTCTTATGATCCTGCGCGCTGGTCATCGTACGGATATTACTTCCATCACAGAATGCTAACACTGACACTTCCCGGCCTGTCATAAACTCTTCCACTACCATCTTATTGCCGGCCGCTCCAAAATGCTTATCCAGCATAATTTCTTTCACGCCTTTTTTTGCTTCCTCAAGCGTGTTGCAGATTAAAACACCTTTTCCAAGCGCAAGCCCGTCTGCCTTTAATACGATTGGGAATTTAGACTGCTCTAAATACGCTTCCGCCTCATCCGGATTATCAAATGTCTCATATGCTGCAGTAGGAATGTTATACTTCTTCATCAGTTCCTTGGAGAATGCCTTGCTGCCTTCAATAATAGCCGCATTCTTTCTTGGCCCGAACACGCGAAGCCCTCTTTCCTCAAATACATCCACGATTCCGCCTACCAACGGATCATCCGGTCCGATAATCGTTAGATCAATGTGCTTTTCCTTTGCAAAGTCTGCTAACTTCTCAAACTCCATCACACCGATCGGCACGCACTCTGCGATCTGTTCAATCCCCGCATTGCCCGGTGCGCAGTAAATCTTAGATACGTTTTTGCTCTTTGCCACTTTCCACGCAATGGCATGCTCTCTTCCGCCGCCGCCTACAATCAGTACTTTCATTGCTGCCTCCAATCTATTCCATCACAGTCGTGGTGGTTCCATTCACGATCACTTTACCATTTGCGATTAAATCAATTGCCTTCGGAAGAATGATCCACTCTGCTTCCTCCATCACTCTTCTTTGCAGAATTTCCGGAGTATCGTTATTTTTTACTTCCACTGCCTTCTGAAGCAGAATCGGCCCGGTATCCGTTCCCTCATCTACAAAATGAACGGTCGCCCCAGTTACCTTATTGCCTCTTTCTAACACCGCTTCATGCACATGAAGGCCATAAAATCCGGCTCCGCAGAAAGACGGGATCAAAGAAGGATGGATATTGATGATTTTATTCGGATACTTATGAATCAGTTCCTTTGGGAGGATTACAAGATACCCGGCTAATACAATCAGATCCGGCCTTAATTCATCGATTGCTGCAATCAGTGCTTTATTAAAGTCCTCTCTTTTTTCATACTCCTTAGGAGAGATGCAAATGCCCGGAATCTGGTGATTTTCTGCTCTTTTTAATGCGTATGCATCCTTTTTATTGCTGATGACACCAACTACTTCCGCATTGGTAATAACCTTGTTCTCAATACTATCTAAGATAGCCTGAAGGTTCGTGCCTCCGCCTGAGACTAACGCTACAATTCTTAGCATAATTCGATTCCCTTCTCGCCTTCGACAATCTCACCAACTACATATGCCTTTTCGCCAGCTGCTTCAATCAGACGAACTGCCTTATCTGCTTCTTCTGCGCTTACGACAACCATCATGCCGATACCCATGTTATAAGTATTGTACATCATCTTCTCTTCAATACTGCCATCAGTGGATAACATATCAAAAATAGCAGGTATCTCATAGGAATTCTTACGAATTACCGCTTTTGTTCCCTCTTTTAGCATTCTTGGAACGTTTTCATAGAAGCCGCCGCCTGTAATATGACTGCATGCTTTCACATCCACATTGCCGGCCTTTAAAGACTGAAGTGCTTTTACATAAATCTTAGTAGGAGTGAGCAGTGTCTCACCAAGGGTTGCACCTAAGCTTTCATAGTAAACATCTAACGCTTCCTTCTTCATATTGAAAACTTTTCGTACTAAAGAATATCCATTGCTGTGAATACCGGAAGAAGCGATGCCTAAGATCACATCTCCTGCCTTTAGATTCTCACCCGTGATCATTTTCTTCTTGTCTACGATACCAACTGCAAAACCTGCCAGATCATATTCATCCACTGGATAAAATCCTGGCATTTCCGCTGTCTCACCGCCGATTAAAGCTGCGCCTGACTGCTTGCATCCTTCTGCCACGCCACTTACGATCGTTGCAATCTTCTCAGGGTCATTCTTGCCACAAGCAATATAATCTAAGAAGAATAATGGCTCTCCTCCTGCACAGGCAATATCATTCACGCACATTGCCACACAGTCGATTCCGATCGTATCATGCTTATCCATTAAAAATGCCAGTTTTAACTTTGTTCCAACGCCGTCTGTACCAGATACTAAGGTTGGTTCTTCCATATCTTTAAAACCTGCTAAGGAAAATGCACCGGAAAATCCGCCAAGTCCTGCTAATACTTCTTTTCTCATGGTTCCCTGTACATGTTTCTTCATCAGCTCTACAGCCTTATATCCTGCTTCAATGTCCACGCCTGCTTTTTTGTAATCCATTGGTATCCTCCTAAAGATATATCTCATTTCCAAACTTCATTACTTATCTTAGGCTCATTTTATCATATCCTTCCTTTTTTGTCCTCAGTTTTCCTTTCTCAATTTCTTATGCTATTTATAAATCAGTCTAATATAGACCTATCATAATCAGGCTGTGTACTGTTCTATCGTCTGTCTGCCTTCTTTCTCCGCCTTTAAAATGGTTTGTAACGTATTTCTTTTCCCTTAATCAAAGGAACACATTCTATACAAGAAAATATTCAAAATTCAGGCAACAAAAAAACAGAGCGGTTTCCCACTCTGCCTGCTATGTAAAAGTGCGGCATCACCACACTGACCGTAAAAATAACGCTGGCTCAATATCTGTCATTCCCTTATCCGTTCTTATGAGCCATGCGCCAAAACAAGCGAAATCTTCGCCACGCATCTTACGGTATACTGATCTTTCGATCCTATATCTCTTCGCTTCCTGTACTCTTTAAGCAGCTTTTGTGATTCTGCTTTCAAGTTCTTCACGGATTGCGTCATATTTCTGTGTCTTATTCGCATTCTTTGCATCAATGCCTACGATATTGCTCACAACATTTAATTCTGCCTCGCTCCATTCAGCCGCTGCTGTCTGATTAAAAAACTGTGCTCTCATTCTTGCTGTTGTGCATGCGATAAATTTCTTTAATAACATAATAACCTTCCTTTCCGACTGCATAGAAACGCGACCTGTTTCTACTTCGATGTGCAGTCCCAAAAACTATCTTCTTTTCTTTACACGTTGATGTTACCACCATCTTCCATACTTGTAAATCCTGAAAACTCACGAAAAAATCTTAGATTTTCAACGAAAAATCTGCATTATTTCAGCTAAAAAAGAAGCTACTTCATAGATTTTTTGGATGTTTTGGCTATTTTTAATACCATTTTCCATTTTTCTTCCTAAAACAAAAGCAAAATGACCAATCCCTTCCTTTTTACCCCCAGGAATTAACACCTGTTATCGTAATAATCCACCATGAAAATAACACTCGTACACCTTATCCCCTTTATAAAAGATCTCCTCTTTCCCATCAAACCAGGAAAAATCTCCTTCATACCGGGAGTGATATGTATACTCCCCCTTTTGGTATAATGCCGGCCCTCGAAAGGGATTTTCCTTTGAGCAATTCATAAGCGCACTTTTTAAGAAATCACCGGAGAAAGAATCAGCGAGGGTCCTGCCCATATAATTCATGACCCAGATATTCTCCTCCTTATTCCGGATAACCTCTTCCCCTGCAAACTGCCTTCCTCCCACATAGGAGTCCAAATAAGCATACGCTCCCTTTTGATAGGCAAAATCGTGAGAGCCCGGACGGCATGGATTCTCCTCTTCTTTTCCCTTCGCCGCGTAAGTATTTTTCTTTGCCTCAAGAACAAAGTCAAGCAGTTCATCGGTATCCCACTCCTTATCTTCCTGTTCACGATTGAAACATTCCGCCCCCTCTTTCATCAGACTGTCGATTGTAACACAAAGCACCTCACTTAACCGGATCAGATTTTCAATATCCGGGTATGCCAGCCCATTCTCCCATTTTGCAACCGCCTGCCTGGAGATGCCAAGCTTCTCTGCAAGCTGCTCCTGAGAAAGTTGCCTTTGCTTTCTTATCCGTTGTAAATTCTGCTGAAACATCATAATAATCACCTCTTATTCCCTTATTATAGCAGTAAGAAAAAATCCGTCCATTGCCCTGCTCTCTCTTTTTTGTATACCACTAGTTGCATAGGATTCTCCCTTTTTATTTTAGATACGAATGTACTTCTAATAAAAAAGCTCTAAAATTTTCTGATAAAACCTACTTTGGGAATGCTGTATTATTCTGCATCTTGCCGGCCTTATCCTCTATTTTAGAGCCTTTTATTCTGCTTTTTATTCTGTTTTCTACATCTGTGCTATTTCTTCATGTACTCTTTATAGCCAACTTTTTCGAGTCTTTCTTTCTTTGCCACTACGCCATCTTTTAACTCCTCCTTATACGCTTTCAGCTTTGCTAAGATTTCCGGATCTGCTACCGCTAACATCTTCGCTGCTAAAATGCCTGCATTTGCTCCGCCGTCAATTGCAACCGTCGCAACCGGGATACCAGCTGGCATCTGTACGATAGAATACAGGGAATCCACGCCACTAAGTGCCTTCGAATGGATTGGAACACCGATTACCGGAAGAGGGAAGATAGCTGCTGCCATGCCCGGAAGATGCGCTGCACCGCCCGCGCCTGCAATAATCACCTGAAATCCTTTTTCCTCTGCTGTCTTTGCATAATCAAAGAAAATATCCGGCATTCTGTGAGCCGAAATCACAGTCATCTCATAATCAATTCCGAATCTCTCAAGCATCTCTGCTGCCTTGCTCATTACAGGAAGATCAGAGTCACTTCCCATTACAATACCTACTTTAGCCATATCAAATCCATCCTTTCATCAAAAACGTGTCCTTACTAGTACCCCTATGATACCATCTTTGTTTGGAACAATCCATAACGAAGCCCATTAAAAATACTTATGCTATTTATAAAAATCTCTTAATTCCGAACAGGCATTACTTATGAAAACAGAGTACGATAAATCCAACCAGTTCTACCTGTTCCCCCTTCATTAAGCTCCGTAATATTCTCCACGCAGCCGCCATCACCGGGAACGGTATGTTTTCAGAATGTCTGGCTCACGGCGAGCAAAAAATCCTCTCAGTCTTTGACTATCAGACAGTGTATTTCTGTCTGATAGTCAAAGACTGAGAGGATTTTTTGTCCGTTCATGCGTCTGAACATTCGAAAAACATATCGCTCCCGGTGACGCCGGCCGTTTTACGCCTGCCACGTTCCCGTTTTTCCTTCCGTTCGTCTGCTACCTATCGATCGAGAGCTTCATTGAGCAGTTCGGTCCCTGGAAGAACAAAGCGTCCGTTCTCAATGATTGGGATGCGTTCGCCGGATTTTGTATAGGCAGCGATTTCCGCAATCTCGTTGTATGGGATTGTAATATCGGTATGGCAGTTGTAATAAGCGTTCTCCATATCAGTCTTACGGAGGATGGAAACCTCATTATCGCGTGCCACGATCTCCTTGCCATTCGCATTATAAAGCTTATGATCCTCACTCATCTTATAGCAGGTATCACCCACTGCAAAATGAGGGCCTGTCTTCTCAGCAATTAAGATTGGAAGCTTTCTCTGGATTCCGTACTTCTGTCCCATCCTATAGGCAGTCGTATTCGTTCCGATTGCAAACTCTCCTAGAGCAAGTGTCTCATGATTCATAAGGAGATTCTCTTTCACGAACTTCTCATTCTCATCCTGATTCTCAAAGTTTGTGCAGGTATATTCCTGAATCTTTCCGTTCTCAAATGTCAGATGAAGATTCTTATATTCCAGTCCATTTAAGTAAACTTGGCTTACATGAAGCGTTCCGCATGTTCCCGTTAACTTTGGAGAGGTAAACACTTCTCCAACCGGAATATTCACATCCGCGGTACAGTTTTCGAAAATGGTTTCTTTCTCAGGATCCGCTAACTCATATAGCATTACCTTGATATCGGTCTGATTGCCATCCTTGCCGGTTACCTTCACATACTCGCCTAAATCCAATGCATCGATGATCGTCTGCTGTACCTTATGATAAACATCATTCGGAAGGGTGTTCACCTTTACAGTCTCTGCAAAAATCTCTTTAAACTTCTCACCGATTGTAGGCAACGGATATGCGATAATCGTAAAGGATAGTTCTTCCTGTTTCATATACTCGGAAACAAGCACATTCATCTCTCGTGTCAGTTCCGTATTTAACTTCTGCTGTTTCTCATCTAAACGGACTGCCTCTTCCTTATTCACTGGATTAAAGTCCGGTTCTCCAAATGTCTCGAGCACAGCAGGACCTGCATAAGTAGCAGCCTCTACCTTATACTTCTCATATCCTAAACGGGATACTGCAAGAAAGCGTTCCTTCATCACCTTGTCAAAGAATAATCCCTTATCAAAACGGTGATCGTATTCATACTGAAGATTTGGGCTGGTCGCATAATAGCCGACCTTTCTGCCTGGCTTCTTATTGATCACATCCAGTGCCACACGGTATACGACTAATTTCTTGCCAATCTTCTTAAAGTTTTCAAATGCGTAGCGCATCATGCGTTCAAAACCGATGCAGGTACGGATTCCCACGATCTCTTTTTTGGATAGATCCGCTCCCATCACATCGAATCCGCGGATATAGCCTTCTGTATACGTATCTGCCATCGCCTTAACGTCTTCTTCCGGCATTTCATTTAAGAAAGCGGCGATCTGTAATTCATTTTCTGTAATATAATCACCGAAACGATACAGATAGCGTAAATCGCTTAGATCACATTCCATAATAATATCTTCCGCAAAGGTATACGTTGGATCTAATGTCTCACGCATTCTATGCTCTACATAGTCTTCTGCATAATCATGAACAAAATAATAAATCGCGCGTTTCGCGTCTTTATAAGTGTACTCATTCTCTTCTTCAAAGTAGTTATAAATCTCCACTACTAATTCTGCTGTGACCGTAAGCGGAAACAGTCTGCATTCATAAACTGCCGGTATCACGCTCCTTGCTTCTGCGTATAAAACGGATAACAGCTCGCCATAATCGCCAAATAACTCTTTTGCATAAGCTGGATTGGCATAGCTCTTTTCGTACTGCTCTGGCAGAATATCGTGATATAATGACTCATTCACTGCTTTGAGTTCTTCTAGAGACTGATTAAAGTAGATTCCCGCTTCAATGTCTCTTGCAATCTGTCTAAGCTTTAATAAAAATGAGGCAATATATGCGAAATATGACCGAAATGGTTCCTTTACGGTCTCTTCGCTCTGCATCCCCTGCATTCTTTCCATTACAAGCTCTAATCGCTCCATCACTGCTTCATTTTCTTCCCGGATCACTTCTATACTTCTCATATGACTTGCTCCTTTTTTTATTTTTCTTTTGATTATAAACAGAGAAGCAGGCTTTTTATCCTGCTTTCCGTAATTTCTATAAAGTTGTTCTCAATTAGGATAAGATCCCAATGATATATAGGGTAAATAGCACAACCATCATAATCCCATTGCTTCCAAGACCGATAATCGGAGGCGCATAATAAATATCCTTATCCTTAAAGCTCTTAATCCCGAACAAAAATCCCCAGATTGAACCCACAAAACAGGTTAATCCGATTGCCCCAAGACCCATAGAACCATTTCCTCCTGCCTTGCCGGAGAGAAAAGATATGGTGGAAAAAGTGCCAACCACCGCAATTCCGATTGCCATCGAGATCAGTCCATCTCTAGAATGAGATCTTCCTTTAAACATATATGTGCTTTTCTTTAAACTCATATTCGTTCTCCTTACCTGCGCTTCTTCTTATGATCCAGCCAGAGCTTTCCTATGCGATACACCACATAACCGATTACGCCGCCGATGGTATTCATTAATAAATCATCCACGTCGAAAATGCCAATCTGATATACAAGCTGGATTGTCTCGATTGTCAGACTGAACAGGAAGGACCATACTAACACACGGAAAAAATTCGTGCGCCGAATGCTGATCAATGGGAGGCAAAAACCAAATGGTGCAAAGGCGAGTACATTTCCGATAATATTGACGATAAACCCTTCCAGACCAATCGCTTCTCGATATGTAACAAATCGCTTAATCTCTTGAAAAAGCACCAAATTATAACGATATCCGGCGTTTCCTTCTGTTCTTCCATACCGTTCACTAAAAAAGAGAAAATACGAAATGAAAGCCAGATAGAAAAGAAACAGCACCCAACTAAAAAAACGTATCCATTTATTCGTACTCTTCTTCACGTTATTTCTCCCATTCTGCTGATACAATAACACTGGTGGCTTATGCCACCCTAAAAACTTCTTATATTATACACTAGCATATCCTTACTTTCAAGGCATGTACCTTCCGCCATCAAAGTATTTTATTTTCATAGCAAAAACAGGAAGTGAGGTAAAAAACACCACTTCCTGCTTTCTTTCCGTCTATTCCTACAGCTTGGATCTTTAATAAGATCTCACAATACCAATTGGGGTATTTAGATTAATAGCTGCCTCGTTTCCATATACATCCACTAAATTATTCTCTGTGAACATTAGGTAATAAGAAGATCCCGTAATCGGAGTATTTAAGGCGATATAAAGGGTATCCCCACTTACCATACAGTCTGTTGTGATTAAGGTTCCGCCGTTATTCACAACAACCGTTGCTTTTCCGGTTACCGGTTCCGTTAAAGTGATTGTAACAAAGGAATTTGATGTCAGCTTGCATCCACCGCTTGTAATCATCGCCGGAACATTATCAACCATTGCAATTGTAGTCTTATAAGTTTCCATTTCCGCATAAGAACCGTTATATCCCTTTAATCCGGAGATCACAACCGGATAAGTAGATGTGTAGCTTAAAGCGCCAGCTGCAAAGGTTAATTCCACAATAGCACTGGATTCATCCTGAGAAGATACGACTGCACTTGTTGGATGGATCGTAGATGCAAATGTATAATTATTTACGTTACATGCTGCTGTTAAATCTAACTTTGCGCCAAAGTATACATATACCTTGCTTGGGTTTGTGGAATCCTGAATTACCTGGGATGGTGCCGGCAGTGCAGAAGAACTGTCAAGCTGCTTTGTCATAGTAAATCCCTGCTTTTTAGAAAGATTTCCATATGTATCCATTACAATTCCTGCTGGAACGGTGATTGTATATGTTCCGTTATCAGAAGCCTGACCGGTTCCAAATACAACTGTCAGTACATTCTTACTTGCACTTGCTGTATAAGTAAGTGTTTTTGCATAAATGTTTCCTGTCGTGCTCTGAACCTTGGAGGCCATCGTACCGGATGCTTCTACAACAGAGATGTCTTTATTATAAGTAAGAGTCAATGTTGTGATTGCAGTATTATTCTTGGTTGTATTTACAAGAGTATAATTAGTAACCATTGGAGCGGTTGTATCCAGTGTGAAATTAACGCTTCTCTTCACTAAATCTGTCTGATAGTTTGGTGCATTGTAGCTGTACCATCCGCTGAACTGCACTACCTTAGCACCCGTTAATGCGGTATTGACTAATGTATAGGTTACCACTTTATTGTCGCTGGCATCAATTACACCGCTGATTGTCTCACCATCGATGATCACATAGCCCGGATATACCATTGCGCGGCTGAATGTTACTTTTAATGTTGTCTTGGAAACACGTTCCGCCGAAACAATCGTCGCAAGAGGCTTTGTTGTAGCATCTACCTTAGCAAGGGCAGTAACTGGGAACGATACGGATACATTCCCCACTAAATCCTTAATACCAAGAAGCTTAACGGTCACATTGGCGCTTGTCTCGCCACAGCCGCTTAAGTCAATCTTTAAAGATTTCTTATCCGCGCTTAACTGATAATTAGATGCTGTTGATAACATTGCCTTTAAAGATGTATTATTGGTTCCGGTCACGCTGTATACAGACATCTCGCTGATATCAATTGGTTCATTGAAGTTGAAGGTACATACATAACCGCTGTCATCCACTTCTGATCCTAAATAGATCGGTCCGGTTGTATCTTCCATTTCCTTCTGAACCGTATATGGTGTCATCTCCGTTCCATCTGCTGCTTTAATGCTCTTAGAAATAGTGATAACATAAGTTCCCTTGAACTGAGAAGCAGTTGTAAGACTTAATGTCTTCTTATCGCTGCTTAAAACCGGTGTAAGAGGTGTCACTGCCGCTGCATCTGTGCCAAGTCCGATTGTAACGGTTCCGGCAATTAAGTTGCCAGATGCATCAATAACGCTGGATTCTAAGATCTCACTGCTGAACTTAATCTGGATTTCCTTTGAACTTACCATTGCCACATCTTCCACCTGTGGTACAGGAATTGGGGTTGGGGTTGGGGTCACAGGATCCACAATATTTAAGTATACACGGTCCACTACTTCAGAAGTCTTAGCAGCTGCTGCACTTGCACCTGTCCGCACTTCTAAAACTGTGACGCCTGCCTTTAAGCCCTTTACCACACCCTTGTTTGTCACAGATGCATAAGCAGTATCTGCCACTGTAAAATAAGCATAATCGGTTGTATTGGATGGAGTTTTCTCAAACTTAAAGCTATAGGAACTTCCAACCTCGATGGTCTGCATATTATTGGTACCCAGATTCTTATTCGTAAGTGTCACTCCGGTAGCTGGAACCTTCTCTTTTACAGACACAATCGCACTAACGGTCTGTGTCGTTCCGTCCGTATATGTAATCTTGCATTTGATCGTACTCTTTCCTACTGCGACAGGAGTAACCTGTCCCTTTCCATTTACCGTAGCAATCCACTTCTTAGAAGAAGACCAAGTCTTAGACTTCACATTCGAAGCATTCTTCACCCAGAAAGTATAGCTATTGCCCATATAAACGGTCTTCCATGTTGTGTTTAAGCAAACAGCCGCCGCTTTCGCTTCTTCCGGTGCACTTACCGCAACCATTGAAACTGCCAGCACAAGCGTAAGCATAACGGATAACATCGCTTTCGCAAATCTTTTCATTCTCATTTCCTCCTGATACAAAATATAGTCGCCTATTCCCGCACTCCCCTCTACGATTCGTGCCAAAATAGTCCGTTTTTTATCGTTTCCACAAAATTCATATCGACATATGTTATTTAATTTGTGATACGTAAATTATGGTAATTATACCACATTATGTATATGGTGAACACCCTGTAAATCTTGCTTTTTTCTAACGAACCGTATATTGAATCCCCTACCTCCCAAACTCTTTAAGCAATTTTTCTGCAACACCTTTGCAACTCTGCATATCCTCTTCATAAATGTCGTCTCCGAACGTCTCCAAAAATATCTCATTTATCACCCTTGCTAATTGCTCAACATTCCCACTGATATTTTGAGACAGGAATCTATATATTTTTTCAACTTCATTGATATATTCATCCTGTGGCGCCATTGGAAAAAATCCTATAGGATCCCATTCATTGATAATTCCTGTTATTGTCTCCATTTTCAGTACTCTCCTCATAATCTTTTCACTATTTCTAACACACTCCCATTGTAATTCAAACTCCCCTCTTATAATCCCTCCCCCAAACAATCTCTTCTCTTTCCTCCTCCCGTCCCCTCATTCGATCGTCCGCTCATTACAATGCGTTTCGCCCGCGAAACGCATTGTAATGGCGCTCCCCGCCCCGCAGGACACGCGGACCCATTGGTTCCGGAATGTCCGGCTCGAGACGAACAGAAGGAGGGCAGAGTCTCCCCCAGGCAAACAGTGTTATCCTGTCTGCCTGGGGGAGACTCTGCCCTCCTTCTGTCCGCTCTCGCGTCCGAACATTCGGAACCAATGGGTCCGCGTGTCCTGCGGGGCGGGGAGCGCCATCCCCTAAATTACTGGCGAAGCTCAATACCAAGAGCGGAAAGTCCGTTAAGGATCTTGGTCATGGCATTGGTGATATCCGCTTCTTCTAATGTACGGTCAGCTGCACGGAATGTGATATTATAAGCCATAGACTTATAGCCTTCCTTAATCTGAGCACCTTCGTAAACATCGAATAACTTGTAAGATTCTAAGATCTTGCCTGCATTCTTACGGATCACTTCTTCCACCTGTCCAGCTAAGATATCCTTAGTCATAACCATAGAGATATCACGGCTTACCGCTGGGTATTTTGCGATTCCAGTATACTTCAAATCGAAGTTCGCACGTGCTACGATTTCCGGCATATCAAGAACTGCCACATAAGCGCGGTCGCCGATATTGTAGTTATCAAGTACTTCCGGATGAACTTCACCTAAGTAACCGATAACAGTTCCTTCGTACACGATGTTAGCCTGACGGCCTGGATGTAAGAAGTTCTTGCCTGCCTTTGGATCGTAAGTTGTGATGCCCTTCATGCCGATCTTTTCAAAGAATTCTTCCACAACACCCTTTAAGTCGAAGAAGTCGCCTGCTCCGTAGAAACCGAGTGTGAACTGCATTCTTTCATCTGGAAGAACATCTTTGGATTCACCTGGGATATAAACGTTTGCTAATTCATAAAGGCGAACGTCTTTATTTCTACGGTTATAGTTAGTAGAAAGGGACGAAAGCATACCGTTAAGAGGTAATGTTCTCATAACGCTGTAATCTTCACCAAGTGGGTTAGAGATCACAACGGTGTTTCTTAACTGATCGTCTGCAGAAAGTAATAACTTATCGAATACCTTAGGGCTTTCGAATGAGTAAGTCTGTGCTTCGGAGAAACCGAACTGTTCTGCAAGATCACGTGCGAAACCTTCCATACGAAGCTTGAAGGATAATTTTCCGGCTGTTGCCTGACCGCTTGGAAGAGTGGTTGGGATATTTTCATAACCGAAGAATCTTGCCACTTCTTCATCTAAATCAGCCTGTAAATTCACATCCTGTCTCCAGGTTGGAACGATTACTTCATCGGTATCGTAATCATAGCCTAAATCAATTGCCTTGAAGTAAGAAATCATCGTTTCTTTATCAAGGGAAGTTCCAAGAACCTTGTTTGTACGTTCGTAAGAGAATTTCACTCTGCCTTCTTCTTTTACTTCTGGGTAAATGTCAACACATCCGCCTACTACTTCGCCTGCGCCAAGTTCTTCGATTAACTGGCATGCACGGTTCATTGCGATGATTGCATTGTTTGGATCTAAGCCCTTTTCAAATTTACCGGAAGCGTCTGTTCTTAAACCAACTTTTTTGCTGGATAAACGGATGTTTGTTCCATCAAAACAAGCAGCTTCTAAAAGAATAGTATTTACATCATCAGTAACCTTGGAGTTTTCACCACCCATGATACCAGCGATGCCTACTGCTTTTTCTGCATCACAGATCATTAAAACAGAAGAATCTACTTTACGTGTCATGCCATCTAATGTCACGAATTCTTCTCCGTCATTTGCACGGCGAACAATGATCTTCTTGCCTGCGATATCATCTAAGTTATATGCATGCATTGGCTGTGCCATTTCTTCCATTACATAGTTTGTGATATCCACTAAGTTATTGATTGGACGAATTCCGCATGCAGAAAGACGACGCTGCATCCATAATGGGGATGGTCCGATCTTTACGTTCTTAACAACTCTGCCTACATAACGTTTGCAAAGGTCTGCATCTTTTACTTCTACGCTGATGTAATCGGATGCATTTTCACTATTGCCTGTTTCCTTAATGATTGGAGGAACAAACTTTTTGCCAAATGTAGCAGCTGCTTCTCTTGCGATACCGGTAACACCGAAACAGTCTACACGGTTGCTTGTGATTTCGTATTCGAATGTTACATCTCGAAGCCCAAGTGCTTCTACTGCATCAGATCCGATTTCGATACCGTCATATTCCGGATTTGCATTGAATACATACACACCGTTTTCCGGTGCTTCCGGATAGAATTCACGGCTGGAACCAAGTTCGTCGATAGAACACATCATGCCGTTAGACTCGATTCCGCGAAGCTTGCCTTTTTTAATCTTAACGCCGCCGGCAACTTTTTCGCCGTCGTGGTTGCATGCCACTCTTCCACCGTCTAATACAACCGGGATGATATCCCCTTCTTTTACGTTTGGAGCGCCTGTTACGATCTGAGTTGTCTCTCCGTCTTTTCCGATCTGTACTTCACATACGATTAACTTTGTCGCATCTGGGTGACGTTCGATCTTTAAGATCTTACCTACTACGATTTTATCAAGACCAGCGTCTAAACGCTCAAATCCTTCTACTTTTGTACCAGTAAGTGTCATTGCATCGGTATATTCCTGAGCGGTGCAGTCTAATTCTGGCACATATGCTTTAATCCATGATAATGGTGTATTCATTCTTCTTTTCCTCCTTCACTAGAACTGCTTTAAGAAACGGGTATCATTTTCATATAATAAACGCATGTCATCAATTTCGTATTTTAATAAAGCGATACGCTCTAAACCTACACCGAATGCGAAGCCTGTGTACTCTTCCGGATCGATTCCGCTCATCTTTAATACGTTTGGATGAACCATACCGCAGCCTAAGATTTCAATCCAGCCGGATCCCTTACAGAAACGGCAGCCGGATCCGCCACATTTAAAGCAGGACACGTCCATTTCAGCACTTGGCTCTGTGAATGGGAAATGATGTGGTCTGAACTTCACTTTTGTCTCAGAACCAAATAATTCTTTTACGAATTCAGCAAGAGTACCTTTTAAGTCTGCAAATGTCACGTTCTTGTCAATTACAAGACCTTCGATCTGATGGAAGGATGGAGAATGAGTCGCATCTACTTCATCAGAACGGTATACACGGCCTGGTGCGATCATACGGATTGGAAGTTTGCCTTTTTCCATCTCATGAACCTGTACGCTTGATGTCTGAGTACGTAACACGATGTTGCTATTGATGTAGAAAGTATCCTGTTCATCCTTTGCAGGGTGGTTAGCAGGGATATTTAATGCTTCGAAGTTATAGTAATCGTATTCCACTTCCGGTCCTTCGATTACTTCGTATCCCATACCAACGAAGATACGTTCTACTTCTTCTAATGCGATTGTATTTGGATGACGGTGTCCAAGCATTGGCTTCTTTGCTGGAAGAGTAACGTCGATTGTTTCTGCCTTTAATTTGGCTTCACGAAGTTTTGCTTCGTATTCCTTCTTCTTTGCATCTAATACTTCTTCGATCGCTGCTCTAGCATCGTTTACTAACTGGCCGACAGCTGGTCTGTCTTCCGGTGCAACATCCTTTAAGGATTTTAATACGCTTGTTAATTCACCTTTTTTACCTAAGATATTAACACGGATTTCATTTAATTTTTCCAGTGTATCGCTGGAATTGATCTGGGCTAATGCCTGATCTTTAATGGCTTGTAATCTCTCTTTCATTTTCTGACCTCCTGTTTTTTCACATTCGTTTTGGACATTCCTTCTTTGCATCTTTCCCGGTCTTTCCGGTTCTCATACAAATTTAATGATGCCCTGGGATTTCCTTTATTTTCTACCCATTTTAGGCATAAAAAAAGCTCCATCCCACAAAATAAAGGGACGAAGTCATAGATTTTTCTATAATCCGCGGTACCACCCTAATTCCTGAAAATTTTCAGGCTCTTAAAGTCATGCGTAACGTGCATGAAACGCCTTATCCTACTAAGACTCTTCCATTCAGACAAGAAGCTCCGGTGAGAAATTCAACTATTATCTGAACTTAAGGGAGCTTACAGCCGCTGACCCCCTCTCTCTGAAAGGAAATAATAATCTAATTGCTACATACAATGTAACAGGCACCATCATTGCTTTTTAACTATCAAGTTGCTTTTAATTGTATCATATTATTTCCTGTTGTCAAGAAAAGACTTACTAGAAAGCATCCTCTGTACAGAATCTTTATCTCTTGTTATAATAGATGATAGACTATATTTAGAATCACAGGAATTTAATGGTACTATTTTGATCTATTTCCTGTATGAATACTGTCATCCCGTTTCACCAAAACTAATAAAATGTAGCGGGATTTTATCTTTACTTAAGGTTTACAGATGAATTCTGAGCTTTTTTAATAACCTGAAAACTTATTCAGTCTGCACTTTTTTATCTGATTCTAACCTAAGTTATTTTAATAGAACGGAGATCTTATAATGCTCATTGTTTCCATTTATAAGCTAATACGCGCTTTTGTACGAAAACTAAACGACGATTTCATCAATGCTTTTTCCGCACAGGCAGCATTCTTTCTGTTTTTGTCGTTTTTCCCATTTGCGATGTTTTTGCTGACCTTAATTCAGTATCTGCCAATTCAGGAAAGCGCTGTGCTTGAGATATGCACGAATATCTTCCCAACAGCAATCAACTCATTTATTGTCACGATCATTCAAGAGCTGTTTGCTAAGGCAGCCACCGGGACGCTGATTTCCATAACGGTCATCGCGGCTTTATGGTCCTCCTCAAAAGGATTCTTAGCCATTGTGCGTGGAATGAACTCGGTATATGGTATTAAGGAGACAAGAAACTATGTAGTGCTGCGATTATGGTCCACACTTTATACATTAGTATTTGCGCTTGTCATCCTGGCACTTTTAGTTACCACAGTATTCGGTAATCAACTATACCTTTGGATTTTAAATCGCATTCCAATTTTAACAGATCTAGCTTTATTAATTATCAGCGTTCGTGCTGTAGTCGGCCTGTGTTTGCTGATTCTGGTGTTCCTCATAATCTATATCGTGATTCCAAACCGTAAATCCAGAATTTTTGCAGAACTTCCAGGTGCTATGCTGACTGCAGCGGGATGGATGGGATTTTCCTATCTATTTTCTTATTACATCGATAATATGAGTAATTATTCCTATACATACGGAAGCCTGACGGCTATCGTTTTATGTATGGTATGGCTGTATGCCTGTATGTATATTATGTTTATCGGTGCGGAGATCAACTCCATCCTCTCGAATCCAACCATTCACTCTGCCCTTAAAAATCTGATTGGGGCTAAGAAGAAGCACTAAGCGATATTGGCATACAAAAAAGAGATCCCGTTCTTAAGTATCAGACAGTGTTTTTCTGTCTGATACTTAAGAACGGGATCTCTTTTTTGTCCGCATGAATTTCTGATTCTGATCGACTACTCATACAAAATCCCGATTGTAACTCCCGCATAATAATGCTTCAACACTTCCTCATATGTCTTTCCTTTATCTGTCATGGCCTTTACGCCATTCTGAGACATTCCGACTCCATGACCATAACCGCCGCCGGTTAAGGTAAAGGCAGTTACAGCACCGTCCCGTTCAACCGGATCAATAAAGAAAAATGCGCTTGGAAGAAGCGTCATGCCAGTCACAGTGCTCTCATCCATCCGGTATACAACAGAGGATACCGGCGCTAAAAGTGTCCGGACATTCGTCTGATAGCAGACAAGAACCGAGTTTTTTGTCCCTGTTATCAGCAGTTCCTTAATAATTCCGCCATTTCCCCTTGTCATGACTTTCATTCCGGTCACCGTACCAATGGAAGAAATGGACATGCTCTTATACACTTTCCCATCAATCACACGTACGCCATATCCATTCGTATCACCTGCCTCAGCATCTCCAGCCAGCGTCAGAATTGAGCTTGGACTTGCCTTATAACGCGCATAAAGATTCTGATTAATGTGATTGGAAAGGTCCGCTTTGGAAATGGTCACGTGCCACCGGTACCACTGATATTCACTGTCATATGTCTGCATGCCATCAATCTGTTGTTCTGTTCCATACGACATAGCCGCCACCGAATCTCCCATCACAAAATCTCTAAAGCTGCTCTCATCTGACAGATCCACCTGCTGCTTTAAATCTGTCTGCAAGGCCCCGGTCAAATACTCGGTCTTTTGTCCATTTTCCCATACATCCTCAATACTGGCAGTATGTCCGAACGAAGTAGAAAAATAATATGCAGTCAGAATCTTATTATCGTAAATCAGCACCCTTCCATACGTATCTTTTACAGCCAGAATGGAGTCTTCATTCTCCTCTAAATTATTATAGACCTGACAATTTACACTGTCATCCACATGGGCACCATACTCGCTGTACCGGTTTGCCACCAGCTGGTTATATGCATAGCTTCTTGCACAGACTGCCTGCACCTTTAATGCCTCACTGCCGTAAGAAGTCGGCATCTCGCTTGGTACGACCGCATAGAGATACTCCTCAAGCGAAAGCTCATTAATAACCGTGAGCCCCTTTTGCGTCCTTGCAATTTCCATTGTCCCACGGTATTCCGGATATCCATATGCCCTTGTAATAGAGTGCAGAATAATCTTGCCTTCTGCATCATCCGGCACAACCTTCAGCCTTCCTTCCGCCAACATCTCATCACTCTTTGCAATCGTAACCGCTTCTTTCGCCTCATAACGTTTCTTGTAATCTCCATAATAAATTGTGAAACCACAGTCTGCCGTAAGCGTCACGCTCTGATGGAACAGCGATTCAAAATTGCTTGTGCTGATCAGCACCCGGATATTCTCTGCTGTAAGCCCTTCTTTCACCAGAGCCGCACACACCTTTCCTTCCGATACGACAAAGTCCGTAATCGTATAGCCGACCAAAATCCCCTTTGTCTTTTCCATGCCTAATGTCCCATAAATCTTATAAATCATAAAGTTCTCATCTAACGGCAGTGTTCCATATCCTTCAATCTCCACTTCCGTCTCGCTTGTCAGAAGAACTTTTCCATTAATCTTATCGGGCTTAACAACAACTCTTGTAATCTTCCCATCCTGCATGGTCAGATCGGCTACTTCCTCCTCAACCGTCTCAGAGATTGGAAGCGAAGTCTCAAACTCCCTCTCAATTCCCTGTACATATGCCTTAATTGTTGTTCCTTCGGCTTTCTCCATCCATACATTAGGAAGCGTAATCACCTCATTGCGCACTTCCTTTATATAGATAATCTCGTCCTCACTTGCAAAAATCACCGTCTTCTTATCCAGATACGCATCCATTCCCTTATCTAGATCAACCGTAAGGATTCCGTTCTCTGCTGCCGCATTCGTAATAAAAAACGGCTCATACGCCTCATAACCAGAAAAATAATACTGCACGCCATTATCTGCCGCAACCTTCCTATCCTCTTCTGTCGCATCCTCGTTTAGAATGTCAAGAAAGCACACCGTTTCGGTCCCTAACTTTGAAGCCGCCCCATCCGAATCCTTTGCCAGCTCACAGATGTTTTCAAACACCGCAAGTACTTCCGATAGCAACACCTTCTCTTCCTCTTTCACGCTTTTAAATCTCTCTGGAAATGATGCCGCAAGCGCTTTATAATCAATCTTCAGCAAATCCACAGCCCGAAACAAAAGATCCCGAAATTCCCCACATGTCATCTCTTCATATGGACGTATCTCGCTATCTTTTCCGTCAATCAGTCCTGTCACTGCTGCCGCGTTAATATACGGTTCGTACCGATCCTTTTGTCCCAAATCGGTAAATGCCGTCTCCCTTTCAAATGAATCCCGTTCCTCTTTTGAACACATCAGATAACTAAATAACCGGAATGCCTCCGCTCTTGTAACCTTCTCATTGGCCACATCCGCCGTCTTATCATAGTCAGAAGACGCCGTTCTTCCAGTCCCGCCCATAATATTGCGGACAAATATCCCTGCAATGATCACAACACATACGACAATCAGCACTGCCTTCTTTGCTGCATCTCTTTTTCTCATTCTGACACCCCGTGTTCTATGCTTGTATTATTATCCCATACGCTAATATATTATGTCAATTCCATTAATATTCTTATGCACCGGCCTCACGGCCAAATTCTTCCTGTCTTTCCCACATCCCCACTTTCCCCTTTTTCCCCATAAACAAACTTCTTTCCTTACTAAGGGGTTCCCCATAAGCCATATCTTTCCCGCATACCCGACTAAGATCTTTTTATCATCCATCCTCTTATTCATCGGCTAATTTTCTTTATCCATTTATTTATCCATCTCCCGCTACATCCTTATAGCTTTGTTACCTTTGCCTTTTGTCCTGTTTCTTTTTTCTTATTTTTGTTCTGTTTTGCTTTGACTTCTTTGCCCTTTCCATCCATTATCTCAACAGCCCCCCTAAGATATCAGGGCCCGCCGCGCGAAGAGCGTCCGAGACTGAAAGCCTTTGATATTCGAAATGTCCGGCTCATGACGAACAAAAAAGTGGCTTAATATTTGTGTCGCAGACAGCATTTTTTCTGTCTGCGACACAAATATTAAGTCACTCTTTTATTTGCTCATGCATCCGAGTATCTGAACATCAAAGGTTCACACTTCCGGCTGTCCTTTACACAGCGGGTCCTGGTACCGTCCGTCTTCTTCTCCCTTAATGAAGCATTCCAAAGGCGCACTCATTAGAGTTTTCATGAAGAAATCGAAAGGCTTTTGTGACAGCAGCCACACAAGTCCCACTGAAAATGCCACAACTGCCAGTACAAAGTAAGGTTTCTCCCAAAAGTCATAAATGCTTGTTCCATGCAATAAAAACAGATACACCTGGCTATGAAGCAGATACACTGTCATTGTCCGTTCCCCAATATAAGAAAACCAGTGCTTCTTCCTTGGAACAACTGCCGCAATGGCCGCAATCAGCACAAACGAAATCATGATTGTAATGAGACGTATAAATACCGTTTTATCTCCATATGCATGCTTTCCGTATCCAGCCTTATATGTTAGATACGATAACGGCAGGCGGTAAACCACATAATAACATGCGATTCCAAATCCGGTCAGTACTACACTACCGACCAAGCGTCCCTTCCATTTTTCACAAAGCGCCAAGAACTTTTCCTTATTAAACTGATATCCCGCCACAAAGAATGGGAAGAATACAATCGTTCTTGACAGTGCAAGATATGAATTAATACTGCTTTCAAATCCCGCTGCCAGTGCAAACATCATTGCCCAGACAAACAGTCCTTTCACTCTGGAAAGTTCATTAATAACCAGTCTCCAGATAAATAAAGCCAATAAAAACCAAAGTGAAAACTTCGGATACACCATTCGAAAGACACGCGGTTCCTGCTTCACATAGGCGACTAAAAATGCTTCTATCACCTGGAATGCAACATACGGAATCAATAATGTCTTAACTAACTTCACCCAATCATTTTTCTTGGAAAAATACCCACATACAAATACGAATGCCGGCATGTGAAAGAAATATATGTATGTTACGGTTACATCCACGATATGATACTTGTTTTGTAACGGTGCCAAAAAATGCCCCAATACTACAAACAAAATAAGGATTGCTTTGAAATTGTCAAAATAATAGTCCCTTGTCTTTTGTTCTTTCATAATAATCCCCCTATAATAACTAACGCGGCTTCTTTGATAAAATCTTTTGTAATCATTCATTCCTAAAAAGCCTGTAGGCTCAGTATACTGAACTCACAGGCCTTTTTCAATGGAAACTATTCAAATTCCTGGATGGATAAAATCATATCATCCACCTTACGCATATCAATCATATAGGTTACGATTCCGTTCACCTCTACTGCATAATAACTGTCATTATAAGGGAGATAACGAACGGTTACATTTCCGCCGTATTCCTCACTTCTTACAAACTCTAATGTTAAAACCGGATTATCCTGATAGGATGCTCCTTCCGGCATAACACCATCCACGCTTAATGCGATAATGCTCTGATAGAAGTTGCGGAATGTCTGTTCCTCTTCATAGAGCGTTCCGTTCACATAGAACGTATTCTCCGTCGTTTCTGTTCCTGCATCATCGGTCGTCATTGTTGTATCAATCTTATAAGAATACTTCTGATCATTCATTGTAGCATTCAATTCTTCCACTGTGTTGATATTTAACAGATGTGTATACTTCGATACAAAGTCAAATGGATTTACATCAAACTTCTTGTTTATATTGGATGCCGTCATAATATACGTACAGTCACTGTTTTCCGGACGTACATAATAATTTCCATTCTCATCCTGATTTCCAACATAAACCGTGTATTCTAATACCTCTCCATCCTCTTCTTCCCGATACCATACAGAAAGCGTGGTCTTTGGTGTAGAAAGGCCATACTGCCCTAAGTTTTCCTTTTTATAATCCACGCAGCTTGAAAGACTGAATGTTGTATAGTTTGTTAACATATCATTGACTGCTGTCGTATCCGCATTCACGTTCTGCGGATATACATCCGAAATATACCACGGATATAAATTCTGACCGGAATGATCAGTTGCATTGTTCTCATCATATAAAAGGGTAAAGGATGGGAATGTATCGCTTGATACCTTTACTCCTGTGATTAAAGTATCATCGATATCCGGGGTATCTTCTACTTTAAGAAGATCGGTCATGGACATATCGTACTTGTCACGAATCGTCGAGGTAAGAACATATACCTTTGCTTCTCCATTTACCATGGAATAATATCCGTTTCCGGCCGCCAGCTCATCTCCAAAGGCAATGGTTATGGTATCTCCGTATGTTGTGGTGCCGACTACCGTTATTAAAGGATCCTTAAGGCCATATTCTGATAAATCTTCGGGGCTTTCGATAACAAGCTGGTTTGAGCTAAGAGACTCTAAGCCATCCGCCATCGCTCCTGCCTTCGTCTGATCGAGTGGGAATTCATCATCTCCGCTTAAATACCAGGTATCGCCTTCGTACACCAGTTCAAATGCCGTATCCCCTGATGTAACTGAAATATTAGAAAATGCATCTTCTTCCTGATTGGAGAGGATGTACGAGGTATCTTCCTTCGCCGCTTCCTTCTCCTCCTGCTTCTTATTACGGTCAGCCACTAAAGCATACCCTACAATTAGTAACATCAAAACAACAAGCAGAGATACAAGTGAGATCAAATTTTTCTTTTTCCTGCCAGTCATTATTTCTTCCTCCTGTTTACCACAACCAAAATGCCTGCACCAAGGACAATAAGCGGAATCACAATGCCCACTACAGCTGCTGTTGTGTTTTTCTGTGCACTGGTCATCGTCAGATATTCTACCTGAAGGCTAAGGGATGGTACGGAAATCGCATTCTCCTGGTCACAGAGTGCATTGATCGTGTTGATAAATAACGTTGCATTACCGAAAGTCGACATAGAAATGTAAGAATCGTCAAACATATATTTACCAGAATAGAAAATGATCTTTGTCTCTACATCATTGTACGTCTCTGCCACTTCCAGTCCGAAGTAGAACGGCCCATCCACATCACCACTTTCCTTATTGGTCGTCTCTGCGTTAACATTGACTTTCGAGTATGCCTCATCAGAGCTTGTTAAAATCGGAGTCGTTGTAATCGTATCGCGGATATCCTCACGAAGTGTAAGACCCGATGAAATCGGACAGATTACAAACTTTTTGCCTTTCACGCCTTCGGTATAATCATTTGTTGCAATAGCAGGAACTAACTCTGTTTTATAATTGCCCCTGTAATAACTTGAACTTGGTTCCACAACAATGCCTTCTGTCACCTTCACGCCATAGTATTCTACTAAGGAAGTAAAATTTAAAAGATCCGGTGTCACATAATCTACATTAATAATGGCCTTTCCACCATTCTTAAGATAAGTCTTGATCATTTCCACTTCTTCTTGGGTATAGTCTGTCTGCGGCATGCTGATAAACAGTACATCGCAGTCACTTGGAATTTCTTCTGCTGTCAGGGTGCTTACGGTGTTTAAGTCAATATTCTCTTTTTCTAATAACGAAGACATCGTGCTTGTCACATCATTTTCTCCATGGCCGCCTACCGCATAGATAACCGGCAGGTCCTCATTTGTCACATACTGAATGGCGGAATCGATTCTGCCTTCAATATCAAGCGCTGTTACCGACTGCTGATAGGTGCTGTAATTCATGGAAGTTACAAGCACTTCGGAATAATCCACATACTTAGCCCTGCCTGTGTCTTCATTTACAACAAGAAAGCTCTGTTCGGAAATATTATCCTCCACATACTGGGAGGCAAACTTCGGATACTGTACCGGATCTTTATATGTAACACTCACCTTGCTGTTATAGTCATCAAACTGGTCGATCACCTTACGAAACTCATCATATTCCGAACCGCTCTGTACCAGATAGTAAATAGAAATGTTCTCATCAATTCCCTTTAGGAGTTCTTTTGTCTGCTCATCCAGTGTATACCTTCCGTCACTTGTAAGATCCACAGAAAGATCCAGTTCACTGATAAATAAGTTTACGACTAAGACAATAACAATCATAATGGCGGATACTGCTGTCGCATAAGCGCCACCCTTGAATTTTTTATTCGTAAAGGATGCTTTAATCGACTGGCCAAGCTTCTTCTTTTCTTTCTTATTCTTCTCATCCTGCTTCTTAAACATGTCGTATCCCCCCTTAGCTCCATCTTCTCTTCTTAATCACCTGCATCGTTAAAAATACGAACAGGAGGCTAATGCTGATATAATACGCAATAGCGGAAACATCCAAAATTCCATACATAAAGTTATCAAATCTGCTGATCACCGAGAACCAGTCTGACACCCTTACAACGGACCCATCATAAATCTCGGGCTTTACCAGATAAAGAACAGCTAATACAATCTCACTGATGCAACAGAATAAAAACGTCACGGTCATATTCTTCATCATGGCATAGATAACAAGCGTCAGAATCATAAAAATCAGTGCAAAGAACAGCCATGCTGTCTTATTATCGGTTGGAAGGAATCCGGCAATCGTGGAGCTGAATACCGTAAGTAAAATCACGATCAACGTGATGACTGCTGCAAATGCCTGACTTTCCGTCATAGCTGAAATAAACATGCCGATTGCAAGATACGCACAACCCAATAAAAAGAATGCCAGAATAGCGGCATAATCCCCTTTAAAGTTCACTGTGCCATATTTCGACAGCACAAGCGGATAAAAGCAACTGACTGCCATTACGATTGCATAAATGCTCACAACCGCTAAATACTTGCCCCAGATAATCTTTCCGATCGATAATGGTGAGGTAAATAACAGCTGATCCGTCTTCTGTTTATTTTCTTCCGCAAGCAGACGCATTGTGATGATTGGGAACAAAAAGGCACCAAACATACGGATTCCATATAGCGTATAGGAAAAATCCGCATACTCATAATTCAGGTTATAGAAAAATACAAACAGACCAATCAAAGCTAAAAAGAATGCAATAAATACATAGCCGATAATTGAATGAAAATACGTCTTCATTTCCTTTTTATAAATCGCTAGCATGATATCTTTCCTCCTTTTTCTTCTGCCTCTTCTTCCTTCTCCTTATTAGAATCCTCGGCAGCATGAATATCCGTCGCTTCCGTCTCTTCCACCTTTTCCTCTGCTTCTTTCTGGACTTCTTCCTCATCCGACCTGTTTTTCTTTGACTGATCTGATTCTGCTTTTCCTGCCTCTGCGTCATTTACTTCTTTTGCTGCGGCATCGTTTTGTGTCAGTTCAAGGAAGATATCCTCTAAGGACATGGATACTTTATTCATTCCGTAAATCGGGCATCTTACCTCTGCAAGCAGATAAAACAGACGGTCCCTGATTTCCACGTTCTCTGCCGTGTAGACCGTCACTTTGACAATGCCGTCCTTATCCTGCTTTGTGCATTCCACATGTTCTACATTCTCTAAATCCTTTAATTTTTGAAGGAGCTCTTTTCCAACATTCTTTAAGTATAGCTCCACACCTTCTGTCTTTCTTAAATGTCTAGACAGCTGATCCGGCGTATCGGTCACAACTAACTTTCCTTTGTTGATAATCATGACTTTATCGCAAACTACACTAACTTCGGATAAAATGTGGGAACTTAAGATAACGGTATGTTTTTTGGCAAGATCTTTGATCAAATCACGAATTTCAATGATCTGCATCGGATCAAGGCCTACAGTCGGCTCATCTAAAATGATCACTTCCGGATACCCGATGATTGCCTGAGCAAGGCCTACCCTTTGTTTATATCCTTTTGACAGATGCTTGATCAGCCGGTCCGCTACATCTAAAACCTGGGTTCGTTTCATGACATCTGCGATCATTTCTTTCTTCTTGCTTGCGGCTACTTTCTTGATATCTGCCACAAAACTTAGATACTCTCGTACTGTCATATCCGGGTAAACCGGTGGCAGTTCCGGAAGATATCCTATATTCTTTTTCGCTAATTCCGGCTCTTCATACATATCATGGCCGTCAATTACAATGCTTCCTTCTGTGGCGGAAATATACCCCGTCAGCATATTCATGGTGGTGGATTTGCCTGCGCCATTCGGACCAAGAAAGCCTAGGACTTCTCCTTTTTCTACGGTAAATGTTAAATGATCTACGGCCAAATGATTTCCATAGCGTTTCACTAGGTCTTTCACTTCTATCATTTGCTTCTCCTCCTTTTTTTACCGGGACACCCTATTGAATGCATACACGCCCCTGTCCTCTTTATCCTATCTCCCACCTGTGAACATATCTCGATATTTCTGTGAAAAAATTGTGAAACTGGAAAATTCATACTGAGACAGGCAAGTGCAGACGGACGACATGCGAGGCGATGGGGCGGGAAGCGCGGGCTGAGGAGTTGACAGTGGGATTCGAATGTTCGGACGCATGAGCGGACAAAAAATGTCGGGGTCTTTGAATAGCAGACAGGAAATCACTGTCTGCTATTCAAAGACCCCGACGCTTTTTGTTCGTCATGATCCGGACACTCCAAATCCCACTGCCGAATCCTAAGTCCGCCCTTTCCCCCATCGCCTCGCATGTCTGCATTGGCTCGAATTTTGTACTGATCTCACAAAGAAGTTGATGAACAGTATGGATTCTACGTTTCGGATGGTCGAAGTACAGAAGGCGGAAGGTAGAACCGGATGAAATAGCTAGTCAATTGTTTTAGTATTCACATTCATTACTGAGTCTCTTTTGATATTACCGTATGCTGCAATGACTTTTATACATTGATACTTCTGAAGATATGGTATCTTAAGATTTAGTATCCTTGTTTTTATACACTCTTTGACTCCTCTGCGTTTTAGGCCCTTTCATTTCTCAAGATATGGAGATATTAAGATTAAATACTAATTACTAATCAGATACTTAAAGTAGATCAGAACTAGGAAACCAGCTTGTAGTATGCTCTTGCGGTAAGGGCGTATACTAAGATATAGATTAGAGCAAATGCAAGGACGGTGATCAGTGTACACATCAAGGTCACGGTGTTGTTTAACAGGCCAAATACGATTAGAACACGGGTGATCATCGGGAATGCAAAAGCCATGTGGATGAAAGCGGTGATGAGCGGGAGGAAGAATACCATTAAGATCTGCTTTTTGATGGTTCCTCTTACTTCGGAATGGCTCATGCCGACTTTCTGCATGATGATAAAACGGCTGCGGTCCTGGTAACCTTCGGATATCTGCTTGAAATAGATGATCATGACGGTTGCCATCATGAAGATCAGGCCTAAAAATACACCGAGGAATAATAAGCCGCCAAAGGTGGAGAACCATTCATCACGGTTTAGATCAAGGCTTTCCATGTACTGATTGGTTCCTTCCGCACGAACAACAGTATTAAAGGCGGTGGCGAAATCCATTTTATCTTCGACATCACCATTTATGTTGAAGCAATACTTGCTTTTTTCCAAAATAGAGTCGTCTGTTCCTGCATGCTTGATGGATTCTGCTTTCATGGCATCTATAACGGACTGATCTTTTACAATCATGTACATGGTGGATTCTAGGTCTACATCTCGTTTCTCGGAAATTACCATATCATCGAGGTTCTGTTTGATCTGAAAGACCATGTCACCAAAATTCATGGTATCCTCTTCCATCACCCCATTCGCCATAAAAATCAGTGCTTCGTCTTCTGCTAATATGGTATTGGTGCCTTCCATGCGGTCATATTCTTCTGCTGTTATGACACTGACATCATAAAAGGAAGAAATCTCTGACATATTGATATTTCGATAGCTTCCTGGCACAAATGTATTTCCATCCGCTTTTGCTATGATGTTAGTTGTGTGATAGAAATACGTTCTGTCTATCGTGATGTTACATTCTGCTGCCAAACGTGCAGCTTCACTATCGAGTCTTTCGGTATCATCTGTTTCAATGTTATAGGCAATGATATCAAATGGATAACGATAGCGAAGGCTATCTTCCTGTCCAAAGTAAAGGGCCGTTGTTCCGGATATCATAACGATTACCATCGTACTTAAGATACAGATATTTGCAAGCCCCTTTGCATTCTGTTTCATACGGTAGATCATACCGGAAACCGAAATGAAGTTTTTGGACTTGTAGTAAAATTTCTTGTTTTTCTTTAATGTTTTTAATACAGCAATGCTTCCGGCACTGAATAGTAAGAAGGTACCGGCTATTACAAGAAGTACTGCGACAAAGAATAACGTGATTGCACTTAACGGTGATTTTACGGTTATTGCGATGTAGTAAGCGGTTCCTAAACAGATCACGCCTAAGATTGCTCTTAAAAGGGATGTCTTTGGCTCTTTTTCTCCCTCTTCTTCTCCATGTAACATATTGATGACTTTTGTGAAACGAAGACGCACCACATTATCAACAAACACTGCCAGGTACAGTGCCCCAAAAAGGATCACCGTGTTGCGGACCGGTGCCAAACCTAATGTAAATGGAAATATAGTTGAGATATTCATGATATTTAAAAGCAATAAGAAACTTAGCTTTCCAAATACCAGGCCAACAATCATTCCCCCGCCAATACTGATGAGTGCTACTAACATAGTTTCATGAAATAAAACTCTTGCTATATGCTTACGCTCTAATCCTAAGATGGAATACAGGCCAAGCTCTTTCTTTCTCTTCTTAAATAAGAAACCATTTGCATAAAATAAGAAGCCCGCTGCAAATACCCCGACCACAACTGCGCCGAAATTTAAGATTACCCTTAGGGTATCAGCTCCTCTCATACTTTCAAATCCTTTATTATCGGAAATAGTAAGGAGCATTAAAAAAGTAAATACTGTGCCGATTCCGGCAATGATGTATGGAATGTACGTATTCTTGTTCTTCTTCAGGTTTGTCAACGCCAGCTTGAGATAGAAAAACTTACTCATGAATCTCACCTCCGGTTGTAATGACCGTCAGTGTCTCCGCTATCTTCTGATACATCTCATCATTTGTCTTATGTCCGCGGTAAATTTGATGGAATACCTCACCATCTTTAATAAATAGCACTCTTCCGGCATGGCTTGCCGCCTTTGTGCTGTGGGTTACCATAAGGATCGTCTGACCTGCTTCATTGATTTCATTAAATGTCTCTAACAGCTTCATTGCTGCTTTAGAATCGAGTGCTCCGGTCGGTTCATCTGCTAATAAAAGCTTTGGATTTGTAATGATCGCACGTGCTACTGCTGCCCTCTGCTTCTGTCCCCCGGATACCTCATATGGGTATTTATCAAGAAGATCCTTAATTCCTAACTTCTGTGCGATTGGAAGAAGACGCGCTTCCATTTCCTCGTATTTCTTTCCGGCTAACACAAGCGGAAGGAAGATATTATCGCGAAGAGAGAATGTATCCAGAAGATTAAAATCCTGGAATACGAATCCTAAATTATCTCTTCGGAATGCAGAAATCTGTTTATCCTTAATCTTTGCAAGATTCTGCCCATCTAATAATACTTCACCGGATGTTGGCTTATCTAAAGACGCGATAATATTTAAGAGCGTTGTTTTTCCGGAACCGGATTCCCCCATGATCGCTACATACTCCCCTTCCTCAACCGAGAAGCTCACACCGGCTAATGCCTGGCACTGCTGCCCGCCGAGTCTTGTTGTATATATTTTCTTCACACTTTTTACATCTAATAAAGACATGATGATTTCCTCCTGTTTTCCCTAATATTTATCCAAAGCGCCGGAATCCTTAGCCGGCATTTCGCTTTTCTTGATGCTGTATTCAGTATACAGGATTGGCGTCCCTCTTACCTTAACCTTAGCTTACAGAATTGCCTCCGTACCTTACATCTTTGTAAGATACGGAGGCAATTCCGGCCCTTAGCATCTCTGTTGTATGTTATAACACCTAAAAAATTCTGCTTTTCATGACACAATAACATTAAAAGAGCTCCAGTTTTGTTCTCTGAAGGCCTATTTTCACCGTAGTCCCCACTCCGACAGCGGATTCGATCACTAAAGTATGGGCTAACTCATCTGCCACCTGTTTGCATAAGAACAGCCCGATCCCGGTTGCCTTTTGGAACATCCGTCCGTTAAACCCGGTAAACCCTCTTTCAAAAATCCGCGACAGATCCTCTTTCTGGATCCCGATGCCGGTATCCTGCACACAAAGTGCCTGATCCTTAACAAAGAAACGGATTTTACCGCCTGCCTTCGTATACTTCAGGGCATTGCTCAATACCTGCTCTAACAGAAACAGAAACCATTTCTCATCCGTTAACACGATGTCATCCATATCTGCAATCTCGACCCCAATATTCTTATGTATAAAAAGAACCGAATACTTCTTCACAACCTTCATAACAAGTGATCTTACCTTACACTCCTTAAACTCCAGATCCCTATGAATCGTCTGCATCCTCTGATACTGCAACGCCATTTCTGCATACTGTTCAATCTTAAAAAGCTCCTGATCCAGTTCCTTTCTGGTCTGCTGGGAGAGTATTACATCATCACCCTCGGATACCGTATCCTGCAGCAGCAGATGCATCGCCGAAATCGGTGTCTTAATCTGATGGATCCACATCGTGTAATAAGTATCCTGCTCCAGACTGTGAGTCGAAACCTCAGACTCAAACGCTGTAATTTTTTCTTCCATCGCATGGATCAGTTTTTGATACTCCTCTTCCACCCGTCCATTGAAATAAGGCAAAATCACTCTTGCCTCAGACAGATTCATTCTTGCCTTCTCAATCTGTTTCACCTTTCTCTTAAATTCAAAGAACGACCGCATGCCAAACATTGCTCCGAAGAACGTGATAATCAGAACCGAATACTGAATCGCCGCTCCCATCTGGTGGTATAAAAAACTAATGCTGAGCAATGTCCCAACTGAAAGCCCGTACCATAACAGCGCATATCGCTGTCTCTTTAAATATCCGTTTAAAATATCTGCAAAAGATGCTTTTTCCCTATCCTTCAATATAATATCCAATCCCTTTCTTTGTCTTAATATACTCTGTTTCCCCGGCTTCCTCCAACTTTTTTCGAAGCCTTGTCACGTTCACAGTCAGCGTATTATCATCAATAAATGCCTCATCGTCCCAAAGCTTCTTCATAATCGCATCCCTGGACACCACGTTTCCTGCATTCTGCATTAAAATCTGCAAAATCTGAAACTCATTCTTCGTCAGGTCCACCTTCTTATCCCTCACAAGCAGGCTTGCCTCTCCCACATTCAAAACCACACCCCTGTGTTCAATCACATTTGTCTGTCCGGTAAAAGAATATGCCCGTCGCATCATCCCCTGAATCTTTGCAAGCGTCACTGTCAGGTCAAACGGTTTTGTAATAAAATCATCGCCGCCCATATTGATCGCCATCACAATATCCATATTCGACGTATTCGACGAAATAAAAATAATCGGCACCTTAGAAACCTTGCGAATCTCTGCGCACCAATAATATCCATTATAATAAGGCAGCGTAATATCCAACAGCACCATATGCGGCTGTTCCCTCACAAACGCCTCCGTAACTGCCTGAAAATCCGTCACCACACATGTCTCATATCCCCACTGTTTCAGATTCTCACTTAAAATTCTCGCAATAATCTCATCATCTTCCACGATCATAATCTTGTACATAAACAAACTCCTCTCACTCCCAAACCTGCCTAACCAAACCAAATCCCTTTCAGAACTTAGTCTTCGGTCTTGCTTTTTGTCTCTCAGCTTATGTTTTCTTCTTCTTTCGCTCCATTATCTCTCTCAGGTAAATTCAGGTCACGATTCCATTCTTTTCAAAGTAACATTATGGAAGAATTCTATCAGAAAGTCAATCCCAAGTCCCCATCGTTTTTGTCCCTTTCCTTCCCCTTATCCTTCTCCCATTCTATCTAACTTCTTATCTCCTGTTCTCTTCCCTTCCCTTTTCCCCATCCCATCCTCTCATTTTTAAAACATCCGCCATCCGTCACCATCACAATGCGTTTCGTTTTTTGAAACGCATTGTGATGGTGCAGCCTGACCTGGGGCTATGTACAGCGGCCTGATGATGGCTGGCTTTGGCAGGTGAGAGAGAAAAATACCGGCCCATGGCAGGCGGGGTTATATTCTTCCGGATGTCCGGCATCAAGGCGAACAAAAGGGGATGGAATTCTTTGAATAGCAGACAGTACTTTTCTGTCTGATAGTCGAAGAATTCCATCCCCTTTTGTCCGAGCTTGTGCCGAACATCGGAACAATATAACCCCGCCTGCCATGGGCCGGTATTTTTCTCTCTCATATGCCAAAGCCATCCATCATCAGGCCGCTGTACATAGCTCCAGGTCAGGCTGTACCATGCCGTCTATCCAATCACGTCAGCCATAGTGTACATGCCTGGGTTCTGTCCTTTTAGGAATTTAGCGGCGGAAACGGCTCCCTTGCCGAAAATTGCTTTTGAATAAGCGGTGTGCTTAATTTCGATCACCTCATCCGTACCCGCGAAGATGACCTCATGTTCGCCCACGATATTACCGCCTCTTACTGCCATAATGCCGATTTCCTTCTCGCCTCTTAGCTGTCTTACCGCTGAACGGTCATACACATAATGGTACTCATTATCTAATGCCTCATTGATGGAATCTGCCATAGCTAATGCAGTACCGCTTGGTGCATCCACCTTCTGGTTATGATGTTTCTCTACGATCTCAATATCAAAACCGGATGGAGCTAATACTTTTGCCGCATCCTTTAAAAGCTTTAATAATGTGTTCACGCCAAGTGACATGTTAGCAGAACGAAGAAGCGGAATCTTCTTTGCCGCCTCATTGATCATCTCTAACTGTTCCTCGCTGTATCCGGTTGTACATAGTACGATCGGAAGACTCTTCTTAACCGCAGCATCTAGCATTGCTTCTAAAATAGCCGGTGATGAAAAATCAATCACTGCATCTGCCATTACGCCACACTCTTCTAAGCTATTGTACACTGGATAATCATTGCGTCCGTCATCAAAGCGGTCCACTCCTGCCACGATTTCCGCCTGGTCATCTTCCTTTACAATATTAGATATTACCTGCCCCATTCTGCCATTGCAGCCTACCATAATAATTCTGGTCATTGTTTTTCATCCTTTCTTTCTGTCAGCATTCCTTTGAATATTCATAAACGGGCCCGGATGCACTTACATCCAGGCCCTTTTCTCTATAATAATCCTGCCTGTTTCATAGCAGCTTCCAATTTCACTGCATTTTCCTCTTCCATTTCCACTAATGGCTTTCTAAGAGATCCCACTTCCATTCCCATTAAATTCAAAGCTTTCTTTACCGGAATTGGGTTTACTTCTGAAAACAGAGCATTACATACCGGAAGATACTTTAACTGAAGCTCCATGCTTCCTTCATGGTCTCCCGCCATATATTTTTCCACAATATCATGTGTCTGTCTCGGTGCGATATTGGATAAAACGGAGATGACACCCTTTCCGCCAACGGAAAGAATCGGCACGATCTGGTCATCATTTCCGGAATAGATATCTAATTTTCCTTCTGATAATAAAACAGTCTGCATCGTCTGCGCCATATTGCCGCTAGCATCCTTTAATGCCACGATGTTCTCTACATTCTTCGCTAAATAAGCTGCCGTCGCCGGGAGAATATTGCATCCTGTTCTGCTTGGAACATTATATAAAATAACTGGTATCTTAACCGAGTTTGCAATATCGGTAAAATGAGCGATCAGCCCTTTCTGTGTTGTCTTATTATAATATGGTGTTACCAAAAGAAGTCCATCTGCACCGTACTTCTCAGCCTTTGTAGAAAGGTAGATCGCGGTTTCCGTACAATTTGATCCGGTGCCTGCAATAACCGGAACTCTTTTATTTACATGCTCCACTGCAAAGCGGATGCATGCTAAATGCTCTTCATGAGACAGCGTAGAAGATTCTCCTGTTGTTCCACAAATAATAATGCTGTCTGTTCCATTTTCAATCTGAAAATCGATCAGTTCTGCTAACTTTTCAAAATTTACCTCTCCATTTGCCTTAAATGGTGTTATAATCGCTACACCTGCACCTGTAAAAATTGCCATAATAATAGCACCTCCATAAAGAATTTGGCATAAAAAAAGCCGACATGGAGTCGACGCTAAAGAAATCATACATGCTGACAGGCATTCGCTACATTGATATACCAAAATGCATCCACACGAAGTCACATATCCGCCCGATCTGTACTCTTTCGGTAGCTCTCCATCATAATATTGATGACAGTAACAGGATTCTTCATCCTATTCCCAGCACTACATCCAGCAGGTGAATGCATACTTCGGCATCTCATCCTTTTAGCTGTAATCATCTATGCCTGCCATATCCTACAGCCTACTCTTAATCAATGCACCTCTACCAATCGTTCAATTGTCAGTGGTTTTACTATATCACCACGGGTTATTATTGTCAACTGCTTCTTAATTACTATCATGCCCCTTTTTTTAAGTTTATTTCATAAAAAATTCTATACTTCATTATATTCTTACGGGTGTTTGCTGTTACAGATGGAGTATGATGTTTTCTACATTTTTAGAACTCTTTCTTCCCTACTTTCGTTACTTTCCTAATTCATGCCCCTAATTTTATGTAAAAGAAAAAAGAGAATAGTATTAGGCATCCCACACGCCTTGTACTAATCTCTTTTTTCATTCTCCACATGATTCTTTTTAAAATCTACCCTTCCTTGCTGACTATTCTTCTTCCTCATTTAAGAATTCCAGCTTGCTGACGGATACTTCATACGCAACCCTTTTCTCAAAATCGGATTCGCTAACCTTCTTCTGATACTCACGGCTCTGAATTCTGCCCCATACCTGGATATGTCCGCCTACTTCAAATGATTCGGCAAATCTTGCATTACGTCCCCAACAGATGCAAGGAATGTAATCTGATTTTCCATATGGACGATTTACTGCGAGTAAAATATCTGCAATTTCTCTGCCAAGAGGTGTTTTACGATAAACTGGAGGCTTGCAAACATATCCGTCTAAGAATATATAGTTTGGCTTTACGCCTTCTGGTTCTTCGTCGCATACTTTAATTTCTCTTGCGAATACGGAAAGCACTAATCTATTCTTATTATCTTCATGACGATTATAGGAACGGAATTGTCCGCTTACTTCAACATATTTCCCCTTGCAGCTCTGTTTTACGTCAATTAACCGTTCTGATACCATAATTGGTATAATGTCATAAGAATTGCTGAGACGATTTACTAATACATCTACTAAATAGAATCCCTCTCCGAATACTTCGTGGCTGTAAGTAAATTCACTGATTACCTCACCCGCAACACTTACTTGATTGTTATCAAATACTTTATCTGTCATATCGTATGACTCCCTTCTCTTCCTCTGGTTCGTTCAGATTTTTCTCTACTACTTATAAGTATTCTTTCACTGCATATTATATAAGGAAATATTTTCCTTTTCAAGATGTTTTCATAGTCTTTTTCAGACATAATATTTACAAAATCTCCAAACGCCTTGTAATTACTGCAGTTTTTTACATTTTTTCGATAGTGTTCATCTGATATTTTAACACACTTTCAAATAATTTACATTACATTTTTTGTAACCCACATATTTTTGGTAATTTTTACCCATAATATGTGAGAATCTGTTTAAATGTTGTAATCTGACAAGTCTTCCTAATTATATTAACATATTATTCAAAAATTATTATATGCAAGATTTAGAAATATATTTGTCAGTAAAGCCGTAAATACTATAGGTAACAAGTGCATTATATGATAATATTACCAAAAATATACTTCTGTTTTAGAAAAACCTTGTATTATCGCGAAAATATGATACAATACTGAAGTTGATGTCACTTCCCGAAAGACACATTTTGTCTCTCTGAACGTGTACAAAATAAGAAGCAGCAATAAAACATGATATTTTATTCGTTTTCAGATGTCAATCATCAGAAAAACAATATAGATATGGGAATCAAGACGAAAGAAGGACAATAATAATGAAAATGAAACGCGAAGATGTAAGAAATATCGCTATTATCGCTCACGTTGACCATGGTAAAACAACATTAGTCGACGAGCTTTTAAAACAGAGCGGTGTTTTCCGTTCCAATCAGGTTGTAGAAGAACGTGTTATGGACAGCAATGATATCGAAAAAGAACGTGGTATCACAATTCTTTCCAAGAATACAGCGATCTCCTATGAGGGTGTTAAGATCAATATCATCGATACACCAGGACATGCGGATTTCGGTGGTGAAGTAGAACGTGTTCTTAAGATGGTAAACGGTGTAGTTTTAGTAGTAGATGCTTACGAAGGCGCAATGCCTCAGACTAAGTTCGTTCTTAGAAAAGCATTAGAATTAGCACTTCCTGTTATCGTATGTATCAATAAGATCGACCGTCCGGAAGCAAGACCAAACGAAGTAATTGATGAAGTATTAGAATTATTCTTAGAATTAGATGCAAGCGAAGAACAGCTTGACTGTCCTTTCGTATTCGCTTCTGCTAAACAGGGCGTTGCTGTCTTAGAATTAGGCGATGAGCCAAAAGACATGAAGCCATTATTCGAAACAATCATCAACTACATTCCTGCTCCAGAAGGCGATCCAGACGCTGGTACTCAGGTATTAATCAGCACAATCGATTACAACGACTACGTTGGCCGTATCGGTGTTGGTAAAGTAGATAATGGTGTTGTTAGAGTAAACCAGGATGTGGTTCTTTTAAATCACCATGATCCAAGCAAGAACAAGAAAGTAAAGATCAACAAGTTATATGAATTTGAAGGTCTTAAGAAAGTAGAAGTACAGGAATCCAAGATCGGTTCTATCGTAGCGATTTCCGGTATTCCTGATATCCACATCGGTGATACAATCTGTTCTCCAGAAAATCCAGTGGCAATTCCATTCCAGAAGATTTCTGAGCCTACAATCGCGATGCATATCCTTGTAAACGACTCCCCTCTTGCAGGTCAGGAAGGTAAATTCGTTACATCCAGACAGCTTCGTGACCGTTTATTCCGCGAATTAAACACTGACGTTTCTTTACGTGTAGAAGAAACAGAGTCTGCGGACAGCTTTAAAGTATCCGGCCGTGGTGAACTTCATCTTTCCGTATTAATCGAAAACATGAGACGTGAAGGCTTCGAATTTGCAGTAAGCAAAGCAGAAGTTTTATATAAGACAGATGAAAACGGCAAGAAATTAGAGCCAATGGAACGTGCTTACATCGATGTTCCAGACGAATTCACTGGTTCCGTTATCGAAAAATTAAGCAGCCGTAAAGGTGAGCTTCTTGGTATGTCCACATCTAACGGTGGCTACACAAGACTTGAGTTCTTAATTCCTTCCCGTGGCTTAATTGGTTACCGTAATGAATTCATGACTGATACAAAGGGTAACGGTATCTTAAATACTGCATTTGAAGAATACGGCCCATACAAGGGTGATATCAGCTACCGTAAACAGGGCAGCTTAATCGCATTCGAAACTGGCGAATCCATCACTTACGGTTTATACAATGCTCAGGAACGTGGTGTTTTATTCATCGGTGCTGGTCAGAAAGTATACGCTGGTATGGTTATCGGTCAGAATGCGAAAGCGGAAGACATGGAAGTTAACGTATGTAAACGTAAACAGTTATCCAATACTCGTTCTTCAGGATCCGATGATGCATTAAGACTTTCTCCTCCTCGTATCTTAAGCTTAGAGCAGGCGTTAGACTTCATCGAAACAGACGAACTTCTTGAAGTAACTCCAGAAAACTTACGTATCCGTAAAAAAATCCTCGACCCAACCGCTAGAAAGCGTGCGAGCCGTAAGTAATTTAAATTAACGGTATGTGAAAGAGCCGCCGTCCCCTGACATTTGGGGCTGCATGGTTCCAATGTTCGGACGCGAGAGCGGACAAAAACAGGCTGGAATCCGTGGCTAGCAGACAGTAAACGACACTGTCTGCTAGCCACGGATTCCAGCCTGCTTTTGTTCGTCTCGAGCCGGACATTCGGAACCATGCAGCCCCAAATGCCAGGGGACGACGGCTCTTTCACATCACAATGCATTTCTTCGAAACGCATTGTGATAAGACACTGATCTGGTACAACGATACATAGGAAGATTGATCCACTCTTTATATTCTTTATATTCTTTATACTCTTTATAGTTTTTATACTTTATGTTATATCTACTATTGGATTGGGGATGGTATAGATGTTGAAGATATATATTTGTAATGGAATTTATAGGACGTAATAAGTAATGTTATGATAATGAGAAAAAAATCAAATTGATATGTGAGATGATAGAGATTAGAGAGATTAGAGAGAATAAGGTATATTCTATATATTACTCTATAGAAGTTAAAGAGACTTAACGTAATTTAATAATCGACTTAATAGCCTCCCAATCATTATGTGATCCAATACAAAAGCTGCGCCTGTCCTTTCATATATCTTCTTTTGACTCTCTATTCCATATTCCCACTTATCTCCCCTCCCCTCATGATGCGTCAGCATTCATGAGCTCCCCACTAGTGTTTTCGACAATGCGTTTCGAAGAAACGCATTGTCGTGTCCGAGAAAGCCCCGTATGGAGCGGCGGGCATGGATAATCCGGATGTCCGGCTC
>SVEB01000093.1 GCA_015057635.1 Lachnospiraceae bacterium | reverse complement strand
ATTGGTGCTATCTTCGGATTCCGGAAAAGGAGAATTATAAGTTTAGCGGAAAGGAACTAAGACTTCGCGGCACGAAGACAGATCTTATGGAGGCGGCATCCCCTACCTTTCTTGGAATCAGGCAGAGTGAGTTTAAGATTCAGATTTCCTGTCTGGTAGAGTGCGGAATGCAGGAGGCAGGAATCTCACTCTATATGGATGAAAAGCATCATTACGAGGTGGCGGTCAGTCAGACAGAAGAAGGGATCGAGATATTTAGCAGGGCAACAATCGGCAGTCTTACGGGAAAGTTAGGTTCTATAAAAGGGCAGGAAAAGCAGGTACAGCTGATGATTGAAGCGGACGAAAGAGAATATCATTTCTATTGTGTATCTGGCAGAGAGAAGATCGGATTAGGGAAAATGGAGACAAGATATCTTTCTTCTGAAGTGGCAGGCGGATTTACCGGAGTATTAATTGGACTGTATGCAGTCGATGGGGCTGAGAGTAGGAAGGAATGGGCCGCATTTCAAGAGTTCCATCTTATTTACAAAGAGTAGCGGATTTTATAGGAGAGCTGGTAAAGGACGGCATAAAAGAATGGTAAAATTGTATTGGAAATGCAAAATATTAGGTAAATGGAAAAACAATATTACAAATTATTGCAAATGCTGATTAAATAATACAAGAATATGTTCTATTTGTGCAAAAATTCACGTATAATTTATTGAAAGTAGCTAAAATACAAAAGAATGCATAAAATATGTTGAAAAAAGTCTAAAAAATCAGTAAAATGTACTTACGACAAAACCACTCAGGAAACAAGGGGAGAAAAGTATGATTACATTTTTAGTATGCCTGGCCATTTTGATCGGTGGTTATTTTAGTTATGGCAGAATCGTAGAAAAGATTGTTGGTGTTTCTGACAAAAACGAAACTCCAGCAACACGCTTGAGGGATGGCGTGGATTATGTGCCAATGCCTTGGCATAAAGTATTTTTGATTCAGTTTTTAAATATCGCCGGAACGGGTCCTATCTTCGGTGCGATCAGTGGTGCGTTATTCGGACCGGTAGCATTTTTATGGATTACATTCGGTACTATTTTCGCAGGTGGCGTTCATGACTTCTTATCAGGTGTTATTTCCATGAAGCATGAAGGTACTTCTGTATCTGAGTTAGTAGGCATTTACCTTGGAAATAAGATGAAGATCGTAATGAGAATCTTCTCTGTTGTATTATTAATCTTAGTTGGTACTGTATTCGTAAGTTCACCAGCTGGTTTATTATCTAGTATGACATCAAAATCCATGGCATTCTGGACTGCTCTCATTATTATTTACTACATTGTAGCAACTGTACTTCCAGTTGATAAATTAATTGGTAAGATTTATCCAGTATTCGGTGCAGCACTTTTAATCATGGCAGGTGGTTTATGTACAGCAATGTTCATCGGACATGCGAACGGAACTAGACCAATGATGGAACTTACATTACAGAATTTACATCCAGCAGGATTAAACGTATTCCCATTCTTATTTACAACAATCGCATGTGGCGCGTTAAGCGGTTTCCATGCAACGCAGTCTCCAATGATGGCTAGATGCGTAAAGAGAGAAAGTGAAGCAAAACGTGTATTCTTCGGCTCTATGGTTGTGGAAGGTATCGTAGCATTAATCTGGTGTGCGGTAACAATCGCATTCTTTGGTAACACTGGCGCAATCAGTGAAGCACTTGCAGCAGGTGGCGGCGCATCCGGCGTTGTTAACATTATTTCTAAAGAACTTATGGGGACATTCGGTGCAGTCCTTGCAGTTTTAGGTGTTGTTGCCTGCCCGATCACAAGTGGTGATACAGCATTCAGAAGCGCAAGATTAACAATCGCAGATGCATTTAATATTAAGCAGAAAGGTTTTAAGAACCGTTTCATCTTAGCACTTCCATTATTCGCAATCTGTATCGTATTAACACAGATCGACTTCAATATCATCTGGCGTTACTTCGCTTGGTCTAACCAGACTTTAGCGACAATCTTCTTATGGACAGGTTCCGCTTTCTTATTAAAGAATAAGAAGAATCACTGGATTACTACAATTCCAGCTACTTTAATGACTTATGTTGTTATTTCTTATATCTTACAGGCTCCAGAAGGCTTCCGCCTTGCAGCCATGCCATCTAACATCGTCGGCATCGTAGGAGCAGCGGCTACTTTCATTCTCTTCATGAGCAAGGTTAAGAAGAGTCAGCAGTAGGCAGGCAGACGGACGGGCTTTAGCCGGAAGGGCCAAAGGGGACGCGCACGAATGTGCTGCGGGCATCTCAAGGCGGCGTGATGGCGCGGGAATATATTTTCCCGTGTTCGTCACAAGCTCGGACAAAAAGGGGGATATTCCACGACTAGCGGACACATAGCTGTGTCTGCTAGTCGTGGAATATCCCCCTTTTTGTTCGCCTTGATGCTGTATACTTGGAAAAATATTCCGCGCCATCACGCCGCCTTGAGATGCCCGCAGCACATTCGTGCGCGTCCCCTTCGGCCCTTCTGACGGTAGGCCTGCGTGGTGATACGAGAGGCGGATCGTGAAGAGAAATCAAGGGGCGAGCTGGTAGGCGTTCAAGCAGCGAACCGATAGGTATTCAGGAAGTGAGGTAGCACGAGTTCAGGAGGCGGATCTGTGGGCACTTAGAGAGTGAATGAATAGGAATCCAAGGGGTAGACTGGTAGGACTTTAAAAAGTGAGCCGGTAGGTGTTCGGTATGGAAGGGGAGAAGAAAGATATGTAGGGGGGGAGGGAGGTGCAGGGATTAGGATGGAGTCGTGTTATGGCGGCAGATCCAGGAGGTAGAGAGGTCCATGGCCAGGCGGCAGCCGTTGGTTTGGTCGAGGGAGTTTAGCATGACGAAATCGTGAATCATGCCTGGCAGGCAGGCTGCGGATACGTCGACGCCGGCACAGCGGAGTTTATTGCCGTAGGCGATTCCTTCATCGCGCAGGACATCGGCTTCACCATTGATGATTAAGGCAGGCGGGAGATGGCTTAGCTGGGCGGTGGTGGCACGAAGCGGAGAAGCGGTGATTTCATTGCGGTCTTTGTCACAGGCAGTGTATTGATCCCAGAACCACATCATGCCTTCGCGGTACAGGTAGTAGTTGCAGGCGAACTGGCAATAGGATCTGGTGTCAAAACAGGCATTGGTGACAGGATAGTACAGAAGCTGCTTTTGGATACACGGACCATTCTGGTACTTGGAGATGATGGTCATTACGGTTGCCATATTTCCTCCTACGCTGTCTCCTGCAACAGTCAGAGTGGAGAAGTCGGCATTTATGCCACATGCATCCACGATTTTTGGAAGGGAACAGAGGATGGAATAGCACTGGCTGATGGCAGTTGGATATTTGGCTTCCGGAGACCTTGTGTATTCTGGAAAGATGAGAATGGAATGGGTTCTGGCGGCTAGTTCTCGGACGAGTTTTTCATGGGTATGAAAGCTTCCGAATACCCATCCGGCTCCATGGATGTAATAGATGACGGATGGAAAGGGGCCGAGTGTTTCGGGAATGACACAGTAGGTGTCGACAATACCCCATTTTCCAGTATTCATCTGAAAACATTGAATGGTGGCAGGATATTTTAATACAGGGCTGTCCTGCGCCTGTTCAAGAAGGGCACGCCCTTCCTGTGGGGAAAGCTCAAAGATGAGGGGAGGTTTGGAATTTTGGACTGCTACTTTTTTAGCGGCAGGTTCCAGACAGATATGCTGCATAATCAGATTCCTTTCTTTTTTTACGTATGTATTATATGGCCCTAACCTCAATTTCATAACAGATTATGGCTGAAAGGGAGGCAGATAAGATACCGAGAAATGAGGAAAATGGTATTGTAGAACAAGGAATAATAAGGTAGAATATGAAATACAAGGAATAAAAAGGAGTAAATATGAAAGAGAACTACATTGGGAAAAAATCCAGATTATTAAATCGAATTGATGTTGCCACAGAGTATGCAAGACTTGCTAAGAATGACTGGAAAGCAGCAGAACTTCTGCATGACAATGGATTATATAATGAAGCAGTTTATTATTATGTTCAGACAATGGAAAAAAGAATTAAGGAAAAGATCTGCTGCATCGTGGATATTACAGATCCGGATTACTCTAACAGAATGAGAACGTTCGGAGATTCTTTAGATGGAGCGATTGAATTTTTAATTGAGATTCTTTCCGGGCACGATAAGATTCAGCATGAAAAATTAACAGATGAGATTGTACGTGGAATCTTGCAGGACATTAATTTTTCCAAGTTACATAATAATGTGTGCAACCCGGCATATGATCATCATAAAAAAGAGTATACTTCTCTAGAGATTCCAAGTGAGGAGTGTACGAATATAAAAGAGATGGCAGAGAGATTGGAAGCATATTTAAGAGGATTAAACTGCTGTATTTAAAAAACAAAGAGGTATAAAAAGGGCGGTCGCGTTAGGCGACTGCCCTTTCTTTAGTTTAAGCTCTGTTTTTTTAGATTGGAGATTTGTCTTCTTAGATTGGAATCCTGTTTTTTTTGTTGGAAGATATTTCTTAGAGATGCTTTTTCAAAATTATATAATAAGACTGTGAAGTTTGACTGATAAAGAAAGGCTAGGATTGTATTTTATTTTGGGAAAAATAAGGGGAAGTTGTACATAGTGTATAAAAAATGTTAGAAAAAAGAGGAGAAAAGGATTAAATTGCTGCTATAATTCTTTCTTTTGTTTTGCAAAATATTGCAAAATGATTATAAAGATATTAAACTGAAAGTATCCGGTTGTAACATTTTACCATTTTGTGAGATGGCTTTTGGTTGGAAAGTAAGGATTTCTATTATTTGTCGAAGGCCATTTTTACCTGTGGGGGAATGTTTCTGGTTGCGTTAATAGGAATCTCATAATAATTTAAAGGAGGTAGGAAGGGTGATAACAGAAAAAAAAGGTAAGAAGCTTCTGGCCTGGGTACTTTCTCTGGCAATGTTAATGAGTATGACGGAAGGTCCCGGCATGATTACCAGTGCCAGTGAGGAAAAGACAGCAGTATTGGGAGAAAATGCGGAGCCGCAGTTTAAAGATACGATTGTAGGCCAGCCAGAGGGAGTGACTGGGTCGGCAATCGGAGTCGTGACAGGAGGAGCGATTGAGACCGTTAGCGGATCTGCAATTGCATCATTCGGAGAGGTGATTGTAGACGGAAATCCGGATGATTCCTGGAATGATACCAATACCTATGCCATCAGTAATGTAATAGAAGGGATGGTAAAGGAAGCAGAAGATGGACTCGCAAATGTGAAACTAATGTGGGACAATCACTATCTTTATCTGCTGACGGAAGTACAGGATTTGGACCTTTATATGGATGGCGAGAGAGGAGAATCAGAAGATAGTATTACGATAGCCATTGGGAAGGATAATGAGCAGGATATTAAGGCTGCGGAATATGTTATTACGGCGGATGGAAGCGTTCTGACTTCAAGCTGGAGCATTCAGTTTGACTGGGGATCAGGATTCCGTGCCGTAAAACAGTATGCACCTGCCAAGGATATATATGCCACATCATCCATTACCGATAGCGGATACCGGATTGAGGCATGCATTCGGTGGGATAGCATTGGAGTCAGCGCACAGGATGAGGAATCCTTTGGAATTGAAGTAATCGTGAACAGCTGCAGTACCGAAACACAGGGACGTGACTGCAGAAGAGCCATGAGTCTTACAGGGTATCCGGAGAATATGGCTACGCAGACTTACTGGGGAACAAATATTACGTATAATGAAGGACTGCATAATAAGGATCTGACCAATGCTGTTCTTAGTGGGAAGAATGATAAACCCGATGTTGCCGATATCGGAAGATATGAACTGCTTCGGTATCTCGATCAATTATACCAGGATGTGATCAGCACCGGGACGGCTTCGCAGCTGCTTACAGCAAAATATGAGGAAGCAAAGAGCTATGCGGTATCAGTGAATGCTGACAGCAAAGGGATCAAAGAGTGGATGGCGGAGCTGGAGTTCATTTATTTCCTTGATTTATATGTAGAAACTTATATTACACCGTATGATGAGCTTCATAGGTTTGAGGAAAAGTATCAGGACATTTATGAGGATGCCAGAACATATGCAGCGGATCGGATGGAAGCAGATGCGGACAAGCTTTCTTCTATCGCAGCTTACCGGGAATCGCTCCTTCATGTGGCAGAACAGGTAAAGAAGGAGAATTACTATGGCACGGACTTAGAAGGACGGCTTTTGGTGAAACATGGGACACCATTTGTAGATGGGGATCCTTCTGATGAAGTATGGAAGACGGCTTACCGGGATAAGATGGCTTCTACAGCAGATGGACAGTATGCCGAGATTAAGACATTATGGGATGAGGAAGGCTTATATGTGTTAGCGAACGTATACGATCCTTATTATGATGTTACAGGAACCGATGCTCATACGAAGGATTCGGTAGAGTTCTTCTTAATTGAGTCAGCAGATGCTGCTCTTAGTTCATTTGGTAAGACCGGGGGACAGTGGAGAATCAATCGTGCAGGAGATATAACGGTTACCTTCGGAGCAAATGAGACATTTTATGCGAAGACAGCAGAAATGCCGGATGGACAGGGATATGTAGTAGAAGCAAGAATTGAATTTGCAGATACCATTTCAGCAAAAGAAAATGTTTCGCTGAACTTCGGGGTTGGCGTTAATATCTGCAGAGATGGCGGAAGAACAGATGTCGTAGACTGGCACGCAAGCAATGCATACAGCGATCCGAGCACAACAGGAGTCATTGTCCTGACCGCAGAGGATGATCACACTTCCAAGATGGAGAATGGATATAATCCGTATGCGCTGTTAAAAGTATTAGATAAAGCATTGGTTATGGAACGAGACTCTTATGATACGGAGAGCTTTGATGCAAACTATAAAAAAGACGTGTTAGAAGGATATTATGACAAGGCAGCAAAAGGCATGCTTACAGAACAGGGGATAGAAGAGGCTTATCATTCTGTTATTGAGATGATGTCAAACATTACATATGACGGAACTCATATGTCAGTTCTTGGGTATGAAGCAAATCATAATTTTATCGATCCATTCACGAATCTGGACGGGACAAAGGTAGAGACGGAAGAAGACTGGTATCTGAGGAAGGATGAGATTCAGGATCTGTATGAATTTTATATGTACGGAAAGCTTCCGGACGGAGCCGATTTAGTCAAATCCTTTAGCGGGGACGACAGTACGTATACGGTTTTAGTCACGAGAAATGGACTGACAAGAAGCTTTACCTTTGATCTGTATCTGCCGGACGGAGAGGCACCGGAAGGCGGATGGCCATATATTATCAATTATGGCGGTAATATAAGCGGTGCGCAGGAAGCCGGATATGCGGTCATCGGATTTTCAAATCATAATAATGTGGCAAATGGAAGCAATTACAGCGGTATCTTTTATGAACTGTATCCGGAGTGCCGAGGGGATGAGTATGTAACCGGAGTTGGGCCGCTTGCAGGACGAGCATGGGGCGTAAACCTGATTCTTGACTGTGTGTACGCAGGAACCGGAAAACTGAGTCAGTTAAATCCGGATAACAGCGCGATAACCGGGTTCAGTTATTTAGGAAAGGCAGCTCTTGTGACCGGAGTATTATGTGACCGGATCGCCGTGACCAATCCTTGTCATTCCGGTATTGCAGGTGCAGCTGCAATTCGCTGGTCATCTCAGGGAAAGATGTATCTGGATGCAGACTATCACTTAGGCAAGGACTGGCTGATGAAGAAACAGGAGCCGGTCGGCCAGGCACAGGGTCAGGGAATGGCATGGGTAAAGACCATTTTTGCAGACTTCCTTGGCGGAGATAATGTCCCATTTGAAACCTATATGCTGATCTCTCTTCTGGCACCAAGGGGTGTTTTAGTATCAGCTGGCTATTACGATGCCGGAACGGATCCGGAAGGTATGTATGCTTCTTATCTTGGAGCAAGCAAGGTATATGAATTCCTCGGAGTAGAAGGCAATATAGCATTTGGAGATTATCCAACGGAACATCAGGGAAGTACGGAAGAAACAAATGATCTGTTCGCATTCTGCGATTATTATTTCTATCAAAAAGAGCTGCCGGATGGATTTTATGATACGATATTTGATCAATCACCGGATCGTGCGGTATATGATGTGATTAAGGTTCCAGAGCCAATTGAAACCCCGACACCAACACCGGAACCGATAAGCCCGACTCCGACGGTAACTCCAGTACCAGCAACACCGACGCCGGAACCGGTAAGCCCAACACCGACGATAACTCCAGTACCGGCAACACCGACTCCTAAACCAGTTACCCCGACGACTCCTTCACAGGATGACTCTGCAGTAAGCCAGGTCGGTGATGGCATGGAGATCACAACAGTAAAAGAAAACGGAAAGATTTATGCGTTAATTACGAAAACATTTGAAAAGGAACTGCAGGCTTCTAAAAAGGGAACCAAGGATTCTTTGTATCAGTTTGAGATTTCAGTTCCGGAACAGCAGATGATAGAACAGCTTTCGAAGAAGGATGTTACCGCGGTTAAGCTGTTATTAGTCATTCCATCAGGACTGAGCAAGAGTGAAAACGTTATTATGCGCGATCTGATACTAAAGAATTCTGTATTGGATGCTACAAGAACGGCAAAAAAGACTATTATCGTGACAGTGGCAGATGAGATGCGTAAGATTTCGTATGAATGGACGTTTGCAGCAGAGGATTTAGTAAATACCACTCAACCGATGGAGGATGTAAATCTTTCGTTTGATAAAAATGAGACCAGGCAGCTTGCCGGCCAGCAGAAGTTATCTGCAGATACAAAGGAATATGAGGAGGGATTGCTTCTTTCCTTCCATCAAAAACACCAGCTTCCGGTAACGGCACAGATAAGAATCTATGTGGATGACAGTGACTATTTTAAAGCAGAAAGCAGGGCATATGTATTCCGTTATGAGAAAGATGCATTAAAGACAGTACGTCTTGGCTATTCTTATGTAGTGGATGCGGATGGTTACTTGAATCTGAATCTGATAACGGGATCGGATTATGTGGTATTGCCGCAGTCACCGGACAGAAATATTGTAGCGACTTTATTAAGACAGATCGTTATGCCGGAAAGCATCCGGATGAAGGTTGATGAAAGAAGAAAAGCCGAAGTCACGCTTCCGGATACGATGATGTGGGTAAATGATTTCTCCGATATTCGTCTGACCAAAGCAATCGCAGGTGTGAAGATGACATTTGAATCTTCCGACACCAAGGTAGCACAAGTGGATGCAGAAACCGGCGTGATCACAGCGAAAGGACAGGGAACGGCAGTGATTTATGTAAAGGCTGTCCTGTTCACCGGAAAGACGGCAACATATAAGATCCATGTTCAGGTAAGATAATAGAAAGAAAAAGAGTTATTGCAAAGCTTGAATTTTCGGCAGTGCAATAACTCTTTTTTATAGCCGGAAAGGTTTTTCACTAAATTTTGTGGTAAACGACCTCAAAAAAGTTGGATGGTTTTTCAAAGGACAGTATGGGAAAATGAGATAAGCAGAAATATCGGCTCAGAGCGGTAATGAAAATTGTCAGATGAGAGGGGAAGTAAATATGAAGATAATAGGAGAGCGGGAATATCAGTACCAGAATGCACCGATTCCAGGCGGTGGCTACGTGACGGGGCTTATGTATCATCAAGAGAAGGAAGATATTTTTTATGCGAGAACGGATATTGGGGGTGTTTATCGTTTTGATCCGGTGAAAAGACGATGGCACAGCCTGATTGATCATGTGACGACGGAACAGTTAGATGAGACATTTCCAATCGCATGCGCATTAGATGACAATCATCCCAAGCGGCTTTATATTGCGAGCGGCGTGAATGGAAAAGGCTGTGGGACGCTTAGCATTTCAGAAGATTATGGGGAACATTTTACGTATGAGACAATTCCGGTGACAGTACACGGGAATTTGTGCGGAAGAGGAACGGGTTTTCGACTTGTTGTGGATAAGAATGACAGCGAGGTACTTTATTTTGCAAGCCAGCTTGACGGGCTTTTAAGGAGTACGGATAGAGGAAAGACGTGGGAGAAGTTATCTGTGCCGGAAGACTATATGACATTTGTCTGGGTATCGGATGATTCTAAAACGATCGTGGCAGGAACCGCGGGTTACACAACAAGGGAAAGCGATGCAATGAGAGGGCATAGTCTGTATGTATCCTATGATGCCGGAGCTAATTTTGAACAACTTACGGAACCGGAGAATACGGTGATAGAAGGCAGTAAAATGAGCGGGCTTGTGGCGGCCAGATATGATTATGACGGGACTTATTTATACATAACAATGAATGTGACCGGGAGATGGAATTACGTAGTGGATTTAGGATACAGCTGTGATTCCGGAGATGTTATGGGAGGAAAGGTACTTCGGTATTGCTTCAAAGATGGAAAGATTGTAGGATATAAGGATATCACACCGGACGGAGAGGGAAAGCATACATCGGAATGCTTAAATTATGGATTCGGAGGCATTAGCTCATGCAAGGCAAAACCAGGGCTATTAGTCTGCACGACATTATGCAGAGAGAAGGTTGGGGATGAGTGTGTGTATCTGTCCTATGATTACGGAAACAGCTGGAGTGTAAGTCTTGATGGACTGCAAAAAGGAGACCTTAGCTTCCGCGCTTCTTATATGCGACCGGAATTCAACGGAGGAAGAAGCCTGCTTCACTGGATGAGTGATATTAAGATCAATCCGTTTAATCCGAATGAGGTGTGGTTTAACTCCGGGACGGGTGTTTTTACGACAGGAGCGCTGTTAAGCAAACATCCAAGATACCATGACTGGTGTGATGGGATTGAGGAGACGGTACATCTGAACGTGTATGCTCCGGTAAATGGAGATGTGAAGGTAGTAGATATTGTAGGAGATTTGGGCGGATTCGCATTCCGTGACCTGCATAAGCCATGTCGGAATTCCTTTGACGATCCGGAGGGAAACCGCTATATCACCTGCATCAATGCAGAAGTATCGGATTTAGACAGCAGGATAGCAATTATTTCGGCAAGAGGAAATTGGACAGGAAAGACAAAAGGGGGACTTATTGAGACAAGAGATGGCTTTCGGACATTTAAACGACTTAAAATGCCATTTGGAATCAATGAGCACATAGATAAGGCGCTAAAGCAGATTGAGAATCCGAATGTGAACCCGGGATGGGTGGCTATGTCACCGGATGGAATGAATATTGTATGGTCCATTGCGGATGGCATCCGTCTTCCAGTGGATATGGTGATTGCAAGCCATGACGGGGGGAAGACTTTCGAAAAAGTTTTCGTTTACGACCGTTTCTTAAATCCTGTTTTACAGGGCTTTTTAAAAGTATTTGGAGACAGGATGAAGCCAGAACTTTTCTTCGGATTTGGCGGGGAAGGGCAGATTTATGTAAGCCTTGATGGTGGCAGAACGTTTTATGAGAAAGTGCCGGATATGCCAAAAGATCAGGAAGGAAAGGAAATCGAATATATTCCAAAGAGCGATTTCGGCTATATTGATACGGCAAACAAGACCGAGGTGCACGGCGAAGGAGGAAAATCCGGTGTGCTTTATATGGCGCTTGCAAAAGACGGTCTCTGGAAGCTTGTTTACTGGGAAGATATTGACCGGATCGTATTAACGAGGCTTACGAAGGAAGGAGATATCTGTTACCGGATGGGACTTGGACTTTTACGTCCTGATGTGGATTATCGGACTGAGAAAAAGATGATCTATCTGTGCGGTGTGATTGATGGCAGTTATGGATTTTATCGGACCAATGATGAAGGAAGGACTTTTTTACGGCTGAATCAGGCACATCAGATGTATGGTGAGATTAACAGCATCGATGGGGATAAGAGACATTTTGGACGATTTTATATTGCAACCGGATCTCGCGGCATTTTGTATGGAGAGGACTGCGAGTATGAAAGGGTACGTGCAGGGCAGTCGTGGGTATAGAGCGCATTAAGATTGAAGTAGCAGAATTCAATATAGAAGAGGGAGAAAACAGATGAGAGTGTATCAGGAAGGAAATCGAATTATCATTGGAAATGGAAAGCATACGTTATGGCTGGAACCATGGGGAAGAAACTCTTTTCGTGTCAGAATGACTGGAGAGGCGAAGAGGGATGAGAATGACTGGGCACTGACGGAGAAGGTGGAAGAATGCGTGCCAAAAATCACAGCAGAGGAAGTGGATACGACCGATCCATGGTATCGGGGAGAAGAATATGCAAAGTACCATCAGACTGGAACGGTTTACACCATTAAAAATGGGAAAATTACAGCCGTCATCTCACCGGAAGGATGGATCAGTTACTATAACCAGAGAGGCGAGGTATTATTGGAGGAGTACTGGCGAAACCGAAACCGGATCAATCGCTATTGTGTGCCAATTCGTGTAGATGCAAGGGAGCTAAAGCCGATTATGGGAAGCTCTGATTATGAGCTGACGATGCGGTTTGAATCGGTGCCTTCGGAGAAGCTGTT